>CAVTTD010000014.1:0-49980 GCA_963737525.1 uncultured Actinomycetota bacterium
CGCGTGGCTCGGGCCACGCGAGGACGTCGTGGTGCTCGGCCGCGGCCCGGCACGGGCCGCGGCCGAGATGGCCGCCCTCACCCTGAAGGAGGCGGTCGGCCTGCCCGCCGAGGCGGTCGAGTCCGCGCAGTTCCGACACGGGCCGCTCGAGCTCGCCGGCCCGGACCTCGCGGCCATCGTGATCGCGACCGAGCCGGAGACGGAGTCGCTCGACAGGTCGCTCGCGCGGGAGCTTCGCGACGTCGGCGCCGCCGTCCTCGAGATCAGCCGCGGGAGACGGCGCCTTCGGCATCGGCGACATCGACCGTTCGATCGCACCGGCCGTCTCGATCGTGCCGATCCAGCTCCTCGCCCACCGGCTCGCCGTCGCCCACGGTCGCGAGCCCGGGAGCTACGTGCATGCGGCGAAGGTGACGACCCGTGAATGAGTGTGGGTCATGAAGAGCCTGGGCGGCGTGTCGCGCTGACGTTCGACGCGGAGCACCCCGACCGTCCCGGCGCGAGCGCCGGGACGGTCGACCGGATCCTCGCCACGCTTCGCGCAGCGGAGGCGCCTGCGACGTTCTTCGTTCAGGGACGTTGGTCCCAGGCCGAGCCGTCATCGGCTCGCCGGATCGCCGATGACGGCCACCTGGTCGGCAACCACTCTCACTACCATGCCCGGATGACGCTGCTGTCCGACGCAGGCATCCGCGCGGACGTGGAGGAGGCGGCCGCCGCCGTGACCGAGGCCACCGGCCAGCCGACCCGACCTTGGTTCCGATGCCCGTTCGGCGACGGACACGACGATCCTCGCGTCCTCGACCTGCTGGGAGACCTCGGCTACCGCAACGTCCACTGGCACGTCGAGCTGGAGGACTGGGAGCCGTGGCGAGCCGCCGAGGACATCGCACGCGATGCGGTCGACGGCGTCAACGCGGCACGGAGACGGAGCCGTGGTTCTGCTCCACACGTGGCCGGACAAGACGGCGGAAGCGCTGCCGACGATCGTCGAAGGTCTTCGCGCGGCAGGATCGGACCTCGTCCGGCTCGACGAGCTCCCCGAGGACGGCCTCCCGTGAGGCGGCCCGCTCTCCTCGCGGTCGACGCCGGCGGGTCGAAGATCGACGCGGTGTTGCTGCGGCGGGACGGGAGCGTCCTGGGCGCCGCACGCCGGCGCGGTCTGGATCACGACGGGACCGGCCGTGAGAGTTTCCTCGAACGGATCGCCGATGCGGTGGTCGCGGCATCCCGGGACGCGGGGTTCGACCCCGATCATCAGCCGGTGGCGGAGCTCGGGATGTACTGCGTCGCGGGCGCCGACCTGCCGGCGGACGATCGCCGGATCGCGGCGGTGGTTCCGGCGTCGCGGCCTGACCGAGCTCGACGTCGTTCGCAACGACACGTTCGCGGTCCTCCGCGCCGGCACCGAGCGGACGTGGGGCGTGGCCGTGGTGTGCGGGTACGGGACCAACTGCTCGGGCGTCGCGCCCAACGGCCGGACGTTCCGCTTCCCGGCGTTCGGAGAGCTGTCGGGCGATTGGGGCGGGGGCCACGACATCGGGGCCGCCGCTCTCTGGCATTCCGTACGGGCCGAGGACGGTCGCGGCGAGCCGACGAAGCTCCGGACGCTCGTCCCACGGCATTTCGGTTTCACACGACCGAAGCAGCTGACCGAGGCGATGTACTTCGACCGGATCGCCGAGCGACGCGTGGTCGAGCTCACGCCGATCGTCTTCCGCGCCGCGGCCGCGGACGACGCGGTCGCGCGCGCGATCGTCGATCGGCAGGCCGACGAGATCGTGCGGATGGCCGGGGTCGCCGTCCGCCGCCTCCACCTGACCCGGCTCGACGTCGACATCGTGCTCGGCGGCGGGATCTTCTCCTCCGGCGACGAGGACTTCCTGGGTCGGATCGGTCGAGGATTGGTCGAGGTGGCCCGGCAGGCCCGGGTGCGGGTGCTGGACGTACCCCCGGTCGTGGGGGCGGCGCTGTTGGGGCTCGACACGATCGGGGCGCGGCCGGAAGCCCAGCGACGAGCTCGAACGGCACTCGTGAAAGCGCGCCTCGGCGCGCGGTCGCGACGCGAGCCAAGCGCGACGAGAAGGGATGACGGCGATGGCGAAGATCGTCTTCGAGCGAGTGACCAAGGAGTTCGGCGACGAGGTCGTCGCCGTCGACGACTCTCGCTCGAGATCGAGGACGGCGAGTTCATGGTCCTGGTGGGCCCGTCCGGCTGCGGGAAGTCCACGATCCTGCGGATGCTCGCGGGGCTCGAGGAGGTGACCGCCGGAGAGATCTGGATCGACGACACGCAGGTCACCGATCTCTCTCCGAAGGAACGGGACATCGCGATGGTGTTCCAGAACTACGCCCTGTACCCGCACATGACGGTCGAGGAGAACATCGCGTTCGGGCTGAAGCTCCGCCGGGTGCCGAAGGACGAGCGACTGCGGAAGAGCCCGAGAGGTGGCCCAGGTGCTCGCGATCGAGCATCTGCTCGAACGGAAGCCCGCCGCGCTCTCCGGTGGTCAGCGCCAGCGCGTGGCGATGGGCCGGGCGATGATCCGCGAACCCGTCGCCTTCCTGATGGACGAGCCGCTCTCCAACCTCGACGCCAAGCTGCGGGTCCAGATGCGGGCGGAGCTCGCTCGCCTGCACGATCGCTTGCGGACCACCACCGTCTACGTCACGCACGACCAGGTGGAGGCGATGACCCTCGGCGACCGGGTGGCGGTCCTGCGCGACGGTCTCCTCCAGCAGGTCGACACGCCCCAGCGGCTGTTCGCCCGGCCGACGAACCTGTTCGTCGCGGCGTTCGTCGGGTCGCCGCCGATGAACCTGGTCGAAGGCACGGTCGAGGGAGGCGCGATCTCCTTCGCGGGCTTCCACGTTCCGCTCGGCGAACGCACGGACCTGTCGGGCCACGAAGGACGGACCGTGATCGTGGGCATCCGGCCCTCCGACATGGAGGATGCGGACGTCTGGGCGGCGAGCGGGGCGACGATCCTCGACGTCGAGGTGGACATCACCGAGGAGCTGGGCTCCGAGGTGAACCTGTTGTTCACCGTCGATGCCCCGCCCGTGACGTCGGAGGAGGCGCTCGCGGCGGCGAGCGACGAGGGAGCCGACGACATCCTCCCCTTGATCACGGAACGCGCCCAGTTCTGCGCGAGGGTCGACGCGCGCACGCGCGCGAAACCGGGCGAGCGGGTGCGGCTCGCGGTGGATGCGACCCGCTTCCATTTCTTCGAGCCGGAGTCGGGGTTGGCCATCTCGAGCGACCGGACGGTGCCCGCGACCGCCTGACCCGATCGACCCCGCTACGTGCCGGGAACGAGCTGCGGAGGCGCGACCCCGGCTCCGTCCGGGGTGGTGGCCGACGCCTCCGTCCCACGGAGGGCGAACGCCCACACGAGCAGGTTCGCCGGGTACACCAGGTATCCGACGCGGGCGGCCGGCGCGAGCGCGCACGCGACGAGGAAGGCGCCCGCCGCCCGCGTCAGGGCCTGGGCCATCGAGCTTCCCCGCCCCGACAGGAGGAGGGCCGCTGCCACGCCGAGGATCAGGAGCAGCAGGAGGCCCGTGATGACTCCCCGTTGCGAGGGGAAGAGATCGAGGAGCAGA
Source organism: uncultured Actinomycetota bacterium (assembly GCA_963737525.1). Lineage (GTDB taxonomy): Bacteria > Actinomycetota > UBA4738 > UBA4738 > HRBIN12 > JAJNBA01. Next base: position 3,607 of record CAVTTD010000014.1, read on the forward strand.
GACCCCAGGGTCGGGGTCTGGGCCGCGGATGCGCCGTGGCCGGCACCGAGGGGGAACAGGACCGCGTCCTCGACGAACGCTCGCACGTCCCAGAGCGCGAAGGGAAGGGTGAGTCCGAGGCCGACGAGCCCCATCGTCGCGAGGAACCGACGCCGGGCGGAGCCGTCCGCGATGGCGAGGGCCAGGAACGGGAGCACGAGGAGCGAGGTCTGCTTCGTCGCGAGCGCCAACCCCCCCACGATCCCGGCGCCCCTGGTTTCTCCTCGATCCGCGAGCACGGCGGTCGCGAGGAGCAAGGCGAGCACCGGGATGTCGACCCCGCCGGTCGCGAGGAGCAAGGCGCCCGTGGGGAGCGCGAACAGGACCTGGAACGCCCGGACCCGGGCCCGGGGGGAGCTTCGCATCCGAAGCAGGCTGGGCACCGCGATCGAAAGAGACACGATCGTGAACCAAACGCGGGCGTCCGCCCAAGTGGCGTGGCCCGCCACAGCTCGAGGGATGCCGAACGCCAGCATGAGAGGCAGGTAGGGGAAGTGCACCTGCGTCGCGAGCGGGCGCTCGGAGAGCGGGCCGTCCACGTAGTCCTCCGCGTAGGGGTCGCGTCCGTCGAACAACGCGTCGGCTCCCTCCTCGGCGATGATCACCTCGGATTGCGCATGGCCGCCCGGATCACCGTGCGCGCGGAGGTGTGCCGCGATCACGAGCGGCAGCACCGCCGTGAGCGCGAACACGACGACCGCGAGCACGGCGCGCAGTCGCTCGTCGCGACCCTCGCGCCGGCGGCGGAGCGCCACGGCGACCGCCACCACGGTTGCACCGACGTATCCCCAGAGAGCGGTGCGCCCCCACGCCCGCTGCAGCGGGATCGTCGGCCGCACCGGCGGCGATGGCGGCGAAGGACGCGGAGAGCCCGTAGAGCAGCGCGTCGAGCAGCCATCCCCTGGCGGACGGAGTGAGGATCCTCACGACAGGGACGCTAGGGCATCGCTGACGTCATCGCCCTTCGGGTCACCACCCCAAGGTCCTCTCGCCGACCGACCCAAAGGGAAGGGCCCCGCGTACGCGGGGCCCTTCCTTCATCGGGACCGGTCGGCTACGCCGGCGTGGTGATCCGCCAAAGTCCGCGACCGTGCGTCGCGGCGAGGATCGACACGCCTCCCGGGTACAGGGACAGGTCGTCGACCACGGCGTTGGGGAGGTTCCCACCCAGCTGTGACCACGCCGTGTGGTTGGTCGTATCAGCCGTGAACACCCCGACGTCCGTCGCCACCACGAGATCGCCGCTCGACGTCAGGATCAGATCTCGTGCCGGCGCGTCCGGCAGGTTGCCGCTGATGTCGGTCCACGTCGCGCCACCGTTCGTGGACTCGAACACGTGGCCCACGCCGGCGTTGTCGATCCACCGCCGGGAGAATCCACCCAAGGCGGCGTAGACGTGCATCCCGGTCGTGACGGTGGGATCGATCGCGACCGCGCTGACGTAGCGGTTCGGGAGCACGCCGGTGACCGTGTGCCAGGTTCCCCCGGCGTTCGTCTCGATGCCGGAGCTGAACCCCGCTCCCGAGGTGCTCGACGTGGCGGGGTTGCATCCCGAGCCGGGTGCGCACCAGCCGGCGTAGATCGTGGCGCCGCTCACGCTGAGCGCCGTCACGCTGTGGCCGGCCCCGGTGTCGCGGACCGGCGTCCAGTCGCACGCGGTCGACGAGCAGCTCGTCGTCCAGCCCTTGCCGCCGTTGTCCCAGACGAACTGCCCGCCGGCGACCCAGTGGTCCCGGTGGGCGTCATCCCAGGCGAACGGGGCGATGAAACGGGGCAGCGGGTCGCAGGGGTTCGGCGTGTAGGTGAACGCGCCGCACGCCGGCGTCATCTCCGTCCACGCGTTGACCGAGCTCAACCCGCTCGGCGTGTTCGCGGGCGCGTACCCGCCGTTGGTCGTTCGCCACATGTCGAGGCCCACGTACTCGGCGATCGTCTTGTCGCCGTTCGTCGGCTCGACCAGCTGCGCGCCGCCGTCGCCGCCGAACGGGCTCACCATCTCCGGGAGGCCCGGCGCGAGCAGCGACACGCCGTTGTCTTGCATGCCGCCCCACACCATGGTCCCCGCGCCGTGGTTGTTGCCGGCGGCCGCGGTTCCCGCCCCGGCGCCGTAGTACTGCAAGGTGCGGAGGGTCTGGTTCAGGTTGTTCCAGCCCGCGGGACTGCTCGGCGACTGACCGAGGGACCGGCTGTAGACCCCACCGTCGTTCCCCACCCACACCTTCCCGCCGCCGAACGCCACGACGTGCTGGTCGGGGTGCGTGGTCTCGGGGCAGGAATCGAGCCCGTTGTCCGAGCACGGGAGCCCGAAGTTCCAGTAGGGCCCGATCGCGTTCCAGGTCGAGCCGCCGTTCCGTGTCTCGAAGACCTCCTCGAGGCCGACGTAGACGTGTTGCGGGTCGGTCGGGATCGACGCCGAGGAACTGGTTGTACCAGGCCTGGACCCCGGGGGCGTATCCCTTGGAGAGCTTGAGCGCCGACCCCGACTGCTGGAGCTTGCGGTAGTTGGCGATCTGGTTCCACTCGCCGTCGGGGTTGCCCGTCTTCGACATGTAGACGCCGGCGAGGACGGTGTTCCCCGTCTGGATGTTGGGCTTGTTGATGAGCAGCGTCGATTCGATGACGGTGTAGAGCGTGCCGTCGGACGCGTAGTCGATGCTGGCGGTCCCGACCTCCTTGGGATTGATCGCGCCCGAGAGCTTCGCCCGCGCCCACGTGCCGCCGCCGTCACGCGAGACGTAGAAGCCGTTGTACGCGGCGCCGCTCCGCCACGCCATGTTCGCGACCACGACCTGGCCGTTCGTCCCCGGCTGCACCTCGACGTCGTTCACGATCGAGAGCCCGTAGGGGGACGGTGTGTAGCCGAAGGTCGTCGCGTCGAACTCCTTGGTCCAGTCGGCGCTCGGCGCCGCGGACGTGGAGCGACTGAACAGCCCTCGGCTCGTGGCGACGTAGACGTGTCCCTGGCCGTCGAACTCGAGGTCGCCGATCGTGCTGTTCGTGACGTTCGGCCCGATCTGCGTCCAGCTGCCCCCGTGGTCGGTCGACCGGAACACGCCGACGCCCTTGTGGTTCTCGAACGCCGTGTTGTTCTCGCCCGTGCCGACCCAGATCGACTGGTCCGAGGGGTCGATCGCGATCGCGCCGATCGCGATCGAGGCCGCCGTCTGATCGAAGACCGGCGTCCAGGTGTTGCCGCTGTCCGTCGTCTTCCAGACGCCGCCGCCGGCCGCGCCCGCGTAGGCCTCGGTGCCGTTGGGCATCACGGCGAGACCGGGCATCCGGCCGCTCACGTTGCCCCAGCCCGCGCCGCCGTTCGAGATGACCGGGTCGCGGTAGTCGCTGTTGTCGGCGTTGTAGTTCGTGTTCTGCAGCTCGGACCAGCTGCCGCCGACGACCGGAAGGGCGTCGGCCGCCGCGGCGGCGCCGATCAACGCGGCGGAGTCCACCGTCACGGCAGGTGCCGTGGCGACCGCGGCGAACGAGTACGCGATCCCGAGGACCTCGTCTTCCTCCTCCGCGGCCTTCGCCTCCGAGCGAAGCCCTCGTTTCGTGTTGGCGGAGCCCCCGTCTGGGGGTGCCGTCAGGCCGGGCACCGCGAGCATGACCAGCATCAGCGTGGCCACGGCGGAGCCCACCGCGATCCGTCGAGGATGTCGAAGCGATCGAACCATGCAGCGACCCCTTCCTTCTCGGGCGACGGGTCACCTGCAGCGCACCGATTCGGGCGTCGGGGGCCCACCGCGGTATCGACCCCCCAACCCTATCGACCCAACACCGGGGTTGGCATCGGCCATCGGCTCCGAACGTTCCCCGTGCGATGATGGCCGACCGCTCGACGGAGGGGATGTGAGCTCGAAGGTCATCGCGGTCGACGTGGGTGGCACGTTCATCGACGTCGTGTCGATCGATCGGGAGACGGGGGAGGTCTCGGTCGAGAAGCAGCCCGCGACGCCGGATCGGCTCGCGGACGAGCTGCTGACCGCGCTCGGGCGGCTGCCGGGCACACCGTCCGAGATCGAACGCTTCCTCCACGGATCGACGGTCGCGATCAACGCCCTGCTGCAGCGGACGGGCGCCAAGGTCGGGCTCATCACCACCAAGGGGTTCCGCGACGTGCTGGAGCTCGCCCGAGGCAACCGCCCCTTCATCTATGACTGGGTCTGGGTGCCGCCCGAGCCGCTCGTGCCTCGCGCGCTCCGCCGCGAGGTCACCGAGCGGCACGGGCCACGCGGAGAGGAGATCGCGCCGCTCGACCTCGCGAGCCTCGCCCGCGAGGTCGACGCCCTCGTCGCCGACGGCGTCGAGGCGATCGCCGTCTGCTTCCTGCACGCGTACGCGAACCCGAAGCACGAACGGGAGGCGGCGGAGGTGATCGCGCGTCGCGCGCCGGATCTTCCGGTGACCCTCTCATCGGCGATCGCGGCCGAATGGCACGAGTACGAGCGGACCTCCACGGCGGTGATCAACGCGTACGTGCAGCCACTCTTCGAGACCTACCTGGGATCGCTCCGCGACCGGCTCGGGGCGGCCGGCATGGAGGGAGCCATCGGCGTGATGCAGTCCAACGGCGGTGTGATGGACGCGGAACGTGCCCTCGAGCTGCCGGTGCGGACGCTCTCCTCGGGTCCCGCCGGCGGTGTGATCGGGGTCGCCTCGCTCGCTCGTCGGCTGGGACATCCCGACGCGATCTGCACCGACGTGGGAGGCACGACCTACGACGTGGCGATCGTCGAGGGTGGCCGGGTGCAGGAGCGCACGGAGACCGAGATCGCCGGACTCCCCGTCCTCGCTCCGACCGTCGACGTGACCTCGATCGGTGCGGGCGGGGGCTCGATCGCGTGGATCGACGAGCTCGGTGCCCTTCGGGTCGGACCCGGGAGCGCCGGGGCGAGACCGGGACCGGCGTGCTTCGGCTTCGGCGGCGAGGAACCCACCGTGACCGACTGTCACCTCCTCCTGGGGCGCCTGGATCCGGGTCGCTTCCTCGGCTCGAGGATGCAGCTCGACGCGGGGGCGGCGGAACGGGCGGTCGCCGAGAAGGTGGCGACGCCGCTGGGGATGCCGATCGAAGAGGCCGCAGAAGGGGTGCTGCGGATCGTCGAGACCTCCATGGCGAACGCGATCCACTCGATGACGGTCGAGCGAGGGATCGACCCCCGGGGCTTCACCCTGTACGCGTATGGCGGTGGCGGCGGTCTGTTCGCCGCCGCCACCGCCGCCGAGCTCGACATCGGCACGATCGTCGTGCCCCGCGAGCCGGCGAACTTCTCCGCGTGGGGCATCCTGGCGTCGGAGTACCGGGAGGACGTTTCGACGACCCGGGTCCTCCGCCTGGACGACGAGGCGATGCGGAGCTCCGTCGCCGAGCTCGGCTCCCTCGGCGCCGAGGTCGTGGAACGGCTGAAGGATCTCGGGTTCGCGAGCGATCGGGTCGTGGTCGAACGTCGTGCGGATCTTCGCTTCGAGGGGCAGGAGCACACCGTGACCGTCGATCTCGACCCCGACTGGGGTTCGGGCGACGTCGCGGCGCTCCGCGCCGCGTTCGTCGCCCGACACCGCAGGCTCTACGGACACGGTGATCAGGATGCGGTCGTCGAACTGGTCACCGTCCGCTGTCGCGGGGTCGTCCCTGCCGACGAACCTCGATGGCCGCGCTGGGCGGTCACGTCGGATGCGACGCCGAGGGCCGAGCGACCAGTCTTCTTCCGGGAGGCGGGAGCCCCGGTGCCGACGGCGATCTACGAGCGCGACTCGCTCGCGGTGGACCAACCGGTCACCGGCCCCGCGATCGTCGAGGAGTGGACCTCGACGACGCTCGTTCCACCCGGGTGGACCGTGCGGACCGAGCCGCTGGGGAACCTGGTGCTGATGCGAACGGACCGCTCGTGACGGACCCCGTCACGATCGAGGTGATCCGCGGCGGCCTGGCGGCCGCCGCGGTCGAGATGAATCGCACCCTGGTGCGCACGGCGCACAACCCGCTCCTCTACGAGGTGCAGGACTTCGGCCTGGGGATCGTCGGCGCCGACGGGCGACTGTGGGCGGAGGCACCCGGGATCGCCGGGTTCATCAGCGCGCTCTCGGACACGGTCCGCTCGGGGATCGAGACGCACGGCCTCGACGGATTCTCCGAGGGTGACGTGTTGATCGTGAACGACCCGTTCCTCACGGGCACCCACATCTCCGACACGTCGGTGTATTCGCCCGTCTTCCACGGCGGCGCGCTGATCGGGTTCGCGATCGTCACCGCCCACTGGGCGGACATCGGGGGGAAGAGTCCCGGCGGGTGGGCCCCCGACACGACCGACGTGTACCAGGAGGGGATCTGCTTCACCCACCAGCGGTTGGTCCGCGCGGGGGAGCCGAACGACGAGCTGATGAGCTTCATCGAGACCAACGTCCGCGTCCCGGACCTGGTCCGTGGCGACCTCGCCGCGCAGATGGCGTCCTGCCGACGAGGGATCGAGCGGGTGCAACGCCTCTGCGACCGCTACGGTGCCGCCTCGGTCATGGACGCGATGGATCGGGTCATCGAGCGGACCGAGGCAGCCATGCGAACGCGGATCGCCGAGCTGCCGGACGGCCGATACGAGGCGAGCGTCGAGCTCGACCACGACGGCATCGACCGAACGAAGCGTCAGCGGGTCGCGGTACAGCTCGACATCGCCGGTGAGACCCTGCGCGTGGGCTTCGACGGCACGAGCCCCACCGCCGCCGGTCCCATCAACGATCCCGGTGCGCGATGCGACGTTCGCTGCGCGCTGAAGGGTCTCCTCGCTCCGTACGAGGTCGGGAACGAAGGACACGTGACGGCTTTCGACTTCGATGTGGAGCCGGGCCTGTTGGTGAGCCCCGAGCGGCCCGCGCCGGTCGACTCCTACGGATACGTCGGTGTGGCGCTGATCGAGCTCGTGATCCGTGCGCTCGCTCCCGTGCTCCCCGATCGCGCGCCCGCCGGGGGCTATCAGATCTTCGGCGTGGACCTGTATCGGGTCGACGCCCGCCATGGTGAGCCCTTCGTGTTCACCGATGTTCATCCCGGTGGGGCGGGGGCGCGCCCGGAGCACGATGGGCCTGCGCTGATCTTCGTCGGAGACGGCGACACCAGGAACACACCCGTCGAGGTGATCGAAACCCGCTATCCGCTCCGGGTGGAACGACACGAGTTGCTGCCCGAGTTCGGCGGCGCCGGTCGCCGCCGCGGAGGCCCCGGCGTGGCCCGCGACTTCCGGATCCTCGAGCCCGGGGTCCAGATGCAATACACGGTGGAGAACACGCGAGACCCCCTCGCCAAGGGCCTCGACGGGGGTGAGGACGGTGCTCCGGGCGTCCTCGTCGTGGATCCCGACACGGATCGAGAGGTCGTGATGAGCGACCGCGTCACGGCGTACGGCCCGCTCGAGGTCGGGGACCTGCTCAGCGCTCGATCGGGAGGCGGCGGGGGGTTCGGTCCGCCGAGGGAGGCGCCGACCTAACCGGTCGCGCGGTCACGCCCACCGTCTCGGCGCCCGGATCCTGGTCCACGCTCGTCGATCCCTCGCCGCAGTAGCGGCGGGAAGGCACTCTGCGAAGATTCCGTCGAGAAGGACGGGGAGATCGAGTCCGCATGAAGATCACGGCGAAGCGCACGGCCTTCTTCCCGCGCGAGCGAGTGGAGCTCGCCGCGGTCTCCGATGACCCCGACGGCATCCGGTGGTCGGTCGGCGGGATCCCTGCCTCGGGAACGGGCGCGCGCTTCCGAGCGAGATTCTCCGAAGGCGGCAGGTACACGATCGAGGCTCGATCGAGCGGAGAGGTCGCGCAGATCGAGATCACCGTGTGCCCGGTGGACGACTGGCTCAGGAAGGCGAAGGACTTCTTCGGACCGTCGCTCGACCTCGACCGCGTGCGGATCACCAGCAGTCCCTGGGTGATCGGCCCGCCGGGGACCGGCTGGACGTGCAACACGGTGGTGCGGTTCAAGCGCCCGACCCGGGCGGCAGACCTCCCCTCCGAAGCCACGCTGATCCACGAGCTCGCACACGTGTGGGAGCACCGTGCCGGGCAAGCGCAGGTCCTCACGGGTTTCCTCGAACAGGTGCGAAGGCGGTTCGGGCATGACCCGTACGACTTCGGCGGTCCCGCGGGTGTCCGAGACGCGAAGACGCTCACGCGGTTCTCCAAGGAAGGGCAGGCGGAGATCCTGACCGAGCTCTGGAAAGCGCAGCATGGGCACGCGACGGATCGGAAGGACATCCCGTTCTCGACGCCGGGCTACGTGGAGGACCTGCGTCGGTTGGTTCGAGGCGCCGGGATCGGCACGTCGGATCCCGTCCGGCGCACGGTGGCCGGTGTACTCGATCGCGGGACGGCCACGCTGATCAACGTCGTGCTCGCGATGTTCGAGTGAGGCTCAGCCGAACGGGCGGTTGCGCATGGGCCATTCCCACGTGCCGTTCACCAGCGGGGGGATCGGCCCCGGCCGGCCGAGCAGGAACCCCTGTCCGGTCTCGACGCCGAGCTCGCGGAGGGTCTCGAGCTCCGCTTCGGTCTCGATCCCTTCGGCGACGACCTCCATCCCCACCTCAGCCGCGAACGACGTGAGTCGCGCGATGAGGCCGCTCTTGGTCTTGTCGGAATCCAGGTCGCACACGAGGCTCCGGTCGAACTTCAGGAGATCCGGGGAGAGCTCGACGAGGTGTCCGAGCCCGGAGAAACCCTTCCCGACGTCGTCGACCGCGAGCCGAACGCCGAGCGCGCGGAGCTCGGCGAGGCGGGCGCTCATCTCCTCGTAGTCCACGATCGGCGATCGCTCGGTGAGCTCGAGGACCACCCGGCCCGCCGGGACCGTTCCCAGCAGCGGTACCAGATGAGGTCCGCGGATCGTCTCCGGCGAGACGTTCACCGACAGGTAGACGTCCTCGGGGATCCCGTCCAGGTGGTCGAACGCCCGCGTCGCGGCGGCGAGCTCGAGCTGCGTCAGCAGCCCCTGGCTCGCCGCCTCGACGAACCAGGTCTCGGGAGAGCGCCGAGGTTTGCTCATGAACCGGGTGAGGGACTCGACCCCGCGGATGCGACCGTGAGAGAGCTCGACGATCGGCTGGAACACGGTCTCGAGCATGCCGCCGCGGATCGCGTGCTCGATCCGTTCCCGGGAGACGGGAGATCGCTCGGCGATCGGCACGACCTGCCGCGATCGGTGCTCGGTCAGACGTTCCGCGACCTCGCCGAGTCGTTCGACCGCGATGCTGGATCGTCCGTCGACGGACCGGTGGATCGCGCGCAAGACCTCATCGGCCGACTGATCCTTCCCCACGTACCCCACGGCCCCCGCCCGGACCATCGACACGACGGTCCTCGGGTCCGTGCTCGCCGATAGAGCGACGATCGCGGTCTCGGGGGATCGAAGGCGGATCTCTCGGGCGGCACGGCTGCCGCCGCCGCCGGGCATCCTGACGTCGAGCAGTGCCACATCGGGGAGATGGAGCTCGGCGAGATCGATCGCCTCCCCCGCGTTGCGTGCGGTCCCCACGAGGTCGATGAACGGATCGGTCGACACCAGCTCGCGCATCGCCTCGATCACCGGAGCCTCGTCGTCGGCGAGCATCAGTCGGATGCGACCCATCCTCATCCCTCGCTGCTCCGCCGCGCCTCCGAGTGCACGACCGCTCGTCCGTAGGACGGAACCCCGGAGCGATCCGGGAGCGGGAGGACATCGGCAACCATCCCACCCACGTCTTCGATCGCGAGGCGAGACGCATCCATCTCCTCGTCCGGCAGCCAAACGTCCAGCGTGGTCCCCTGACCGGGGAGGCTCCAGAGCTTGGTCCAACCGCCCGCCATCTCGGCCCGCTCGCGGATCGCAGCCAGGCCCAGGTGGCCGGGAGCCGCGACGACCGCGTCCTGCGGCTTGAACCCGACGCCGTCGTCGACGATCTGCATCAACGTGCCGTCGTCTCGCCGCTGGAGCGTGACGCGGACATGAGCGGCGTCGGCGTGCTTGCGTGCGTTCGCGAAGGCCTCCTGGGCGATGCGATACAGGATGAGCGAGGTCCGAACCGACGGCTCCTCGTAGTCCTCGTCGTCATCGACCGACCAATCGAACGACGAGCTGGAGTTCTCCAACAGGTAGGTCAGCGCGGAGCCGAGCCCTTCTTCCTCCAGCGTGGGTGGGCTGAGGTCGAAGAGCAGCGTGCGCATGCTCTTGATCGTCAGCTGCATGACCTCGAGAGACTCCTCCACGTCGGACAGATCAGGGTGCTGCCTGCGGAGCATCTCGAGCCGCATCTTCAGGGCAACCATCTTCTGCACCGGGTCGTCGTGGATGTCGTGGGCGATCCGGGTGCGTTCGTCTTCGGCCGCTCGGACGACGTGCTCCAGGAGGCGCTGCCGTTGCTCGTCGATCTCTTCGAGGTTCTGGATGACGTTCCGCAGCTCTTCGGTGCGTTCGGCGACCTTCGCCTCGAGCTCCTCGTTGTGCGCTCGAAGCTGTTGCTCCAGGCCCTGGATCGTTCGGAGCTGCGACTCCCGCTCCTCCGTGAGCCACGCGTTGTGCAGCGCGAGGGCGGCGTGCTCGGCGAACTGCTCGACCATCGCGATCACCCACCGCCGCATGGTCGGGTGCTCCGGCCCGCGTTCGACGACGACCACCCCGAGTCCCTGTCGCCGTCCTCGGAGCAACGGCACCACGAGCACGTTCCGCGCGTCCGGGATGAGGCGACGCGAGCCGCGGATCCGTCTCGGGGTCGATCGCGCGCAGGAGCAGGCTCGCGCGTTCCTCCCAGGCTCGCGAGACCGACCGGTCGACCCCGATCGCGATGTCGGTCGGTGACTCGAGGCCGACCGATGCGAGGAGGTCGAGGTCGTCTCGCGGGGATGCGAGGACCACGCCCCGGGCGAAGCCGAACGTGGAGCACAGCTCTTCGAGCAGCACGGGTGGGATGTCCGAGGCCTCGGGGTCGGTGTCCATGCGCGCGACCATGGCGGAGAGCCGCGCGAGGTCGTGCTTCTGTCTCCGGAGCTGGCGTTCGCTCGCAGCTGAGAACACCGCGGTGCCCAACGCGAACACCCACAATCCGGCGATCGTGTACGTGGCGGCGTCCTCGACGTTGGCTTCGATCCCCGCCGCCATCCGACCGTGCAGGACGCCGGAACGACCGGCCTCGATCACGAGGAGCAACAGCAGCGTGTGCCACAGAGCGAGCTTCAGCCCGGTCCGGTAGGAACAGAGCAGCGTGACGCCCACGACGTGGACGTACGGCAGGAGCTGGATCGCCTCCGCGGCCCCTCCCGTCTGCGCGATCACGGTGGCCAGGTAGAGACCGTCCACCATCAGTGACCCCTGCAGCACGGGGACCGCCGCTCGTCCGCCTCGGCGGACGATCGCGGCGGAGAGCAACGAGAGCGCGAGGAAGGCGGCGGTCGCGGTCGAGACCGCGATCGCCGCCTCGTCGTGCGAAGTGAAGGTGATGAAGGTCACCACGCCGGCGAGCCCGACGCGAAGTCCGGACAGGTAGCGCGCGCGCTCGGTGATCGAGAGCAGTTCGGCCGGGTCGGCCGAGAGATCTCGATGCACGCCGGGGAAGTTCACGCGAACTCCACGATGTCGGACTCCACCGGCGCGAGCGCGAGCCGCGGATCGTTCCGATCGAGTCGATCCTGGATCGCGACGAACCCGACGGCGAGGCCGAAGAGTGCCAGCACGATCGCCAGGCTGCGTGCCACACCCTCGAGCGCGGCGCCGAACCGATCCCCGGATGCCGAGTCGGGGTCGTGCAGGACCGCTCCCGAGGGGCCCTCCGCCGCCGACGCGTAGCCAGGGCCGGTCGAGCCGTGAGGGCCGAGGCCGGGGGTCCGTCGATGGGCTGCCCCGTCGTGACGGGGAGCGTGGTTCGACGTGTCGCCGACGCCTGGGCCGGGCGGATGGGTGCCGCCGCCGCCGCCTCCGCCGATGGGGTCGGGTGGGTCGACGCCGACCTCGCCGAGGATCTCGTCGAGACGACCTTTGATCTCGCTCAAGACGGGATCGGTCGCATCGGTCACGGGAGCGATCGTCTCGTCTCCGGGTGTGTCGATCGGGCCGATGGTGTCGTTCACCGGCCCCCGGCCGGTGTCCACGGTTTCCCCACCCAGGCACACCAGATCGAGCGGCGGACAGGTTGCATGGGCGAAGGAGGCGCCCGCGGCAGCGATCGTGACGGTGGACAGCGAGACCACGGTGAAGCGACGGATCCACCTCGTCATGAAGCTCCACCTCCGGGGGTCGAGGTGCTGGGAGAAGCAACTTCTCTGCTCTCCTCATCGGCATCGGGGCTCCATCGCTTGACCTCCGCCGAGCCCCACATCCCACGCTCGTGGGTGAGCTCCGAGAGCGGGATGGGTTCCCCCACGATCGGGCCCTGGACCAGCTCGACCCCGAGGTTCCGAAGCTCTTGGAGCTGCTCCTCGGAGACGACACCGGGTGCGATCAACCGAGCGCCCACGTCGGATGCGCAGGCGACCAGAGCCGCGACGATCGAGTGGGTCGAGAAGCTCTGCCCCAGCGAGCGAACCAGGGTCTCATCGAGCCGGGCCAGTTCGGGAGAGAGCAGGGAGAGGTGCCGGAGACCGGCGAAACCCGGCCCGACCTCTCTCGCCGCGATGCGGACACCCCGCCCCCGAAGCGTCGCCAAGATCCCGCTCGGACCGGCCGCTCCGAGCACCGACGCGTCGACCGGCGCGAGCGGGGAGAGGCCCAGCACCATCCGAGAGCCGACCTGCCGGCGGATCGCCCGGCGGAACCGTCCCTCCGTCAACGTGGACGGGGTGACCTCGAACTCGAGGAAGAGGTCGTCGGGGATGGCCGCCAACGCCAGGAGGCTCGCTCGGAAGGCCGCCATCTCCATGTCGAGGAGCAGATCGGCTGCCTCCGCATCGGCGAGCCAGTTGTCGTAGGAACGGTGGGGGAGGGTGGCGACGCGCGGTCGGGCGTCGAAGCCGACCACACGCCCGGTCGCGAGATCCTCGATCGGTTCGAACTCGACCGTGATCGCGCCGTCCAGGATCGCCTTGGCGACCGCGGTGCTCTGCTGCGTTCGCCGTGGAAGGAGCGGCGAGATCAGCGTCAGTTGCGGCGGTCGATCGACGGCGGCGTAGTTCGCGTCGATCGTCCGGTGGATCGTCCGCAGGATCTTGTCGGTCGAATCGCCCTTGGGCACGTAGGCGCTCGCGCCGGCGCTGATCATCCCGATCACCGTGTCCGAGTCCTCGTGGGCCGAGAGGGCCACGACCTTCGTGGGCGCGCAGCGTCTGCTGATCTCTCGCGCCGCCCGCAGTCCACCGCCGCCCGGCATGCGAACGTCGAGCAGGACCACGTCGGGACGCTCGCGCACCGCCATCTCGATCGCGTCTTCCGCGTTGTGAGCGGCGCCGACGAACTCGAGAGACGGATCGGATCCGATCAGCGTTCGGAGGACGTCGACGACGGTCTCCTCGTCGTCGGCGACCACCACTCGGATCGGTGCCGTCTCCTCTGCCCGTTCCGTCGAGCTTCTCGCTCCGCTCATGAAGCGGCTCCTTCCTTGGTCCGAGTTCATCTGGCGTCCGAGGCTCATGTGGCCGTCCGGGGAGCTTGATCGGGGAGGTCCCCGTGCATACCCAGAACCAGGTATCGGCAACCCCATGAGCTGGGAAGATGGCCTCTTCGCGTCAATCCTGTTGGCCCGCCCTGACTAGGAGGAGTCGACGTTTCAACCGTCGCTCGCCCGACCGACGGACAGGGCATCGGGCGGGGGTCGAATGACGCTTCCCGACCGACGCGGGTCTCGTGAGCACATCCACCGCCCGCTGCGGGCGTGGTATCCATCGGGATGTGACCGACGTCCGCTACGACGTCGAGGACCTTCGCCTCGAGCGGCTGGCGAGGCTGCAAGGTGCGATGCGGAGACACGACGTCGACGTGTGCGTGCTGGCCAACGAGCCGAACGTGCGCTACGCGACCGGTGCGACCGCGATGCCCGTGTACTCGATGAGCACGTTCGTCCGCTGCGCCGTCGTGCCGCAGGAAGGCACGCCGATCCTGTTCGAGCATGCGAATTCGATGCATCGCTCGGCACGCCGCGCCCTCGACGTCCGCCCGATGCACGCGTGGGAGTTCCATGACGATCCCCGAACGGAGGCCGAGGGGTGGGCCGACGAGACCTTGGCCGCGGTCCGGGAGCTGGGCGCCTCGGGCGACGCTCTTGCCGTCGACCGGCTCGGGGCGCCGGCGTACCTCGCGCTGGATGCCCGGGGGGTCACGATCCGAGACTCGGCTCCGGTCACGCAGGAGGCGCGCCGACTCAAGACACCTCAGGAGCTGGTGCTGCTCGACGTGAACGCCGCGATGGTGATGGACATGCTCGCCGCGTTCGAAGCCGCGATCGCGCCTGGTACCAGCGAGCGTGAGCTGCTCGCCGTGCTGACCGACGTGATGATCCGGGGTGGGGGTGAGTACCTGGCGACGACGACCGTCTGTGGCGGGCCCAACACCAACCCATGGCGTGCGGAGGTCACCGATCGGCGCCTGGAGGACGGCGACCTCGTCTACGTCGACACGGACACGGTCGGGATCGAGGGGATGTTCTTCTGCGTCTCCCGGACGTTCCCGGTCGGAGAGGCGCCTCCGCCGCCCGAGCAGCGTGACGTCTACCGGGTTTCGTACGAGTGGCTGCAAGCGATGGAGCCGCTGATCCGGCCCGGCGTGACGTGCGGGGAGCTGGCCACGCTCGCCCCGCCGATCCCGGACCGCTTCCTCGCCCAGCGGTACGAGTGCATGGTGCACGGCATCGGGTTGGAGGAGGAGAACCCGAGCGTCTGCCATCCGCAGGATCGCCAGTCCAACGCCGACACGTTGATCGAGGAGAACATGGCGCTCGTCGTCGAGCTCTACGCGGGTGCGGTCGGCTCACGACACGGCGTGAAGCTGGGCGACCAGCTCGTCGTTACGAAGGACGGCTGCCGGGTGCTCTGTCCGTTCCCGTTCTCGGGGCCGCTCCTGAGGTGAGCCGGTCGTTCACGACGCCACGGCGTCGCATCGTCCTTTCATCCTCCTCTCATGTGCGTCGGGCTAGCGTCGACACGGTCACGGACGAGAGGGAGGCGCACGGTGAGGAGATGGGTCATCGCAGGGATCGGCGCGGTCGTCATCACGGCGGCCGTCGGAGGCGCGCTCGCGTTCGCGAGCAACGACTCCGAAGGCGGTGTGACCGGACGGCAGGCCGATCGGGCCATCCACGCCGCTCTGAGGGCGACTGGGGGCGGGACCGCCAACGCCGTGGAGCGCGACTCGGAGAACGGCGGGTATTGGGAAGTGGAGGTCACGAGGACCGACGGCGCCGTCGTCGACGTCCGGTTGCGTCGCGATTACTCGGTGCTCGTGATCGAGGGCGACAACGAGACGGCGGATACCAGCGACGCCGGCTCCTGACCGCCACCGAACGAGGAGGAACGACATGAAGAAGCGAACGAACGCCGTGGTGGCGGCCGTGGCCATGGTCGGGATCGGCCTGATCGCCGCTTCCGGGCCGGGCGCGCCCGTGGGCGCGGCGCCGCATCCGAGCGTGAGGCCGACGGCCATCGTCGACCCCGCCGACTTCACCAGCCCCGTCTCGAACCCGTATTTCCCGCTCGAACCGGGGACGGTGTCGATCCTGCGCGGCTCCGAGGACGGTGAGCGTCTCCTCAACCGGACGACGATCACGCCTCGGAAGAAGGTGATCCAAGGCGTGACCACGACGGTGGTGAACGACGTGCTGTACGCCGATGGGGTGCTCCAGGAGAAGACCACCGATTGGTACGCCCCCGACAACTCGGGCACCGTCTGGTACTTCGGCGAGGCGACCGCCGTGTACAACAAGAAGGGACAGGTCGTGAACAGGGAGGGCTCGTGGCAGGCAGGTGTCCACGGTGCCGTCGCCGGGATCATCATGCCCGCGAGCCCGGGTCCCACCGACGCGTACCGTCAGGAGTTCTTCCGTCGTCACGCCGAGGACCAGGGCTGGATCGTCGCGCGACATCAACTGGTTCACGTCCCCTACGGGAAGGTGGACCAGGTCGTTCGCTCGTACGAGTGGACGCGCCTCGAGCCGGGTGTGGTGTCGGTGAAGTTCTACGGACCCGGGCTCGGCATCGTCCGAGAGAAGGACGTCTCGGGCGGGACCGAGCTCCTGGAGCTCGTCAAGGTCGAACACACGTGATCTGAGCCGAGGGCCAGGCGACGTATCGTTGCCACCATGGGACCGGTGCTCGGTGTGGAGGGCGGCGGCTCCCATTGCCACGCGGTCCTGGCCGACACCGCCGGCCAGGTCCTCGGGATCGGTGCGAACCAGGATCCGGCGAACTGGGACGACGTCGGGATCGAAGCGGCCGCGGGGGCGATCCGCTCCTGCGTCACGGAAGCGCTCCGCGCCGCCGGGCTCGAGCCCGGCGGCGTGGGCGCCTCCGTGTTCGCCCTCGCGGGGGTGGACTTCCCGATGGACGAACATCTCCTGGCGGGCATCCCGTCGGCGATCGGGATCGCCGGCCCGTGCCGGATCGTCAACGATGCATTCGCCTCGCTCCGTGCCGGGACGGACCAGCCCGGCGGCGTGGTGGTGGTGGCGGGGACCGGGTCGGTCGTCGCGGGCCGGAACACCGCGGGTGAGGAGTTCCGCACGATGGGCATGGGCCCACTCCTCGGCGACTCGGGCAGCGCGTCCGAGGTGTCGGAGGCGGCCGTGACCGCGGTCGCCAACGCGCACACGGGGAGGGGGCCCGAGACGGCGCTGACCGGTCTCCTGTGCGAGCGCTCCGGCGTCGCGTCCGTGGTCGAGTTCCTCGAGGCAGCGAGTCGGGTTCGTATCGACACCACCACGTTCAGTCCCGAGGTGGTCCTCGCGGCAGAGCAGGGCGACGCCGTTGCCCGGTCGATCCTCACCGAGGCCGGTCGGTCACTCGGTGAGACCGCAGCACATGTCGTGCGACGCCTCGGCATGGAGGACGATCCCTTCGATCTCGTGCTCGCGGGAGGGATGTTCCGAGCGGATACCCGGTATCTCGTCGACGGTCTCGAGGCGATCGTGCGTCCGGTGGCGCCGCAGGTGCGGTTCCAGCCGCTCCGGGACCCGCCCGTCGTCGGTGCCGTCCTCATGGCGATCGACACGACCGCCGATGCGCCGTCGCCCGGCCTGCGGACCTCGCTCGCTGAGGGGGTCACCGCGGCGCTCGACCACTCCTGACGGATGGAAGCGAGGGTGGGTCGGCAGAGATAGGCTCCCCATCTGATCACCAAGGCGCCGTTCGGCAGCACCGGTCACGAGAGCACGAGAACCATCTTCGGTGCCGCCGCGCTCAGCCATGTTTCGCACGCGGACGCCGAGCGAACGCTGGAGCTGCTCCTCGAACACGGCGTGAATCACATCGACACGGCAGCCTCGTACGGCGACTCCGAGCTGCGGATCGCGCCGTGGCTCAAACGGCATCCGGGGACCTTCTTCGTCGCCACCAAGACGGACGCACGCGACTACAAGGGCGCCAAGGAGGAGCTCCACCGCTCGCTCGATCGGTTGGGCGTCGATCACATCGACCTGCTGCAATTGCACAACCTGGTCGACGTCATCGAGTGGGAGTTCGCCCTCCGCGAGGACGGGGCGCTCGAGGCGGCGATCGAAGCGCGCGAAGAGGGGCTCATCCGCTCCATCGGCGTCACCGGGCACGGTCTGTCGATCCCGGCGATGCACCGTCGCTCGCTCGCGCGCTTCCCCTTCGACTCGGTGCTGCTCCCGTACAACTTCCGCCAGATGCAGGACGAGCGGTACGCGGAGGAGTTCGAGGCGCTGGCCGCGACCTGCGCGAAGGGCGGGGTCGCGATGCAGACGATCAAGTCGATCGCGCTCGCGCCCTGGGACGGTCGTCCGCAGACGGCGTCGACCTGGTACGAGCCGCTCACGGATCCGACGGACATCAACCTCGCGGTGCATTGGGTGCTCGGCCGCGAAGGCGTATTCCTCAACACCGCGGGTGACGTGCGCTTGCTGCCGCTCGTCCTGGCCGCCGCCGAGGGGTTCGCCGGCGAGCGTCCGAGTGACGAGCGCATGAACGAGCTCGTGCAGCGCCATGCTCTGAGGCCGCTCTTCGTCTAGCGGTCGGCCGCAGCGTCAGTTGCGAGATCCGGCGAGCGGCGAGTGGCCTGAGGTGACGAGGCGGTCTCGACCGGCGCGCCGTACCAGAGGAGCCTCCCGCCGAAGGCGACGGCGCACACCGCGAACCAGGTCCAGCCGAGCGCGAGTCCCGAGACGACGTCGGAGAACCAATGCACGGTCAGGAGCACCCTCGAGCACGCGACCGCGACGGCGAGGGAGACGGCGATGCCCGCGAGGATCGCGCGCACCGTCGGCGAACGCTTCCGCCCGATCACCAGGGCCAGGGCGGCGAACGTGGCGGCTGCGGCGGTCGAATGCCCACTCGGGAACGACGGGGTTGCGAGCAGACCGAGGGGCCCCATGTCCGGGCGGACCCGATCGACCGCGATCTTGATCAACGTCGACATCAACGCCTGGCCACCGACGACGAGCGTGAGGAACAGGGGGATGGACATGGTGTGGCGTTGTCGCCACCCGTAGAAGGCGCAGGCGAGGGCGAGCGCGATGATCGCGGGGGTCGAGCCGAGCTTCGTGAGGATCTGGAGCGTCTGGAAGCCGAAGCCGCTCACGTGTTCGATCGCCCACCGGGCAACGCTCTGGTCGATGCGGATGACGCCGGAGTTGGTGCGGACCATGTACACGACCACGCCCATCACCGTGCCGGCGACCACGACGGCGAACAGCGCGGCCGTGAGCGCGAGTCCGGTCGCCGTCGCCGGGTTGAGCCGGGACCGAAGGAAGGCCCGGATCCGATCCGATCGAGTGAGATGCTGCTCGACGGCCTCAGACCCGGAGCGCGCCGGGTCGGCCTGCGGCCATCGGTGGGCGCCGACCGCCGCAAGGGTGCCTGCGCCGGCACTCAGCACGAGCAAGACGAGGAGAGGGAACACGTTCTTCCGACTGTACCCAGCGAGCCGGGTTGGCATGCCCGTAGGCTATGGAGGATGCGATCGGCCTCCGAGTGGTTCCTGTCGTCGGAGGAGCGCGGGAATCCATCGACCGGCCTCGACCGCCGCCGGCAGCCGGACCTCGCCTGGACCGTCGGGAACCGCGTCGAGCCGCTGATCCACGGGGCCACGTACTTCTCCCGGCTGGTCAGCCGTTTCGCGACGCTCGATGACGGCGACCGGGTGCTGCTCACCGATTGGCGAGGCGACTCCGACGAGCTCCTCGGGCCGAGCGGTCCGACGCTCGGGGATGCGCTCGCCGGGCTCGCTCGCCGGGGTGTCGATGTCCGAGGCCTCCTCTGGCGCTCCCACCCGGGGATCTTCGGCTTCAACGAAGGGGAGGCCAGCGACCTCATCGACATCGTGAACGGCGCCGGCGGCCAGGTGCTCCTGGACGCGCGGATCCGCCGCGGCGGGTCGCACCACCAGAAGCTGGTGGTGCTCCTGCATCACGAGAGGCCGGACGACGACCTCGCGTTCGTCGGTGGCATCGACCTCTGCCACGGGCGTCGCGACGACGATCGTCATGAAGGCGATCCGCAGGCCGAGACGCTCGACCCCGCGTTCGGTCCGCGGCCGCCGTGGCACGACATCCAGGCCGAGGTCCATGGACCGGCGGTGGCCGATCTCGTCGAGACGTTCCGCGAACGATGGAACGACGGAACGCCCCTGGAGAAGACGGGGATCCGCCTCGGCTGGTTCACCGCCCCCGCAGCCAACGAGGTGACGCGACCCGACCCACTTCCTCCGTACGAGGCTGCGCCGCCGACCGCCGGCGGCCACGCGGTGCAGGTGCTGCGGACGTATCCGGCGAAGCGCCCCTCATATCCGTTCGCTCCGCAAGGCGAGCGGAGCATCGCTCGGATGTACTCCAAGGCGATCGCGAGGGCTCGTTCGTTCATCTACGTCGAGGATCAGTACTTCTGGTCCGAGGAGATCGCCTCGCTGTTCGAGGCGGCACTCACGAGGAACCCCGAGCTTCGACTCATCGTGGTCGTGCCAAGGCACCCCGATCGCAACGGCGTGCTCTCGGGACCGACGAACCGGCTCGGACAACTGACGATGATGGATCGGCTCGCCGAGGCCGGCGGTGATCGCTTCGCGATCTACGATCTCGAGAACGAGGGAGGCGACGCGATCTACGTCCACGCGAAGACCGTGGTGATCGACGACGTGTTCGTGATGCTCGGCTCGGACAACATGAACCGTCGATCCTGGACGCATGATTCGGAGCTGTCGATCGCCGTCCTCGACGAGGAAGAGGACCCGAGAGAGCCACGCGACCCGGCCGGCCTCGGGGACGGCGCTCGGCGCTTCGCCCGTGACCTGCGGCTCCGCCTGTGGCGCGAGCATCTGGGGGTGACCTCCGACGACGGGCTCGTGGATGTGCGTCAAGGCTTCCGCCGCTGGCGCGATGCTGCGCAAGCGCTCGACGCCTGGCACGGGGGCGGAGAGCGTGGCGATCGACCCCTCGGCCGGGTTCGGCGTCATTCCCCTCGGCGGGTGGCCGCCTGGCAGCGTGTGTGGGCGTGGCCGCTCTATCGAACGATCGTGGACCCCGACGGCCGCCCGTTCTCTCTGCGACGATCCCGTCGATTCTGATCGCCGCGTCGGATCAGTAGGCGGCCTGCAGGTCGGGTTCCGATTCCGCCACCTTCCGCATGCTCTGCGGATCGGGTCGGCCTCCCCGCACCGCCTCGAGCTGTGCGCCGATCGCCGCGCCGAAGAGCAGCGCGATCGACGCCAGCACGGCCCAGATCATGAGCGCGACGATCCCGGCGAGAGGCCCGTACGTCGTCCCGAAGGTCGAGCTGAGCCGGAACATCCCGTCGAGGGCGATCGTCACGATCGCCAACAGGGAGACAGAGACGATGGCGCCGAAGGCCAGCCACGACCATCCGGGCTGATGCCGCCGCGGCGACCAGTTGAACAGCAACGCGATGGCCGCGCCCAACACGGCGAGTGCCAACGGCCACCGCACCACGCTCCACACCACGGAAGCGCTGTGGTTGCTGAGTGAAGAGCCGATGGCCCGGCCGAGCGCGAGTGCGGCGAAGGCCGCCACGAACAGGAGGCCGGCGGTGATCGCCAGGACGAACGCGCGCCCGTACTTCTGCCCTGTCGGCCGATCCTGCTCGACCCCGTAGATGCGGTTCAGCGCTCGCTCGACCTGTCCCATCAACGTCGTTCCCGAGATCAGCGCACCCGTCAATCCGACGATCAGTGCGACGTAGCGGTGCGACGATCCGGCCCGATGCGCCTGGTGGACGGCCTCGGTCAAGATCCTTCCCGCGGGCCCGGGGACGATCTGCCTGAGCGTCTTGACGATGACGTTGCTCACCTCTCCGGAGCGCAGGGCGCTGGCGAGACCCACGAGGGCGATGACCGCTTGGAGGAAGACCAGGGTGGTCAGGAATGCCATCGATCGCGCATGACTGAAGCCGTCGGCGTAGCGGAGCCGTTTGAACGCATCTCGGACGAGGGCCAGGCGGCCGGTGCGCTCCAGGGTCTGCACGGCATCATCCCCGGTGAGGCCCCAGGTCTCCGGGACATGATTCGCGGTGCTCATCGACCTTCCTCCTGGGGCACGCAGACGGTGATCGCGCCCGGTTTGACCTTGCACTTCAGCCGTTTGGCCTTCTTGCGGTCGCCTCCGTCGAGCTCGTACGGGATCGCCTTGCTCAAACGCACGTCGACGGTTCGTCCTGTAGTCGTCTCGACGAAGGGAGATCCTCGACGTCCCCGACCGCCGACCGGCTCAGCGTCCTCATCCAGTCCACCGCTCCCGACGCCGTGACGACACCGATGTTCAGGAGCCCGTCGTCGGGCTGCGCGTCCGGGAATGCCGAGATCCCACTGAAGACATCGCCAAGGTTGCCGATGAGCAGGCAGCTTGCCTTGCCCTTGAACCACTTCTTCCCGTCGACCTCGACGTGCATCGTCACGGAGGACTTCCCGACGTTCTTGGCTCCGGTGACGACGTAGGCGAAGCGCCCCACCTTGTCCTTCAGACCGGCATCGGCATCGCGGATCATCAACGCGTCGAGACCCGTCCCCGCCATCACGCCGAAGTGTTCGTCGTTGATCCGGCCGACATCGAGTTGACGCCGAGAACCGTGCAGCCCGACCTTGACGGCTTCTTCCAGGTCCTTCGGGATGCCGAGGTTCGTGGCGAAGAGGTTGGCCGTGCCGGCCGGAAGAACGGCCAACGTGGCGGGAGTGCCCGCCACCGCGTCGATCACGCGCTGCACCGTTCCATCGCCACCCCACACGAAGATCAGTTCGGCTCCGGCCTTCAGCAGCTTCCCCATCTGCTTCGGGATGAAGCGGCTCTTCGGCACCTCGCGCCACAGCGGATCGTCGATCCCGTAGGACGAGAGCGTCTTGCGAAGTTCGGCGAGACCCCCACCGAGTGTCTTGGCCGAGTGCGCGATGACCCCGACCGACGTCACGGAGCCACCTTCGCTTCGCTGCGAGTGGGTGTGCGCCGTTCGTCGGCGGTCGTGCGCAGGCGAGCTACCGCGGTGGCGGTCTGGCAAGCGAGGAACCCGAAAAGCAGAGATCCGACGGCGATCACGACGCTCCCGATCAGGTCTGTCGGGTGGTGCATACCCTGATAGAGACGGGAGAAACCGACGTAGATCGGAACGGCGATCGCGAGGAGCCACGCGAGGGCGCGGAGGAACGCGTTGCGGACGAGCCAGGTGATCACGAGGGCCAGGCTCACGTAGAGGACGATCGCGGCCGCTGTATGCCCGGACGGGAAGCTTCCGGTGGGCTGCGCTGCGTCCAGTCGGGGAACGTCCGGGCGTGTACGAGTGATCAGGGTGGACGTGGTGAAGGACACCGAGGCCTCGACGACGAGGCTCGCAACGATGAAGCCGATCTCGCGCCAATGCCGCCCGATCGCGAGGATGATGCAGGCCAGGAGCGCGACGCCGATGATGGTGAACGTGGCACCGATCTCCGACCCGATGTTCGCGATCGGGCTCAACGTCGGCGTGCGCTGCGCCACGAACCACTGGTTCACGCTGTTGTCCCAGCGCTCCACCGCGCCACCGACGAACACCTTGGTGATGAGGAGGCCGAGCCCCATCGCGAGCGCGGCCATGACCAGGTAGCCGATGAGCACCACGAGTCCACCGGCCACGATCGGACGGTGCGTCCGCAAGCGTCCGGCGAGATGTTCCGCGAGGCTCTCAGGGTTGGGTTCTTGGATGCCCGTCTGATTCCCGCCCGTCGTGGCTCGCAAACGCCGTGCGAGAGTGGACGATCGGTCGCGGCTCAGCGGGGGGTGATGCTGGATGCCACATCCCGATCACCCGACCACGGTCTTCGTCTCGCAGCCTCTGGCCCGATCGCCGCGATCGAGGTAGCAGGTGTCCTTTCCCCGGCCGCCGAAGACCCGATCGTTCCCGGAGCCGTCCGTCACCACGATCGTGTCGGCGCCCCGGCCGCCGTTCACCACGTCCCTTCCCTCGTTCCCCTCGAGATGGTCGTTCCCGGCGCCACCGAGGACCACGTCGTTCTGCGGCCCCGCCTCGACGATGTCGTTGCCGCCGAGCGCGCAGATCCTGCTGGCTCCCGCGGTGTCGATCAGGTGGTCGTCGCCGGGGGTGCCCTTCACCGTGCAGCGCGGTTTCGCCGGTGCCGACGGCGCCGTGACCAGCATCGTCGTGCCGAGCAGCATGCCGGCGACGATGAGCCGGATGATGCGAGTGCGCTGAACCATCGATCCACTCCTCTCTCATCTGGATGCCTTCCTACCTGAATCAGGGTAGGGCAGCGCGCTGAGCTGGGGGAATGGACACTTCATGTCAATCCTCGCTGGCACCGTCTAACCAGCGACGGCCTGCGCGTCACCGAGGGAAGGACGGCCCACATCGGCCCGCATCGGGCCGAGGCCGAAGGGCGACGGGGCGAGGCGGCCTCCCAGGGCATCGCACGCGGTGACGTGAGAGGCTTTTGCCTTCTCGACGTGGGCGATCCGTCCCCCCGGGCCCGCTCTGCGTAGTCGACGGCGCGTTCCGTCCGCTGCGAGACTTCCGGCCGTGTCCAAGGTCACGATCATCGGAGCGGGGAGCGTCGAGTTCACCAGGAGCATCGTCGCGGATCTCTGCGCGTACGAAGAGCTCCACGGATCGCTGGAGATCGCGCTCCACGACATCGACCCCGAGCGCCTCGGGTACGCGCGGCGCGCGGCCGCACAGCTCGTCGAACGAGCCGGCGCCGGCTACGAGGTCTCCGCGCACGAGACGCGTGCTCCCGCCTTCGACGGCGCCGCCTACCTCATCAACGAGATCCAGGTCGGCGGCTATCGCGCGACGCTGACCGACTTCGAGGTCCCGAAGAAGTACGGCGTGCGCCAGACGATCGGCGACACGATCGGGATCGGCGGGATCATGCGCGGGCTCCGCACGATCCCGGTGATGATCGAGATGGCGAACGAGATGACCGAGCGATGCCCCGATGGGCTCCTCCTCAACTACACGAACCCGATGGCGATGGTGCCCTGGGGGATCTGGGCGGGTTCGCGCCTTCCGGCGTCCGACGTGGTCGGCGTCTGTCACAGCGTCCGCGACACCCACGCGTTCCTGGCGCGGACCGTCGAGTTACCGCTCGAGCGAGTGGAGTTCCGGACGGCCGGTCTCAACCACCAGTGCTTCGTGTACGTGTTCCGCGACCGCGAGACGGGCGACGACCTGTATCCGCGGTTGCGGGAGATCGTCGAGGACGACCCCGAAGGCCTCGGCCGGCGAGTCCGCGTCGAGCTCTTCAAGCGGTTCGGATACTTCCCGACCGAGTCGTCCGAGCACAGCGCCGAGTACGTGCCCTGGTTCCTGCCCCACGACGACCAGGTCGCTCGATATCGGATCGAGGTCGACGAGTACCTCCGTCGTTCCGAGGAGAACCTCGCCGAGTGGGAGGAGGTCAAGCGCGCGCTCGACGCGGGCGAAGCAGCTCGAGGTGGAGCCGAACGACGAGCTCGCCAGCCAGTTCATCCGGGCCCGGGAGACCGGCGTCGAGGTGGAGCTGTACGGGAACGTGCGCAACGAAGGCCTCATCGACGGTCTCCCCGAGGACGCCTGCGTTGAGGTGCCCGTCATGGTGGGCGCGAACGGGATCCGGCCGACGAGGATCGGGGCCCTGCCGCCCCAGTGCCTGGCCTTGAACCGGACGTTCCTGAACGTCGCGGAGCTGACCGTCCGTGCCGTCGTGGAGGGTTCGCGCGATCTCGTCTATCAAGCGGCGCTCGTGGATCCGAACACGAGCGCCACGCTCGGCGTCGATCGGATCGTCGACATGGTCGACGATCTGATCGACGCCCACGGGGACCTGATCCCGGAGGCGATCAGACGGAGCTCGCGGGGCGGAGGAACGCTCACGCGACGGTCACGGCGACGCCGGCGTCGGTGAGCCCGCGGATCGCGCTCGCTGCGGCGCCGTCGTCGGTGATGAGCTCGTCGATCACGTCCACGGGACAGATCTGTGCGAACGCGACGCGCCCGAGCTTGGAGCTGTCCGTCACCACGACGACGTGGCGGGCGCGATCGATCAGGGCGCGATTCGTGTGGGCTTCGACCTCGTGATGGGTGGTCAGGCCGGCATCGACGGTGATCCCGTCGACGCCGACGAACGCCACGTCGAGGTTGAGGCCCTCGAGAGCTTGCTCCGCGACCGGCCCGACGAGCTCGTAGGACTCGGGGCGCGCCGTGCCTCCCGTCACCACGAGCTTCAGGTCCGCCCGGATCGCCAGCTCTCCCGCGATGTTGAGCGCGTTCGTCACGACCGTGATGCCGTGCCGGTCCAGGATCGATCGAGCGACCTCGGTGGTGGTGGTCCCTCCGGTGAGCCCGACGACGGCTCCGTCGGAAACGCGCGTCGCGGCCTCGGCGGCGATCCGATGCTTCTGCGTCTGATGGCGCGCCGCCTTGTATCGGAGCGGGAGCTCGTAGAGGACGTCGTTCCCGATCGCGCCGCCGTGCGTGCGTGTGAGCATCCGCTGGCCTTCGAGCAGATGGAGGTCGCGTCGGACGGTGGCGGCCGAGACGCCCAGCCGACCTGCCAGGCCGCTCACGTCCAGGGCGCCTCCCGCGGCGAGCATCTCGAGGATCGACGACAGCCGCTCCGCCTGGCGCATGAGGAGCCGAGCATACCTCCATCGTGCTCGTTTCCGTTCGCTCTCAGCTTGACCGGATGCGCGTTTCTGGTCTAGTTTCGCGCGAGTGAGCGAAATCGCGCACGAGATCGCCAGCCAGCCAGCGTGCTGGGCACGAGCGGCCGAGGTGGCGCTCACGGTGGGGGCGGAGCTCCCGCAGCCCGGCGACCGCGTCGCGGTCGTCGGCTGCGGCACCTCCTTCTATATGGCTCGCGCCGTCGCCGCCCTGCGAGAGGCGCAGGGCGGCGGCGAGACCGACGCGTTCCCGGCCTCCGAGTTCCCGACGCGGCCGCCGCTACGACCGGATCGTGGCGATCAGCCGGAGCGGCACCACCACCGAGGTGATCCACCTCCTCGAGCGGCTCGCCGGCGTGCCGCGGGCCGTCGTGACGGCCGACGCCGGCTCGCCGGCGGCCCGAGCTCGCGGAGACCTCGATCGCGCTCGATTTCGCCGACGAACGCTCGGTCGTGCAGACGCGCTTCGCCACCTCCGCGCTGGCGATGTTCCGTGCCCACCTGGGGGAGGATCTCGGTCCGGCGATCGAGGACGCCGAGCGGGCGCTCACCGAACCGCTCGGACCCGACCCGGTTCGAGCACGTCGTGTTCCTGGGTCACGGTTGGACGGTCGGGATCGCCGAGGAGGCGGCGCTCAAGCTCCGAGAAGCGTCGCAGACGTACAGCGAGGCGTACCCCGCGATGGAATACCGACACGGACCGCTCAGCCTCGCCGACGCCCGATCGCTCGTGTGGATCGTCGGATCGCCGGACCCCACCGTGGCCGACGACGTCCGTTCGACGGGCGCCGCCGTTCGCGTCGCGAGCCTCGATCCGATGGCCGAGCTGGTGCTGATCCACCGGATGGCCGTCGCGCTCGCGGAGGCGAAGGGTCTCGATCCCGATCACCCTCCGCATCTCTCCCGATCGGTCCTCCTGCCATGACCGGTTCCCGATCTCCGTTCCCGCCCGTTCCCGATCCCCCGACCTGGAGGTGTTCCTCGTGAGAAAGCGGTTGTTCGTGCTCCTCGCTGCGTTCGGGCTGATGACCTCGGCGTGCACGGGTGGAGGTGACGACGGCACGCCGAGCGAGTCGCCCTCCGGGCCGGTCACGCTCACCTTCTGGCACGGCTACTCGGATGCCGAGGCCGATTCGCTGAACGCCTTGCTGGACGAATGGAACTCGGCCAACCCCGACATCCAGGTCGAACCGCTGTACGTCAACAACGACAAGGCCCTGCAGAAGCTCACCGTCGCCCTCCAGGGCGAGGAGCCGCCCGACATCACCTACCAGTTCGGATCGTCGTTGCCCCAACTGGCGGAGGCGCCCGGCCTCGTCGACCTCACCGACTGGGTGAAGGAGCCGGACGTGAACTGGGAGGACTTCATCGCCGGCGGACGCACCGCGGCGACGTTCGACGGCAAGGTGCTCGGCATCCCCGCGCTGATCGACGATCTCGCGATCGTCTACAACAAGACCCTGTTCGACGACGCCGGGCTCGACTACCCGAGCGATCAGTGGACCTGGGACGACCTCCGGGCTGCGGCGAAGGCGTTGACGAACCAGGCGGACAAGCGATTCGGGTTCTCGTACCCGATGGACGCCTCGGAGGACTCCGTCTGGCACTACGACCCGCTGCTCTGGCAGCTGGGCGGCTCGATCCTCAACGAGGACGAGTCGCAGGCGGCGTTCAACTCGCCCGAGGGCGCTTCAGGCGCTGGAGGTCCTGACCGGGATGGCCGTGGACGACAAGTCGGTCTACCTCGACATCCAGAACTCCGCCTACACCGACATCTTCAACAGCGGCCGGATCGGGATGTTGATGACGGGTCCGTGGGATCTCTCGAGCTTCACCGACGTGGACTACGGCGTGGAGATCCTCCCGGGGTTCAACGGCGATCACCAGACGATCGCGGGTCCGGACATGTGGTGCGTGTTCGACAACGGCGGAGGGCGGAAGGAGGCGGCGCTCGAGTTCCTCACCTGGCTCACCGCTCCCGAGCAGATCAAGAAGGAGGCGCTCGCGACCGGGCATCTCCCGATCCGCCTCTCGGTGGCGGAGGACTCCGCGTTCCTCGATGACTTCGGGGCGACCTTCCCCGGGGTGGACGTGTTCGCGAAGAACCTCGCGAACGTCGTCCAGGCCCGTCCGGTCCTCGCCGCCTATCCGAGCATCTCCGAGGCGATGGGGCTGGCGATCGTGTCGTCGCTGCTGGGAGAGAGCGAACCCAAGGCCGCTCTCGATGAAGCGGCCGCGCAGTCGAACGACGCCCTGGCACTCGGCGCCGGATAGGCTTCGAGAGGCGCTCGGCAGCGGTGGCGGTGAGTCGCGGAGGGACGGTGACGCGGTTCCGTCGGTTCCTGGTCTCTGATCACCTCGCCGGTTGGACGTTCATCCTGCCGTCCGTCGTCCTGATCGGCCTCTTCGGACTCGTTCCGATCGTGTGGGGACTCATCCTCTCGTTCCAGAAGGCGGGTCTGATCTCGCCGGATCGTGAGTGGGTCGGGTTCGAGAACTACGCGCGGATCCTGAGCGATCCGAAGGCGAGGCAGGCGGCCGTCAACACGATCTACTACACGATGCTCTTCGTCCCCATCTCGATCCTGCTGGCACTCTTCGTCGCCCACGCGCTCAACCGCAAGATCGCCCTGATCCGCTTCTACCGCCTCGCGGTGTTCATCCCGGTCGTCACCTCCACGATCGCCACCGGGATCATGTTCCTCTGGCTCCTGGACAAGAACTTCGGCCTCGCCAACTGGCTGCTCGACATGATCGGCGTCGGGCCCTTCGGCTTCTTCGAGGATCCCGACCAGGCGATGGGCGCCCTCGTGCTGATGACCGTCTGGGGTTGGCTCGGGTTCGACACGATCATCTACCTCGCCGCGCTGCAGGGCGTCCCGCAGGAGCTGATCGAGGCAGCCGCGATCGACGGCGCGAGCCGGTGGAGCTCGTTCTGGCGCATCACGTGGCCGATGCTCGGACCCGCCACGCTGCTGCTGGTCGTGTGGTCCACGATCAGCGCGCTCCAGCTCTTCGACGAGGTGTTCTTCGTCACGAAGGGAGGCCCGCTCGGGCGGACGTCGGTCGTCGTCTTCTACGTCTACCGGCTGGCGTTCGAGCAGGGTCTCGGGGGTCTGTCGCTCGCCGGATATGCGGCCGCGATCGCGTACGTGCTGTTCCTCGTGATCCTGGTCCTCACGTTGGCGCAGTTCTGGCTCGGCCGGCGCGTCATCCACTATCAGTCATGAGCTCGATCATCGCCCCCGCGAAGGCCGCCCCCGCGCCGCTCGATCCCAGCCGGCTCGCCGGCGAGACCGGCATGGTCGAGCGCCCCCGCAGGCGCTTCCTCCCGTTCGACCCGTGGCACCTGTTCCTCGCGCCGCTCGCCGCGGTGATGCTGCTCCCGTTGGTCTGGATGGTGGTCACCTCGCTCGAGACCCTCCCTCAGACACGGCACTTCCCCCCGATCCTGTGGCCGGGAACCCTCCAGTTCGGGAACTACGCGGACGCGATCCACCAGTCGGCGTTCGGCACGTGGTTCTGGAACACGACCGTCGTGACGGTCACGATCGTCCTCAGCAACCTCGTCTTCTGCTCGCTCGCCGCCTACGCGTTCGCGAGGATCCGCTTCCTCGGCCGCGGCGTGATCTACTTCGTGCTGCTCGCCACGCTGATGGTGCCGTTGCAGGTCGTGCTCATCCCCACGTTCCTGATCGTGAAGGATCTGGGTCTCATCGATCACCTCGGCGCGCTCATCGTGCCGAACCTGGTGAGCGTCTTCGGGATCTTCATGCTCACGCAGTTCTTCCGCACCCTGCCGATCGAGCTCGAGGAGGCCGCCCGGATCGACGGCGCCTCCCGCCTGACGATCCTGCTCCGCATCGTCGTCCCCTTGTCGCTCCCGGCGCTCGCGACGCTCGCGGTGATCCAGTTCATGTGGACCTGGAACGACTTCCTCTGGCCGCTCGTCACGATCCTCACGAACCAGGACGCGTTCACGCTGCAGCTCGGGCTCGCGACGTTCCAGGGCGCCCACCAGACCACCTGGCACCTGCTCGCGGCGGCGAACATCATGTCGATGCTCCCGATCCTCGCGCTGTTCCTGGTGGCGCAGCGATCGTTCGTGCGGGGGATCGCCACTCAGGGACTGAAGGGCTGACCGGATGGCCCGCGTCGCCTTCGAGGACGTGACGAAGGTGTATCCGGGCGCCGTGGTCGCCGTGGAGGGGCTCTCGCTCGAGGCCGCCGACGGCGAGTTCCTGATCCTGGTCGGGCCGTCGGGGTGCGGGAAGACGACGGCCCTGCGGATGGTGGCCGGTCTCGAACGGATCAGCGACGGCACGATCACGATCGGGGACCGTGTCGTGAACGACGTGCCGCCGAAGGACCGGGACATCGCGATGGTGTTCCAGAACTACGCCCTGTACCCGCACATGACGGTGGAGAAGAACCTCGCGTTCGGCCTGCGGCAACGCAGGACCTCCCGGGAGGACGTCCGGCGCCGTGTCGACGAAGTGAGCCGGATGCTCGGCCTCGAGGAGCTGCTCCAGAGACGACCCGGACAGCTGTCCGGCGGCCAACGGCAGCGCGTCGCGATGGGGAGGGCCCTGGTCCGCGAGCCCGATGTCTTCCTCCTCGACGAACCGCTCTCCAACCTCGACGCGAAGCTGCGCGTCCAGATGCGATCCGAGCTGAAGCGGCTGCAGGTTCGGCTGGGAGTCACCACGATCTACGTCACCCACGACCAGGTGGAGGCGATCACGCTCGGGGAGCGGATCGCCGTTCTTTCCGACGGCGTGCTGCAACAGGTCGGCCCGCCCCAGGAGGTGTACGACGACCCCGACAAC
This sequence comes from uncultured Actinomycetota bacterium, assembly GCA_963737525.1. Lineage (GTDB taxonomy): Bacteria > Actinomycetota > UBA4738 > UBA4738 > HRBIN12 > JAJNBA01. The sequence continues at coordinate 34,712 of CAVTTD010000014.1, forward strand.
GTGTTCGTGGCGAGCTTCATCGGGTCGCCGCCGATGAACCTGCTGAAGGGGAGGGCGACGAGCGGGCGGGTCGCCGTCGGGGACCTCGTGTTCGATCACCCGCGGGTGCCGAACGGAGACGTCCTCGTGGGGATCCGTCCCGAGGGCCTCCGTCCGGTCGGACGGGATCACGCCGGGTCTGGCTTCGAGCTCCGCGTCGAGGTGGTCGAGCCGCTCGGCGACGAGGTCCTCGTGCACGGATCCGTCGAAGCGCGGGACGCGGGCGTGCGGCTCGGCGCCGAGGAGGCGACGCTCCTGGCCGATACCGACACCGATCGAGGGACCGTCACCGTTCGTTTCCCGCCGGAAGAACGACCGGAGGCCGGATCGCGACTCCTCGTCGCGCCGGCGCCGGGTGCCATCCGCCTGTTCGACGCGACGAGCGGTCTCGCGATCCGGCCGGCCTGACGCCGTTCAGTCGGGAGGCGGTTGCGCCAGCGCGAGCGCCTCCTCGAGCGTGGGTTGGGCGTCCACCCCGCCGAGCGCGCGTGTCGAGAGCGCGCCGCACGCGTTCGCGACCGCGAGCGCTCGCTCGAGTGAGTCTCCGGCGAGCCACGAGCGGAGGAATCCGGCGTCGAAACTATCGCCGGCGCCGGTCGTATCCACGGGGTCGACCGCCGGTGGAGGGACGCGCACGAGCCGGTCGCCTCGCGCGGCGACGGCTCCGTCCGAGCCCGCTTTCGCGACCACGATGCCCGCGTCGGCGGCGAGGGCGACCACGGCATCCTCGAGCGAGGCCGTCCCCGCGATGTGCATGGCCTCGGTCGCGTTCGGCAGGAACACGTCGGTATGCCGAAGGAGCGCGCGCACGCCACCGTTCCACCGCTCCGACGGATCCCAATTCGGGTCGACCGACGTGGTGACGCCGTCGGCGCGGACCCGCTCGAAGAGCGCGGGGAGGTCCGGCGCCAGGCGGCGCTGGAGGAAGGAGGACGACACGTGGACGTGCCCGGCGGCACCGAGCAGCTCGGGATCGATGAGCTCCGCTCGAAGGTCTCCGATCGTCCCCTCGTGGGTGAGGATCGCACGGTCGTCGGGACGCGCGAGGACGACGGTCAGCCCCGTCGAACGGTTCGGTTCGACGACGAGCCCCGTCACGTCCACCCCTCGGCGGTCGAGCTCGTCGCGCAGGTAGCGACCGAAGTGGTCGTCCCCGACGACTCCGCAGAACGCGACGCGGAGACCGAGGCGAGCGGCGCCGCAGGCGACGATCGCTCCCGAGCCGCCGACGGTCAGATGGGCGGCGTCGAGGAGCCGCTCCGTCTGCCCGAACGCCGGCTCGACGTCGCCCGTCAGCACGAGGTCGGGGTTCGCGTCGCCGAGGATCAGGAGGTCGATGCGATCAGGCACCGTGCGCGACCGCGGACCCGTCGACGTCCACGAAATGACGGTAGTTCGCGGCGATCCGGGTCACCGCTTCCTCCTCGTCCGCGTCCGCGCGTTCGAAGAACGCGCGGAGCGGATCCCACCAGATCGTTCGCCCGATCGCCCAGCCGACCACCCCGGCGACGCCGGCTCCGGCACGGAGCCAGCGGTCCACGGCCGCGGCGTCTTCGCCGCGGCCGAGGACGATGCATCCGACCCGGTCGCGGCCGCCGCTGCGAGCGGCGGCCACGACCCGTTCGTAGTCCCCGGCAGCTTCGAAGCCCTCGAGCTTCCACAGGTCCGGCTCGACCCCCGACTCGTGGATCTCCGCGATCCCTCGAACCGTCAGGTCCGCCCGAACCTCCCGGTCGAATCGTCCGCGGTCCCCCTCAACCGCTTCGAGCTGCGACTCGGAGGGCGGCACGAGGACCTCGAGCATGAAGCCCCGTTCGGTCTTCCGGCAGTGATCGGAGAGTTCACGGAGCGCCGCTCGCTGGCGCGCGTTGCGTGCGGCGTCCCCTTCGGGGTCGTACCGGACGAGAGCCTTCGCCCAGGTCGGCTCGATCTCGTCCAGCCGGTCCGCCCAGCGTGGGCTCTCGAAGCCGAACTCCTCGCGGCCGCTGTCTTCCACGGGGATCGCGAACCGGATCCCTGCGCTCCGCGCTTCGGAGATCACCTCGGTCGCCGTACGTCGTGTCGATGAGCACGGCGGCCGATCCGTCGCGCCGCCCCATCGTCGCTCGCGCGGCGGAAGCCTTCCCAGATCACCCGCTTGGCGAGCCGGGCGCGCTCGACGTCCTCCTCCGACGGTTGGCCCGCCACACCGAAGAACGATGTCAGCAGCGATCGCCGATGGTCGAACGCGAGCACGTGCAGTCGATCCGTCACGCCGCGATGCTACCGGCGCGCGTCATCGCGGGCCCGCCTCGAAAGCTGCCGCGAAACGAGCTACCGGCAAGCGGTCCAGGGCGTGTCGAACAGGTCGTAGGTCTTCTTGATCGCGTTGCGGTTCTCGGCGTTCGCCTGCGGGCAGAACTTCGAGAAGCTCAGCTTGTACTCGACCTGGAAGACCGCTTTCCCCTGGTTGACGAACGACGTCGTGTAGCCGCCGCATTCGCTGTACTGCTGGCACTGCTCGTTGATCGCGTAGTCGAAGTACGGGCCCAGGTCTACGAGCTGCTCGACGTCGTTCTTCAGGGCGACCGTCAGGCCATGGGCGTGGGCGAGGTTCGCGAGGCTCGCGTCGTAGAAGAGCTGGTCCGCCGCCGTGAGGGGGAACCCGCTGCGGTTCGAGTACGCGTCCACGTTGTCCCACTCGACGCCGTCGAAGCCCGCCTGCCGGCACTTCGTCACCCGGGCATCCATGATCGGCAGGAGGACGCTCGTCTGTCGGATATCGAGCCACCGCTCGTCCTTGAACCCGCCGACCGCTCTGCCCTTGATCGAGTCGGGGAAGGAGGCCGCATCAGCCCGCCACGGCTCGTACGTTCCCGCGCTCAGGTAGCAGATCGCCCTGCCGCCGTTCGCGTGGATCGCGCTCAAGGCCGCCGTGTTGATCGTCGTGTTGTTGCCGGCGATCGCCGGGTCGACGTACAGATCGATGTCGAACACCGAGGGCCTGACCGCGGCCCCGCCGGTGAACGGCACGCCCGAGATGTTCACGTTGATGCCGCCGGTCGAGGCGTAGGCCGCGACCCCTTGGAGCTGGTACTGCCACCGGCTGGCGAGCGCCGGACGCCAGCACGACGTCCCGGTGCAGGGAGTCGGCGCCGGAGGCGGTGCCGCCTGCGCGACGCCGGCCGGCGCGAGGATGCTCGCTGCGAGGACGACCGAGACCATCAGGTACCGAACGCGAGCCTTCCGCTCCATGACGAACGCCTCCCCATCGGCGCGCGAGTCGACCGCGCAGCCCGAGGTCATCGTCGGAGGTTCCGTCGCGAGGTGTCAACCCGAAACGCGCACCGCCGATGCGCGTTTGCACTCGCCACCGTCACGACCGGTACGCTCTGCTGGCGTGCAGCGCCGACGAGACGGATGGTGGGGGATCGCGTTCCTGATCCTCTTGCTCTTGCAGGCATCGATGGTGTCCGTCCCGACCGCTGAGGATCCCGCGGAGCACGTGAAGGCCTTCTACGCCGCGCACGGCACGGTGATCGTCATCGCGCAGGCGATCGGCGCGCTCGCCTTGATCCCGTTCCTGATGTTCGCGCGGGCGCTCGATCGTCGGGCCCGCACGTCGGGCGGAGCCGAACGGAGCTGGATCATGCCGGCTGCCGTGGTCGTCGCCATCGCCGAGATCGTGACGAACGCCATACCCGTCCTCATCGTGGTGATGAGCAACGCCACCTCGGCGATGGGTGCACACGCTGACGAAGGTGGAGGACGTCGCGGATGCGGTCCTGTTCGTCGGGCTTTCATTGTTCGTCCTCGCCGTGGCGCGCGGCCGGCCCCGATGGATCATGGCGATCGGTTGGGCGTCGGCCGCCTTGATGCTCGTCCACGCGGCACTCAGCTTGTTCGGCGAGTCGGCGCTCCAAGCCATCGCCCCGCGTGTCCCTCGTGGTGTTCCTCCTCATGCTGAGCATCTGGCTGTTGGTCAGCCCGGTGCCGGTGCCGGTGCCGGTGCCGGAACCAGACGCTCCGTCCGTGTGATCGAGGGGCGGGAAGGAGCTCTTCGACGCCCGGGGTTCGACCCACGGAATCATCGACGCCTGCCCGGCGTTTCACTGCTCGGCGGTCCGGCGGACGTCGTCGTGAGCCGGTGGATGAGGAGGACGTGAACGTGGCTCGATGCATCACCTGTGGGACCCCGCTCCATCCCGAGCGGGCTGAGAAGTACGACTACTGCACGAAGGCCGATTGTCGGGCGAAGAACGCGCGGAGCCTGACGATCGCCGCGGTGGGCGTCAACAAGGCGGCGGACCAGTACATCGTCCTGGACGAACGAACAGAGGAGGAGATGGCCGGCGGTCGGTACCTGGACGCTCGACGCGCCTCCTCGATCTCCCCCGCCCAGCCGCGTCCTCGCCCGAGAGGCACCCACCCGGCCGTGTCGCCAGCGGAACGGCGCCCTCGCCCCGAGCAGCCGGCGGAATCCTGGACGGAACCCCAGCTGAACCTCGCGCTCGCGCTCCACATGACCGGGAAGAAGACGCTTGAGGAGATCGCCGAGCGACTGAAGCTGCGACCGGACACCGTCGCGAGGATGATCGTGGCCGCGAAGCGAAGGTGGAAGCGGTAGAGGGCGTCGGCACCGGCCCGGAAGTGAGAAACCGCCGGAACCCGAGGGCTCCAGCGGTCTCTCACTACGAACCATATCCCGCCGGCGCCTTTCCGGTCAAATCGACCATCACCGCAGGTTCCGGGGCGGGTTTGTCGCCCCACGAAGCTCGGGCGATGATGTGCGCCACCGGAAAGGGGCAGAGATGGCGGCGCGCACCACGGCAGAGAGCCCGAGGTTCATCCGGCCCGACGGCAAGGAGAAGGTCACCGGCGCCGGGCGCTACACCGCCGACCTCTCGACCACCGGCATGGCCCAGGCTCGCTTCCGCTACGCCGACCATCCCCACGCCCGGATCCTTCGCATCGACACCGCAGCGGCTCGCGCGATGCCGGGCGTGGTCGCGGTGGTCACGCAGGCAGACCTGCCGGACGTCCGGTTCGGCGGCCTGACACAGGACCGAACCCTCTTCGCCAAGGACGTCGTGCGGTTCGAGGCCGAGATCGTTGCCGGCGTGGCCGCGCTCACCGAGGAGATCGCGGCCGAGGCCGCGGCGCTGATCGAGGTGGACTACGAACCCTTGCCGGCGATCACGGACTTCGTCGCGGCGATGGACCCCGAGAGCCCGCTGGTGCACTCGGATTGGGCTTCGTACGACCGGGACGAGAACATGGTGGCCGAACGGCAACACGATCGCCTCTCACACCATCGTCAAGGGAGACGCGGACGCCGCGATGGCTGGGGCCGACGTCGTCCTCAAGACCCGCTACGAGTCCGACGCCTCGCAGGGCGTGCCGATCGAGCCGCGAGCCGTGCTCGCCGAGTGGCGCGGGGACGAGGTCACGATCTGGTCCTCGACGCAGGTGCCCTACGCGGCACGTTCCGGCGTGGCGCAGACGCTGCAGATCCCCGAGGCGAACGTCCGGGTCGTCGTCCCGCTGCTCGGCGGTGGGTTCGGGGCCAAGTGCGATTTCCATTTCGAAGCTCAGGTGGCGGCGCTCGCCCGCGCGGCCCGGCGCCCCGTGAGGCTGGTCTTCTCCCGCGAGGAGGAGTTCCGGGCGATCGCGCAGCGTCGCGAGGGCATCGTGATGGAGATCGAGACCGGCGCGACGAAGGACGGACATCTCGTGGCGCGCGAGGGCGCGCCTGATCCTGGACAAGGGTGCGTACTGCGGCGAGGGCGGGTTCCTGGGGCAGATGGCCGCGATGCATGCGTGCGGTCCGTATCAGATCGACCACATCGCCGTGGAGTCATTCCTCAACTACACGAACCACCAGCCATCCGGCTCCGTCCGGGCGCCGACCGCCCCCCAGGTGTGCTGGGCGCTCGAGCAGCACATGGACGAGCTGGCGCGGCGAGCTCGGCATCGACCCGGTCGAGCTCCGACGGCGGACGCTGATCGAGGAGGGCGCCGAGGGTCCGACCCGCCAGATCTTCGACGAGATCGGCATCAAGCAGACCCTCGAGCGCGCCGTCGAGATGATCGGCTACGACCGCGAGCTCCCGGAGGACGAGGCGATCGGCGTGGCGGTCGGATGGTGGCCCTGCACGCCGGCGCCGTCGGGCGCCTACATCCACCTGAACGGAGACGGCAGCGGCACGATCGTGACCGGCGCGCAGGAGAACGGGAGCGGGGCGGTGATGGCCATGCCCGTGTTCGTGGCCGAGGAGCTCGGGATGTCGCCCGACGACTTCACGCTCCTGTACCAGGACACCGCCGCGGCGAACTGGGACATGGGCTCGTGCGGGTCGCAGACGACCTTCAACTCCGGCCGCGCGATCTTGGCGGCGGCGGCCGACGTGCGCGACCAGCTCCTGGACGCCGCGGCGGCCGAGCTCGAGGCCGATCGAGAGGACCTCGAGCTGGTCGGACGGCAGCGTCCGCGTGAAGGGCTCGCCCGACCGAGCCGTCTCGATCGCCGATCTCGCGGGCGCCGGCACGATCCACGGGAAGGGCTCGGGCGAGGTGCCGGAGGCGCCCACGGGTGACACCGGCGGCTGCGTCGGACGGCTCGGGAACGAGACGTTCCTGGCGCCGCAGCTGATCACGCAGGCCGCGCACGTGAAGGTCGATCGCGAGACCGGCGTGGTCCGCGTCCTGAAGGTGGCCGCGGCGCACGACTCCGGCGTGCATCCTCAACCGGATGGGCGCGGACGGTCAGGTGACCGGCGGCGTCGTGATGGGGGTCGGGTCTCGCGCTCTCGGAGGGGACGAGCTCGACGACGAGGGCCGACAGCTGAACCCGCACCTGCTCGACTACAAGCTCATCACGTGCTCCGACGCGCCGGAGATCGAGGTCGACTGGGTGGAGATCCCGACGGAGGGCGCGGGTCCCCGCGGCACCAAGGGCGTCGGGGAGCCGCCGCAGGTGCCCACCGCCGCAGCGATCGCGAACGCGATCGCCAAGGTGGTGGGAACGCCGCGTCCGACGGCTGCCGATGACGCCCGAGCGGGTCTGGGCCGCGTCGCGGGAGGCCGAGCGATGACGACGATCGTTCGCGTCCGCGGTCACGATGGAGGATGCGCTTGACCGCGCTGGGTCGGGAGCGCGGCCGGTCGCCGGCGGGACCGACCTGGTGGTGGGCGCGCGCCAAGGGCAAGGCCCCGTTGCCCGACGCGATCGTCGCGATCGATCGGATCGACGGGCTCGGCGCGATCGACGAGCACGACGCACGGCCTGCGCCTGGGAGCGTTGGTCACGCACGACGAGATCGTGGCGAGCCGCGTGATCCGCGAGCGGTTCACCGCGCTCGCCGACGCCTCGGCGATCGTCGGGTCCCACGCGACCCGCGCGCAGGGCACGATCGGCGGCAACGTGATGAACGCCTCGCCGGCGATGGACACGGGCGGGCCGCTGCTGTGCTTCGGCGCGTCGGCCGAGCTTCGCTCGGCTCGGGTGAGCGGACGGTGCCGCTGGACGAGCTGTGGACGGGCCCCGGGAGCACCGATGCCGTCCGCGCGAGCTGCTCGTCGGACTCGAGTGCCGGCGCCGGCGCCGGGACCGGCTCCGCGTACGTTCGCCTCGAGTACCGCCGCCAGATGGAGATCGCCGATCGTGGGGGTGACCGCCGTCGTCACCATCGACGGCGGTTCGGTCACCGATGCGCGCGTGGCCATCACCGCGCTGGCCCCGACGATCCGCCGCGTCGCGGAGGCGGAGGCGGCGCTCATCGGCTCCGACGGCGGCGACGAGCGCGATCGCCGCGGCCGCCCGCGCCGCGGCGGCCGGCTCGTCGCCGATCACCGACGTCCGAGGGTCGGCCGAGTACCGATCGGCGATGGCGAAGGTGATCGCTCGCCGCGCGATCGTCGTCGCGCTGGCTCGTGCGCGCGGCGAGCACGTCGCGATCCCGGCCAGCGCTGCGACGCAGTCTGGGAGGAGCGACCCGATGAGGGTTCCGGCCAGGCTGAACGTGAACGGCACGTCGTACGAGGTGGAACTCGACCCCCACATCAGCCTGCTCGATGCCGTCCGCGACGTGATCGGCCTCACGGGCTCGAAGGAGGGGTGCGACGACTCCGAATGCGGGGCCTGCATGATGCTCCTGGACGGCAAGCCGGTGAACTCGTGCAGCTACCTCGCCCTGCAGGCCGACGGGCGTGAGGTGACGACCGTCGAAGGTCTCGCGGAGGGCGACGAGCTCGCCCCGCTGCAACGCGCCTTCCTGGAGCACGGCGGCGTGCAGTGCGGTTTCTGCACGCCGGGGATGTTGATCTCGGCGACCGCGCTCCTGCGCAGCCAACCCCGACCCGTCCGAAGAGGACGTGCGGATCGCGCTCTCGGGGAACCTGTGCCGGTGCACCGGCTACGACGGGATCGTCCGCGCGGTCCGCGACGTGGCGCAGGCCGGCACGAACGCGCGCGACGGCTGAGGCCTCTTATCGGGGGTTCGGCCGGTCGAGGTACGTGTGACGTCCGACCGAGCAGAACCACTGGAACCCCTCGTCGCTCGGTGGCGTGACCACGAATCGGGTGATCGCCCGCTGGTCGCCCTCGTCGTTGGTGTAGAGGAGATCGATCAGGAACCGACGACGCTCCTCGACAGCGGACCTGAGCTCGGCGTAGAGCGGGTCGTCGGGATCGCGGACGGCCGCCTGCCAGAACCCCACGTCGCCCGTCGCGATGTACAGGTCGCGGCTCTGACGGCGGAACCCCTCGGGATCTCCGAAGTCCGCCTCCTCGATCTGCCGACGCAGGTCGACCGCCCACGATTGCATGACGGCGACTCCCGGAGCCGACGTTCCGGAGCGACATCGCGAGGTAGATCCGTTCGTCTGCGAGCTCGATCGATGCACGTCCTCCGCCGACCAGCGCGTGGTGCTCGTCGACCCACGACATCTTGAGGTCGGGATCCGTCAGCCGCGACGCACTGAGCAGCGGGCGCATCCCGACCTGGAGGGCTCGCTCGGCCGTTCTCGCCGCCCGGTTCGCGGATCGCACGGACACGAAGGTCGCGATCGCGAGGACGAGGGTCCCGCCCGCGGTGGCGAGTGAGGACACGACCACCCAGTCGACCATCGCCAGAGCGTACGCCCTCGTCTCGTCATACTGGGCTCGTGACGCCGTCGGGTGAGGACCTCGAGTTGCTGGCCGAGGAGGATCGGCTGTGGGCGGAGCTTCACGATCTCGTCGATGCTCTGCCGCGGGACAAGGTCGAGGAGCCCGGATATTTCGACGAGGGGTGGTCGGCGAAGGACCTCGTCGCCCACATCGGAAGCTGGCTCGCCGAAGCCGGCGCGGTGCTCGAGCGGATCCGGTTCCACACGTACCGCCCCGAAGAGATCGACATCGATGCCACGAACGCAGCGTTCTACGCCTCGATGCGCGAGGTCGCGTTCCCGGACGTCCGCGCCCAGGCCTTCACCGCCCGGAACCAGATGCTCCGTGCCTGGCGCTCGCTTCCGGAGACGTCGGCCGAGGCCGACCGGTGGATCAGCAAGTCCGGGCCGGAGCACTACGCGCGAGCATCTGCCGCGGCTCCGGGAATGGGTGCACGAGGTCGGCGGGTCGATCGAACCAGAAGGAGAGTGACGTGAGGGACACCCGCACTCGGGTGCGGGTGTCCCTCGGATGCTGACCGCCGTCTAGTCGACGTACGGCCCGTTGAAGACGGGCACCTCTCCGTACGGCTTGCCCGCCATCAGGAGGAAACGGGTGCCGGGAACGGCATCCGTGACCGCGAACTCCTCGCCGGCGCCGAGCACCACCAGCTGGGGCGGCTTCGCGCGGCGCCCGTTGGCGCCGAACGTGCCCTCGCCTTCGAGCAGGTAGGCGAACCCCTGGAACTCGGACGGAACCGGGATCGTCACCTGCCCGCCGTTCGGGAGCTCGACGTCGAGGATCAGCGCCGGCGTCCCGAGCTGCACAGGTGAGCCCTCACCGACCAGCGTCCGGACGATCGCGTCGCCCTCGTTCCGCACCGGGATCTCGTCGGGTTGCAGGATCCGGGCGCTCGGCTCGACCTGCTTGTCCTTGCGAGCGAGGTTCACCCAGAACAGGACCCCGCGGAACTCGGTGTCGCCGTGTCCCTCGCTGATCTCGTCCTCGCCGATCCCCTCGGCATGCCAGGCGCCCTTCCCCGTCCTGAGCGCGAGCAGCGCTCCCTCGGACAGGCGCGCACGCTCGATGGCTCCGTTCGGACCGGTGGTGTGACCCGTGCTCGCCGAGCCCTCGATCACGTACCAGAGGTTGTCGAACCCACGGTGGGGATGCTTCGTGTCGACCTTCCCCACCTCCGACAGGCGCATCCGCCCCTCGTGGACGAGGATGAACGGATCGACCTGCTCGTACGGAACCGTGCGGGAAGGCAGCGCTTCGAGGACCGGGAAGCCCATCATCCGGATCAGCGCGGCGTCCTCCACGACGACCGCGTCCCGGGCCTTCGTCTCGACCTGTTGGCTCATGTTCGTCATCTCCTTTCGCATCTTGCGTAAGCGACGCGTCGCGAGATCTATTCCGACCGATGTCTCCGACCCGGCTGAGGACCCGGATGCGCGCTCGGGGTCACGACTGCGAGATACTCGATGCGTGAGCCCTGACGAGCGCGCCGATCAACCTCCGCGCCCTCGAGAGGGGTCGGCTCGCCCGGTATGCCCGTCGTGCGGATCCGCGCACACGCAGCCGTTCACGCACGCCGGACCCGGCGCACGCGTGAACATGAAGTGCATCGACTGCGGCCACCTGTTCAAGGATCGCGCCGTCCGACGATAGAGCACGATCGCTCGAAGACCGAGCGGGGAAAAAAGAGAGGCCCAGGCGTCGCCCAGGCCTCCCGCGCGGGACATTGACCGATGACCCGCGGATCGCTACACACCTGGTCTACCCGGCAGCAGGCGGCGGCAAACGACCGACCGATCCCGCGCATGTCGTTTCTTGCCGTCGTTGGAGTGCGAGCCGCAGGCCGAGCAAGTCGAGGGGAGCGTGCCTCGCGGCCGCGACGTTCAGCCGAGTGCCTCGAACGGGACGTGTCCGGTCACCGTGGTTCCCTCTCCCGGCGCGCTGTGGATCTCGACCGAGCCCTCGAGCGCCGCGAGGCGGTCGGCGATCCCCTGGAGACCGGTGCCGTAGCCGGTGCTCGCCGGATCGAACCCGACCCCGTCGTCACGGACCTCGAACCGGAGCTCCCCCTCGCCGTTCGACAGGACGATCTCCGCCTCGGTCGCCTCCGCGTACTTCGCGATGTTCTGCAGGGCCTCGAGGCACGAGAAGTACACGGCCGCCTCCACGTCCTGGCCGTACCGTTCCACGCCCTCGCCACGGACCCGGACCGGGATCGGCGCTCGCCGCACCTGTGCTTCGAGCGCGGTGACCAGGCCCTTGTCGGCGAGCAGCGGCGGGTAGATCCCTCGGGCGAGCTGGCGGAGGTTCTCGAGCGCGTCGGTCGCATCCGCCTGCACGTCTTGGAGCATCGCGCTCGCGCCGTCGGGATCGCGAGCGGTGAGCTGTTGCGCGAGTCGCACCTTCACGCTCAGCGCGACGAGCTGTTGCTGCGCCCCGTCGTGCAGGTTCCGCTCGAGCCGGCGGCGCTCCTCGTCCTGCGCCGCGACGAGCCGCTGTCGCGACGCCTTGAGCTCCTCGATCAACCGGACGTTGCGGAGCACGAGGCCCGCCTGCGACGCGAGGTCGCCCACCAACCTCCGACGCGCCGGATCCAGGGGATCGTTCGCGGGCGTCGAGACCGAGAGCGCGCCGAGCAGCTCACCGTGGTGCCGGACCTCGACGACGAGGTCTTCCGGGATCTCGGGCAACGTCTCTCCCGGTGCGGCGACCACTCGGGGCGGATCCCCTCCGCTGGTGGCCGCCGGCCTGAGCTCTCCTCCCACCCGCAACCACACCGTGGCCGTGGTGGCCCCGGTCGCCTCGGAGAGGATCTGCGCCATCCGCGGAAGGACGTCGTCGGTCGCGTAGGTCTCCGCCATGTGCTCCGAGAAGTCCGCGAGCACCTCATAGGAGGTCGCGCGGCGCCCGTAGACGAGCCGGTCGGCGAGCGAGCGAGCCGCTCGTCGCACCGGGTTGAAGGTCACGACGAGCAGCAGGATGCCGGCCAGGATCCGCGACACCGTCCCGACGGTGGCGAGCGCGATCACCCCCAGGTAGAGCGCCGTCAGCACGGAGGCGACCAGCGTGAACACCACCGTCTTCTTGATGACGACGTCGATGTCGTACAGCCGGTATTTCAGGATCGCGATCCCGACGGACGCGGGGATGAGCGCGAGGACGACCCCGAGGAACGCATCTGCGACGCCGCCGGTCCCGTGCTCTACCGGGATCGCGAGGAAGACGAGGAAGATGCTCGCCGCGAGGATCAGCCACTTCACCTGTTGCCGCTCATCCCCGCGGCTGCGACGGAACCGGACGATCAGCGAGGCGATCGACGCGGCGACCAGCCCGAAGAACACGAGGGCCAACACCTCGCGCGCCACGTCGAAGAACGGGATCAGCGGCCGGATCGTGTAGGGGTTGGGCACCGAACGGTTCGCGGCGTCGGTGTAGTCGTGGTTCTCGAGCGCGAACGCGATCGACCACAGCACCGTGAGGATCACCGACGCCCACGCGACCGGCCGCCACCGGGGAGACGGCAGATGCCCGTCCGGGAAGATCAGGAACGTCCAGGTGAGCAGGACGCCGAAGATCGGCACCCAGGTCCAGTTGCCGAACCAGATCGCGAGGGTGCCCCCGGGCGCACCCGGGTGCGTGATCGTCGCCCAGTACCCGTACTCGCTGCCGAGGGCGAAGACGACGCCGACCGCCACCCAGACCCCCAGGTACACCCAGCCGAGCGCGTTCTCGGGCTTGCGCCTCGCGATGAGGAGCCCGACGGCTCCGATGGCGAGGAATCCGAGCGGCTGGGTGATGTCGGCGCCGGCCGTTGGCCTGCCGCTGACGATCCGCAGGCCGAACGACGCGACCAGCGAGATGAGTCCCACCATGAAGAGCCACCAGGCGAGCCGTGGAGAGGCCCACCGGGAGCGCGCCGGAGGAGCTACGATCGCCATCGGCAACATCCTGCCGCGAGTGACCCGGACGCGTCGAGGGGGCGACCAGGTGATCGGGTCGGCGCTGCCGGGGATCTCCCCAAACGAACGTCGCCTCGAGGACATCCAAGCGACGTGCCGTCCACCATGACCCCGAAGACCTGCCTCCGCTGCGACTGGGAAGGCGAAACGAGCGAACGGGGGTGCCCGAACTGTGGGATACGGCCCCTCTTCGTGGCGGGATTCAAAGGAACGAAGCCCTCGGAAGGCCGTGCTGGGAGTTCGGACCGAAAGGCCGTGGTGACCGCGAGCACGGCCCCGTCCGCCTTCCCGTCCCCGCCGTCGGACTTCGCTCCGCCTTCAACTGATCCACTCGGACCGGTTCGCCGATCCGCCGGCTTCGTCGGCGCGTTCGTTCTGGTGGCTCTCGTGATCACGGCGACAGTGGTCACGTGGCTCACGTCGAACGAGCCGCGCACAGCCGCGGTGCCACCGCGCGACGAGTCGTCCCCGTCGATCATGTCGATGCCCTCGCCTGCTCGCCTCGATCCCATCAAGCGTCTTCCTGGCGGGGAGAACGCACTGAACGTGGACGGTGTTCCGTTCTCGTTCATCGTGAGGAGGCGTGGCTGGGTTCGGTTCGATGGCATCTCGATCAACAAGTCCACGGTTGGGCCACAAGGGGCAGAGGCCATCATCTTCTGGACGGGCCTCCCCGACGGCGATCACGCCGATCCGTGCACTCACTTGCTGGGCCGCGTCGGCATGGTCACCCACCGGTGCATCTCGCCGGCGCCGTCTCGGCAGCACCGGGGACCGAGCTGGTGACCGGGCCCTCCGACGTCGTCGTGGGTGGGCGGCCCGCGGAGCACGTGGTCCTCATCGTTCGCGACGAGGTCGGATGCGACCCGGGATTCTTCTACGCCTGGAACGACGTGAACGCAGGACCTCTTTGGTCGACGACGGAGGTGGGGTCCACGATCAACGTCTGGATCGTCGACGTGGCCGACACGCGTCTCTTCATCGAAGCGGCAACGACGAAGCAGGCCGGCCCAGACCTCGTGAAGGAGATCCATCGGATCGTTCGATCGATCCGCTTCCACGAGGCCATCTCGGTGGTTGTCCCCAACCCCTAGACGCGTCCGCTCTGTACGTCACCGGCACGCGACCGACCCACGATCCGTGAAGGCCGGATCGGTGGGCAGCCCCACCCAGGCGTAGTCGTAGCCGTCGTCGTGCAGCGTCATCCGCAACACGCCGAACGACTTGTTCTGCACCGCGAGGAGGTTCGCCGGCCGGGGCTTCTTCCCGAGTGAGTAGAGCGATCGCCCTCCGGTGCCGACCGTGAACTGCCGGATCCCGTCCGCCGCGCGCTGGCCGTCGGCGTGCTGCGGAGCCCACCGGTGGTAGAGGTGGTTGTGGCCGTTCAGCATCACGTCCACCCCTTCGCGATCCAGGAGCCGCCACAGATCGAGGTACATCGCGGTCTCCGACCCCCCGTTCGGCCGAGGATCGTCGGGATCGACGAACTTCTGCCAGGGTCGCCAGTCGAACACAGGATGGTGTTGGAAGGCGAGGGTGCACAGGGCGTCACTGCCGGCGAGATCGGCGGCCAGCCACTCGTACTGCGGCGTGCCGGGACCGCACCCCGGATCGTCGTGGCAGGCCTCGGAGTTCAGCGACACGACGTGCCACGCGCCGAGATCGAAGGAGTAGTACCCCTCGGGGCCGTGCGCGGCCGCACCCCAGTAGTCGAAGTAGCCCTGTGCGCCCTCGGTCCCGTACTCGTGATTGCCCGGGGTCGGCATCGTGATGGTGTTGAGGTGACCGAACTGCCGGTCGTAGACGCGGAGGAACTCCTCGAGCTTCCCGTTGCTGTACTGCAGATCGCCCAGGGCGAGGAACCGGTCCGGCGCGAGCCGCGTGATGAGGGCCGCGACCTCGTCCGAGCGGCACGCGCCCTCGCCGTCGCTCTGGGAGAAGGACTGACAGGCGATGTCCCCGACGGCGGCGATCACCGGGTCGTCGGCCGGCACGGCACCTGCAGGGGTGAGGGGCGACGCCGCGGCGGCGGTCAGCAGCAGCGCGGCAGCGACGATCAACGCGGAACCACGGGTTCGACGGGACAAGGCTTCCTCCGGGGGGTCGGTCGTCGCGAGAGTGAACCA
>CAVTTD010000015.1:0-18990 GCA_963737525.1 uncultured Actinomycetota bacterium
GCTCGAGGTGGTATCCGCGACCGTATCCGCGGCGCTGGAGGTCGGTATCCGCGGCGCTCGAGGTCGTATCCGCGGCGCGATCGCCGTGTTCGAGGTCGTGTCCGCGGTGCCCGAGGTGGTATCCGCGACCGTATCCGCGTGTTGAGGCGTGTCCGCGACCGTATCCGCCGTGCCCGAGGTCGTGTCCGAAACGGCATCGACCGTGCCCGAGGTCGTTCCGGCGGCGTCGATCACTGGATCGCGCTTGTATCCGCTGTCGCACTCACGGCATCGGTCGCCCCATCAGCTGCGAGCGCCTGCAGTGGCGAAATCGCAAGCGAGAGCACCGCTGCAACCGCGCACAAGACGGATAGGCGGTGCGCTCGGACCGATGCCTTCGTCATCGCCGGTCCGTATGCGAATGCGTCGTCCATACCAGCCTCCCTACCGGTCGACCGTGCCCTTCGGCGCATACCCGCAGTCAGATATTTCTAACCCGAAAGTCGTAGGTCGAATGACCGAGCTTGAAGGGTCAGAGGAGGGGTTCTCGGGCCGGGTGATCCGGAACGAGCGACGACCCCGAGGGGCGCATCGAGGTGCTCGGTATGTCAAGCGGACCCGGGCTCGGAGCGATCCTCGACTGGTAGAGCGCGACCGCGCCGGCGAGGGTGAGGCCGCACGCCAGGACGAACAAGGCGAGCGCACTCATCCCCGTGAGCGCGAGCAGCTTCCTGATGATGTCGGCGACGGCTCTGGTCCAGGAACCTCCGGTCCCTTCCAGGGACTGGCATGCCGTGCCGACCCCGGCGACGCAGGCTGCATGTCCCTCGTCCCCGATCCGGTTGACGTCGTAGGTGCCGCTCGGGAGGCGAGGCGACCATCCGGCCATGGCCGACAGCTGGCCCGCCTGAGGGGTGCTCGACGTCTCCGCGGCCCCGACGCCCGCGATGGTACCGGCGGTAGTAGTCGCGCCGTTCGCGGTCTTGACGGTCCCCCCCGCCCTCCGCCGCACGGTGCCGACGGCCCCCGAAGCCGTGTTCGAGACCGTGCCGACGGCGCCGGAAGCCGTGTTCGAGACCGGATCGGTTGCGCCCGAGACCGTGTTCGAGACGGTGTCCGACGGGGTTCGGAACCGTGTTCGAGACGGTGTCGACCGGGTCGGACGGTGTTCGGGACCGTGTTCGAGACGGTGTCGACAGGGTTCGGAACGGTGTTGGAGACCGTGTTCGAGACGGTGTCGACCGGATTCGGACGTCGTGCTCGTCACGGCGTTGACGACGGGGGTCACGGCCGTTGTCACCGGTGTCGGATCGATCGGCACGTCGAGTGCGAATGCCTGCGATGGAGCCCATCCCAGAGATAGAGCGGCAACCGTCGCACTCATGATCGAAAAGCGGTGCGCTCCGATCGATCCCTTCGCCATGACGCGCCTCCCCGACGGTCGACCCTGCCCTCACGGCTCGCATACCCCCGCTCACGCGTTCCTAACCCGAAAGTCGTAGGTCGGATGGTCTTCCTGCGATCGGGGAAGGCGCGCTTCTAGCGAGTGATCCGGAACGAGTCGACGATCCCGAGGAGCGCACCGAGGTCCTCGTCGGCCGTGTCGGCCGGGAAACGGACGAGGATCGCCCGGTTCTCATCCGGCCCTCGGATCGTGATGACGAGGAAGCGGATCTGTGCACCGCTCTCGTCCTTCGCGATCCCACCCACGGCGATCGACGGGTAGCCCTGCGACGTCCGGTTGACCTCCGTCGCGACGATCTCGGGAGCGCCGTTCGCGTTCGTGAGATGCGCGAGCACCTGATCGGAAACCTGTTGCAGTGATCCGGCGGGCGCGCCGTCGAAGGAGATCTCGATCCGGCCCTCGGGGTCCGCGAGGATGGTCGCCGTGCCGGATGTCGAGACGTCCCAGTCGCTCGGATAGGAGAAGAGGTAGCCGGCCAGCCCGTTCGTGTACGTCGAGAGATCCGAAGGAGGAACCTCGGACGGGCTCGCGCCCGGCGAAGAGGAGGGGGCGGTCGAGGGTTCGGGCGTCGACGGTTGGTCCGTACGCTGGTCCTCCCTCGGATCGGGCGCTGCCACGCCGAGGGGCAGCAGGGCGACCACGGCCACGGCGAGCGCGACCGAGAGGCCGGCGGCCGCGACCATCCGTCCCCAGTGCGACGCGACACGGAACACGAACCGGTACCAGCGGATCTGCACGAGCTCGATGACCGGTTCGACGCGCTCGGTGATCAAGTACCAACGGTGTCGGATGCGGAGGGCCAACCCCTCGCGGCGGCGCTGGCGGGTGATCTTCTCCCATCGAGCGGCGAGCCGCCCTCGTCGGCGTTCCACGCGCTCGGCCAGTCGATCGAGGCGCCGCGCGTGCCACCGCTCGACCCTTGACAACCGCTTCAGACGTCCGGGCGACGTCCGCGACGCCGGGCGAGTGCCGACCGCCTCTGGGTCGGCAGGAGGGAGCAGCTTCTTCGGGCTACCCACGGCGATCTAGTCTTTCCATGAATCACCCGGTGCCAAGCATCCAGGCATCGCTGTGCCCGATGCTTCGGCACCGCCCTCCAGGTCTCTCGACAGCGGTTTCGCGTCCATGATACGGGGACAACCTACGGTCTCCATCGTAGACCGGAGTGAGGCGTGCCTCGAAAAAGGCACCTATCCTCAGTTGATGGGTGAGCGGGTTCGACTGAGCGACGGCAGGTCGCTGGAAGCGGTGGTGCAGGGGGCCGAGGACGGAACCCTTCTGATCTTCCACCACGGGAGTCCGGGGGCTGCCGAGCCGTTCGAGCCCTTCCATCGGGTCGCGGCCGATCGCGGCATCGTGCTGGCCTTCTACTCGCGCCCGGGGTTCGGCGAGTCCAGCCGGCACGAGGGGAGGACGGTGGCGAGCGCGGCGGCGGACGTCGCCGCGCTCGCCGACCACCTCGGCCACGAGCGATTCCTCACCGTCGGCTGGTCGGGCGGCGGCCCGCACGCCCTCGCGTGCGCGGCGTTGTTGCCGGACCGCGTGCGGGCCGCCGCCACGATCGCCGGAGTGGCTCCCTACGACGCGGACGGCCTCGACTGGACGGCGGGGATGGGGGAGGACAACCAGATCGAATACCCGACGGCCGCTCGTGATCCGGACGAGCTGCTCGAATGGATGCAGCCGCACGCCCGAGCGATGGCGACGATCGAAGTGGACGAGATCGTCGAGGAGCTGCGTTCGCTGATCTCCGACGTCGACGCGGAGCAGGTGACGGGAGAGTTCGGGGCCAACCTCGCGGCCTCCTTCCGATCGGCGTTCCGGCAGGGTCCCTGGGGGTGGTACGACGACGATCTCGCCTTCGTCGGCGATTGGGGCTTCGATCCCACCGAGATCCGTGTTCCCGTGTCGATCTGGCAGGGACGCCAGGATCTGATGGTGCCGATCACGCACGGCGAGTGGCTCGCCGCGCACATCCCGGGAGCCCGCGTGCACCTCCGACCGGAGCACGGCCATCTCTCGCTCGGCGTCGGTGCGATCGGAGAGATCCTCGACGACCTCCTCGACGCCGCCGGGCTCGAACGCCCCGCCTAGACTGAGCGCTCACCAGAGGAGGAAACGGATGGCCACGACGGAGACGGTCGAGATCGACCTCGGCTGGGTCGAGGAGCTCACCGAGCGGGAGACCGAGGCGCTCGATCGCCGTCATGCGCGATCGCTCACGTACCGCGAGGAGGCGAAGCGGTTCCTCCCCGGCGGGGTCTCTTCGTCGTGGCAGTCGTGGCCCCCGCATCCCATCTACGTCCGTCGGGGCGAGGGTTCGCACGTCTGGGACATCGACGGCAACGACTACGTCGATCTTCACAACGGCTATGGCGTGATGGTGATGGGCCACGCGCATCCCAAGATCGTCGAAGCCGTCAAGCATCGTGTCGAACGAGGCACGCATTTCGCCCAGCCCACCGAGGAGGCGCTCCCGGTCGCCGAGAACCTGGCCGAGCGCTATCGCCTGCCGCAATGGCGGTTCGGCAACTCCGGGACCGAGGCCACGCTGGACGCGTGCCGGATCTCGCGCGCCCTCACCGGCCGGAAGAAGATCCTGAAGATCGAGGGCACGTATCACGGCCACCACGACTCGCTGATGGTGAGCGTCTTCCCCGACGAAGCGAAGGCCGGGCGACGGGATCACCCGGTCGCGGTTCCCCAGACCCTCGGCCTGCCCCAGGAGTTCGTCGACCTCGTGGTGAACGTGCCGTTCAACGATCTCGAGGCCGCGACCACGGCGTTCGCCGATCACGCCGGTGAGTTCGCGTGCATGATCGTCGAGCCGGCGATGACGAACTGCGGACTCGTCCTCCCCGACGCCGGCTACCTCGCGGGTCTGAAGGAGCTCTGCCACGCCGACGGCGCGCTGTTCGTCTTCGACGAGGTGAAGACAGGTTTCACGCTGGCCTGGGGAGGGGCCGTCGAGGCGTTCGGCGTCGTGCCCGACCTCGTGTGTCTCGCGAAGGCGCTCGGCGCCGGACTGCCGTGCGGGGCGATCGGCGGTACCGAGGACGCGATGGGCATGGTGATCCGCGGAGAGCTGGACCAACAGGGCACGTTCAACGGGAACCCGCTCACGATGGCCGCCGCGAAAGCGAACCTGCTCGAGGTTCTGACGCCCGACGCGTACGCGCGGTTCGACGAGCTCAACGCGATCCTCGAGGACTGCGACGACGCCTGCGCGAAGCACGGCCTGCCGGCGAACGTCAAGCTCCTCGGCGCGAAGGGTTCGGTCGAGTTCCGGCGCGAGCCGATCCACGAGTACCGGGACCTCTGGGACATCGACGACCGCGTGCCGCAGCTCGCGTGGCTCTGGCAGCTGAACCGCGGCGTGTTCAAGTCGCCCGGCTCGAAGTGGGAGAGCTGGACGACCTCGATCGTGCATTCCGACGAGGACGTGCGGCGCTACGTCGACAACCTGGAGGAGTTCGCCGCCACGGTGACGAACCCGGCGGCGTAGCGAGCGTCCGGCGCGGCAGAGGCCGTCGATAGACTCGGCCCGTGGACGAGCCGCAGGTCGGCGTCATCATGGGCTCCCGCTCGGACTGGGAGACGATGAAGCACTGCTGCGACACCCTCGAGGACCTCGGCGTGCGCTTCGAGACCAAGGTCGTCTCGGCCCATCGCACGCCGGAGCTGATGGTGGAGTACGCGAAGACCGCCGCCGATCGCGGGCTTGCGACGTGATCGTCGCCGGCGCCGGCGGGGCCGCGCATCTCCCGGGCATGACGGCGGCGAACACCCACCTCCCCGTCCTCGGCGTGCCGATCGAGTCGAAGGCGCTCAAGGGGATGGACTCGCTCCTGTCGATCGTGCAGATGCCGGCCGGCGTGCCGGTCGGCGCGCTCGCGATCGGCGTCAGCGGGGCGGTGAACGCCGGCCTGCTCGCCGCCGAGATCGTCGCGCTCGCGGACGAGCACGTCCGCGAGCAGCTCCTGAAGTTCCGGGAGGTCCAGACCGAGAACGTGATCGCCCATCCCGATCCCGACGAGCGGTGACGCTCGTCGGGATCGTGGGCGGCGGCCAGCTCGGCATGATGCTGGCCGAGGCCGGAGCACCGGGCTCGGCATCGAGTGCGTGACGCTGGACCCGGCGCCGGACTCGCCCGCGTCACGGGTCGCACCGGCGATCGTCGGTGCCTACGACGACGAGACCGCGCTGGCCGAGCTGGCCGCCGCCGCCGACGTCGTCACCTACGAGTTCGAGAACGTGCCGGTCGCCGTCCGCCCGATTCCTCGCGGAACGCGTCGAGGTGTTCCCGCCGCCCGAGTCACTGGAGTTCGCCCAGGACCGGCTCCTCGAGAAGACGTTGTTCGAAGACGGTGGGTCTGGCCGTCGCACCCTTCTCGCCGGTCTCGTCGACCCGAGGAGCTGGTCGAGGCGCTCGAGGTCGTCGGCGTCCCGAGCGTGCTGAAGACACGGCGTCTCGGCTACGACGGGAAGGGACAGGTCCGGCTCGCAAGCGTCGACGAGGCGGAGGATGCGTGGCGCGCGGTGGGGGAGGTCCCCTCGATCCTCGAGTCGCTCGTGCCCGTTCGACCGGGAGCTGTCGATCCTCGGCGTTCGCGGCCGACGACGGCGAGACGGCGTTCTACCCGCTCGTCGAGAACGTCCATCGCGACGGGATCCTCCGCGTCTCGACCGCGCCGGCCCCGGACGTGACCGCCGGAGCTTCAGGCCGACGGCAGAGCGTCACGCGCTCGCCGTCATGGAGCGGCTCGGCCACGTCGGCGTGCTCGCGATCGAGCTGTTCGCAGGTGGGGGACGGAGCTGCTCGGGAACGAGATGGCGCCGCGGGTGCACAACTCCGGGCACTGGACGATCGAGGGCGCGGCGACGTCGCAGTTCGAGAACCATCTCCGGGCGATCTGCGGCCTGGAGCTGGGGCCGACGACCGCTTCGGCCTACAGCGCCATGGTGAACCTGATCGGCTCGGCTCCGCCGAACGGCTCGCTCGACGCCCGGCCCGATGTCCACCTTCACCTGTACGGCAAGGCATCTCGTCCCGGCCGGAAGCTCGGCCACGTGACGGTCATCGGTCCCGACCCAGATACCCGTGATCGGGTATTAGGGAGGGTCACCCAAACGGCCGACAACCTGTGATATGGCCTACCTCACCTGCCCCGATTGCCGGATGCCATCCCCGGTCGAGGACGGCGCGATCTCCTACCGCTGCTTCTCGTGCGCGGCGGACATCAGGTTCGAGGCGTGCCACAAGTGCGAGTACCCGCAGGCGATCCCGTCGCGCTGGTTCGGCGCCTTCACGTGCGGCAAGTGCGACGCGAAGGTCGACATCCCGCGCCAGCGGCTCTACAGCACGTCGGTCAAGGCCCGCTTCGTGAAGGGCTACGGTCACACCTACCCGAAGTTCTAGCCTCCCGTCTGCGACAGGCCATCTCCACGGTCACTTGCCGTCTGCTTTCCCGGTCCTGTCGGCGACGGCCTTCACCGCCTCCTTGGACGCGGTCTTGACGGCGGCAGTGACAGCTTTCGCCGCCGTCTTCGTTGCCGCCTTCGTCTCGCCCTTCGCCTCCACCTCTTTCGAGGATCTTCTTCAGCTTGCCGTGGGCCTTCTTCCCCGACTGACCCGTCTTCGCGCTGAAGATGATCGGCGCTAGGTCGTGACCGTCGAAGAACAGCGTGATGTCGTTCGCGTTCTCGACGATCTGCACGCCGAAGTGTGCGGTTCGCTTGCCCTTCTTCGTCTTCATGCCCGTCCCCTCTCTTCGTCTCCAACCTAAACCCTGGAGCTTCGAGCCGTGGCGTTTCGCGGTCGGTCCGCTTGCGCGCCGGGCAGGATTCGAACCTGCGACCTGAGGATTAGAAGTCCCCTGCTCTATCCCCTGAGCTACCGGCGCCGGAGCAAGCGTAGCGCGGGGGACGAGCGGCTCAGGTCAGGAGGCGAGCGCGGCCTTCTCTCGCGCGAGCTCCTGGAGCACGGACACGCTGGGAGTCTCCGATCTGCGGGGCGTCGCGGAGGAGCGCCCGCAGCAACCCGAAAGGCGTGTCTCTGCTCGCTCTCGACGAGTCAGTGAGCACCCTCACCCGGTCGAGCCGAACGACGTCCATGTCACCTCGCTGTTCGATCTCGATCGAGCCGATGTCGGACCAATGTCTGATCGTCTCGACATCCACATCCACCAATCGAGCCGCCGCCTCGACGGTCACCGACGCGTTCTTCCCCAACGATCTCTCGAGTCCCTCCGGCATCGTCCAACCATAAAGACCAGCGAGGTGAGGCACATCGGGCTTCGGTCCCCCTTTCGGGGTCCGCCGAATGCCAGATGGGGTCCGGCGAGAGACCTCAGCAGGACGAACGAAGTCCGATCATGCAGGCGAGGTTCTCCGCGATCAGGTGACCCGCGAGGATGCCCCCCACCAGCAGGCTGATCGCGGCGACGGCGAGCGCCCAACCGTCGGGACGCACCCTGATCCGCACCTCCCAGGCGTCGCCGTCTCGTCGAGCCGGAACGGGAGGAGCCAGGACGCCGCGAGGAGGAACGACCCGGCCGGGCCCGCCAAGATGAGGAGCGTGAGGATCCACGCGACGGGCTGGACGGCGAACAACGGGTCGAACCAATCCGCCGCTCCCTGGATACCGAGGCCGTATTGAAGGACGTTCGCGGCGACGAAGACGGTGGCGGGTGCGACCAACACGGTGGCGAGGACGAGCCGTCGCGACGACGGATGCTGGATCGCCATGCTCATCCGGCAAGCGTCGGCGCGGAGGGATCGAGCGCAAGTCCCACGATCCGAAGACCACGCCATCTCCATGACCTTCGTGCGGAACGCGCTCCTACGGAGCGGGTGACGGGAATCGAACCCGCACCACCAGCTTGGAAGGCTGGAGCTCTACCATTGAGCTACACCCGCGCCGCGTTGCCTAGCAAGCTCTAGCTGATCGTCACGGCGCCATCCAGGAGAAGGGCTCCATCGGCAGGTTCCGCAGGAGCCAGAACAGGCCGAAGGCGACACCGATCGCCCAGCCCGCCCATCGTGGGGCGCTCCACAGTCCGCGGAGGCTCCCGCCCTCCGATCGCCGCGATGCCGAACGACAGCCAGGCGATGACGAGCATCGGGACGAGGAGCACCGTCAGGGCGTTGTAGTCGAGCGCGGATCGAAGATCCAGATGCAGCAAGCGCATGCAGGCACCTAAGCGTGCCGCAGCCCGGGGCAGTACATGCCCGTGACGGCGTAGAACGGACAGTCGGGGAAGGACGTCGCCTCGCTCGGGTCGACGATATGGAGCGCGGCGGCGAACGCGAGGCCTCCGACGAACAGCGTCGCGTCTCGAACGCGAGGAGAGCGAGAGCGCCGACGTGTCCGGGATGCATGGCCGGTCCCGACTATGTGAACGAGGGAGTGCTACTCGTCCCGACGGATCCTGCGACCAGGGCGATCGCGAGGACGATCCCGGCGACCGCGCTGATGATCGTCCACATCTTCGCCTTGTTGGAGGCCTCCGTCGCACCGGCGACATCTCCCGCCTGGAGCTTGCTGGTGACCTGTGAGGCGAAGACGATGGCGACGATCCCCGTCGGCAGGAAACAGAACAACGTGACGAGGATCGCCCACACCAAGTAGGTGGGGATCCGCACGTTCGCCACCGGCGTGACGGGGTACGGCGTGGCGAGTCCCTGGCCGGGAGGCGGAGGGGCGGGGGGCAGCCCGGACTCATCGGGAGGCGGCGGGGTCTGCGATGGCTCCCAGGTTTGCGCGCCGTCGTTCCAGCGGAGCCACGTCCCGTCGGCCTGTTGCTGCCACCAGGCGCCGTTCCTGAGGACCGGTTCGCTCACGGAGACGCTCCTTTCCCCGCCGACCATCGTCGGCGTGGCCTTGGCTGTCGACTCGTGTGACCGTACACCCCGGGCGCTGCCCCATCCTCCATCGACGAGTGGTTCGATCGCGGCTGCGATACTCCGCCGATGGACGTCGGGTTCCGGCTGGTCGATGCGTTCACCGAGACGCCGTTCCAGGGGAATCGACTGTGCGTGGTGCCCGAGACGCCCGACGGATTCTCGACCGAGCAGATGAAGATGCTCGCCCTCGAGACGAACTTCTCCGAGACCACCTTCGTGACCGAGTCGCGCCCCGACGGCTACCGGATGCGCATCTTCACGCCGGACGCCGAGCTTCCGTTCGCCGGCCATCCGACCATCGGGACCGCGTTCACGCTCGCGAGCGAAGGCAGGACGTCCCCGAACACCGTGCAGACGACCGCCCTCGGGGACGTGCCGGTGGAGGTCGACCTGGAGAAGGGGTTCGCCTGGATGACGCAGCAGCCGTCCGGTGTTCGGTCCGGAGTTCGATGACCGCCGAGTCGTCGCCGACGCGGCCGGGCTCGAGCCGGACGACCTGCATCCCGATCTGCCGATGCAGGTGATCTCGACGGGGCTCGGGCCGCTGATCGTGCCCATCCGTGACGAGGAGGCGCTCCGGCGGGCCGAGCGATACGAGCCGGCGTGCCGGAGGGCGACGAGCCGCATCCGGAGGGGAATGCCTCTACCTGTTCGCCGTCCGGGGCGACGGCGACGTGATGGCGAGGATGTTCGACGCGAGCCTCGGCGTCGGCGAGGATCCCGCCACCGGCTCGGCCGCCGGTCCGCTCGGCGTCTACCTCGCGTCCCGTGGCCTCGCCGGCATGCCGGGCGAGGCCGTCGTCGCGCAGGGAGAGATGGTGGGACGTCCGAGCTTCCTGCACCTGGACGTCCGACCCGACGGTGAGTCGTGGAACGTCCGCGTCGGCGGCGGGCGTGCGGATCGTGGGCGAGGGCGTGTTCCGCGTCTCGGACTAGACGGCCATGCACATCATGATCGGCTCGGTCACCGTGTCGTCATCGCCCTGGTCGACCTTCACCGTCAGCTGCTCGGCGATCCCCGGCTCGAAGGGAGCCGAGCTCGCGTAGACCGGCGTGTCGTTGAGGAAGGTCGCGCGACCGGCGCCCGCCGTCACGTTGCACTCCACGAGGGACGGCCGGTTGCCCGAGGTTCGTGACCGCGAAGCTGAAGCAGGCCGGGCGTGCCTTCGCCGACCGGGCATTCCACGCCTTCGCGGCGCGCCGACGTCGAAGCGAGGCGGCTTGTCGCCTCGGAGCTGCAGAGCGACCAGGATCGCGAAGGCCGCGATGGCGAGCAGCAGCACGACGGAAAGGAGGTAGCTCAGGAGGTTCCGCGTCCTCGGCCGCGATCGCATGTGACCACGGTACCCGGACGTAGAATCCCGGCACAAGCGGGGCGTAGCGCAGCCTGGCAGCGCACGTGCTTTGGGAGCACGAGGTCGCGGGTTCGAATCCCGCCGCCCCGACCGTTATCGGCCGGTCCCCGCCCGTGCTTCGTCATGATCTCCACGAGCCGATCGTGGGGGAGCGCGTGGGCGGTGATGCCGTCGCGGCCGACCAACGTGTCGGCCGCGACGAGCGCGTTCAGGATCGCCTCCTCGGTGGCCTCGATCGCGCCCCAGAACAGGGGCGTGATCGACGCGTCCGGGACCATGTCGACGGTAAGTGGCGCCTCTGCGGCCTGCCGCCTTGTAGCTCTTCATCCGTCCGGCGTTCGCCGTGGAGAACGCCAGGAAGATGTCGCCGCTCGAGTTCCCGCCGCCGCCGCCCGACCCGCGCGACCCCGAGGCCCGCTCGCTGCGCGAGACGCTCGAGCTGGTGGGGGAGCAGGGGCGCGTCGGTCGCGACCACGACGATGATCGATCCCTCGCCCGCGCGGCCGACCGCTTCCTCTTCGTCCCATCCGGACGGGAGCTCGCTCGTCGGGATCTCCTCGCCGACGTGCACGCCGTCCACCATCAGGCGCTCGCGGTCCCCGTAGTTCGCCTGGACGAGCGCGCCGACCGTCCAGCCGTCGACGACGCCGCGATGCGGTCCCGGTGCCTCCCTTGAAGTCGTGGCAGATCATCCCGGTGCCGCCTCCCACGTTGCCCTCCGGCACCGCGCCGCCGGTCGCCGAGTCGAGGGCGGCGAAGAGGTGCTCGGGCCGCACGTGCATCCCGTTGATGTCGTTCAGCGCGCCGTCGTAGGTCTCGCCGACCACCGGGAGACTCCAGAACGCCGGGCCTTTCGCGCGACTGCGCACCTCGTAGGACACGAGGGCATCGCGGACCACGCCGACGCTGTGGGTGTTCGTGATCGCGACGGGCGTCGTGAGGCAGCCGGACTCGCGAACCCACTCCAACCCCGTCATCTCGCCGTTCCCGTTCAGCCGGTGACAACCGGCGAAGAGCGGCTCGGCGCCGATGCCCGGGTGGGGGACGATCGCGGTGACGCCGGTCCGGATCGGACCCGTCCCGACCTGGAGGGGTCCCTCCCCCTCGATCAACGTCGTCGTGCCGACGGTCACGCCGCCGACGTCGGTGATCGCGTTGAGCGGTCCCGGTGGCAGGAGTCCGACGCGGAGTCCCAGGTCGCGGAAGCGCGTCATCGCGCGAACCCTACAGGAGGGCCCTCGCGAGGGCGGTGACCGTGGCGGCGACGACGACCACCGCCAGCGGCGGCGCCTTGAAGCCCACCGCCACGCCGGCGGCCGCCACACCCGAGCGCGCGCTCGTCGAGGACGAGCGCGCGCTCCCCACCGAACGTGCTGATCGCCACCAAGGCGGCGAGCAGCGCCGGCGCGAGGAGACCGATCACGCGACCGAGCCGCGGAGGGAGCGGCTTGCCGCCCAGCAGCAACGGTCCCGCTCCCTTGATCGCGATCGTCGCCACCCCGACGAGCACGACCGTCCACCATCCGACGCTCATGCTCGCCGCCACCCGACGAGGCACGCGACGGAGGCCGCGATGATCGGCACGCCGGCGGGTGCCAGCGGCGTGAGCGCCAGCGCGATCGCCGGCGCCCAGCAACGCGGCCGTGCGAGCATGCGGGCGGTCCAGGTTCGGCATCAGGAGGGCGAGGAACAGCGCCGGGAACGCGGCGTCCAAGCCGAGCCGGGCGGGGTCACCGATCAGATCGCCGAAGAGCACGCCGACCGCCGTGCCGCCCACCCACGCGGCGTAGAGCACGAGTCCGCCACCGACGATGATCCGAGGGTCGTGCCCGCCGCGGCCGTCCGCCGAGAGCGCCCACGTCTCGTCGACGACGAGCTGGGCGCGGAGGAACCGCGACCACCACGGGCCGGTGAGGGACGGCGCCACGCTCAAGCCGATCGGCGCGTACCGCGCGTTGAGCAGCACCGCGGCGACCACCGCGGCGGCGAGCGTCCCGCCGCGCGCCGAGGATCGAGGCGGCGGCGAACTGGGCCGAGCCCGCGAACGTCGTCGCCGACATCACGATCGGCGCGATCGGACCCATCGTCGGGCGGGCGAGGACCCCGAACGAGATCCCGAACCCGAGCACCGCGATCGAGAACGGCGCGACCTTCCTGGCACCGTGGGCGAAGCTGAGGGAGCCGCCGGGCTCGTCCATCGGTTGGCGGACCCTATCAGCGGCCTCGCCGTAGGCTGCGGTCCCGATGGACGTCTCTTCCTCCGTCCCGGAGCTCTCGGCCGACGTCGTCGCGGAGATGCTCGCCGGCCTGCCGGAGCCGGGGGACTACTCGGTCCACGTGAAGCCGCTCCGCTACCGCGACCGACCGCACCTCGCGGCGTGGACGGACTTCGAGGCCCGCTCGATCACGCTGCAGCTGCCCGAGCCCTTCTATCCCTTCGGCGAGATCGTCCCCTACGGCGCGAAGCGGAGAACCAGCGGGAAGGGAACACGACCTCGCTTCATCTGGCTGACCGAAGGCATCACGTTCCGGACCGTCGAGGAAGTCCTGCGGTTCTCGTATTGCCACGAATGGATGCACTGGTGGCTCAAGGAGGTGCGAGGGACCGCATCGGCCGCCGAGACCACATGCGACCGCTTCGCCCTCAGGAACTTACCGACGGCAGATGGTGACCGAGGCCGACGCGGTCTCGGCGCTCCGGCGGTGACGATCGCTCGTCATCACGCGACCTCTCGGTAGCGGAAGCAACTCGCGACGTGGTCGTTCACCAAGCCGCACGCCTGCATGAACGCGTAGCAGACCGTCGGGCCCACGAACCGGAACCCTCGGCGCTTCAGATCCTTGGACATGGCCTTCGACTCCGCCGTGTCCGCGGGGATCTCACCGAGCTCCGTGAACCGGTTGACCTTGGGGGAGCCGCCCACGAACGACCAGAGGTAGCCGTCCAACGAGCCGTCCTCCTCTTGCACGCGGAGCACCGCGCGCGCGTTCGCCACGGTCGACTCGACCTTCGCTCGGTTCCGGACGATCGAGGGGTCCACGAGCAGCCGGTCCACCTTGCGTGAGTCGAACCGCGCCACCTTCGCGGGGTCGAACTCCGAGAAGACCCGTCGGTATCCCTCGCGCTTGTTGAGGATGGTCGACCAGGACAACCCGGCCTGGGCGCCTTCGAGTGTCAGCATCTCGAAGAGCCGGCGGTCGTCGTGGACGGGTACGCCCCACTCCTCGTCGTGATAGGCGAGGTAGAGCGGGCTGTCGAGCGGCACCCAGGCGCAGCGCTTCACCGGCCGGAAAGGCGCCGGACCGCCTCCTCGTGCACGACGGCGTTGGTCGTGAGGATGCTGGAGCCGTCCGCCGGCTCCTCTCCCTCGAACGTCGTGACGCGCCCGCCGGCCTCCTCGACGATCACGGTGATCGACGCCCAGTCCCAGACGCGGAGGGCCGGTTCCATCATCAGGTCGGCCGCCCCGCGCGCGACGAGCATGTGCCCCCAGAAGTCTCCGAACCCCCGGCTCCGGCGCGTGTCTCGCACGAGATCGAGGAACGCGTCTTCCCGAGGCCCGCCCAGCCAGTCGTCGACGCTCGAGAAGACCATCAACGCGTCCTCGAGCGTGCGCTCGCTCACCCGGAGCTCACGACCGTTCCATCGGGCGCCGCCGCCCCGGACGGCCTCGTACCGCTCACCGAGCGCCGGCGCGCTCGCCATCCCGAGCACCGAGCGACCGTTCACCTGGAGCGCCAGCAGCGTCGCCCAGATGGGCACACCGTCCGCGAAGTTCTTCGTGCCGTCGATGGGGTCCACGATCCACATCCGGTCCCCGGCGCCCGCACCGTGCTCCTCACCGGTGATGGCATCGTCGGGGAACCGGGCGGCGATCATCTCGCGCACCGCGGTCTCGACCTCGATGTCGGCCTGCGTCACCGGGGAGAGGTCCGGCTTCTGCCGCACCTCGAACTCGCCCAGGAAGTACGACATCGAGATCTCGGCCGCGCGATCGGCGAGCTCGTGGGCGAACGACAACTCCTCCTCGAACACGGCTCGACCGTACCAGCCGTCGATGACCGCCCGTCGAGTAGCCTGGGTCTCCGATGCAAACGACCGTCGAGACCACCGAACCGCACACCGTGAAGCTCACGATCGAGGTGCCCGAAGACGAGTTCGGGAAGGACCTCGACCGCACGTACCGGACCATCGCGAACCAGATCAAGATCCCCGGCTTCCGCAAGGGCAAGGTGCCGAAGCAGATCATCGACACCCAGATCGGCCAGGACGCGATCTTCGAGGAGTTCGTGAACTCATCGGTGCCGGCGTACTTCCGGAAGGCGGTCGCCGACGAGGACCTGGCACCCATCACGGATCCCGACATCGACGTGCAACAGCTCGAGCCGGGGAAGCCGTTCGTCTTCTCCGCGACCGTCGAGGTGCGCCCTCGCCTCTCCTTCGAGGAGTCGGACTACACGGGGATCGAGCGTGACCAAGCCGCCGGTCGAGGTGACCGAGCAGGAGATCGACGAGTGGATCGAACGGCTGCGCGAGCGATTCTCGGAGCTGGAGCCCGTCGGACGGCCCGTGCAACAGGGCGACTTCGTGACGGTGGATCTCACGGTGACGAAGGGCGGCGAGAAGGTCGAGCAGGCGTCCCGGGAGGACTACCTGTACTTCGTCGGATCCGGCGAGGTGGGGGAGAAGCTGGACGTGGAGCTGGTCGGCGCCAAGCCCGGCGCGATCCTCAAGGTCTCCGACGCGCTGCCCGAGCGGTTCGGCGAGGAGCTCGGCGGCGCGGCGGTCGAGATCACGGTGCTCATGAAGGACGTGAAGGCGCGAAGGCTCCCCGAGGTCGACGACGATTTCGCGAAGACGGCGTCGGAGTTCGACACGATCCAGCAACTGCGTGACGACCTCCGTGAGCGGCTCACCGAGGTGAAGGAACGCGAGGCGACGGCCGCACTCCGCGACCTGGTGCTGGAGGCGATGATCGACAAGGTCGACGTCGATCTGCCCGAGAGCTTGATCGAAGAGGAGACGGACCATCGGATCCACCATGCCCGGGACCGGGCCGAGCGCATGGGTGTCGGGCTCGAGAAGATGCTGGAGCTCCAGGGATGGGACGAGGCGCGACTGCGGGAGGATTCCCGTGAGCACGCGATCCGCGCGATCAAGAGCGACCTCGTCCTGGAGGGCATCGCGCGCAACGAATCCCTGGAGGTCACCGCGGAGGAGATCGGCGCCGAGATCGCCGTCTTGGCTCAGGCGTACGGCCGCGAGCCCAAGGCGGTCGCGAAGGATCTCGAGCGGAGCGGTCAGGTCGTAACGCTGGCCGGGGATATCATCAGGACCAAGGCCCTCGACCTGTTGGTCGAACGTGCCGATATCGAGACGGAGAAACCGGAAGACGCGCCACCAGAAGACGCGAAACCAGAAGACGACGAAAGAGGAGGCGAACCCATGATGGAGGATCCCAAGAGCTACCTGGTCCCGGTCGTGGTCGAACAGACCAGCCGCGGCGAGCGTTCGTTCGACATCTACTCGCGCTTGCTGAAGGAACGGATCATCTTCCTCGGCACGCCGATCGACGATGCGGTCGCGAACCTCGTGATGGCGCAGATGCTCCACCTCGAGTCGGAGGATCCCGACAAGGACATCAACCTGTACATCAACTCGCCGGGCGGCGACGTCGCCTCGGGTTTCGCGGTCTACGACACGATGCAGTACATCAAGCCGGACGTGACGACGATCTGCATGGGTCAGGCCGCATCGTTCGCCGCGTTCCTGCTGCTGGCGGGCGCGAAGGGCAAGCGCTTCATGCTCCCGCACGCGAGGGTGCTGCTGCACCAGCCGCACGGCGGGACGCAGGGCCAGGCGGTGGACATCGAGATCCAGGCTCGCGAGATCCTTCGTTACCGGCAGCTCCTGGACGAGCTGATCGCGATGCACACGGGGCAGACCGTCGAGAAGATCACGAAGGACACCGACCGTGACTTCATCCTCACGCCGGAGCAGGCGAAGGAGTACGGGATCATCGACGAGGTGCTCAGCAACCGTCGCCAAATGCCCGCAGAGTTGACAGCGGCAGCCGCTGCGGGGGCGTAATATCTGACCACGACCGGGCGATGCCCGGTCGTGGCATTTCGAAACGAGTACCGCGAGAAGTGGCCACCGGGACAGGCCCACCGAGGAGAGAGAGGAAGGCTCGGGCGGATGGCGAAGTTCGGCGAGTCGGACCTGCTGAAGTGCTCGTTCTGCGGCAAGAGCCAGAAGCAGGTCAAGAAGCTGATCGCGGGTCCTGGCGTCTACATCTGCGACGAGTGCATCGACCTCTGCAACGAGATCATCGAGGAGGAGCTCTCCGACACCGCCGAGCTGAAGCTCGACGAGCTCCCGAAGCCCGCGGAGATCTACGCGTTCCTCGACGAGTACGTCGTCGGGCAGGACCAGGCGAAGAAGGTCATGTCCGTCGCCGTCTACAACCACTACAAGCGGATCCAGGTCGGCGCGAAGGATCAGGAGGTCGAGCTCCAGAAGTCGAACATCCTGATCCTCGGGCCGACGGGCTGCGGCAAGACCTACCTCGCGCAGACGCTGGCCCGGATGCTGAACGTCCCGTTCGCGATCGCCGACGCCACCGCGCTCACGGAGGCCGGCTACGTCGGCGAGGACGTCGAGAACATCCTGCTGAAGCTGATCCAGGCGGCCGACTACGACGTGAAGAAGGCCGAGACCGGCATCATCTACATCGACGAGATCGACAAGATCGCCCGCAAGTCGGAGAACCCCTCGATCACCCGCGACGTGTCCGGTGAAGGCGTGCAGCAGGCGCTGCTGAAGATCCTCGAGGGCACGACCGCGTCCGTGCCGCCGCAGGGCGGCCGGAAGCACCCCCACCAGGAGTTCATCCAGATCGACACCACCAACGTGCTGTTCATCTGCGGCGGCGCGTTCGCCGGCCTCGACTCGATCATCGAGAGCCGCATCGGCCGGAAGGGCGTCGGGTTCGGCGCCGAGGTGATGAGCCACCAGGACAAGGATCTCGGCGCGATCTTCGCCCAGGTGCTGCCCGAGGACCTGCTGAAGTACGGGCTGATCCCGGAGTTCGTCGGCCGGCTGCCGGTGCTCACCAGCGTCAACAGCCTCGACGAGTCGGCGCTCGTCGACATCCTCACGCAGCCGAAGAACGCGCTCGTGAAGCAGTACATGAAGTTCTTCGAGTTCGACGGCGTGGAGCTCGAGTTCACCGACGACGCGATGAAGGCGATCTCCGAGCAGGCGATCAAGCGGGGGACCGGCGCGAGAGGCCTCCGCGCCATCATGGAGGAGGTCCTCCTGAACGTGATGTACGAGCTGCCCTCCCGCCAGGACGTCACGAAGTGCCTCGTGGACCGCGACGTGGTCCTCACCGGCGTGAACCCCACGCTCGTCCCTCGAGCGAAGCAGGCGTCGAAGAAGCGCAGCGGCGGCGAGCGCCAGGAGAAGACGGCCTAGGTATCGGTCCGGCGGAGCCACACAGGATCGGCACGGCCGATCATCAGGCCTTCCGAAGCGGTCGCCCCGTAGCGGATCACGGTCACCCAACCCCATGCGTCGGTGATGACGCCGTAACCGCCGGGCGGGACATCGGCATAGGTGTCGACGAGCAACGCCAGCGCCGAGGCCTCGGCGGAATCGACCCTGACGTCGGGCCGCTCGAGGATCCGCGCGGCCTCGAGGTGCGATGGACGGACGTTCAACTGGAGGTTCCCGAACCGGTCGACGTCGAGGACACGAGCGCGGATCACCCCTCGGTCCACTTCGGGCTCAGCGACATGCACTCGGACCAGGGCGCCCGGGTCCAGTCCGGGTCCAAGCTCTTCCGGACCGACGCCGTTGGCGAGATGCGCCGCCGCCGGGGCGAACACGTCGCGGCCATGGAAGACGCTCGAAACGGGCGACAGCACCACGTCCTTGGAGGTGATCTCGAACGCCGAGTCGATCCCGCCGAGTGCATCCCACGCGAGGGACAGCAGCCCGTTGTCCGGGCCGACCAGCAGGACGCCGTTGGTTGCGCGGACCGCGATCGCCTTGCGATCCGTCCCGACGCCCGGATCGACGACGCCGAGGAGCACCGCGTCGTTCGGGATGAAGGGGACGCTGTCGGCGAGCAGGAGCGCCCCGAGGGTCACGTCCAACGGCGTGACGCCGTGCGAGAGGTCGACCACCCGGGCATCCGGCGCGATCCTCGCGATCACGCTGTGACAGACGCCGACGAACTCGTCTTTCAGACCGAGATCGGAGAGGAAAAGGATCGGCCG
>CAVTTD010000016.1:0-69010 GCA_963737525.1 uncultured Actinomycetota bacterium
GCGTGAGTCTCCCCGATGGCCTGCTCGCTCGTCCGCTCGCGACCGGCGACCTGGACGACACCGTCGCGATGGTCAACGCGTGCGAGATCACGACTCCGGGGAGGTGATGCTCGAGCGGGCGGACCTCCTCTCAGATGCCGGCGCGGATGGGTTCGACCCGACAGCCGACTGGGTGGGCGTCTTCGACGGCGACCGGATCGTAGGTTGGGCGATGGTCGTCCAACAGCGGCGTGCGGGGGTTGACGTCCATCCCGACTTCCGCGGCAGCGGCGTTGGCACCTGGCTGCGTACGTGGACGGAGGTTCGAGCACGTGCGGTTGGCTCCGACAGCGTCGGGCAGACGATCGACGACCGTCGCTCGGACGTCACCACCACGTTGACCAGGGCGGGGTACGCCCCTCGGGGGACCTCGTGGATCCTCCGCATGGATTCACGAGGACCGGCCTCAGCGGTCCGAGCCGCCCGACGGCATCCAGCTCCGCGCCTTCCTTCCGGATGACGAGGACGATGTCCTCTCGATGTTCGAGCGGTCGTTCTCGGAATGGCCCGGCCGGCAACCGATGCCGCTCGGGAGCTGGCGCTCGATGGTGACCCGGCGAGAGGGGTTCGATTCCGAGGACCTGGTTCTGGCCGTCGCGAACGGACGGATCGTCGGTGGCGCTTTCCTGATCGATGCCGACGAGATCTGGGTCGACAAGCTCGCCGTCGACCGCGAGTTCCGCCATCGCGGGATCGCCCGCGCGCTCCTGCAGGCCGCCTTCGTGCGGTCCTTCAATCGCGGCTACTCGTGGACCAGCTTGTCGACCGATTCGAGGACCGGCGCGTTGTCTTTGTACGAGCGGATCGGGATGCGGATCCACCGATCCTTCACGCAATACGTTCTCGATCTGTAGCGGAGCGGTGGCCGAGGGATCCGAAGCCGCGAGCGCAGGATCGATCTCTTGCTGAACATCCGAGAGTCCCCAGTGTGGTGGGTCGAACGACCCGGGCAACTGCGGGCAATCGACGAGAGACTGACCCCGGAAGCCTCATCGAGGAACGAGGGAAGATGATCGAGCGTCTCGGATGTCGGGTTCGGTCGTCGAGCGTCGGCATCGCGACGGTCCTCGCGCTCACGGTCATCGGGTTCACGGGCTGCGGGGATGCGACGAGCAGCTCGATCGACTCACCGAGTGCGACATCGGCGTCTCCGACGACGTCGGTGACGGTCACGCCGACCACGACACCTGCTTCGTGGCTCCGGATGGCTCCGAGCCCGATCCAGGGCGGCTACTACACACCGGCGGCCGCCGTGTGGGACGGCAACGAGATGCTGGTGGTCGTGACCCAGAGCGATGCGTTCGCTTCCTGCACGGAGACGCTCTACTCGTACGACCCGTCGAGCGACTCCTGGAGGACCCTGTCACGGGTTCCGACGCCCGAAGGGATGTTTCGAGGGCGCGGACAAGGCCGTCTGGACGGGACACGAGCTGCTGTTGTGGGGCATCTCGAACGCCGCGTACGACCCGGCGAAGGAGACGTGGCGACACCTCCCCGAGCCTCCCGCCGGAGCAGGTGGGCCATCCGTCGTCGTCTGGACCGGCACGCAGATGATCGGCTGGGGCGGCGGGTGCTGCGACATGGAGCTCGCGGAAGGGGCCGAGTACACGCTTGCGACCAACTCGTGGAGGATGCTCCCGCCCTCGCCACTCCTGGGCCGGCACGCGACGGGGGTGTGGACAGGGTCGGAGATGGTCATCGCCGGCGGCCGCGGCTACGACCGACCGCCGACGCAGCACACACCGAACCTCGTGCACTTCGCCGATGCGGCCGCGTATGACCCCGCGACTCGGACCTGGCGGAAGCTGCCGCCGATGCCGGTCCCGCGTGGCGGTGGCTACTACACGCTGACCTACTCGGCCGTTTGGGACGGAACGGAGATGCTAGTAATCGGCGGGACGAGAGCACCATCCGTCGAGGCGGAGCCGCTCGCACGCGGTGTCGCGTACGACCCGGCCACGAACGCCTGGCGGTGGCTCGCGCCGATGGAGTTCCCGAGGACCGGGTTCGTGTCGGGTTGGGCCGGTGATCAGCTCGTCGTGTGGGGAGGTCTCGGCGCGAACGGAACGATCCCGCCGAACGGCGAGACGTATGACCCTTCGACGAACGCCTGGACGGCCCTGCCGAGGGCGCCCCTGCGCGCCCGGGTCGAGGCGGTCGGCGTGTGGTCTGGAACCCAGATGCTGATCTGGGGCGGAGCCGACGCGAGGGACGCGGCGAAGACCACGTCGAGATCCACGCCGCTGTTCGACGGGGCCGTCTTGACGCCGACGTCCGCGTAGCTTCCACCAGGGACACGGATCTTGACCACCATGCGGAGGCCGGTTGGGTGAGGCCGCCGGAACGCTCTCCGTCCCGGCGGCCTCACCGGTTCGCCTGATCCCCTTCGATCATGCGACCTTCTCCTTGAGGATCTTGCCCGTGTGTACCGGGATCAGGGTCGTCTTCGCCTCCAATGGCTTCGAGGCGACCGCGGGCATCGTGGTCTTCGAGGATCCCGTCCACGTAGTCAGCGGTGATGTCCGTGTCCACGAGGCCTTCGGGCACCCGGAAGTACCGGCGGAAGTCCCCGTAGAAGGACTCCACCCGGTAGACGTCCTCCTCCTTGATCTCCTCGTGGCGGACGCGCTCACCCTCGATCACCAGGTATCCGTCCTTCAGCGTGACGGACAGATCCTTCTGGGGGTCGATCCCGGGGATCTCCACATGGATGATCCTCTTCCCGTCCTTCTCATACACGTCCGTGACGGGAGCGAACGGCCGACGAAGCACGCCGACGACCGGCGGCTCGAACATCCTCGTCCGAGGAGCGAAGAAGCCCCCGAACAACTCGTCCATCTGCCGCTGGAGCGTGGCAACCTCATCCCACAGCTCGATCTTCATCATTCTCACCTCCTTCCCCTGTCACCACTCCCAACGTAGGACGAGCGGAGCCGACCTCGCCTGGAAACGGTACCCCTACTCCAGGGCCGAACGCCACGGATCCGTCCGTAAGCCACGGACCGGGGGATCGACGATGCCGTGACCTGGGCGAAGGAGATGGCCAGAGTCGACGCTGCACCTCGTCGCTCGCCGGGGCGGTGGCCGAGGGATTCGAACCCTCGAGGGAGTCAACCCCCCTACACGCTTTCCAGGCGTGTCCCTTCGGCCGCTCGGGCAGACCACCGGGACGAGTCTACCGAGGCGACCTGACGAGCCGGATCAGGCCGTCTTGCTCGCGATGAAGGACGCGTACCTCGTCTGACCCTCGGAGGTGAGGTGGAAGCCGTCGGCCGCGAACCACGATGGATGGTCGTGGCTGTAGTGGAACCAATCGATCAGCACCGTATTCGCGCGCCGTTGCGCGCACGCCGCGAGCCGCTCGTTCTGCGTCCGTCGATACGAACGCGGGATCTTCAGGTTCACGAGGTAGACCGTTCGGTTGGGGCCCGCGACCTCCGAGATCCGGTTGCACTGGGCTGCCTCGATCAGGATCCCGTTGTTCCCCAGATGGATGACGACCTTCTTCCGCAACCTCCCGGACGCCTTGAGCTGCTCGACGAGCGGGATCGCATCGCGGAACTGGCGGGAGACGACCGCGTTCACCTTGATCCCTCGACCGTTGAGCTCGTCCTTCGCCCCGAGCATCACCGAGTCGCCGATCGCGTACCGGCCGGGCGGGATGCCCGCGACGGCAGGACCCGTGAACCCGAGCACGAGGGAACCGAGAACGAGAACGGCGAAGAGGCGTCCTACCTTCGGCATCTCCGGAGGGTACCCAGCGGGACGCGACCTCGAAACGGCGAGCGCGCCGATCGACTACGCCGGCGGACCCTCGAGGGTCTCATCCAACCGGCGACGGAACGACCCCGACGATGCAACTCGTGCGCCTCGCTGCCGCACTCGATCGGCCAGGTCTCTGTCGGACGTCACGACGTGGAGCGTGGCCGGCGACTCATCTTCCGCCACCATCTCTGCGATCTCGTGATCGGCGGCGTTTCGGCCGCGTCGCGATGCGAAGGCCACCGTGACCTCGCCGTGGATGCCGGGCGACACGTCCCGAGGCTGGCGGTCGAACACCACGGTGACCTCCTCGCGGGTTTCCTCCGCGTATCGGTCGAGCTCGTCGATCAGGCGTCGAACCGCCCTGTCGGGATCGTTCCACCACCGGTCGGGACGCGAGCCGATCACGTTCATGCCGTCCACCAGCCAGCGCGTCACCCGGATCCTCCTCGTGACTGACAGACCCGCCGTGGAGGCAGGTTTTGGCGGAGGCGGCGTGATTCGAACACGCGAGGGGCGGATTAGGCCCCTAACCGCTTTCGAGGCGGTCCCGTTCGTCCGCTCCGGCACGCCTCCGTGGACGAGTCTAGCGGGCTCGGATCGACGCACAGGGTCGATCGTGCGAGGATCCCCGAACGTGGATGCCAAGAGCCTGGAGCGCGTGCCCTTGTTCGCCGGTCTGTCGCACAAGGACCGCGAGAAGGTCGCGCGCTGGGCGGACGTCGATCGACCTGCCGGCGGGCAAGCATCTGCTCGACGAGGGCCGCCTCCCCCACGAGTTCTTCGTGATCGTGGACGGTGAGGTCGAGGTCTCGCACGAAGGCAAACCCCTCGCCACGCTGGGCCAGGGTGACTTCTTCGGGGAGATCGCCCTGATCGAGCACGGGCGACGCACCGCATCGGTCGTGACGACGAAGCCGACGACCCTCGCCGTCATGAGCCCGACATCGTTCGCGGCGATGCGGCGCGAGATGGCGGAGGTTGCCCTCCGCATCGACGACGCGATCCGCGCGCGACTCGGCGCGCTAGCGCCGCTGTCGGAAGAAGGTTCGCAACAGGTCGCCGCACTCCACGTCGAGCACGCCATCGGTGATCGAGACGGAGTGGTTCAAGCGAGGATCCCGCAGGAGGTTGCCCAACGATCCGGCGAAGCCGGCTTTGGGATCGGCAGCTCCGAAGACGACCCGGTCGATCCTGGAGAGCACCGCGGCGCCGGCGCACATCGCGCACGGCTCAAGGGTCACGGTGAGCGTGCAGCCCTCGAGGCGCCACGACCCCGCCGCGAACGCGGCCGCCCGCAGCGCCAGGATCTCCGCGTGGGCCGTCGGATCGTTGGCCACCTCGCGCTGGTTCCCCGCCGCCGCGAGGACCTCGCCGTCGCGCGTCACGACGGCACCGATCGGAACGTCGTCGTGATCGAGACATCGCCGGGCTTCGGCCAGCGCGAGCCGCATCACCTGCTCGTCGTCGGCATGCTCCGGCGTCAGTCCCACCCCAGTGCCTCGAGGCGTTCATCCGAGATCCCGAAATGGTGGGCGACCTCGTGCACGACCGTCTCGGCGATGACGGCCCGGAGCTCCTCGTCGTCATCGCCCGCCTCGCGTTCGATCGTGCCGCGGAAGAGCGTGATCCGGTCGGGCAGGACGCCGGCATAGTTCTCACGCTCCGTCTTGGCGATCCCCTCGTAGAGGCCGAGGAGATCGGGTTCGTCCGCCGGCGGGCGATCCTCGACCACCACCGCCACGTTGTCCATCGCCTCCTGCACCCAACCGGGAAGCTCGTCGAGAGCGTCCGCGACGAGGGACTCGAACCGGCGTCGGGAGCGGCGCGACATCGCCTGTAGCCTACGTCGCATGCCCGGCGGGCTGAGCACGGACCTCTACGAACTCAACATGGCGGCGAGCTACCTCCGCCGTGGGATGAACGGCCCGGCGACCTTCAGCCTCTACGTGCGGGACATGCCGAAGCAGCGAGGCTTCCTCGTGTCGACGGGCCTGGAGCACTGCCTCCGATCCCTCGAGTCGTTCTCGTTCGAGGAGGAGGATCTCGCCTACCTCGGTGGGATCGGGTTCGATCAGCGGGCGATCGACGACTTCCGCGACGTGCGTTTCTCGGGAGAGGTGTGGGCGGTGCCCGAGGGCCGCATCGTCCACGCGTCGGAGCCGATCCTCGAGGTGACCGCACCCATCGCCGAGGCCCAGCTGGTCGAGACGGTGTTGCTGAACCAGGTGACGCTCCATACGACGCTCACCTCGAAGGCGGCCCGGTACGTGATCGCGGCCGAAGGCCGAGGGCTGGTCGATTTCGCGTTCCGCCGGGCGCACGGCGTCGAGGCGGCGCGCGCCGCCGCCCGGGGGAGCGCGATCGTCGGCTTCCAGGCGACCTCGAACGTCGAGGCCGCGCGCGAGTTCGACCTCCGGGTGACCGGCACCATGGCGCACTCCTTCATCACGGCGTTCGACGACGAGCGCGAGGCGTTCCGGGCGTTCGCGGAAGACCATCCCCACCGGATCACGTTCCTGGTCGACACCTACGACGCGCTGACCGGCGTGCGGAACGCGATCGAGGTGATCAAGGAC
The DNA here is from genome assembly GCA_963737525.1 of uncultured Actinomycetota bacterium. Classification (GTDB taxonomy): domain Bacteria; phylum Actinomycetota; class UBA4738; order UBA4738; family HRBIN12; genus JAJNBA01. The sequence goes on from CAVTTD010000016.1 coordinate 6,381, forward strand.
GTGGACCCGGCAGAGGAGGTCGGCGTGCGACTCGACTCGGGTGACCTCGACCGGCTCTCGCGTGAGGCGAGGCGCATCCTCGACCACGCCGGGCTCGGACGGGCGAAGATCTTCGCGAGCGGCGGTCTGGACGAGCACGAGGTCGCGGAGCTGGTGCGTGCGGGAGCACCGGTGGATGCGTTCGGGATCGGGACCCAGCTCGGGGTCTCCGCCGATGCGCCCTACGTGGACGCGGTCTACAAGCTCGTGGAGTTCGAGGGCCGGCCCGTGCTGAAGCTCTCCCCGGCCAAGGCGACCGCGCCCGGACGCAAGCAGGTCTGGCGCGGGCCGTCGGAGGACATGGTCGCGCTCCGCGACGAGGCGGCGCCCGGCCCGCACTACGAGCCGCTGCTGGAGCCGGTGATGCGGGCCGGGCGCCGCCTCGCGCCCGCACCGTCGATCGAGGAGATGCGCGCCCGCTTCGAGCGAGACCTCGCGGCCCTCCCCGTGAAGGCATCGCGTCTCACGCACCCCGAGCATGTCGTCGCGCATCGCTCGGAGGCCTTGGCCTCCCTCACCACCGAGACCGCCGAGGCGATCCGCCGACGGGTCCGGTCGAGCGACTAGCCTCCGCTACGCGGTCGGCATCCAGGACGGCCGGTTGGCTTCGTAGGTCGTGATCTCGTCGACGTGCCGAAGCGACAGGTCGATGTCGTCGTAGCCCTCCAGCAGACACCAACGACGGAAGTCGTCGAACGCGAAGGTCTCCTGCACGGACGGCGCCGAGACGGTCAGCGACTCGAGGTCGACGACGACCCGCGTCGTGGGATCGTCCAGCACCGCATCCATCAGCGCTCGGACCGACTCCTGGGGCAGCTCCACCGGCAGCAGGCCCGTCTTGCAGCAGTTGTTGCGGAAGATGTCGGCGAAGCTCGGAGCGATCAGGGCTTTGAAGCCGTGGTCCTCCAGCGCCCACGGCGCGTGCTCCCGGCTCGATCCGCTGCCGAAGTTGGCGCCGGCGAGGAGGATCGTGGCACCGGCGTAGCGCTCGTCGTTCAGGACGAACGACGGATCCTTCCTCCATTCGTGGAAGAGGAACGGGCCGAATCCGGTTCGCTCGATCCGCTTCAGGAACTGGGCGGGCACGATCTGATCGGTATCCACGTCGGACCGGTCCAACGGGAGGGCGGTGCCCTCGACACGACGCACCGGCTCCACCTAGAGGTCCTCCGGAGTCGTGAAATGGCCGGCGATCGCCGTGGCGGCGGCCACCGCCGGCGACACCAGATGCGTCCGGCCTCCCTTGCCCTGGCGGCCTTCGAAGTTCCGGTTCGAGGTGGAGGCGCTCCGTTCGCCGGGCTGCAGGATGTCGGGGTTCATCCCGAGGCACATCGAACACCCCGCGCCACGCCAATCGAAGCCGGCCTCGACGAAGACCCGATCGAGACCCTCCTGCTCCGCCTTCAGCTTCACGGCGACCGAGCCGGGGACGACCAGGGCGCGGAGCCCGTCCGCGACCGTGCGACCCTCGACGACCGCCGCGGCGACCCGCAGGTCCTCGATCCGCGAGTTCGTGCACGATCCGATGAAGATCGTGTCGGGCCGGATGTAGCGGATGGGGGTGCCCGGCTCGAGCGCCATGTACGCGAGGGCTCGGCGCGCCGCATCGGCCTTCGCGTCGTCGTCGAACGAATCCGGCTCCGGCACGGCGTCATCGATCGTCACCGACTGGGCGGGGTTCGTTCCCCACGAGACGTACGGCCGGAGCGCGGTGGCATCGATCCCGATCTCGGCGTCGAAGGTGGCCCCGGGGTCCGAGGGGAGCGAGCGCCAGTCGTCGAGGGCCCGTTCCCAGTCGGGGCCTGTGGGCGCGTGCGCCCGCCCCTCGAGGTAGGCGAACGTCGTGTCGTCGGGGGCCACCATGCCCGCTCGGGCGCCGGCCTCGATCGACATGTTGCAGATCGTCATCCGGCCTTCCATCGAGAGGGCGCGGATCGCGGAGCCGCGGTATTCCAGGACGTGCCCCACGCCGCCGCCGGTGCCGATCCGATTGACGATCCCCAGGATCACGTCTTTGGCGCTGCACCCCGCCGGGAGGTCGCCCTCGACGGTGATCGCCATCGTCTTCGCCGGTGCTTGCGGAAGCGTCTGGGTCGCGAGGACGTGTTCGACCTCGCTCGTGCCGATCCCGAACGCGAGCGCGCCGAACGCGCCGTGGGTCGAGGTGTGCGAATCCCCGCACACGATCGTGAGCCCCGGCTGGGTGTATCCCATCTCGGGCCCGATCACGTGGACGATGCCCTGGCCGGCCGATCCCCAGGGATAGAGCGTGATGCCGAACTCCTTCGCGTTCTTCGACAGCGCGTCCATCTGGCGGGCGCTCGTTGCGTCCGTCACGGGGCCCTCGGTCGTCGGGACGTTGTGGTCCATCGTGGCGACCGTCAGGTCGGGCCGACGGACGCCTCGGCCGGCGAGCCGGAGGGCTTCGAACGCCTGGGGGCTCGTCACCTCATGGACGAGATGGAGATCGACGTAGAGGAGATCCGGCTCGCCGGCCGCCCGATGCACGACGTGGCGTTCCCAGACTTTTTCGGCGAGCGTGTTCGGCATCTTCGCTCCTGCTCCCCGGCGGCTGTTCCAAATAATGGAACAGAGTTCCATATAATGGAATAGCCATGGTAGCAGGACCGCCGGACGGCTTCGAACGGGAGCGCATGCTTCGCCAGCTGCGTCTGGGGGACGAGGCTCGGATCCGCGCCGGGAGATCCGGCGCGGCGGAGGAGCTTCGAAGGAACCCTCCTCGCACCGCCGTCGGTGTCCTCGATCGGTGCGTCGCCGTGCTCGGCGCTGTCGAAAGCGGTGCCCGATCCTTCACGGACGTGGTGGAGCTCACCGGCCTCGCTCGTCCCACGGTCCACCGATTGATCCAAGGGCTGGAGGACCACGGGTTCCTCGTGCACGTGGGCGGACTCGGCTACGTGCTCGGGCCTCGGCTCCTTGGACTCGCCGCGAGCGCGATGAACGATCTCCCGCTCCGCGATCTGGCGCGTCCGGTCCTCGAGCGTCTCGCTCGGTCAACCGGCGAGAGCGCTCAACTCTTCGTTCGGGACCGGGACAAGCGGGTCTGCATCGACGCCGTCGAGTCCGACAGCGAGCTTCGCACGATCGTCGAGGTCGGCTCGGCGCTTCCCCTGACGAAGGGCTCCGCCGGCAAAGTGTTCCTCGCGTGGACCGGAGACCACGATCGCGCGCGTCTGATCGGGACAGCGGACGGTGCTGCGAGACTCGAACAACAGGTCGCGACCACGCGACGTCGAGGGTGGGCGGAAAGCGTCGCGGAACGCGCGCCCGGAGTGGCTTCCGTCAGCGCACCCGTCTGCGGTCCGGACGGTTCCTTGCTCGCCGCGGTGTCGGTTTCGGGGCCGGTGTCGAGGCTGGGGCAACTCAGGGCGAAGCGATACGCGCCCGCCGTCCTCGAAGCCGCGAAGGAGATCGAGCGCGCCCTCGGCGCCTAGCTACCAGGCGTACGCCTCGGGCGCCGGCCCGCCGGGGCCCGGGAAGATCTCGTCCAGCTTGCGGAGCACGTCTTCGTCGAGATGGACCTCGAGCGCACGGAACGAGCCTTCGAGCTGCTCCTCCGTCCTCGGCCCGATGATGGGCGCCGTCACCGCCGGCTGATGCAGGAGCCACGCGAGCGCGACGTCCGCCGGGCGCGCGCCGAGATCGGCGCAGACCTTCTCGTAGCGCTCGAGCCGGTCGCGGTCCTTGTCGATCTCGTCCTGCAGGTATTCCGAGGACCGGCGACCCTCGTCGACCTTCTTGAGCGCCCCCGCCAGCAGGCCGCCCGCGAGCGGGCTCCACGCGATCAGCCCCATCCCGTACTCCTGGACCGCCGGGATCACCTCGAGCTCCAGCGTGCGCTCGGTCAGGTTGTAGAGGGACTGCTCGGTGGCGAGACCGACCGTGTGCCACTTGCTCGCGATCTCGTTCGCCCTGGCGATGTGCCAGCCGGCGAAGTTCGACGATCCCACGTACAGGATCTTCCCCTCGCTCTTGAGCTGATCCATCGCCTCCCAGATCTCGTTCCACCACGCGTTCCGGTCGATGTGGTGCATCTGGTACAGGTCGATGTAGTCGGTCTGCAGGCGCCGGAGCGACCCCTCGCAGGCGCGCCGGATCGCGAGCTTGGACAGGCGCGATTCGTTCGGCCACTCCGACATCTGTCCGTAGACCTTGGTGGCGAGCACGACCTTCTCCCGGCGCCCGCCACCCTTCTCGAACCAGTCGCCGATGATCCGCTCGGTCGAGCCCACCCCGAGGTGGCGCCCGTAGACGTTGGCCGTGTCGAAGAAGTTGATGCCCTCCGCGATCGCCGCATCCATGATGCGGTGCGACTCGTCCTCGGGCGTATGGGGACCGAAGTTCATCGTCCCCAGACAGAGGCGAGAGACGACCAGTCCGAGCCGACCGACGTGCGTGTACTCCACGCACGGAGTGTACGCAGGGCGGTGACTCCGTTGACCCACCCGAGAGCACATCTTCCGCTCCAGCCGGGGCTCCTGCCTGCCGATACCGAGCGCATGGAAAGGTCCTTCCGCCCGCTCAGGATGGCGAGTTCCATCGCCTCGCTGGTGGTGGCGCTGATCTCGCTCGAGGGGACCTACGAGCTCGTGACGGATTCGCTCCTGCCCCTCGTGAAGTACGGGAACGAGTTCACGGCGTACGGCTGGGGCGTGATCGCCGCGATCGCCGCCCGGGTCGCCGTCACCGGTGTGCTGTTCTGGGCGTTCGCCCGCATCGGCAGCTTCAAGCCGTTGCCGTTCTCCAGGCCTTCCCACGACGGCACGCCTCAGCTGAGTCAGACGCTCGTGACGGCATCGCCGGCCCCGTCGGACCGGTAACCCTCACGCGGCCTCGGCGGAAGGCTCCGGGTTGGCGAGGGAGCCGTCTCGCTCCGGGTCCCGGGCACCCCGCACGAACATGAACGCGAGCGTGATGGTGCCGCCCAGAGCACCCGCCCAGATCAGCGTGGCGTCGTGCCCGATCTTCTCTGCCGTGGGACCGGTGATCGCGAACGACAAAGGAACGCCCAGCGTCGAGATCATCCAGTCGAGGGCGAAGACCCGCCCGAGGAGCCGGTCGGGCACGAGCCGTTGCACCAGGGTCACCCAGACGACGACGAGGTACGTGATCGATCCCTCCGTGACGAAGGCCACCGCCATCGCCTGCCACACCGAGGTGACGAACCCGAAGCCGGCCGTCCCGAACATCCCCAGCGACCACGCGAGGTACATCGCGGTCACGGGTCTGCGCGGGAGGGTCCCCCGCTGACCGAACACCGCCGCCGCGATCACCGCGCCGACGCCACCGGCCCCGAAGACGAGGCCGAGCGACGACGCCTCCCCTCCCAGGTCGTTCTTCACCACGATGGGAACGAGCGTCTCCCATGGCCCCCAGACCGCCAGCAGGCTCACCGTCGCCGCGACCATCGCGATCAGGAGCCATCGCTGCTGCCGCACGTATCGGAACCCTTCGGCGACGTCTCCGATGAACGAGGTCTCGTCCTCGCTATCCCTCGGGACACGCCGAGTCCTCATCGCCAGGATCATCACCGTCGAGAACGCGAAGGTCGCCGCGTCCACGAGGAAGGCCCACCCCACTCCGATCCATGTGATCAGGACGCCGCCCACCAATGGGCCAAGCAAGGTCATCGCGAACGGACGCACGAGTTGCGCGAGTGAGTTGGCCTGCACGAGCAGATCGGCGCCGACGATGGTGGGCGTGATCGAGGTGAAGGCGGGCTGGAAGACCGCCTGTCCTGCCCCGTACAGCACGACGAGTCCCAGCACGACGGGGATCGTCAGGTCACCCCTGATCGACAGGATGCCGAGCGTCCCGATCGCGACGAAACGGATCGCGTCCCCCGCGATCATCAGATGACGACGCTCGAGTCGATCGGACAAGGCTCCGCTCGCGATCACGAGGAGCACCTGCGGCAGCGACCACGCGATGCCCACCAACGCGAGAGCGCCCGGACGATTCTCGATCTTCAGCACCTGCCACGCGATCGAAACGAGGTAGATCCCGTCGCCGATCATCGAGACCGTCATGCCGGTCCACAGGAACGCGAAGTCGCGCACCGCGAGCGGCCTGAGGATCGCGATGCGGTCTCGGAAGGATGAGGAGCTGTCGCTCACGATCCCCGCAGCATAGGAGGCGGCGAGGTCGCCTCAGGGCGTGGCGCTACCGCCAGTCGACGGTGACGACCTCGATCGGATCGGAGATGCCCTTGACCGTCACGGTCCGCGCATCGCGCGTGGCGAACTGCCCGCCCGCGGCGGTGTCGGCGCTCGCGACGATCTCCCCGCCCTCGGCGAGACCGCCGATCCGCGCGGCCTCGTGCACGCCCTTGCCCGTGAAGTTCCGGCCGACCTTCGTCGCGTCGGAGGCGTGCACCCCGATCCGCACCTGGGGCGCGAAGCCCGCGGAGGCCCGATGCGCGGCGAGGTCGCGCTGGATCGCGACCGCGCACGCGAGGGCGTCGTCGGGAGACGCGAACGCCACGAAGAACCCGTCCCCGGTCGCCACCACCTCCTCGCCACGGTTCGCGCCGAACAACGAGCGCAGGGTCTTGTCGTGCCAGGACAAGAGCGATTGCCACGCCTCGTCGCCCATCGCCTCGAGGAGGTTCGTCGACCCGGCGATGTCGGTGAACATGAACGTTCGCTGCACGCGTTGCGTGGGTGAGCGGCCGCGGAGCTGCCACGGGAGCAGCTCCGCGACCTCCTCGAGCACGATGGCTTGCGTGGGACAGGCGAGCGCGGCCTCGCGGAGCTTCTCCTCGTCGACGCTCGCGGCGTCGACGACGGCGGCCTTGCCGAAGTCCCCTCGATGCCAGTCGAACGCCGTCGGAGCGATCGTGATGCAGTTGCCGGCACCGATGCACCGAGGCCGATCGACCCTCGCCCGCAGCATCTAGCGGCTCCCCGTCACAGCATCCCCGACTGGAAGGCGAAGGCGGTGGCGTCGGCGCGCGAGGAGGCGCCGATCTTCGCGTAGGTCGACGTCAGGCGCCGGGCCACCTCGCCGGCGTCGACGTCCAGCCGGTCGGCGATCTCGGCGTTCGAAAGACCTTCGACCACGAGCTTGAGGAGCCGGGCGTCGTCGTCGTCGAGACCCTCGACGCTTCCTTCCTGCATGTGGCGCGTCAGCGTCATGTCCGGATCGGAAGCGAGGCTCGCGAGCGCGCTTCCGGTCGGGCCTCGGAACCATCGGGTTCGGATGTCCTCGTCGACGATGCGGTTCGCGATCACGGCCGTCTGGAGCCGCAGGTACGAAAGGACGTTCGTCCGTTCCTCCTCGGTGCCGGCGGCCGTGATCGCTTCGGTGACCGGCAGCAGCACCTCGAGGTCGAGGTCCTCGTGCCGAGCGGCGGTGAGCGCCTCGACCGCCGCTCGCGCGGCGTCGGCGGCGCGCTCGGGCTCGTCCCTGGCCAGGGCGATCGTCGCGAGCGCCGCGTCGGCCCTCGCGCCCCACGGGGCGTGCCCGGGAAGGAGCGCGAGCAGTCCCTTCGCCTCGGACGCGGCCCGTTCGCCGAGCACGAGCAACTCCTCGTCCTTCCGTTCCCTCCCGAGGGTCGCCGACGCCAGGGCGAGCGTGGCGAGCGCCTCGCATCGGACCGCGGGCAAGCCCTGATCGGCGGCCATCTGCACCGCGCGCTCGAGATGTGCGCGCATCCCCTCGGCATCTCCTCGCCCGGCGTGCACCTGTCCTTGCCATTGCTCGAGCTGCCGGGCCCGGAAGGGGGTCGGGCTGTCCGCGGCGACGACCGCCGCCCGATCGAGCCAGGTCGTCGCCTCGTCCGGATCGCCGAGCTGCAGGTACGCGAGGGCGGTCCCGCCGGCGGACGAGGAACTCGAGCTGGCGGTCTCCGATCGTGCGAGCCCGCTCGTAGGCTTCGGCGCCGCGAGAGAGGGCGAGATCCGGGATCACCTTCGCTCGGGCGAACACGTGCACGCCGTAGAGCATCTGCACCTCGGCGAAGGCGCGCTGGCTCTCGCTGGTGAACGAGGAGAGCTGCGTGGCGAGCCGACGGATCTCCTCGATGTGGCGGGCCGAGTCCGAACCGATGTGGATGTCGGGGGCCCAGCTCAGATAGGCCATCGCGATGATCGATGCCATCGAGCCCTGCCGGTCGCCGAGCTCTTCGTAGAGCGCGAGCGACCGATGGAGGCGCTCGCCCGACGATCGCACCCACGGTGCGATCGGCAGGTCTTCCATGATGTCCTCGAGAGACTCGCCGGCGGCAACCCGGGTCATGACGGGGATGTGCTCCCCCACCGCGAGCCGATCCACGAACCACTCGCGGATCCGACCCAGATCGATCACACCCAACTCCCGGGTCGAGGCGGCCAGCATCGAGGTGTCACCGAGCTCCTCGGCGAGCGCGGCCGCGCGGAGGTAGGTCTCCTCGGCGGCGTCGAGGTCGTGCTCGGCGGCCGACGGGGTGAACCCCTCGCCGAGCCCGGCGTGGAGGAGAGCCTGGCCGAGCTCGAGGCACGCGGCGAGCTCGGCGGCCCGATCGCCTCGCTCGACCGCGAGCGCTCGCACGCGGGTCGGCGAGCTCCGCCGCGCGGTCCTCCTGCTGCGAGAGCCGGAGCGCGGCCGCGCGGCGGAGCGTGACGTCGAGGTCCAGGTGGGGGTCGCCGAGCGCCTCGGCCAGGGCGGCGAGCTCCGACAGTCCTTCCAGGCGATCGGCGGGCCGCCTCAGCATCGCCAGCGCGTCGTCCCGGGCGGTCAGCAGGCCCAGCCGCTCCTGCGGCGTCGACGCCTGCGGCAGCGCGATCTCCACGACCCGCAGGACCTCCTCCGGTGCGTGCGCGGCGAGCGCGGCGGCCGCCGCCTCGGTGGAGAAGCGGACGCACACCTCCGCGTCACCGGCCGCGCGCGCGTGGTGTGCGAGGAGCGGCAGCGTCTCCGGCGCCGGCTCGCCGGTGAGCAGGAGCTCGACGATCGCCCCGTGGATCTCGCGCCGGCGAGCCGGCGCCAGCGTGTCGGCCGCGAACTCGCGGACCTGCTCGTGGGGGAAGCTGTAGTCCGCCGGCGCGGCCTCCGGCTGCTCGACGAGCAGCCCGGCCGCGACGGCGGGCGCCATCAGGTCGCCGAGCGCGACCAGATCGTCGTCCTGCTCGCCCTCCCCGATCCGGATGCGCACCTCTCGGAGATCCTTCAAGCTGAAATGGCGACCGAGGAGCGCTGCCTCGGCGAGCGCCGTCTTCGTCTCCGGCGGGAGGTGGGCGGCTCGACGCTGGATCAATGTCCGCACGGCCGAGGGCGCCAGCCGCTCGGCGTTCCGCGTCAGCGTCCAGGTGTCGGCGATCTGCTGCAGCATCCCCGCCTCGCGGTAGGCCCGGCCGATCTCCTCCACGATGAAGGGGACGCCTTCCGCCTGACCGTGGATCGTCGACGCGGTGGCGGGCTCGACCTGTCCGCCGAGCACCTGGCGGAGGAACTCCGACGTCTCGAGCACCGAGAAGCGAGCGAGCTTCAACCTCCGGATCACGCGCATCCGCTCCATGTCGGCGAGCAGCGTGACCGCCTCGGTGAGCGTGGCGACCTCTTCGGGACGGATCGAGAACATCAGGAAGATCGGGCTCGCGCCTTCGGTCCGGATGACGTAGCGAAGGAGCCGGAGGCTGTCCTCGTCGGACCACTGCATGTCGTCGATCAGCAGCGCCAGCGGCCGGTCGGCGGTGAGCGCTCGCACCGCCATCGTCGCGAGGTCGAACGAGCGGAGGAGCCGTTGGTCCGAGGACAGCCCCGCGAAGGCGGGATCGTCCCGGCCGCCGAGCGCCTCGGCGGCCGCGGCGATCGCCGCCTCCGACGCGGTGCCGGCGACGGCCTCGGCCACCTCCGGCGCCCCGACGATGGATCGCGCGAGGAGGAAGGGGCCTCGCAGCTCTTCGTCGGCGCCGACCGCGACCGTGAGGAACCCGCGGGCGACCGCGATCTCCCGGGCGGCAAGGAGGAGGCGCGTCTTGCCGATGCCCGGCTCGCCTTCGACCGCGACCGCGGTCAACCGCCCTCCCTGCGCGGCGCTGATGCCGTCCTCGATCGCGACGAGTTCCGTGGGTCGTCCGACGACCGCTCGACCCGTCCGATGCTCGAGGAGTCCGAGTGGAGCGAACGCGGCGGCCGCGACCGGCGGTGCGACACTCATGATCGTTCTGCCACGACGTGCACGACCTCTCGATCAGGCGGGCCGTCGGCCCAGCCTGCTATCGTTGAGGTCCCGAGCGATCGGAACAACCTCCGCGTCGGGCAACCGACCGGTGGCATCGGCAGACCTCCCGCCCGCCCTGCCCTCGGATCCGATGTTCCACGATGAGCAGAGGGAGACCGAGTGGAAGGGATCAGCCGCAAGGACCGGGTCTTCGGGCCGCCGGAGCGCGGGAAGAAGGCGGCCGACCGTCCACCTCGAGGTCGGATGTGCGAACAGGCCGGATGCGAAACCATCCTCTCCACGTACAACGCTTCTCCCGTCTGCTGGCTCCACGCGCCGCCCGCGTATCGACACGCACTCAGCCGCGACTAGGAACAGTCCACACGATCTTCTGCCCTGTGAAGCGCGCCCTGAGGGACTCGAACCCCCGACCTGCTGGTCCGTAGCCAGCCGCTCTGATCCACTGAGCTAAGGGCGCCGAACGTCAATCCTACACGGCGGTCTCCGACGCCTCGCCGTACGGACGCGCCTCCGGGGAAACGCCCGCCGCGGAGACGGGAGGATTCGAACCTCCGAGGGAGTTTTACCCCCCTAACCGCTTAGCAGGCGGCTGCTTTCGGCCACTCAGCCACGTCTCCGGGGCCGATTCTACGAGGACGGGATTTCGACCTCTGTCTCTTCACGGCTTCCGGGCGACGAATACCCACCGTGACAGGCGCCCCTCCGAGGCAAGTCGACGGGCCAGGTCGATGAAGTTCTGGAACGCCCCGAATGTCTTCTCGCCTTCGAGCGGAACGAGGCTCTCCCGGTGGCGCTCCCGCGCCGCGAACATCCGCGTCGCGACCGCGGTCACGGCGTCGGAACGATCCTCCGCCCGCTCGATCTTCAACCCCGCCTCCTCGATCGCCCGCTCATTCTCGCCCGGAGGAGTGAGCACGAAGTAGCCCATGAAGGTGCGTCCGGCCACCTCTTCGTTCGAGATGGGCCCGGTGAGCACCAAGCCTTCCGTGTAGAGGACACGACCGCCGCGGGGCAATAGACGTGCCCACTCGCGCAGTGTCGTTCTCCGGTCACGCAGATGATGAGCCGAATCGTTCGAGAACACCGCGTCGAACGATCCATCTTCGAAAGGAAGTGGTTCGTTCGCATCGAGCACATGGAACTCGCAGCCCGGCGCGTCGTGATCCCGTGCCGAAGCGATCGCCCTGGGGTCATTGTCGATGCCGACCACCTTGGCGCCCGTCTCCTTCGCGAGGAGGGCGGAGATCCCACCGGAGCCACACGCCACATCGAGCACGGAGGTGACACCGGCGCCGAGCCACGAGGCGAACTCCCTCGCTTCTGCGGCCTGAAGCCACCCAGCCTGGCCGAGGTCCTCGTCGTAGGTCTCGAGCCGAACCTGTTGCTGCGGATCGGTATCGACCGACGCATACGTCTTCTCGTAGAAGTCGGATCCGTCCAAGGCCGAGCACGCTAGCCAGGGGTCCCGGGGGACGCAAGTCGTGGGTAGGCTCCGGCCGACATGCCGGACGTGGTGGTCGTGGGCGGCGGGATCATCGGAGCGGCATGTGCGTTCGAGCTGGCCGATCGAGGCGCGACGGTGACGCTCCTCGAGCGGGAGGAGCTCGCCGCCGGTGCGTCGGGTCGCAACAACGGTCTGTGGCTCACGCCCGTGGACCCGGCCCTCCTCTCGATGGCGAGGACCACGCTGGCTCGCTACCTCGAGATCGCCGATGCGAGCCCGGTCCCGTTCCGTCTCGATCCGGAGCCCATCGGATTGATCGCCGCCGCTCTCGACGACGAAGAGATGCGGACCGGCGAGAGGGAACACGAGCCGTACCGGGCGGCCGGCGTGGAGGTGGACCGGCTGGAGGCGGCGGACGTGTTGCGGTTGGAGCCGGCGATCGCCTCCGAGGTGCTCGGCGGGTGGCTGGTTCACCACGGTCACCGGTTGGCGCCGGCCGCGCTGACCGTGGCCCTCGCCCTGATGGCCGCCGAGCGAGGCGCGACCGTGCGACATCATCTGCCGGTGCGCGCGGTGCTCGAGGATCACGATCGGGTCACGGGAGTCATGACCGATGAGGGCCGCATCGACGCGGACGAGGTGGTGGTGGCGGCCGGGCCGTGGTCGTCCTCGCTCCTCGATCCGATCGGGATCCGCGTGCCGATCACCGGCGCTCGCGGCTGGCTCGTGCGCCTCGACCCGCCGCCGGGGCTGCTGCGACACCTCGTGGCCTCCGCGGGATGGGAGGAGGCGACCGGGCGCTGGGAGGACGGCGCGGTGCGAGCCGGCTCGCTCGAGGACGTATCGGCGGCGACCTCGACGCTGCTGCACCCGGCGACCGACGGCTCGTTGATCGCGGGCTCGTCGCGACAACCCGTGATCACCCCCGAGGCGGAGGAGCCGGGCGTCCCGGCACGGATCGTCCGTGGCGCGATCCGGATGGTGCCCGCGCTCGCCGACGCGGAGATCCGCTCCGCCTGGTGGGGGATCCGTCCGCTGACGCCCGACGAACGCCCCGCGATCGGGCGCCTCGGGGACGGCCTCTCGATCGCCGCCGGCCACGGGTCCGAGGGAGTGATCCTCGGCGCGGGGACGGGGCAGCTCATCGCGGCGCAGCTGTCGGGCGACGACCCGCCCTTCGACCCGGAGCCGTTCGACCCCGGTCGATTCTCGACCGCGCCTGGGTAGGATTCCCGGTCATGGCCGTCCTCGCCCTCGGGGTTTCCTTCCGGCGCGCGCCGATCGACCTGCTCGAGCGGCTCGCGTTCACCGAGGGTGACCTGGTGAAGGCGTACCAGCACGCTCGCGAGCTGGACGGGATCGATGAGGCGGTGGTGCTCTCGACCTGCAACCGGGTCGAGGTCTACGGATCGGTCCCGAGCTATCACGCGGGGTTCCTGGCGCTCAAGCGGTTGTTGACCGAGACGCGCGGCGTCGCCGAGGAGCACCTCGCCGACGGCCTGTACGCCCACTGGGAGCGGGACGCCGTCGAGCACCTGTTCTCCGTCGCCGGTGGGCTCGACTCCATGGTCCTCGGCGAGACGCAGATCCAGTCGCAGGTCCGCGAGGCGCTCCGCCTCGCGGACGGCGAATCGCTCGCGGGGACCCAGCTGAAGGGGCTGTTCCATGCCGCGACGCGCGCCGGGCGACGGATCCGTCAGGAGACGTCGCTCGGGGCCGCGCCCGATGCGTTCGTCGAGCGCGGCGCCTCCCTCGCGGAAGCGGCGCTCGGAACCCTCGCCGACCGCTCGGTCGTGGTGATCGGCGCGGGCACGATGGCCTCGCTCGCCGTGAAGCACCTCCGGCAGCGAGGAGTGGGGCCCGTCCGCGTGCTGAACCGTTCGCTCCCACACGCTCGCGCCCTCGCCGAGCGAACCACGCCGATCACGGCGACCTGGACTCACTCCCGATGGTGCTCCGGGACGCGGACCTCGTGGTCTCGGCGACCGGCGCGACGGGGACGGTGGTACACGCGGACGTGGTCCGCGAGGCACGAGCGGCCGCGGCGTCGCCGCTCGTCCTGCTCGACATGGCCGTGCCGCGCGACGTGGAGCCCGAGGCCGGTGCGATCCCCGGCGTGACGTTGATCGACGTGGACGCGTTGCGCGATCGCGGCTCGGCGGTCGAGGAAGACGCCATCGGGCGAGCCCGCGAGATCGTGTCCGAGGAGGTCCGCCGGTTCGTCGTGCGTCGCCGCGGCGACGAGCTGGCGCCCCTGATCCGCGCGCTCCGTCGCCGCGGCGACGCGGTCCTGCAGGGTGAGCTGGAGCGCCACGCGGGCCGGCTGCGCGATCTCACGCCGGACGAGCGCGCCGCGGTCGAGGCGCTCGCGCGAGGGATCGTCGCGAAGCTCCTGCACGATCCGATCATCGCGCTGAAGGAGCGATCGGAGCCCGGGTCCGGCCGGACGCACGCGAAGCTGCTCGCCGAGCTCCTCGGCCTCGACCCTTCCCTCCTCGAGGGGGAGTGAGCACCCTCCGGATCGCGACGCGACGCTCGGCCCTCGCGCTCGCGCAGGCCGAGGAGATCGCGGCCCTGCTGTCCGCGAGCGCCTTCCGCTCGGAGATCGTCCCGATGTCGACGTCCGGGGACGAAGGGACCACCTCGGCGGAGTCCCCCACCGGCATGAAAGGACTCTGGGTCGACCGGATCGTCGAGGCGCTCCGCACGGGCGAGGTGGACGTGGCGGTGCATTCCGCGAAGGACCTCCCCGCCGACGACGAGGAGGGGATCGTGATCGGCGCCGTGCCGAAGCGGGCCGACCCGCTCGACATCCTGATCGGGCGCGACGAGCGGCTCCAGCCGGGGATGGTCGTGGGGACCTCGAGCATCCGGCGCCGCGCGCAGCTCCTCGCGGGGTTCCCGGGGATGGGGGTGACCGAGATCCGCGGGAACGTGGACACGCGGTTGCGGAAGCTGGCGGAAGGCGAGGTGGACGGACTCGTGCTCGCCGCGGCGGGGCTGGCGCGGCTCGGCGTCGATCCGCCGCACGCTCGCCGGCTCCGGATCGACGAGATGGTGCCGGCGCCCGGCCAAGGGTGCCTGGCCGTGCAGGTCCGCGAGGACGACCGAACGACGCGGGCGGTCGTCTCGGTCCTGGATCATCTGGGGTCGAGACGGGCGCTGGAGGCCGAACGGACCCTCGTGCAGCTCTTGGGTGGAGGCTGCGACCTCCCGCTGGGAGCATTCGCGGCCGTCAAAGGCGACCGGATCAGGATGGTGGCCCTCGTCGCGACGGCCGACGGCGCGAAGGTCGTGCGAACGGCCGTCGAGAGCACCGACCCGGCCGTCGCCGCGTCGACCCTCGCGGAACGGCTGCGAGCAGAGGGCGCGGACAGGATCCTGGCGGAGCTGCAGGGGTGAAGCGAACCCTCGCCGGGCGGACGATCGTCGTCACGCGCCCGGCCGAGCAGGTCGCGCCGCTGGTGCGGGAGCTCGAGCGCCGCGGAGCGCGCGTGCTGGTCGCGCCGACGATCCGCCTGTCGCCCGCGCGCTCCGCGGCGCTCACGGCGGCGCTGAAGGAGCTCGCGGCCGGGCGGTTCGACTGGATCACGCTCACGAGCGCCGCGACCGTCGAGATGCTGCGCGGCCGACTCGCCTCTCCGCGCGACGTGCGAGCGCGGGTCGCCGTGATCGGCGAAGGGACGGCGGCCGCGTTCCGTCGGTGGACCCGCCGGGAGCCAGACCTCCAGCCCGCAACCTTCACGACCACGGCCCTCGCCCGCGCGTTCCCGCGCGGCTCGGGGCGCGTGCTCTGTGCCCGTGCAGACATCGCGCCGGAGGGATTGGAGGCCGCGCTCGAGAGGAAAGGCTGGGAGGCCGTCCGGGTCGACGCCTATCGGACGATCCTCGCCACCTCGCTCCCGGCTGAGTCCCGCGCCGCCTTCCGCCGCGGGGGCGTCGATGCCGTGACGTTCACGAGCGCCTCCACCGTCCAGGGCTTCGTGCGCGCGCTCGGAGCCTCGAAGGGCACACCGAGGGTCGTGTGCATCGGACCGGTCACGGCGAGAGCGGCTCGGGACGCGGGCCTTCGACCCGCGGCGGTCGCGAAGCCGCACACGGTCGAGGGCTTGATCGCGGCTCTCGAGCGCGCGCTCGCTCCTTCCGGGGGGTCCTAGACCCACACCTCGCGAAGCGCCCTCAGCGCGTTGCCGCCGACGACCTTCGCGATCTGCTCGTCCTCATACCCGTGGCCCACGAGCCAGCGGATCAGGTTCGGGAACTCCGACGGGTTCTCGATCCCCTCGACGTAGTCGACGGGCTCGTACTCGCCGACCTCGCCGGTGTCGAGGTTCCCCGCGTACAGGACGTGCAGTCCGACGTGGTCGCCGAAGAACGTGTCGGGGCCGAACCCGACGTGATCGATCCCCATCACGTCGACGCAGTACTCGAAGTGGTCCATCACCGACTCGAGGGAGTGCCGCGGATGCGCGGGCGAGATCGTCGTGTGCGGCGACCCCTCGATCCCGATCACGCCGCCGGTCTCCGCGACCGCCTTCAGCAGGTCGTCCTCCTTCAGCTTCCGTTCCGAGAACAACGCTCGTGCCCCGGAGTGGGACAGGAAGACCGGCCGCTCGCTCGCCCGGCAGGTTTCCATCGCCGTGACGTCGCCGGTGTGCGAGAGGTCGATCGCCATCCCGAGGCGGTTCATCCGCCGTACCGCGTCGAGACCGAATCGCGTGAGCCCGCCGTCACCCGGATCCTTCACGCCGCCGCCGAGCTGGTTCGACTCGCTGTAGGCGATCCCGCACATCCGGACGCCGAGCCCGAAGAGCACGTCGAGCCGGTCGAGCTCGTTCTCGATCATCGCGGCACCTTCCATGCACGGGACCATCGCGATGCGGCCGCTCCGATGGGCCTCCTCGATGTCCTGCACGGTCCCGCCGACGAACACCGTGGACTGGTGCGCGACGTCGGCCAGGTGCATCCCGAGATCGTGGATCACGTCGGTCCACTTCCAGCCGCCCTTCGACGTGATCGTCGCGGTTCCGTCGAGGAAGTTCTCGAAGACACCGTCCAGGCCCGAGGCCGCGAGCCCCTCGTAGCCGTACCACTCCCGCCCTTCCCGGACGTAGTCATCGTTCTGGCTCATGTCGACGGGCGTGATCCCGCAGTGGTCGTGCAAGCGAGATGCAGACGCTCTCGCGGAGCAAGCGCTCGGCACGTTCGTGATCTGCCTCGGACAGCGGATAGACGAACGGCTCGACCCGTCCGATCTGCGGCGAGAGCTCGAACTCCTTGTAGTCGACGCCCGGCTCCAGGTACGAGAACGACACGTAGCCGTCCCATCGCTTCTTCGGCTCCATCGGCGGTCCCTTCTCGATCTCTTGGCGTCATCTTCTGGCGTGATCTCGGCCGCGGTACGCTCTGGCCCGTGAGCTTCCCTGATTCGAGGCCGAGACGCATGCGGCGCACGCCCGCGCTCCGTTCGCTGATCCGTGAGACCGATGTGCGGCCGGGCGACCTGATCGCTCCACTGTTCGTCGAAGGAGGAGCTCACCGACCCCGCGCCGATCGGGTCGATGCCGGGCCAGTCCCAGCACACGCTCGAGTCGCTCCGGAAGGAAGCCGTCGAGATCGCGGAGCGGGGCGTGCGAGCGTTCATCCTCTTCGCCGTTCCGGCGCGGAAGGATCCCGAGGGCTCCGAGGCATGGAACCCCGAGGGGATCGGTCAGCAGGCGATCGCGGCGCTCCGGGCGGAGTTCGGTGACGACGCGGTCGTGATCGGCGACCTCTGCCTCGACGAGTACACCGACCACGGGCACTGCGGCGTGCTGAACGACCTCGGCGAGGTGGAGAACGACGCGACCGTCGAGCTGTATCAGCGGATCGCGGTCGCGCAGGCGAACGCCGGCGCCCACCTCGTCGGACCGAGCGGGATGATGGACGGGCAGGTGGCCGCGATCCGCGCCGCACTCGACGCCGGCGGTCATCAGGACATCGGCATCCTCGCGTACGCGGCGAAGTTCGCTTCCGCGCTCTACGGACCGTTCCGCGAAGCCGCCGAGGGTGCGCCCCGGTTCGGCGATCGAACGGGCTATCAGCAGGATCCGGCGAACCTGGATGAGGCGCTCCGCGAGATCCGGACCGACATCGAGGAGGGCGCCGACATCGTGATGGTGAAGCCGGCGCTGCCCTACCTCGACGTGATCCGCCGCGCGAAGGACGAGACACGGTTCCCGATGGCCGCGTACCACGTGAGCGGCGAGTACGCGATGGTGAAGGCCGCGGTGGCGAACGGCTGGCTCGACGAGCGTCGCGTCGTCCTCGAGCTGCTGACGTCGATCAGGCGCGCCGGCGCGGACCTGATCCTCACGTATCACGCGAAAGACGCCGCGGACTGGCTCCGCGGCTGAGCCGCTCCGCATGGCTCGCTACGTCGCACTGCTCCGCGGTATCAACGTCGGAGGGAAGAACGCCATCCCGATGCCGGCGTTGAAGGGATGCTTCGAGAGCGCAGGCTTCGGCGACGTGACGACGTACATCCAGAGCGGCAACGTGGTGTTCTCGACGCCGACGTCGAGCCAGGCCACGCTGACCCGCGAGATCGAGCGCATGATCTCGACCGCGTTCGCGCACTACGAGGCGAGCGTCGTGCTCCGCAGCAGGAGTCAGATGCGGGCGATCGTCGATCGGGCTCCCGAAGGGATTCGGCGCCGAGCCGTCGAAGTACCGATACGACGTGGTGTTCCTGAAGGCGCCACTCACCGCGAAGACCGCGAGCAAGGACATACCGATCAAGGAAGGCGTCGATCGACTGTGGCCGGGCACGGGGGTGCTCTACTCGTCGAGGCTGATCAGCCGCGCGACGCAGAGCCGCTTCAGCCGCATCGTCTCCCTCCCCACCTACAAGCAGATGACGATCCGGAACTGGAACACCACGACGAAGCTGCTCGGACTCTTGTTCGCCGCCGACCTCACCCGGTGACCGTCGCCGGGTCGCAGTTCCCTCCGGACACGAGGACACAGACCCGCTCGTCGTTCTCAGGCTGATACGCCCCGGAGCGGAGAGCGGCGAACGCCGCCGCGCCTCCCGGCTCGGCGATGACGTGCGTGTCTTCCCAGAGTGCCCGCTGCGCTTCTCGGATCGCGTCGTCCTCGACGAGGACCACCCGATCCACCTGATCCCGGACGATCGGGAAGACGTGGTCGCCGACACGGGCGGAGCCCAGCGAGTCCGCCGCGATCCCGCCGACCTCGCCGACGACGGGTTCCCCCGCCGCCAGCGCGGCGGTCATCGTCGCGCACCCGACGGGCTCGACGCCGACCACACGCACCCTCCGCGCGAACCACGCCGCGATCCCCGCGATCAACCCGCCGCCGCCGATCGCGACAAGCACCGTGTCGAGGTCCGGCACCTGCTCGTCCAGCTCGATCCCGATCGTCCCCTGTCCGGCGATCACCTCCGGCTGGTCGAACGGATGCATCATGAGCGCCCCGGTCTCGACCTGGCGCTCCGCGAGCGCCGCCTGGGCCTCCGCGTAGTACCCGTCGACGATCCTCACCGCAGCGCCGTAGCCGCGTACCCGCGCGACCTTCGCCTCGGGCGACGTCGACGGGATGAAGATCTCGGCGGGGACGCCGACCTCGCGGGCCGCGAAGGCCACGGCGGACCCGAAGTTCCCACCGGAAGCCGCGATCACGCCCGCGGGCGGCACCTCGCTCGAGAGCAGCTTGTTGAACGCGCCACGGGGCTTGAAGGAGCCGGTGTGCTGCAGGAGCTCGAGCTTCGCGACGACCGAAGCGCCGTGCACCTCACCGAGCTCCAGGACGGGGGTGCGCCGCACCCGACCGGCGATCCGCTGCGCCGCGTCACGGATGTCCTGGCCGCCGACGGTCACGCCGCATCCAATCACAGCGCCGGCCCCCATAGACTGACCCGCCGTGAGCCGGTCCGAGGAGCTGTTCGAGCGAGCGAAGCGAGCGATCCCCGGCGGCGTGAACTCACCGGTCCGCGCCTTCGGTGCCGTCGGCGGCATCCCGCGGTTCGCGGTCCGCGGCGAGGGCGCGTATCTCGAGGACGCCGACGACACCCGGTACGTCGACCTCTGCCAGTCGTGGGGAGCGCTGCTCTTCGGTCACGCGAGGAAGGAGATCGTCGATGCGGCGGTCGAGGCCGCCGGCCGAGGAACCTCTTTCGGTATCCCGACGGAAACCGAGGTCCAGCTCGCGGAGCGGATCGTCTCGATGGTGCCCTCGGTCGAACAGGTGCGCGCTCGTCTCCTCCGGAACCGAGGCGGCGATGTCGGCGGTCCGGCTCGCTCGCGCCGCGACGGGCAAGGACACCCTCATCAAGATGGAAGGCTGCTACCACGGCCACTCCGACGCGCTGCTCGCGCGCGGCGCCGGCAGTGGGCTCGCGACCTTCTCGATCCCGAGCACGCCCGGTGTCACCGCCGGCGCCGCGCGCGACACCGTGATCGCGCCCTTCAACGATCTCGAGGAGATCGCATCGCTGTTCGTGGCGAACGACGGCACCGTGGCTGCGCTCATCGTCGAGCCGGTTCCGGCGAACATGGGGGTCGTGCCGCCCGACGACGGCTATCTCGAGGGGCTCCGCCTCCTCTGCGACGAGCACGGCGCGCTGCTGATCTTCGACGAAGTCATCACGGGGTTCCGGATCGCGCGCGGCGGAGCCCAGGAGCGGTATGGCGTCACGCCCGACCTCACCGTCCTCGGCAAGGTGATGGGTGGCGGGTTCCCGTCCGCCGCGTTCGGCGGCCGGCGCGATCTGATGGAGCAGCTCGCGCCGGCCGGCCCCGTCTACCAGGCCGGAACGCTCAGCGGGAATCCGGTCGCGGTCGCGGCGGGCGTGGCCGCCCTCGAGCTCATCGACCGTGAAGACCCCTACCCGGGGCTCGAAGCGGCGGCGGAGGATCTCCAGGCCGGCCTGGCCCTGGCCTTCGACACGAACGGGATCGACGCCACGATCAACCGGGCCGGCTCGCTGCTCAGCGTGTTCTTCGCGACGGGACCCGTTCGCAACTTCGACAACGCCAAGGCGGCCGATCACGACCGGTTCGCTCGCTTCTTCCACCACATGCTCGGACGAGGCGTGTACCTGCCACCGTCGGGCTACGAGCTGTGGACGCTCTGCACGGCGTTCGGCGACACGGAACGCGAGAAGGTGCTCGGGGCGGCCAGCCGGTTCACCGGCTGACCGCCCCGAAGCTCACACCAGCGTGAGGGTGGTCTCCTGCGTTGCCATCGGCTCGTCGCCGTCGGACGCCGGCTCGGTGGCGATGCAGAACGTCCCCACGATGTGCTCGCCCGCGTCGTGAGTGGGTGCGACGCGGCACCACATCCGCCCCTCGACCCCTCGGAGGCTGAACGTGACCGTCTTCCCCGTGAGCGCGGCCGCGTGGGCTTCGAGGATCGGGAGGTTCTCCCCTTCCATCCCGAATGCATCGAGAAGCTCCCGTCCGTCGAGGAAGCGAGGGTGGATCCCCAGGTGCTGGGAGGCTGCCCAGGAGACCCCTCGTCAGACGGAGGGAGCCATCCGTGGTCCACATGACCGCCGGCAGGTGCCCCTCGTCCTCGGTGGGCGCGGCCTCACGGCGAGGTGGCGTCCAGTCCACGGTGTCCGTGATGCCGATGAGCTCCCACTGTCGCATATCGCTTCTCCCCTCGGTGCGGATTACCCTTGCCTACCTGATATCGGGTAGTTTGCCTGTGCGGCCACATCGGCGAAGAGGCCTATTTCCCGGCTCCCCGACGGGACTACGACTTCTGCGGGATGCCGAGGGCGGAGGCGCAACGGAACGGGCTCCGGCTGGCACTATGAGATGACCGCCTCTTCGAGAAAGGACATCCGATATGCCAACCGAGACCGCCACCTTCGGCGCCGGCTGCTTCTGGGGCGTCGAGCACCTCTTCCGCAAGGTCCCCGGCGTGATCGACGCCGTCTCCGGCTACAGCGGCGGGATCGTGGAGAACCCCACGTACCGGCAGGTCTGCAGCGACACGACCGGCCACGCCGAGGTCGTCGAGGTGACCTTCGACCCCGAGGTCGTCTCCTTCGACCAGCTGCTCGAGGTCTTCTGGGCGATGCACGACCCGACGCAGGTGAACCGCCAGGGACCGGACCACGGCTCGCAGTACCGGAGCATCGTGCTCACCCACTCGGACGAACAGCAGATGGCAGCGGAGGCCTCACGCGACCGGGCGCAGGCCCGCTACGCGAAGCCGATCGCGACGGAGATCCGTCCGCACGTCGCCTTCTATCGGGCCGAGGACTACCACCAGCGCTACTACCTGAACAACGGGCACGAGCCGTACTGCCACGCGATCCCGGCGGGACTGCTCGAGGAGCTGGGGCTCGTCCGCGCCTAAAGGAATCAGCCGTCGCGGAAGCCGACGAGCGAGTGCGAGCCGTCGCAGAACGGCTTGTTCTGCGAGTACCCACACCGGCACAACGTCTGCCGGTTCCGAACCTCGTAGGACTCGCCGTCGGCCCCGACGACCCGAACGCCGCCGCGGACGAACAGCGGCCCGTTCCTGAACACGCCGATCTCGGGCTCGTACTCCGGCTCGTGTTCCGGAGCGTCGGCTGACGTTCCCCAGGCGAGTCGTCCGGACGGACACAGATCCACCATCCGCTGCATGCGCTCGCGCACGGCGGGGTCGGCGCTCCCCAGCATCTGCCAGACGCCCGTGAACCGGTCCTTGCAGTAGCCGGCCTTGGTGCAGAGCGACAGATCGTCGCTGATGACGGCTCCGTCCTGCGTGGACTGGAAGACGTCCGCCCGCTCCTCGCGCGGCCCGTGATCCGCGCGTTCCGTGACGTCGACCCGCGGCTCCTCCAAGTGGCTGTCGTCACAGAACGGCTTGTTCCCGCTCTTCCCGCATCGGCAGAGGCGATACGTCTCGCCGGCCTCGAGCGGCTCGAACGGCGCGTAGTCGACCGGCTCACCGAACTCGGTCTTGACCTGCCCGGTGCGAGCGATCGGAAGCGGGCCGGTGACCTGATACGGGCCGTTCTCCTCCACGCGGATCTCGGGCTCCGACATGAGGAGCATCCTCCCACGAAGGCGTGCAAGAAGGGGTCCTCGATTCGGTCACCCGGGAGGACTACCCTTCGAACGCGTGTTCGAGGATCTGAACCCGGAGCAGGAGACGGCCGTTCGCCACGGCGAGGGGCCGTTGCTGATCGTCGCCGGCGCCGGCAGCGGGAAGACCATGACGCTGGCGGCGCGTGTCGCCTCCCTGATCGAACGGGGCACGCGCCCGGAGCGCATCCTCCTCCTGACCTTCAGCAGGCGGGCCGCTCGCGAGATGGTCTCGCGCGCGGCCCGCTTGGGCACGAGCGACACCGGTCGCGTCTGGGGCGGCACGTTCCACGCGATCGGGAACCGGCTCCTCCGTCTCCACGGTCGCGCGCTGGGGCTGACGCCCGAGTTCACCGTCCTCGACCAGGCCGACGGAGCCGACGTGATGAACCTGCTCCGCGACGAGCTCGGGTACTCAGCACGCGAACGCCGCTTCCCTCGCAAGGACACGCTCGCCGCGATCTACTCGCGGACCGTCAACGCCGGCGAGCGGCTCACGGACGTCCTGAAGCGCCACTACCCCTGGTGCCTCGACGAGACCGACGGGATCCGGGAGATCTTCCGCGCCTACACGGAGCGGAAACGGCAGCAGCACGTTCTGGACTACGACGACCTCCTGCTGTTCTGGAAGGCGCTCGCCACGTCGCCGGCAACCACGCAGCAGCTCGCGACGATGTTCGAGCACATCCTCGTCGACGAGTACCAGGACACGAACGCGCTGCAGGCCGACATCCTCGAGGGGATGCGGCCTCCCGCAGGCCCGAGGAACCTCACGGTCGTCGGCGACGACGCGCAGGCGATCTACGGGTTCCGCGCCGCGACCGTGAAGAACATCCTCGAGTTCCCCGTGCGGTTCCCGGGGGCGGCCACGATCAAGCTCGAACGCAACTACCGGTCGACGCCGCCGATCCTGGCGGCGTCGAACGCGGTGATCGCGCTCAGCCCGCAACGTCACGAGAAGACCCTTCGGCCGACGAGACCGGGAGAGGCACGGCCGATCCTGCGGGCATGCCTCGACGAGGCCGAGCAGAGCGACGCGGTCTGCCGAGCGGTCCTCGCGCATCGCGAGGAAGGGGTCCCGCTGAAGGCGCAGGCCGTGCTGTTCCGCGCGGCCTACCACTCGGACCATCTCGAGGTGGAGCTCGCCCGCAGGAACATCCCGTTCATCAAGTACGGAGGGCTGAAGTTCATGGAGGCCGCCCATGTGAAGGATGCGCTGGCGTGCCTGCGCATCCTCGAGAACCCGTTCGACGAGGTGAGCTGGTTCCGCGTCCTGCTGCTGCTGGACGGGATGGGTCCGGCCTCATCGCGGCGGCTCATGGAGGAGCTCGGGGTGCGGCGCGGCGACGCCGTGGATGCGGCGTCACCGCTCCGCCGGTTCCTCGACGAACCCGTCGCGGTCCCGAAGGGCGCGGCGCAGGGCGTCCGCGACCTTCGGGGAGCACTGGACGATTGCCTCGACGGAGACGCGCTCCCTCCCGCCGGTCAGCTCGCGCGGCTCCGGACATTCCTCGAGCCCGTGATCGCGAGGAAGTACGACGCACCCGCTTCTCGCGTGCGTGACCTCGAGCAGCTCGAGCTGCTCGCCTCCGAGTCCCCCTCGCGCGGCCAGTTCCTCGCCGACCTCACGCTCGATCCACCGTCGTCGACCGGCGATCTCGCCGGTCCGCCGCACCTCGACGAGGACTACCTGATCCTCTCCACGATCCACTCGGCCAAGGGCCTCGAGTGGGACGTGGTGCACGTGATCCACGCGGCCGACGGGATGATCCCCTCGGACCTCTCCACGGGTGACGACGACGAGATCGAAGAGGAACGCCGGCTCCTCTACGTCGCCCTGACGCGCGCGCGCGATGCACTCCACGTCACGTACCCCCAGCGGTACTACCGGAGGCCGAAGGGACTCGAGGACCCGCACGCGTACTCGCAACGATCGCGGTTCCTTCCCGACGACGTGCTCGAGCACTTCGAGGTCGTCGGCCCACACGTCGTGGCGGTTCCCGACGAAGGAGGGGCTCTTACCGCGGCCGCGGACGTCGACGCGTTCCTCGCCGGCCTCTGGACTGACTGAAAGACCGTTCGCGCTCCCTCGACCCGAGGGATAGCCTCCGTTGATGGCTCCCACCGAGCGCGAGCACATCCTCGTCGCGGTCCTGTTCACCGACATCGTGGGCTCGACCGAGCTAGCCGGTGGCATGGGCGACGAGTCATGGAAACGCCTCCTCCGCAAGCACCACGAGATAGTGGGTCATCTCGTGAAAGAGCACGGCGGACGCGTGGTCGACACGGCGGGAGACGGCGTCTTCGCCGTCTTCGATCGACCGGCCTCGGCGATCGAGTGCGCGTTCGAGGCGACCCAGTCATTGCGCCAGATCGGTGTGGACATCCGAGCCGGGCTGCATTTCGGCGAGACAGAATCGTCAGGCGGGAAGGTCAGCGGGATCGTCGTCCACACCGCGTCTCGCGTGGTGGCATTGGCGAAGCCGGGCGAGATCCTGATCACGGGGACCGTCCGTGACCTGGTCGCCGGGAAACGCATCTCGGTGGAGGATCGCGGCTTCCACGACCTCAAGGGGATCCCGTCGACGTGGAACGTGTTCGCGATCGAGGAGGTCGCGGGGAGACGGCTCCTCCCCCGATGGAGCCGAGAGAAGCGGAAGAACTCCGCGAGCTCGCTGTCGAGTCGGGGCCGTCTGGCCGTCCGAAGCGCGTCGCGGTTGCGGTGATCGGAGGGCTGCTGATTCTGGCCGGTGCCGCTTTCCTGCTGGGAGGGGACGCCCCTCGCGGGGGACGCGATCCCCTCGAACCAACCACCCTGGTGCGTATCGACCTCGAGACCGGGCAGCGCTCGCGGTTGTCCGTCGGGGATTCGGTCACGGCCCTCACCTTGGGGGAGGGATCCGTCTGGCTCGCGTCGTTGGGGGACAGCAGCCTCTATCGCCTCGACCCCCGCACGATGTCGGTACAAAGTCAGATCAGCTTGCCTGAGCCTCCGCAGGAAGTCGCCGCGGGAGCTGATGCGATCTGGGTCACCACGGTTCGGAAGCTGATCCGCATCGACCCGAGCTCGGACAAGGTCGCCCAAGTGTTCCCGATCGGCCCGTGCGAAGCGACCGAGGAATGCCAAACGGATGTGACGGTGGGCCAAGGGGCCGTGTGGGCGAGCCACTACGACAGCCAGCGTCTCGTGGAAGTCGATCCGTCGAGGAACACCGTGGTCCACGTGACCAACCTGAGATCGTTCCCGATGGCCCTCGCGGCTGGACACGGCGGGCTGTGGGTGCTCCTCGATGCCGCATCGCCCACGATCGATCGGATCGATCTCGCAAGCAGGAAGGTCTCATCCGAAACGCTCCCAGGGAGCTTCATCTCGCCCGCGTGTGTCGGATACGGCAGGACGCCCCCGGCAGGAGAGCTCTGTGTCGCACTCGGCGTCGGCGATCGATCCGTCTGGGTCGGCACACCTGGGGACGTCCACTCGGATCTCTGGCAGCTCGATCCCACGACCGGCGACCGGATCGGTTCGTCGATCTCCGTCCCTTGTTGCGTCATGGCGATCACCCCGTCTTCGGAGCTCGTGCCGAAGATCTGGGCCGGGCTCTCGGGAGGCGACCTGATCGTCGTCACGGAGGCCTCCGCCCACGCCGAGGAGCGCGGCTCGGTCCGCGGGGTCGTCACGGATGTCGCCATCGGCTACGGAGGGGTCTGGGTCAGCGTGGACGACCGCGGTCCTGAGGCTGACTGACCGGATCCGGCACCCCTATCCTGGCCGTCGTGGATGCCGTCCTGCTGGATCTCTACGACACGATCGCCCGCACCCGCTGGGGACAGCTCTCGGATCGCATCTCGGCCGAGCTCGGTGTCGAGAAGGCCGATCTGTTCCGCGCCTACGAGCTGACGCGAGCGGCGAGGGGCGTCGGCACCTACGGCAGCGTCGAGGGCGACATGTCCGCGATCGTCGAGGCGGTGGGGGTCGACCCGGACCCCGCGCTGCTCGGAAGGCTGCTGGCTATGGAGCGCGCGTTCTCCGAGACGGGCGTCGAGCTCTACGAGGATTCCCTGCCGGTCGTGCGGGAGCTGCGCTCGCGTGGCATCAAGACCGCGCTGATCAGCAACTGCTCACATTCGACCCGGCCGATCGTCGATCGCCTCGGGATCGACGACGAGTTCGACGAGATCCTGCTGTCGTTCGAGGTCGGGGTGCACAAGCCGGACCCGGGGATCTACCGGGAAGCCCTCCGACGGCTCGGCGGAGTCGAGCCCGAGCGCGCGGTGTTCGTGGACGATCAGCCGCCCTATTGCGACGGCGCCGCCGTTCTCGGGATCGAGACGTTCCTGATCGACCGGTCGGGTGACGGTACGCCCGACGTGAACGGCCACCGGGTGATCCGGGATCTGCGGGCGCTGCTAGCCGTAGGAGCCTGAGCCGGTCCCGGCGTCGCCGAGGGCCCGGGTCATGTCCGTGACCTCGGACGGGTCGGGGATCTTGATGTGGACGGGCTTCCCGAAGTCCGAGAAGTCGACCGTCATCTCCATGCTCGCTTCCTCCGCGCCCGGGACGAGCTTCCCGAAGTCCATCGTGATCCGCTGGCGCCGTGGCAACCCTTCCTCATCGATCCAGATCTCGAACGGGATCTTCTCGTCGATCCCGAGAGACTCGAACTGCTTCACGGCCTCTGCGAGCTGGTCCTTGGTCGCGGCGTCGGCGTCTTCGCCCACCACGTCCGAGAACCCCTTGAGCACCTTCTTCAGGTCGATCGTGCCGACGTAGTGGGTGGTGGGAACGCCCCCGAGCTCCTGCTCCCCCGAGGCCTTCACGTCGAACACCCCGGCGAACAGACCCACGTACGCCGATGGATCGGTGGTCCCGGCCCCGAACCCGCCGAACTGCGCGGCGGCGGCCGGATCCATCTTCGAGGGATCCATGCTGACCCATTCCGTGCCCGCGTCCTGGAACATCGGCGATCGCATGTACATCACGCCGTCGTCCATCAGGATCTCCATCTCGCCGCCGAGCATCCCCATGTCCATCGTCATGTCGACGCGCTTGTGCTCGTTGTCGATGTCCGCCTCGCCGGAGAAGGAGAACTTCTCTCCACCGGCACCACCGACATCTTGAGCTCTTCATGCAGCGTCCCTGCCTCGTAGACGGCCGTCATGGCGTTCAGCACCGCGTCCCGCGGGGTGACGGGATCGGGAGCTGGCCCCTTCGCGCACGCACCGAGGAGCACGCTCGAAACGGCGAGTGAGGCGATGAGCTTCTTCACCCGACCATCATCGGCAGAAGTGGACCGCCAGTCGACCCAGGCGAGGAAGAAAGATCAGCGGAGATCGTCGAGAGCGTCGGCGATCGGCTTTCGGATCCCCGTGAAGAAGGGGGTTTCCGACTTCGTGTACAGGCGGGTCTTCGAGTCGCGAAGCCTTCGGATGCAGTCCACGAGGGCATCCAGCTCGTCGGTCTCGAAGGCGAGGATCCATTCCCAGTCCCCCAGGCCGAACGCGCTGGTCGTGTTGGCGAGCACCTGCGGGAACTCACGCCCGAGCACACCGTGCTCGGCGAGGAGCTCGCCACGTTCGGGCGGCGGAAGCAGGTACCACTCCGGGGTCCGCACGAAGGGATAGACGCAGAGGTACGTGCGAGGGGCCTCGCCGCGCACGAACGCCGGCTGGTGGTCGGGGGTGAACTCGGCGGGCTTCACGAGGCCCATCAACGAGGCGACCGGGTCCAGGAAGTCGCCCGCGCGGGTCCGTCGGAACTCGACGACGAACCGCTGGAGGTCCTCGGCCGATCCGGCGGTCAGCCAGAGCACGAGATCGGCGTCGGCGCGGAACCCGACGGTCGAGTACGAACCGCGCACGTCCACCCTGCCGGCCCAGTCCTTGAAGAGCGCCTCGATCTCCTCCGCGGCGTCGCGGAGAGCGTCGTCCTCGAAGAGCTCGGCGCGGAGCTCGGGGCTCGCGGCGAACACCGGATACAGGGCGTAGATCGTCTCGGTCATGCCGGCTCCTTCCGGGGGGTGCCCGCGTGTGCGAGCACCTGCGCGGCCGTCTCCTCCGCCGCGCGCGCGAGATCGGACACGCCGACCCCGTCGAACGCGCTCCCGACGACGAAGATACCCGGCGGCAGCGCCTCGCGGATCCCGCGGACGCGATCGAGGTGGCCGAGCTCGTACTGCGGCATCGCGCGCCACCATCGGTGGACGCGCGATGCCGCGGGCCCGGGAAGGTCGAGGACGGCACTCAGATGCCGGGCGCATGCCTCGACGATCTCCGCGTCCGGAGCGTCGAGCACGTCCTCGTCGCCCGCGCCGCCGACGTAGCAGCGCACCACCGCCCGATCCGCGAAGCGCTCGTCCGGCCACTTCCGTGACACGAAGGTGGCGGCGGTCATCGGTGCCTCGCCGCGGGGGACGACGAAGCCGGTCCCGTCGGGAAGTCCGTCGGCGGTCCCGGGCGGGTAGACGAGGAACACGACCCCGGTCGAGACGGAGTGGATCTCGGAAAGACCGCCGGGCGCCGCCGTCCCGAGGAGGGCGCCCGCGGCGTGGGCGCCACAGGCGAGGACGACGGCGTCGACCGACTCGGAGCCGTCGGCGAGCCGGACCTCGCGATCGGCGGCGAAGGTGACCTCAGCACCCGTCCGGATGCGCTCGCCGAGGGCCTCGGCGAGCGCATCGACCATCTCCCGCATGCCCCGCGAGGGCCGGAGGAACATCGGGCCGGGCTCGGCGTCGCGCGCGGACCGCTGCGCGGCCTGCGCGCCACGGATCAGGCTCCCTTGGGTCCGCTCCCAGGTCTCGAGCTCGGGGAACGTCGCCCCGGCCGAGAGCCTGTCGACGTCGCCGGCGTGCAGCCCCGCGAGGAGCGGGGCGATCGCCCGATCGGTCGCCTCGTCGCCGAGGCGCCTTCGGAGCAGCCCGCCGAGCGTCTCGTCGACCCCGCCCCGCCGCTTGCGCTTCACCAGGTCAGCCAGCGCGCGGATCCGTCCCCGCCGCGACAGGCCGGGCCATCGGAGCACGTCCCCGACGTCGCCCGGGATCCCGAACGCGGTGCCGGCGAGGTAGGGCACCAGCCCGGTGTCCGTCCAGAGGAGGGCACCGGTGGCCCCCGGGGGGTCGAGCGTCAGGCCGAGGTCACGGCAGAGGTCCACGCCCCAGGGCTTCCGCGCCGCCAGCGAGTCGGGGCCCGGCTCGAGCGCCAGGTCTCCCACGTCGAGAGGAGGCGCCACGACCCCGCCGTGGGTGTCCTCCCGTTCGAACACGACGGGATCTGCGCCGGCACGCAGGAGGTGGTACGCGGTCGCGAGCCCCGCGATGCCGCCGCCCACGACGGCGACCCGGCCGCTCACGCCTCCCGTGCCTCGGCCAGATGGTCTCGCACCACCTCGGCCAGGACGTCGAGGTACTCGGCGTCGGCGTTCGGCATCGTCGTTCGGACGAACCGGATCCCGGCGCCCTCCGCGACGGCCTTCGCCTCGATGTCCAGGTCGTAGAGGATCTCGAGGTGATCCGCGACGAACCCGGCGGAGCAGACGACCACGGCGCGGTGCCCGAGCGCTGCCGACTCGAGGATCGACTCCTCCACCGGCGGCCCCCACCACGGATCGGCGGTGCGCCCTGCGCTCTGCCACGCGATCGCGTAGCGCTCGAGTCCGATCGTTCGGGCGACGAGGTCCGCCGTCTCCTGGAGTCCGTCGCGATAGCGGCACGATCCGGCGCAGTCGCACGTCTTGCAGCGGAGCGAACCGTCCTCCATCGCGCGGGTCGGCAGCGAGTGCGCGGTGAACAGCACCATCGCCCCGGCTCGGTCTGTCGGGCTCAGTCGTTCGAGTGCATCCGATACGCGCGCGGCGAGGAACTTCACGAACGAGGGGTGGGCGTGATAGCTGCGGACGAACGAGAACGACGGTCCGCCGCCTCGCTCGTCCGTCGCGCCGCGAACCCGTTCCACGTAGGTCTCGACGGACATGCCCGACCAATGAGGTGCCATCACGATGCCGACCGCACGCTCGATCCCGTCTTCGCGCATCCGAGCCACGGCCTCCGGGATCGACGGCGCCGAATGCTTCATCCCGAGGTACGAGCGGTACGTCGTCCCCTCGCCGCTCAGTCGATCGACCAGGCCCGCCGCCTGGGCACGTGTCGTGTCCAGGAGCGGGAACACGTTCCCGATCGCCGCGTAGCGCTCGCGCAGCTCCCTGAGGTGCTCCGGTGTCGGCGCGCGCCCACCACGGATGTCCGTGTAGTAGCGCTCGATGTCCTCCGGACCGCTCGCGGTGCCGTACGCCATCACGAGCACGCCCACGGGGGCGGTCACGAGGCGGCGCGCTCCGTCTCCGCGTGGACCAGGTCCACCAATCGTCGGAGATGCTCGACCGGCGTGTCGGGCAGCACGCCGTGGCCCAGGTTGAACACGTGTCCGGTTCGGCCGCCGGCGCGGGCGAGGACGTCGCGAGCCTTCCGCTCCACCGCATCCCAGGGACCGAGCAGGACCGCGGGATCCAGGTTCCCCTGGATCGCGCGGTCGTGGCCGATCGTCGCCCAGGCCTCGTCGAGCGGGACGCGGTGGTCGACGCCGACGGCGTCGCCCCCCGCGTCCCGCATCAGCTCCAGCAGGTGCCCCGTCCCCACCCCGAAGTGGATCGCCGGCACGTCCGTGCCGGCGATCCCCTCGAGCACCCTGGCCGTGTGCGGGTACACGGAGCGGCGATAGTCGTCTCGATCGAGCACCCCGACCCACGAGTCGAAGAGCTGCAGCGCGTGCACGCCGGCATCGACCTGAGCCAGGAGATGCGTGAGCACGATGTCGGCCAGCGTTCCGAGGAGGCGCTCGAAGACGGCCGGCTCCTGGTGCATGAACGCCTTCGTCCGGACGAAGGTCCGGCTGGGTCCTCCCTCGATCAGGTAGCTCGCGAGCGTGAACGGGGCACCGGCGAATCCGATCAGGGGCACCTCCAGCTCCTTCACGAGGAGCCGGATCGCCTCCGACACGTGCGGCTCGTCGGTCTCCGGATCCAGCGGCCGGAGCCGGGCCACCGCCGAGGCATCCGTGATCGGCTCGTCCAGCACCGGCCCTCGTCCCGCCTCGATCCGGACCGGGACGCCGACCGCGGCGATCGGCACCATGATGTCGGAGAACAGGATCGCGGCGTCGAGCGACATCCGCCGGAGCGGCTGGAGCGTGAGCTCGAGCACCTGCTCGGGGCGGCGGCACGTCTCGAGGATGTCCGCGTCGCCGCGGAGCTCTCGATATCCGGGGAGGTAGCGGCCCGCCTGCCGCATGAACCACACGGGGGTTCGGTCCACGGGCTGGCGTCGCAGCGCGCGCAGCAGACGATCGTTGGAGGGGGCTCCGTTCACACCCCTCAGGATACGGAGCGTGAGATCGGCGACGAGGTCGTCGCCATCGGCTCGGTCGCGCCGGCGAGGGCGTCTTCCGCCATCATCGCGGCCGGTTGCGGGAACCGGATGCGGAACGCGGCGCCACCTCCGGGCGCTTCCTCGATGCTGATCGTGCCGCCCATCGCCTCGACGAGCCCGTGGACGACGGAGAGACCGAGGCCGAGGCCGTGCCCGTGCAACGTGTCGAGCCGATGGAAGCGGTCGAAGACCTTGTCTCGATCCGCCTCCGCGACCCCACCTCCCGAGTCCAGGACGGAGAGCCAGACGAACTCGGCGTCAGAGGTCAGCTCGATCCGGACGGGCGGGCGACCGTACTTGAACGCGTTGTCCAGGAGGTTGTCGAGGATCCTGCGGACGTATTCGCGGTCGCAGAGGACGAGTGCTGCCCGCGGGGCCGTGACCCGGATCTCCCGACCCAGGACGCCGTGGTCCGCGGCCGCCTCCCGCACCACGCTGGCGACGTCGATCGTCTCCATGCGACGCACGGCTTCCCCACGCTCCAGCTCGGCCGCGGAGAGCAGATCCTCCACCATCGTCCCGAGCCGCATCGCGGCGCGCTCGACGATGTCCTCGAGCTCGTCGCGATGGTCCGCCAACTCGGGCTTCCGGCTGGAGGTGACGGCCCCGATGATCGAGGCGATCGGGCGTCCGCAGCTCGTGACTCACGAGGGCGATGAACTCGCCCTTCACGCGATTGAGGTGCGTGAGCTCCTCGACCTGTGCGCGCTCCAGCTCGTACAGACGGGCGTTCGCGATCGCCGCCGCCGCTTGCTCGGCGAAGAGAGAGACCGCTCGCAGGTCGAACTCCGTGAAGACCCGATCACCGGATGAGTTCACGTTCAGCACGCCGAGCAGCTCCTCCCGATGGATGAGCGGCGCGCTGATCGCGCTGTGCACCGGAAGCTCGTGGGGGATGAGGCCCGGGAAATCCTCCGGGTCGGCCGTCCCCTGTACCAGGAGCGCTTCTCCCTTCTGCGCGACACGGCCCGCGATGCCCTCGCCGAGCCGCACCCTGCCACCGTCGGCGCGTTCGTTCCCGTGCGAGCACGCGACGACGAGATCCGATCCCTCCAGCAACATCACCGACCCGCTGTCGCTGCCGAGGAGCTCCACCGCGCTCCCGAGCATCGTGTTCAACACGACCGCGAGCTCGAGTGCGTCGTTCATCGCCTTCCCGGCTTCGAGCAGCAGCTCCACCTCCCGAAGGCGGTTCGACAGCGCGGTCGTCAACACTCGCTCATCGATCAGGAGACGGGAGAGCTTCCGAAGGTGGCGTTCCTTGTCGATCGCGTAGATGCAGAACGCGATGCTGAGCAGCACGACCGCGATCCGCATCACCGGCGTGCTGGCGAAATGGCGTGTGGCGCTCGTCTGCCAGGTCGACACGAACACGACGCCCAGCGAGATCGAGACCAGCAGGATCGCCGTCAGGATCCAGAGCTGCAGCCGGCGGCGCTCGACCGCCTCGAGCGAAGGCGTGCGGAAATCACGCAGGCCGGCCACCCGGGCTTCCTGCTGCATGGGCTCGGTCACTCGGTCATCCGTCGTCACTCGTTCAGGCTCCCTGGCAAGCATCGGTCGAGCAGAGACCCCGGTTGAGCAGAGGAGCGGCGGATATCGGTGCGGGAGGAGTGGGATTCGAACCCACGAGCGAGTTGCCCCGCTAACGGTTTTCAAGACCGTCGCCTTCGTCCGCTCGGCCATCCTCCCGCAAGGAGGGTACGTCACGGTCTGGAGCCGGCACCGCAGGCCGGGTTACGCTTCCGCCATGCCCGGCCCGAGATCCCCATCTCCGAACGTCTCGATCCCTTCGCCTCGAAGCACGCGTACGCGCGAACTCGTCGAGCAGCTGCCGTGCGTCGTCTACGTCGACACCGACGATCAGCGTGCGTCGACGATCTACATCAGCCCCAACGATCGAGCAGCTCCTCGGGTTCCCGGCCCAGCGATTCCTGGAGGATCCGGAACTCTGGATCCGCTCGATGCACCCGGACGACCGCGAACGGATCCAAGCTCTCCGGGACGAGGTCTGGTCGACCGGAGCGCCCTACCGATCCGAGTACCGGATGTTGCGGGAGGACGGTGAGGAGGTCTGGCTTCGAGACTCCAGCGTGCTCGTGCTGAGCGACGCCGGTGAGCGTCTCGCGTGGCAAGGAGTCATCGAGGACATCACGAGCGAGCGGCGGGCCGAGCAGGAGATCCGATCGTCGGAGGCTCGCTACCGAGCCCTCGTCGAACGGGTCCCGGCCGTCGTCTACGAGATGGGGCCCGACGATGAGCGCCGGACCCTGTTCGTCAGCCCGCACGTCGAGCAGGTGCTCGGCTACTCACGAGCGCGAGTGGCTCGACCAGCCGGACATCTGGATCGAGCTCCTGCACGCCGACGATCGCGAGGTCGTCCTCGCGCAGCACGATCGTCACAACGAGACGGGCGAGCCCTGGGACCTCGAATACCGGTTGATCGCGAACGACGGGCGCGTCGTGTGGGTCCACGACCGCGCGAGCCTGATCCGTGGTGGCGAGTCGGGCGTCGCCGCCTGGCACGGTGTGATGATCGACGTCACCGCGGAGCACGACGCCAAGGAGATGCTGCTCCTTCACCAGGAAGACCTCGAACGCCGCGTCGACGAGCGCACGAACGAGTTACAGGAAACGAACGAGCTCATGGCGCTCGAGATCGGTGAGCGGCGACGGATGGAGAACGAGCTCCGGCAGATGGAGGAGCGGTACCGGCGACTCGTCGAGAACATGCCCGGCATCGCCTACATCTGGGAGGTGGGTCCGGGCAACGAGATCCGATCCTTCGGATACGTCAATCCGCGTGTCCTGGACGTGCTCGGTTTCTCACCCGAGGAATGGCATGCATCCACCCGGATCCACCCGCATGATCAGAAGAGGGTGGCCGAAGCCCTGGATCGGACCCGGCGGACGGGCGAACCGTTCCTCATGGAATACCGCTTCCTCGCGAAGGACGGGAGCGTGGTCTGGGTCCTGGACCACGCTTCGCTCATCGCACGGTCGCAGAGTGGGGACCCCTCCACCTTCCAAGGGGTGATCCTCGACATCACAAGCCGGAAGGAGGCGGAGTCGAAGGCCGCCGCTGCCGAAGACCGCTACCGGAACCTCACCGAACGCGGCCCGGTCGTCGCCTACTCCTACGAGCTCACCTACACCGACGGTGAGGCAGACCCGTCCCTCCACGTGTCCTACGTGAGCCCGCAGGCGGAGGAGCTCGTGCGATACCCGGTCGAGCACTGGCTCCACGATGCCGCCGCATGGATCGGGATGGTGCATCCGGACGACCGGGAGCGCGTGGTGGCTATCACCACCCGGAATTGGCTGACCGGGGAGCCCTGGACGAGCCGCTACCGGATGATCCGCTCCGACGGCACCGTGATCTGGCTCCTCGACGCCGGCCGGTTGCTGGATCGGGACGATCTCGGACGGCCCCAGGGCCTTCCAGGGGATCCTGCTCGACATCACGCACGACGAGGAGGCCCGCGCCAGCCTCGAGAGCCTCCGCACGTGAGCAGGGAAGCCGTGCTCGACGGCGCGCTGGCGATCCCGTGGTCGGAGATGATCGATCCCGAGACGGGGTTCGAGCAGTACACCTACATCGGCCAGCAAGCGTTCGACATCTTGGGCTACACGCCCGAGGAGCTCATGGTCGAGCGCAATCATTTCCCCCGCATGGTGCATCCCGACGATCGGGCTCGCGTCCGGATCTCCTCCGAGCGCTCCGTTGAGACGGGCTTCTGGGAGGAGACCTATCGCGTCCTCCGGCGCGACGGCACGATCCGATGGCTCCATGGCGTTCGGCCGACGGTCCTCACCGACGGGCGTGGTGCCGGAGGAGTGGCAGGGAGTGTCGATCGACGTCACGGCGTCTCACGCGGGGCGCGAGACGCCGACGGCGACTCGAGATGACACTCGGGTCGAGCAGACCTCGTCCGCCTCCGACTCCGCCGCCGCGAAGGGTCGCTAGGCAGCGGACCTGGCGGTGAGCACCCGAGCGTGCTCGGGCAGGTAGGGGTGCAGCGTCGCCGGGATCTCGACACTCCCGTCGGCGCGCTGATGGTTCTCCATGATCGCGATGAGCGTCCTGCCGATCGCGGTCGCGGTGCCGTTCAACGTGTGGAGGATCTCCACGCTCCCGTCGGCGCGCCGAACCCGCGTCTGCATACGGCGCGCCTGGTAGTCGGTGGTGTTGGAGCAGGACGTCAGCTCTCGGTACCGACCCTGGCCGGGGAGCCACGCCTCGATGTCGTACTTCTTGGCCGCGGAGCCTCCGAGGTCGCCCGCCGCGATGTTCACCACCCGATAGGGGATCTCCAGGTTGCCGATGATCTCTTCCTCGATCGCGAGGATCCGCTCGTGTTCGTCCCACGATGACTCGGGCGTGGAGAACACGAACATCTCGACCTTGTCGAACTGGTGCACGCGGAACATCCCGCCGAGGTCCTTGCCGTACGACCCGGCCTCGCGCCGGAAGCAGGTGGAGTACCCGGCGTACTGGATGGGCAGGTCGGCCTCCTCGACGATCTCCCCCAGATGGAACGCCGCCAACGGCACCTCCGAGGTCCCGACCAGGTACAGATCGTCCTCACGGGTCGTGTAGAGGTTCACGGCGTCCGTGGGGAGGAAGCCGGTTCCGTACATCGCTTCCTCGCGCACGAGCACCGGCGGGATCACGGGTGAGAAGCCCTTCTCCACCACGATGTCCATCGCATGGCGCATGAGCGCGAACTGCACGAAGACGAGATCGCCCATCAGGTACACGAACCGCGAACCCGACGTCCGGGCTCCGCGCTCGGTGTCGAGGACGCCGAGCATCTCCCCGAGCTCCGCGTGGTCGCGGGGCTCGAAGTCGAACGCCGGCGGCTCATCGTGGTTCCGCTTCAGCTCGACGGCGTCCTCCTCGGTGAACCCGTCGGGCGCGCTCTCGTGCGGGACGTTCGGGGTCTCGGCGAGCAGGCGGTTGAGCTCCTCCTCCGCCTCGCCGAGCTGCGGCTCGAGCTCCTTCAGCTCGGCGGAGACCTTCGCCACCTCCTCGATCAGCTGCTGTTTGTCCTCGCCTTTCGCGGCGCCGATCGCTTTGGATGCTCGGTTCTGCTCCGCTCGCAGCTCCTCGACGCGGGCCGTCAGCGACCGACGCCGCTCGTCGGCCTGGAGCAGCCGCTCGACGGCGTCGGCGAGGTTCCGCCTCGCAAGCGCGGCCCGGAACGGATCGGGGTCCTCCCTGATCCGCTTGATGTCGAGCAACTACGGCACCTTCACTTCCGGCTCGTCGCGCTCTTCCTCGGTCTGTTGCGGGGCTTGCTGCTGACGAGCGGCCTCGGGCGGGGACGAGCCGTCCATGATGCTCTGCCCGTGGAAGACACCGCCTTCCTCGACCACGAGGGTCTTGGAGGTGATGTTGCCGTCGACCCGGCCGCCCCGGCCGACGTGCGCTTTCCCCTTCACGAAGATCGAGCCCTTGAACCGCCCCGCGACGCTCACGTTCTGCGCGCGGATGTCCGCTTCGACCTGGCTCTGCGGGGAGAGCGCCACGTCGCCCTCGGCGTTGATCTGTCCCTTCACCTGCCCGTCGATGCGGAGGTTCCCCGCGGAGACGACGTTGCCTTCCAGTCGCGCCCCGGCGCCGACGATCGTGACCTCGCCCTCTTCTGCCATGACTGCCTCCGTTCGATCGTTGCCCCGGCCGCTCCCGCGGCCCTGACCTTCCACGTCTTCTCGTCGTCGGATCATCCGGCCTCCACGTTGGCCTGTCGGGCACCCAGCGCCCGCCGGATCGACTCTTCCTCCTCGAGGGAGAGGTTGTGCGAGCTGGTCCCCAGCGCGACGGGCTTCGCGTACACCCTGGTCTCCTGCCGTCCGTTGATCGAGGTGAGGACGACCCCGTTCCCCTGATCGTCGAGCAGCGCGCACGAGAACGAGAGCCGGCCGCCCACGTCTTCGAACGCGTCGTAGCGGAGCAATGCCACGTTCCGCACCGATCCCTCGATCTGCGTCTGTTGCTTCTTGTCGGTCGCGTGCAAGGCGCGGATCGCGCGTTCGAGCCGCTGCATCTGCTGGGACTGACCCTGGAGGATCCCCCGGAGCGTCTCGTCGAGGCGCACACGTCCCCCCACGGCGCCCCCGGCTCGTCCGGCGTTCGTGATCGCGTAGAGCACGGCCACGATCGACAACCCGATGGCCACGAGCGCGACCAGCGTGAGAGTGGAGCGCGACAGCTCCAACGCGGCGATGAGTGCGGATGCGGGCATCTACGTGGGGTTTCGCGAGTATACGCCGGGAGTTGGCGCCGACCCGACGGAGCTACGGTCCGAAACCGATCGAGGCCTCGGTATCGATCCCGTGGTACGGCGGCACCGAGACCCTGCGGTGGCCCGGGACCCCTCTGAGGATCACCTCCCGCAGCTCGAGGTCGTTCGAGGGGTCCGCATCGAAGAGCACCCCCGCCGGATTGGCTCGGACCTCGATCCAGTACGACCCGTTGGGGAGGCTCGTGATGTCGAAGGACTGCCCGGGGACGCTCTGGAAGTAGGTGTCACCCCAGCCGGTCGGCAGGACCTCACGGATCCATATCGAGGTGATCCCACCGCACTGGCTGAACCCGACCTGGTCGGGTCGCCAGATCGCGCCGTCGACCGTGAGATCGATCGGATCCGTGGGCGCGAGACAGAACGCCTGCTTGTGACTCCGGATGGCGACCTGGGAGGCGTCGAGGAGCCGGTAGCGAGCGAACTGGAGGAAGTGCCAATGCTGGTGACCGTCCCGGTGGTCGAAGTGGAACGAGCCGACGGGGGCGCGACCGACGACCGCGCCGTCGGCGAGGAAGTACTGGATACGCGTCCATCCGATCCTCGCCGACGGCGCGGAAACCCTCCACCACGAGCGACGCGGGTCCGCGGTTCCAGACGTCGGCGCCGAACTGGAGGTAATCGTGGCCCCGTTCGTGACCGATCCCGATCCCGTACGCGGGGAGAGCCACCAGGTCGGGCACGGTGGAGGGATCCGGAGCCGACGTGGTGATCGCCGGCGTCAGCCTGCGTCGCGCGGGCGTGTCGGCGGGGGCTGCCCGTCCCCCACAGAAGTCGAGGCATCCCGTCTCCGTCCGGACCCGAACCGCGATGCTGACCCGAGCGTCATCGCGAGCGACCCCGAACAGGGCCCGGTACCGAGCGGCGATCGAGACCTTCACGACGTAGCGGCCGTCGGGGACCCGGACGAACGCGTTGGAGAGGAATGGAGTGACACCCCACCCCTGGTCGATCCCCCATACCGACCCGAGTGTGAGGGGGTTGGAGCCGCAGCCGGCCGGATAGGTGGGGTCGAAGGGACCGGAGTCGTCGACTCGTTCCGTCTGCCAGCCCCCGAGGCATGCGTCGGGGACGCGACGTCTGACGAAGTTCCCGCTCCGGTCGAAGAGCGTGATGCGGAGGAAGCGATCGAGGCCGGACCAGCCCTGCAGGATGTCGGCCGGGAGCTCCTCCTCGACCACCCCCCCGGATCCATGGAACGCCTGCCAGACACGGATGGGATCGTCGTAGGTGTCGCGCCGGACGCGGAGCTCGAAGGGCGCTTCCTTGGAGATGACCGAGACCCCGAGATCGAGCCACACCGGTCCCCTCCCGTAGCGGACGAGCTCCACGAACGGAGAGGCCGCCCTGAGCCCGAGATGTGGGTTGCCGTCCGGCGCCGCCGCAACTGGAGCGGAAAGGAGTGGAAGGACGAGAGCGATCGCGCACAGGACGAGCGGAGACCGGCGAAGCGTCGACACGGTGACACCCCCTGTCCCGCGGGTCGCCCGCGAGAGATGGGTTGGACGATAACGGTGACCGGTACGGTTCCGCTAGTGACCGTGGCCGATGATCGCCTGCCCGTGATCGAGCGCGATCGGAGTCGTGGGCGAGGGGGGAGTTGAACCCCCACCCGGGTTACCGGACACGGACCTGAACCGTGCGCGTCTGCCAATTCCGCCACTCGCCCGAGGGCGCGGCCATCGTAGCAGCGGCCCATCTGCCGGCCGACCGTAGGTCGGCCGGCGGTTGCCCCGCCCGGGGCGGCGGACCCGACTACCGACCGGCGACCTATGGATTTCCGGTCGACCGCCCGCCGATGGAGACGGGAGGAGAGATGAGCGCGCGAGCCAGGGTCGACTTCGACGGACTGATGCGCCACCTGACGGTGGTCGGTTTCGCGGCTCTCACCGCCTGGACCATCGTGTCGATGACGGGCCTCGCGCTCGGATTGGTTCGGATCGCACCGCACGCGACCCTCCGCTTCCTGCTCGCCGTGCTCATCGTGGTCTTCTCGCGTCGGACCTATTGGGAGATGCAAGAGTGGCATTGGCGTCGCCTCCCGCCGGACGAGCGATACGGGTTCGCGAGCCCGATCTGGGAGCAGCCGCGCATGTCGGAGCTCGGGACCGCGGCGCCACCCCTCGAGGGAGTCGAGGAACCCCGGCGGTAGGATAGGCGCGAAGCGCGTTCCACCCCACGCGCTCATCGGAACGACGTGCCGATCCTTCGCGATTTCGAACGACGCCTCGGTGGACTCGTCGAAGGCCTGTTCTCCAAGGCCTTCCGCAGCGGCGTGCAACCCGTTGAGATCGCGAAGCTGATCATGCGGGAGATGGAAAGCGGCCGCAGCGTCGGTGTCTCCGAGGTCTGGGCGCCGAACCGGTTCGAGCTCTCCCTTTCCCCCGAGGACGCCGCTCGATACGAGCAAGCCGAGGACGCGATCGTGTCCGAGCTGAAGCGGGTGATCCGAGAGTCCGCCGCCGAACGCGGGTGGGGGCTCGTCGGTCCTCCCGAGGTGGAGTTCGTCGTCGACGAGGACCTCAAGAAGGGCGACCTCGCCTGTCGCGCGTCCTTGGTCGAGGGAGAGGACGACGACCGCACGGCGGGTGGACACGCGTCGGTGGTGATCCACGAGGACGGCGCCGAACGCACGGTGGCGCTCGCCTCCGACACCGTGACGATCGGGCGGCTCGCCGACTGCGACGTCGTCCTCAAGGACAAGGGAGCGTCGCGCAAGCACGTGCAGCTGAAGCTTCGGGACGGTGCCTGGACGCTCACCGATCTCGGCTCCACCAACGGAACGCGGCTCAACGGGCAGACGGTGCAATCGAGGGAGCTCGCCGACGGCGACAAGATCACGATCGGGACGACCGTGATCGAGTTCCGGAGGGCCTAGATGTCGCGGATCGTGGTGCTCGCCGACACGATCACGCCCTTCGCCCTGTCGGCGTTGAAGTACGGCCTCTTCGCGTTGCTGTTCCTGTTCATCTGGCGCTCGATGCGCTGGGTCGTGCGAGGGTTGTCCGTGGCGGAGGCGTCGGCCGCCGCGGAACGCGGCGGCCGACGCCCCCGCAACGCCGCGCCCACCCTGCCCCCCGGGCCATCGACCCTCCTCGTGCAGGGTCAGTCGGACGCGAAGCCGAGGACGGTGAAGCTCTCGGCGAGCATGACCGTCGGTCGCGCGCCCGAATGCGAGCTGCGCCTGGACGACACCTACACCTCCCAGCAGCACGCGCGCCTCTTCGCGAAGAACAACTCGTGGTTCGTCGAGGATCTCGGCTCCACCAACGGGACGTTCGTGAACGAGCAGAAGCTCGCCGCCCCCGCGATGCTCCAGCCGGGGGACAAGGTCCGCGTGGGCCAGACGATCATGGAGCTGCGCCGGTGAGGGTCGAGGTCGGATCCGCGACCGACATCGGCCGCGTCCGGGAGCGGAACGAGGACTCGCTGCTGGTGGACCCGCCCCTGTACGTCGTCGCGGACGGCATGGGCGGCCACCGCGGAGGGCAGGTCGCGTCCCAGGTGGCGCTGGAAGCGATGGAAGCGCTCGAGACCGGAGACGGGGGTTCGCTCGCCGAGCACGTCCGTCGCGCGAACCGCGCCGTCTGGGACCGGTCCGTCGAAGACGAGCGGCTCTCCGGGATGGGGACGACGCTCACGGCGACCCGCATCGACGGAGGCAGCGCCCTCATCGCACACGTCGGCGACTCGAGGGCCTACCTGCTGCGGGACGGCTCCCTCCAGCAGCTCACGACGGACCACACCCTGGTCGCTCGGATGGTGAAGTCGGGCGAGATCACCGAAGCCGAGGCGGAGGTCCATCCGCACAAGAACGTCCTGACCCGCGCGCTCGGCACCGACGAGCAGGTCGAGGTGGACGAGGACTCGATCGCGCTGGCCGACGGCGATCGACTGCTGCTGTGCAGCGACGGCCTCACCGGCATGGTGACGGAGGATCAGATCCAGGCGATCCTCGAGACCAGCGAGCAGCCCCAGCAGGCGGCCGACCGGCTCGTGAAGGCCGCGAACCGAGCGGGGGGCATCGACAACATCACCGTCGTCGTGCTCGACGCGATCGCGGAGGACAGCGACCCGGTCGGCGGCGGCCGGCGCGTCGCCTCGCCGTCTCGGCGGACGGTCGGGCGCTGGGGGCTCCGCGCCGGCCTCACGCTCCTGGTGCTGATCGTGGCGCTCTTCGGTGCCCGCTGGTGGTTGGACCGTCAGTGGTACGTCGGCCCCGCCGGGGAGAGCGTCGCGATCTACCAGGGCATCCCCCTCACGATCCTCGGCTACGACCTCGGTCACCCGGTGGAGGTCCACAAGGACGTCCTCGCGGCGGAGGTCCGCGATCTGGCTGATACGTATCAGGGCTTCGATGACGGCATCCCGGTGACCGACCGCGAGGACGGGGCAAAGCTCATCGATCAGATGGAGCGGGACGTGGCCAAGGCCGAGGCGGCGACGAAGAACGGCGGAGGCGCCGCGTGAGCGCCGTCGCCTCACGCCCGGTACGGCCCCGGACCGGGCTCCTGCTGTTGCTGGTGGCGCTCGTGACATCGGTCGCGGCCTACGCGATGGTCGGGCTCGGGCTCCGCGGTCGCGTCCCGCGCGACATCGTCGTCTACGCCCTCACGCTCGGGGGCGCGTATCTCCTGGCGTGGGGCGCGGTCCGGTGGATCGCCCCGCGAGCCGACCCCGTCCTGCTCCCGATCGCCGGCATGCTCGGAGGACTTGGACTGGCCATGATCTACCGGCTGCTCCCGGCCGATGTCGCGGACGCCCAGGCGATCTGGCTCCTGATCGGGCTGGCCGCCTTCGTGCTGACGCTCGTGCTCGTACGCGACGACCGGCAACTGGACGCCTACACCTACACGATCGGACTGCTCGGCCTGATCCTCTTGCTGCTCCCGGTGGTCCCCGGCGTCGGGTTCGAGGTGAACGGCGCGCGCCTGTGGGCACACCTCGGTCCGCTCACGTTCCAGCCGGCCGAGTTCGGCAAGATCTTGATCGTCATCTTCCTCGCCTCCTATCTGTCGGCGAAACGCGAGCTGCTCGAGGCCGGCGTCGGACGCCTCGGCCTCCCGCGCGCGAAGG
Source organism: uncultured Actinomycetota bacterium (assembly GCA_963737525.1). GTDB lineage: Bacteria > Actinomycetota > UBA4738 > UBA4738 > HRBIN12 > JAJNBA01. The sequence goes on from CAVTTD010000016.1 coordinate 49,934, forward strand.
ACCTCGGTCCCTTGCTCCTCGCATGGGGAGCCTCGCTCGCCGTCCTGTTCCTCGAGCGCGATCTGGGCGCCTCGATGCTCTTCTTCGGCGTCTTCGTCGTGCTGCTCTGGGTGGCGAGCGGGCGCGTCGCCTACCTCGTGACGGGAGGGATCCTGTTCGCGGCGGGCGGGCTGATCGGGTACCTGGCCCTGCCGCACGTGCAGCACCGCGTGGCCTATTGGCTGCACGCCCTCGAGCCGGCCACGGTGCATCAGGTCGGCTACGGACAGCTCGCGCAGAGTTGGTTCGCGCTCGCGTCGGGCGGCTTGGTCGGCACCGGCCTCGGACGGGGCTCGCCCGACCTGATCCCCTACCCGGCGAGCGACTTCATCCTGTCGGCCTTCGGCGAGGAACTGGGCATGCTCGGCACGGCCGCGATCCTGTTGCTCTTCGTCGGACTGATCGGACGCGGCCTGCGGATCGCCCTCGATCGGGAGGACGCCTTCGGCCGGCTCCTCGCGACCGGCCTGACGACGACCATCGCGCTGCAGACGTTCACGATCGCGGCCGGCGTGACACGTCTCATCCCGTTGACCGGCGTCCCGCTCCCGCTCGTGTCCTACGGCGGCTCCAGCCGCGTCGCGACCTTCGTGATGATCGCGCTGCTGGTCCGGATCTCCGCCGGTCCCTGGCAGCCGGCCCGACGGGGCTCCGGGTAGATGGAACGACGCATCCGGCGCCTCGGGATCGCCCTGGTGCTGCTGTTCGCGGTGTTGTTCGCGCAGCTCGCCTACGTGCAGGTCTTCGCTGCCGACGACATCAAGAGCCACCCCGCCAACTTCAGCCGCCAGCTGATCGCCGAATACAACGTCCAGCGCGGCAAGATCCTCTCCGCCGACGGGCTGGTGCTCGCCGAGAGCGTGCCGGGGCCCAAGGGTTCTCGGTATCGGTTCGAACGACGCTATCCGCAGGGGGACCTCTACGGGTACATCACGGGCTTCTACTCGAGGATCTACGGGCGGTCCGCGCTCGAACGGTCGATGAACTCCTACCTATCGGGCGAAGCGCCGGAGCTCGCGCTCTCCACGTTCAGCGACCTCTTCCTGGGCCGCCAGAAGCGAGGCGGCAACATCTTCGTGACGATCGATCCCAACCTGCAGGAGGTCGCTCGCACGGCCCTCGGTGCGAACCAGGGGGCGGTCGTGGCGATGGATCCTCGCACCGGCGACATCCTGGCCCTGTACTCCACTCCCGGGTTCGACCCCAGCGAACTCTCGAGCGGCAGCGACCCGGAGATCCGGCGCGCCTGGAAGCGACTGAACGCGGACCCGGACAAGCCGCTCCTCCCCCTGTCCCACCAGGAACTCTTCCTCCCCGGTTCGAGTTTCAAGATCGTGACGGCGTCGGCGGCGCTCGAGAACGGGTTCGGTCCGGAGAGCCAATGGCCGAATCCGCATCGACTCACGCTGCCGCTCACGAACGAACAGCTGCAGAACTTCGGTGACGACCACTGCAACGGGGGCTCGCCGACAGATCACGATGCTCGAGGCCTTCGAGGAGTCGTGCAACGTGACCTTCGCCGAGATCGGTCTCCGCCTGGGCGCCGAGCCACTCGCCGCGCAAGCGCGCGCGTACGGCCTCTGCGGCACCCTCCCACCGGAGCGGACCACCTGCGACGAGCAACTCATCAACTTCGAGCTCCCGTTCCAGAACGGACGCTTCCCGGAACCCGAGTACTTCGAACAGAACGACCCGCTCCTGGCGTTCTCTGCGATCGGACTGGACAACGACCTCGTGAACCCCCTGCAGATGGCCTTGATCGCCTCCGCCGTCGCCAACGGCGGCGTCATGCCGCAGCCGAGGATCGTCTCGGAGGTGCGTGACTCGCAGGGGCGGGTGGTGCGGGAGTTCCCGGTGGGCACCGTGAGGCGGGCGATCTCCGGGAGCTCCGCGGCGGACCTCACCCAGATGATGATCGCGGTCGTGAACAACGGGAGCGGCTACCGGGCAGCGATCCCGGGGATCCAGGTCGCCGGGAAGACCGGCACCGCAACGAACGGCGAAGGCCGCCCGCCCAACGCATGGTTCACCGCCTTCGCCCCTGCGCAGAACCCGCAGATCGCGGTCTCGGTTATCGTCCTCGACGGCGGGAACCTGGGCAGCGAGGCCACCGGAGGCCAGGTCGCGGCCCCCATCGCGCGTTCCGTCATCGAGGCGTACCTCCGGTAGGAAAGGACTGCCAAGAACGAGATGGAGCAGATCTTCGGCGATCGGTACGAGGTGCAAGGCCGGATCGGCGTCGGTGGCATGGCCGAGGTCTGGCGCGGCTACGACCGGACCCTCAACCGCACGGTCGCGATCAAGACGCTCTTGCCGCAGTTCGCCCGAGACGCGAGCTTCGTCGACCGCTTCCGCCGGGAGGCCCAGGCCGCCGCTCGGCTGAACCACCCGGGGATCGTCTCGGTGTACGACTCCGGCACCGACGGCGACACGCCGTACATCGTGATGCAGTTCATCGAGGGGCGGACCCTCGCGGACTACCTGGCGTCCGGCAAGACGATCCCGCCGATGAAGGCGGCGCAGGTCGCGAAGGAGATCGCGGAGGCGCTCGCCGCCGCGCACGCGGAGGGCGTGATCCATCGAGACATCAAGCCCGCGAACGTCATGGTCACGCGGGACGGCAAGGTGCTGGTGATGGACTTCGGCATCGCGAGGTTGATCAGCGGGCCCGAGACGGCGCCGCAGACCTCCGCGGTCCTCGGCACCGCGTCCTACCTGTCGCCCGAGCAGGCGCAGGGCCACGCCGTGGACGCGCGCACCGACATCTACGCCTTGGGCGTGGTCCTGTACGAGATGTTGACCGGTCGGCCCCCGTTCACCGGCGACTCCCCGATGGCGATCGCGTACAAGCAGGTGAACGCGACTCCGGAAGCGCCGTCGTCGGTCAACCCCGACGTTCCGCCCGAGCTGGACGCGGTCGTGATGCGAGCGCTGTCGAAGAACCCCGCGAACCGGTACCAGACGGGACAGGAGTTCGCCGACGATCTGGAGCGTGTGCGGACCGGCGGCCAGGTGATGGCGACGCCGCTGCTGCCGGCCGCGGGGGAGGCGACGCAGGTCATCTCCCGGCCCCAGCCGACGTCGGTGCTTCCGCCCCAGCAGGACGAACCGGGCAGCTCGCGGAAGGCATGGGCCGGAGCCCTGATCGCGATCCTCATCATGGCGCTGCTCGCCGCGGGCGCCTATCTCGTCGTCACGATGCTCACCGACGACGGGCAGGGAGACTCGTCGCGGTGCCCGATTGATCGGTCTCACGACGCCGCAGGCACAGCAGAAGCTCGACGGTGCCGGGCTGATCGTGGGGGACAAGACGATCCGTCGCACGGACCGGTCCCGCCGGGCCGGGTAATCGATCAGGATCCGGCCGCCGGCACCGCAGATCCAGGCCGGGGCAAGGCAGTGAACCTCGTCATCTCTGCGCCGGCCCAAGCGGGTCCAGGTCCCCGCGCTCGATGGGCTGACCGTCGACGAGGCGCGAACCGACCTCGAGAGCCGCGAAGCTCACCCTCGGTGACGTAGACGCAGGAGAACAACCAGGACGTGCCGGAAGGGCGGATCATCAGCCAATCCCCGGCGGCGGGTGAGCAGGTGCCGAAAGGCACGCCGGTCGACGTCGTGGTCTCGGCGGGGCCCTCCGTGGTGATCGTGCCGGACGTGACGTGTCTGACGTTCGCCCAGGCCAAGGCCCAGCTCCAGGGACTCGGCCTTGACGCCCGACCCGGCGATCGCGTCTTGCCCCGACCCGAATGTCCGACCGACCCCGATCTGGTCGCCCAGCAGGACACGCCCGCCGGGATCGCAGGTCGACCCGGGCACCGTGATCGAGTTGCACCTGAGCTTGCCGCCGTCACCGTCGCCGTCGCCGTCGCCCTCACCGTCGCCGTGACGCTCTGGTTCGCGACCGAAGGGTTCACCGAGGACCAGCGCGAGGTCCTCGCGCGACATTTCACCGATCTGGACGGCCCCGTGTTCGCGCTGGTGAACCTGCCGGAGGTCGTGAAGGGAGCCTTGTTCGCCCGCTACTCGCGCACGACCAAGTCGCTGCGCCGCCTGTTCCTCGATGAGTTCGCCGAGGACGTCGACGAGGGCGGGGAGATGACGAGCGTCGGGGTCGATCGCGCGGAGAAGCTCTACGACCGGGTCTTCCTCGAGTACGGCGACGATTCCGTCGCGCAGCTCGGAGGCGTCCACCTCGCGTGCGAGCAGGCGTCGCAGCTGCTGGCGAAGGCCCTCGAATGGGGGCGGCTGGCCGCGTACCTCGAACAGTCGACGCGGTACATGCGCTACGACGACATGCCCGGCGGACGATGGCGCGCGACCGTCCCGCCGGAGCTTCAGGAGCACCGGGCTGGAGACCCGCTACCGCGAGTACCTCGACGAGGTCTTCGGCCTCTACGGCGAGATGTTCGAGCCGATGTATGCCTGGTACGAGCGGCGGTTCCCCCAAGAGGCCAACGACTCGGACTTCGTCTACCGCTCGACGATCACGGCGAAGACGTGCGACACACTGCGCGTGTGCCTGCCGGCCGCGACCCGGTCCAACGTCGGCGTCTACGCGACCGCGCAGTCCTACGAGCAGCTGTTGATGCGGTTGTCCGTGCACCCGTCGGCGGAGATGCGCGAATACGGCGTCCTGATGCTCGAGCAGCTCCGCAAGGTGATCCCGGCGTTCCTGAAGCGAGTGGACGTCGAGGATCGAGGGGTCGCCTGGGCGCGGTACTGGCGAGGAACGCGGAGGGCGTCGAGGAGCTGGCGGCGAAGCTCGCCGGCGAGGCGACGCCCGAACCGCGGGACGAGGTCACGCTCGTCGACTACGACCCCGAGGGCGAGGTGAAGGTCGCGGCGGCGGTCCTGTACGCGAGCACCGATCTGCCGGACGACCAGCTCCTCCGGCTCGTCCGCGACATGTCGCCGGACGAGCGCGAGGAGCTGCTCCGCGCGAGCGTCGGGGATCGTTCCAACCGCCGGCACAAGCCGGGCCGGGCGTGGGAGCGCACCCAGTACCGGTTCGACGTGCTCTGCGACTACGGGGCGTTCCGGGACCTCCAGCGCCACCGCCCCCTGACGATCGAATGGCAGCGCCTGACCAGCGAGCACGGGCACGAGACGCCGGCCCAGATCGACGAGGCGGGACAGCGCGATCGATGGGATCGCGTGATGGATGCCGGGCGAGCGATGGAGCGCACGCTCCTCGACGCGGGGTTCGAGGACGCCGCCCAGTACGCGGTGCCGATGGCGTTCCGGATCCGCTTCGTGATGCAGATGACGGCGCGCGAGGCGATGCACCTGACGGAGCTCCGGTCACAACCGCAGGGACACCCGACGTACCGTCGCGTGGCGCAAGCGATGCATCGGCTGATCTCCGAGGTGCACCCCTCGATCGGAGGAGCGTTCGGCTACATGAGCTACGAGGACGTGGATCTGGAACGACTCGAAGCCGAGCGTCGAACGGAGGCGAAACGACAGGCCGGCACCACGAGACTGAGCCGGTCGATGGCGTTGCGGGTTCCGGTAACCTTCCGGCCCTCATGGTCCGGGAAACCGCTCTCCTGCTGGCGCTGGGCATGCTGATCGCCTCTTCGCTCGCGGTCGGCGTCAGCGGTTGGTTGCTCCTGATCCGAGACCGCCGCCTGGCGCGGGCGATCCATCATCGCGCCGACGCGACCGAAGGGTCCTGACGTGCTCGAGCTCCTGGACCTGCGCGAGCGGGGGGAGCGGCTCGAGGCCATCAGGCCCGAGATCGACCCCACCGTGTTCGAGACGGTGCAGCGGATCCTGCAACGCGTCTTCGTCGAGGGCGACGAGGTCCTGGTCGAGCTTGCGCAACGCTTCGACGATGCCGACCTCTCGGAGACCGGCCTACTGGTTCGCCGCGAGGAGTTCGCGGTGGCCGAGCACGAGACGCCCGACGACCTGAAGCGGGCGATCGACTCGCTGATCGAGCGGATGCGCGACCTGCACGCCCGCCAGCTGCCGACCGAGTGGTGGGAGGAGCGTGACGGCGTTCGGTTCGGGGAGATCGTTCGGCCCATCCGGGCCGTCGGGTGCTACGTGCCCGGCGGACGCGCCGTCTACCCCTCCTCGGTCTGCATGACCGTCGTCCCCGCCGTGGTCGCCGGCGTGCCGGAGATCGTGCTCTGCACGCCGCCGCGTGCCGACGGCTCGATCCATCCGGCGGTCCTGTACGCGGCGAAGCGGGCGGGAACGACCTACGTCGCGAAGACCGGTGGCGCGCAGGCGATCGCGGCGATGGCCTACGGGACCGAATCGATCCCGCAGGTCGACCGGATCGTCGGACCAGGCAACGCCTACGTGACGGAGGCGAAGCGACAGCTCTGCGGGATGGTGGGGATCGACGCGCTCGCCGGCCCGAGCGAGCTGGCGATCGTCACCGACGGCGACGTCGATCCGGAGCTCGTATCGCTCGATCTCATCGCGCAGGCGGAGCACGACCCGAAGGCGCGGACGTACCTGATCACGACGGACGAGCCCGTGATCGCGAAGGTCGGCTCGGCCCTCGAGCAGGCCGTCGCGCAAGCGGGCCGTCGCGAGATCGTCGACGCCGCCCTGGCGGGATCGCGTGGCGTCCTCGTTCGCGACCTCGCACACGCCGCGGAGATCGTGGACGAGCTCGCGCCCGAGCACCTGCTGGTGCTGCTGGCCGACCCCGAGGCGTTCCTGGAGACGGTCTCGATCGCGGGCGCGATCTTCCTCGGTGAATGGAGCGCGGTTCCTTTCGGCGACTACGGCGTCGCCTCGAACCACGTCCTGCCGACATCGGGCACGGCACGTTTCTCCTCCGGGTTGCGCGCCTCGGACTACGTGACGGTGCGATCGGTCGTTCGGATGACGGGGGAGGCCGCCGCGCGCCACGCCGGCTCCGCCGCGACGATCGCGAACGCGGAAGGACTGGTCGGCCACGCGAAGGCGGTGGAGGCCAGGAGGGACAGGGCGTGAACACCCCCGCCAGCCCCCGGCCCGGCCTCCGCGAGGTCGGGCCGTACGACTCTCCGCAGCTCGAGGTCGCCGCTCGGCTGAACACGAACGAGTGCCCCGTGCCGCTCCCCGTCGGGTTCTCGGACGATCTCGCCGCCGCCGTTCGCGAGCTGCCGCTGAACCGCTATCCGGACGGACAGATGCGCGCTCTCCGCGAAGCCCTCGCCGCGCGCACCGGGCACGCGGTCGACGGGGTGTGGACCGCGAACGGCTCGAACGAGATCCTCACGCAGCTCCTGATGGCGTACGGCGGTGCCGGCCGGCACGCGGCTCTCTTCGAGCCGACCTACCTGCTCCATCGGCGGCTCTGCTGGCTCACACAGACGGAGATCGTCGAACGTCGCCTGGATCCGCCCTTCGAGATCGACGACGGTGCCGTCGCGTGGGCGGCCGGCTCGGGCGCCGACGTGACGTTCGTCTGCTCGCCGAACAATCCGACCGGCAACATCCAGCCGCTCGGCGCGATCCGGAAGCTCGCCGCGGCATCGGACGGGCTCGTGATCGTCGACGAGGCGTACGTGGAGTTCGGTGGTGAGACCGCGTTGCCGCTCGTCACCGAGCACCCCAACGTCGCCGTGGTGCGGACGTTCTCGAAGGCGTTCGCGCTCGCCGGCGCCCGGATCGGGTACGCGCTGACGTCTCCCGACGTCGTGGACGATCTCCAGCGCGTCCGACTCCCCTACCACCTGAGCGCCCTCACCCAGGCTGCCGGCATCACGGCACTCCGGCACGAGGACGAGGCAGCCGCCGGCCTCGACGCGATCCGGGCCGAGCGGGACCGGATCGTCCGGGTGCTCTCCGAGATCGACGGGACGACCGTGTTCCCCTCACAGGCGAACTTCGTCCTGTTCCAACCGCCCGGGGATGCGAAGGAGCTCTGGCAAGGCCTGCTGGACCGCGGCGTGTTGGTCCGCGACCTGACGGACGTCGTGCCGAACGGGCTCCGGGTCACGGCCGGGACGCCGCACGAGGTCGACCTGTTCCTGAAGGCCCTCGAGGAGGTGCTGCGGTAACGATGGCGCGATCGGCGAAGGTTTCGCGCACCACGAAGGAAACCGACGTCTCGGTCGAACTGACCCTCGATGGGCGGGGGACCTCCGAAGCGGACACCGGTCTGCCGTTCTTCGATCACATGCTCCAGCAGCTCGGCAAGCACGCCGGCTGGGACCTCTCCGTCACGAGCAAGGGCGACCTCGACGTGGACGGGCATCACACCGTCGAGGACGTCGGGCTGGCGCTCGGGCAAGCGCTGGCGGAGGCGTTGGGCGACAAGGCGGGGATCCGTCGGTTCGCCTCGATCACGGTGCCGCTGGACGAAGCGGCGGTCGAGGTCGCGCTGGACCTCTCGGGAAGGAACTTCGTGCTCCACGAGGTCGACGTGCCGGCCGAGACGATCGGGACGTTCGACACGGGGCTGGTCGAGGACTTCGTACGCGCGTTCGCGCAGGCGGCCGATCTCACGGTGCACGTCCGCCTGCGATCCGGCCGATCCCCGCACCATGTCGTCGAGGCGGAGTTCAAGGCGCTCGCCAAGGCGCTCGGCGACGCCTGCGCGCCGACCGGGCGCGACGACGTCCCGAGCACGAAGGGAACGCTGTAGGGACCGTGGCCGAGATCGCCGTGCTCGACTACGGCAGCGGGAACCTCCACTCGGTGTCCCGCGCGCTCGCGCACGCCGGCGGGGAACCGATCGTGACGGGCGATCCGGAACGCGTGGCGGCGGCGGACGCGCTCGTGATCCCGGGGGTCGGCCACTTCGGGCACTGCGTCCGCGCGATCCGCGCGAAGGGTCTCGATCGAGCGATCGCCGGCGTGGTCGGAACCGGCAGACCGGTGTTCGGGGTCTGTGTCGGCATGCAGGTGCTGTTCGAGGGGAGCGAGGAGGATCCGGAGGTGGGACTCGGGATCCTTCCGGGCACGTCCCGCCGGCTCCCGAACGACGTCAGGGTGCCGCACATCGGATGGAACGACGTCGCCTGGCAACACGCTCACCCGAACGTGGACGGCATCCCCGACGGCACGCGGTTCTACTTCGTGCACTCGTTCGCGCCGGATGCCGATGGAGACACCGTGGGCATCACCGAGCACGGCCGGCGGTTCGCCTCGGTCGTGTCGCGGGACAACGTGTTCGCGACGCAGTTCCACCCAGAGAAGTCGGGCGAGGCCGGCCTCGCGATCTACGCCAACTTCGTGAAGGGGGTTCCGAGGACGTGAAGACGTGATCGTGATCCCGGCGGTCGATCTCCGAGGTGGCCGGGCCGTCCGCCTCCGGCGCGGTGATCCGAGCGAGGAGACCGCCTACGCGAACGATCCGGTCGAGGTCGCGGAGCGGTTCCAGGAGCAGGGTGCCCGCAGGCTCCACGTGATCGACCTCGACGCCGCGCTCGGAGAAGGCGACAACCGTGAGGCGATCACCTCCATCTGCCGCGCCGTCGTCATCCCCGTCCAGGTCGGCGGGGGTATCCGTTCGCTCGAGGCGGCGGCCGCCGTGTTCGAAGCGGGCGCGGCACGAGCGATCCTCGGCACGGCGGCCGCCGCCGACGCCTCGTTCGTGGCGCGGGCGGTGGAGGAGTTCGCCGAGCGCGTGGTGGTCGCGGTGGACGTCCGCGGCGGCCACCTGATGATCGACGGCTGGCGCGAGGAAGGACCCGCGCTCGAGGCCGCGATCGCCGGACTGGACGAGGCCGGCGCGCCGCGCTACCTCGTCACGGCGATCGCTCGCGACGGGACCCTCGACGGCCCCGACCTCACCCTCTACCGGCAGGTGCTGAAGCTCACCGATCGCCCGGTGATCGCGGCGGGCGGCGTGCGGAACGCCGAGGACGTGTGGGCGCTCCGCGACGTCGGCTGCGAGGCGGCGGTCGCCGGCAAGGCGCTCTACGAGAAGACGCTGAAGTTGTCGCAGGTGACGAGGGGGTGACGCGCCGGTGCTCGCAAAGCGGGTGATCCCGTGCCTCGACGTCGACGCGGGCCGGGTCGTGAAGGGCGTGCGGTTCCAAGAGCTGCGCGATGCGGGCGATCCCGTGGAGCTGGCCGAGTACTACGACCGGGAGGGCGCCGACGAGCTGGTCTTCCTCGACATCACCGCGACGCTCGAGGATCGCGCGGCGACACTCGACGTCGTTTCCCGCACGGCGGAGGAGGTCTTCATCCCGCTCACCGTCGGGGGTGGGGTCCGGCACGAGGACGACGTCCAGGCGCTGTTGCGGGCCGGCGCCGACAAGGTGAGCGTGAACAGCGCCGCGGTACGAGACCCGTCGCTGCTCGCCCGCTCCGCCGACCGGTTCGGCACGCAGTGCATGGTGATCGCGATCGACGCGAAGCGCCGCGACGCCGGCTGGGAGGTCTACGTCGACGCGGGACACACCGCGACCGGCCGCGACGCGATCGAGTGGGCCGCGGAAGCGACGGCCGAGCACGGTGCCGGCGAGGTGCTGCTGACGTCGATGGACCGCGACGGCACCGGCGAGGGCTACGACCTCGAGCTGTTGCGAGCGGTCGCCGGTGCCGTCGCGGTGCCGGTGATCGCGTCCGGCGGCGCCGGCGAGCCGGCGCACTTCGCGGACGCGCTCACCGACGGACACGCGGACGCGGTGCTGGCGGCGTCCCGGTGGCACGACGGCGATCTCACGATCCGCGAGGTCAAGGAGCACCTCGCGGCTCGCGGGATCCCGGTGAGGCTGTCCCGGTGAAGGGATGAGGCCGTGACCCCGGAGGACCATGAACAGGTCGAGCTCGATGGATTGGTCTTCGACGACCGGGGACTGATCCCCGTGATCGTGCAGGACGCCGAGAACGGCGACGTCTTGATGTTCGCCTGGTCGAACCGTGAAGCGATCGAGCGCACGATCGATGAAGGTCGGATGGTCTATTGGAGCCGCTCGCGTCAAGAGCTCTGGCGCAAAGGCGACACGTCGGGCCACGTCCAGCACTGGGACGAGCTCCGCGTGGACTGCGACGGCGACGTGCTCCTCGCCCGTGTCCACCAGAAGGGTGCCGCCTGCCACACGGGGGCGCGTTCGTGCTTCTTCCGGCAGCTCAGCTGACGAACGACCCGGCCGGCACCTGCTGCGTGATGCAGTGCGGTCCGCCGCCGCCGTGGGAGATCCAGGCGCCCGGCACACCCACCACCTCGCGGTCCGGGTACGCCTTCGCCAACAGCTCGAGCGCCGGCTCGTCCGCCGGCAACCCGCCGACCGGCACGATCACCGCGCCGTTCGCCAGGTAGTGGTTCATGTACGGGATCACGATCGGGCCGATCTCCGTGAAGCTCGGCCCACGAGTTCACCGGCCCCTCCAGCACCTCCAGCGGTCGACCGCGCGCGTCCTGCGTCCGCGCCAACACGCCGCGGTCCTCCTCGAACCGCTCCCCGTTGGGGTCGTCCGATCCGTCCGCGGTCGCCAGCATGACCGCCCCGGGACGCACGTACTGCGCGAGCCCGTCGACGTGCCCGTCGGTGTCGCGGTCCTCGACGAGACCGTGCGGGAGCCAGATCACCGCGTCGACGCCGAGGAACGAGCGAAGTCCCTCCTCGATCTCTTCGCGGCTCATCGACGGGATTCCGGTTCGGGTTCAGGAGGCATTGCTCCGTCGTGAGGAGCGTCCCCTCGCCGTCCACGAAGAACGACCCGCCCTCGAGCACGAACGGAGCCACGTAGCGGCGAACGCCGAATCGCGCGGCCAACGCCTCCGGCAGCGCCGCGTCGCGATCGAACGGCAGGTACTTCCCGCCCCAGGAGTTGAAGCCGAAGTGCACGAGCGCCACCTCGCCGCTCGGTCGTTCGTCACGAAGATCGGGCCGTTGTCGCGGAGCCACGAGTCGTCGATCGGCACCTCGAGCGGCTCGACGCCGGACCCACACCGGTGCCGAACGTCCTCGGCCTGCCCCGGGTCGCAGACCATCGCGACGGGCTCGAATGCAGCGACCGCTCGCGCGGTCGCGGCCCACTCGTCCTTGGCCTCGTCGAGCCGCCCGCCCCACAGGTCCTCGCGGGCCGGCCACGACATCCACGTCGCCTGGTGCGGCGAGAACTCCGCCGGCATCGCGAACCCGTCGTCGCGAGGGGTGCTGGACCCCGACGTCGTCATCGACTCACGTCCTCCCTCCCGAGCTCCGACGATGCATGTCGAAGCGCCTCGTTCTCCTGGGTGAGCGCGGTCAGCAGCTCGGCAACCTCGTCGAGGTACTCGTCCACCGACCGCATATCGTAGCCACCGACCCAAGCGCGATGGAAGCCGGCGTCCTGCACGTCGAGGGGGGTCATGCGCCGGGACGACGTCGCCGACCGAGAGTGCGGCGAGACCCCAGCTCGGAGTACCTCGTTCTCCGCGAGCAGACCACGCACTGCCCCGATCAGCTCGAGCAGGAATGTGTCGACGTCCTCGGATCGATAGCCACCGAATCCGCGTCGACGCAGGTATCGCCCTCGGGTCTCGAGATCCTCGACGGCCTTCTCAACGATGGAGCGCCTCTCCATTCACGTACCTCCGGGCGAGGACGGCTCGATGGTCAGATCGAGACGGCACAGACCGCATCATGCCACCCCATCCACGTACACTCCGACCCCACCGCGACCGCGAGGTGTTCGTGCTCAAGCTCGTCATCCCGAAGGGTTCCCTCGAGGAACAGACGCTCCGCTTGTTCGAGGCCGCCAACCTCCGCGTGCGCCGGAGCTCCGCCCGCGACTACCACGGCACCGTGGACGACGATCGCATCGAGCGCGTTTCGATCCTTCGACCACAGGAGATCCCGCTCTACGTGCAGGACGGCTTGTTCGACATGGGGATCACCGGCCAGGACTGGATCGCCGAGACCGAGGCCGACGTCGAGGTGCTGACGACGCTCTCCTACGCGCGCTCCGGAACGGGACACGGGACGAACGTCGTGCTCGCCGTGCCGAACGAGCATCCGGCGAACAGCGCGAAGGAGATCCCGCCCGACACGCGGATCTCGACCGAGTTCCTCAAGCTCACCGAGCGGTACTTCGACGAGCTCGGCATCCCGGTGAAGGTCGTGTGGTCCTACGGCGCCACCGAGGCGAAGGTGCCCGAGATCGTCGACGCGATCGTGGACATCACCGAGACCGGGAACACGCTCCGCGCGCACGGGATGAAGATCATCGAGACGCTCCTCGCATCCGAGCCCGTGCTCATCGCGAATCGCGAAGCGATGCGCGATGAGACGAAGAAGGCGGCGATGGAGGACGTCCAGACCCTGCTGCTCGGCGCGCTGCGGGCCGAAGGGCCGGGTGCTGATCAAGCTCAACGTGAGCGAGGACCGGCTCCAGCCGGTCCTCGCGGTCGTCCCGTCGATGAAGGCGCCGACGGTGTCCCCGCTCTCGGAGGGCGGCTTCGCGATCGAAGCCGTCGTCGAGAAGCGGGGCGTGAACAAGCTGATCCCGGACCTGAAGGCTGCCGGCGCCACCGACATCCTCGAGATGCCCATCTCCAAGATCGTGCCCTGAGCGGGCGGTCGCTCAGGGATAGATTGCCCGGAGCGATGTTCGAAGCGCACCCGGTGACGAAGGAGCGCTGGACCGACCTCGTCGAGTTGTTCGACCGGCCGGTGGTGCGAACGTGCTTCTGCATGTTCTACAGGAAGACCGGAACGGACACCGGGATCGGAACCGAGAACCGGCGCGCGATGAAAGCACTCGTCGCCCGTGGGACCGTGACCGGGCTCATCGGATACGAGAACGGTGTCCCGGTCGCGTGGGTCTCGCTGGGTCCTCGAGAGGACTACCCGAAGCTCCGCCGCTCCCCCGTCATGAAGCCCGTCGATAACCAACCGGTGTGGTCGATCGTGTGCTTCTTCGTCGCCCGAAGCGTCCGGGGGAAGGGATTGGCCGAAAGGATGCTCCGGGCCGCGGTGAACCACGCGCGCTCCCAAGGTGCCCGACTCGTGGAGGCATATCCGGTGGATGCCGAGGAGCAGACGGATCCGGATGCGATGTTCTTCGGCGCGAAGTCGATGTATGACCGCGCCGGTTTCCGCGAGGTAGCACGGCGAAAGCCCGACTCGACCGGTGGTCCGAAGAGCCCTTCGCCCTGGACGCCCAGCGTCCCTGCAGCGCAAAGAGGGTTGACTCCGCTGGGCTGGTTGTGGAACCATCTGCTCAGGATGTTTGAACGGCCGTTCAACTCTGATCTCCGAGTACCCCGCTCCTAGCGGCGCGCCTCCGTCCGACCGCGGCGCGCCGATCGACCTCTCGACGAGAGGTCGTTTCCTTTTCCGGGCACGGATCGCGGAGGTTGAGATGGACGTTCGAGAGCGGATCGCGCAAGAAGCGGAAGAGCTGGAGCGGCGGTGGGCGCGTGACCCCCGCTGGGCGGGGGTCACGCGGCCCTACGCCGCGGAGGACGTGATCCGACTCCGCGGCTCGCTCCGCCAGGAACACTCACTGGCGCGTCACGGCGCCGAGCGGCTCTGGGATCTCCTCCACACCGAGGAACACGTGGCCGCCCTCGGGTGCCTCACCGGCGGGCAGGCCGTGGAGTGCATGAAGGCGGGACTCCAGGCCATCTACCTCTCCGGCTGGCAGGTCGCCGCCGACGCGAACCTCGCCGGCCAGACCTACCCGGACCAGTCGCTGTATCCCGCCAACTCGGTGCCCACCGTCGTGCGGAGGATCAACAGCGCGCTGCGGCGCGCCGATCAGATCGCCTGGTCGACGGGCGAGCACGATCGCGAGTGGCTCGCGCCGATCGTCGCCGACGCCGAGGCCGGGTTCGGCGGACACCTGAACGCGTTCGAGCTCATGGGCGCGATGATCGAGGCCGGCGCCGCCGGCGTGCACTTCGAGGACCAGCTCGCGTCCGAGAAGAAGTGCGGCCACCTGGGCGGCAAGGTGCTCGTGCCGACCGAGCAGTTCGAACGAACCCTGACCGCCGCGCGCCTGGCCGCCGACGTGGCCGACGTGCCGACGATCGTGATCGCGCGGACCGATGCGTTGTCCGCCTCGCTCCTGACCTCCGACGTCGACGAGCGCGACCGCCGCTTCCTCACGGGCGAGCGGACGCCCGAGGGGTTCTTCCGGGTCCGCGACGGCATGGAAGCGGCGGTCGCGCGCGGGCTCGCCTACGCGCCTTTCGCCGACATGCTCTGGTGCGAGACCTCGACGCCCGATCTCGACGAAGCGCGGACCTTCGCCGAGGCGATCCTCGACGCCCACCCGGACAAGCTCCTCGCCTACAACTGCTCTCCCTCGTTCAACTGGAAGCAGCACCTCGACGACGAGGAGATCGCCCGGTTCCGCAAGGAGCTGGCCGCGATGGGTTATCGCTTCCAGTTCGTCACGCTCGCAGGGTTCCACGCCTTGAACGCGTCGATGTTCGAGCTCGCGCACGGCTACGCCGAGGAGGGGATGACCGCCTACGTCCGGCTCCAGCAGCGGGAGATGGCGCTCGAGCCCGACGGCTACACGGCAACCCGACACCAACAGGAGGTCGGGACCGGCTACTTCGACCTCGTCTCGAAGGTGATCTCCGGCGGCACGTCGTCGACCACCGCACTGGACGGGTCCACCGAGCGCGCCCAGTTCTGAACGCGACACCGGCGACGAGCCGGCCACCTATCATCGACGGCTGGCCCTGGAGCCAGATGGGAAGGCAGACGTTCGATGGACCGAGCCGTGGATGTCGCCGTCGTCGGGGGCGGACTCGCAGGTCTCACCGCGGCCCGGGAGCTCGGTCGGCGCGGCCGGAGCGTGGTCCTGCTCGAAGGACGTGACCGGCTGGGCGGACGGGCGTGGGTCTCGTCGTTCGCAGGCGTCGACGTCGAGATGGGCGGCGCCTTCGTCCATTGGACCCAGCCGCACCTGTGGGCGGAGGTCACCCGATACGGCCTGGGCATCTTCGAGCTCCCCGAAGCCGACCGCGCACTTCTGCGGAGAGACGACGGGATCGAGGAGCTCGACGAGAAGGCGTTCCTCGACCTCAACGAGGCGTTCGAGCGGCTCTGCGCGGGGACCGAGGCGTACCTCGCCCAACCGATGTCGATCCCCGAGGGTGCGGCCGCCGTGGAGGCGGATCTCGTCACCACCGCCGAGCGGATCGCCGCCCTCGACCTCGAACCGAGGATCCGGGACCTCCTGGACGGGCTCTGCGCGGGCCTGAGCTCGGCGCCGAACGACCAGGTGGGGTTCCTGACGATCGCCCGGTCGTTCGCCCTCGCCGGCTTCGTCGGGCAGATGGTCCTGGATACGAACGGCCGATGGGCGCTCGAGGGAGGAACCGCCTCGCTGGTCGACGCGATGCACCGCGACCTGCGCGCGGACGTGCGCCTCGGCACGCGGGTCGAAGAGATCGCGCAGGACGAGACGGGCGTGACCGTGCGCACGACGGACGGAGAGCTCGCGGCCTCCGCGGCGATCGTCGCGGTCCCCGTCAACGCGCTCGGCGCCATCCGCTTCGACCCGGCGCTCTCGGAACGCAAACGCGAGGCCGCGGAGGAGGGGCTCGTGAGCCTCGGCGTCAAGGTGTGGGCCAAGGTCGCGGCCGGCTCTCCGTCGACGTTCGCGGTGGCGCCGGGTCGCTTCCCCTTGTCGTTCGTCGAGACGGTCGCGCCCACGCCGGACGGGGGGACGGTCGTCGTGGGGTTCGGTCCCTCCGCGGCGCTCCTGTCCCCGGACGATCCCGAGCCGGTGGCGCGGGCCATCGAGGACATGATCCCCGGTGCTCGCGTGGAAGAGGTGGGCGGCCACGACTGGGTCCGCGATCCCCTCGTCGGGGAAACGTGGGCGTCGTACGGCCCGGGTACGTCGCTGCGGTGGCTCCCGGAGCTCGAGCGAGGGGAGGGCCGAGTCGCGTTCGCCGGGGGCGACTTCGCCCGGGGCTGGGGCTCCTACATGGACGGGGCGATCGAGACCGGGCTCCGCGCGAGCCGCGAGGTCGAGGCGATCCTCTCGTGAACCCGGCGCGCGAAACGATCCTCCTCGCCGCGCGGAACCATTGGCTGGGCGATCACCTCCCGCGGCTCCGGTTCGTCCGCGCGACCGTCGGGCGCTTCATGCCCGGCGAGACGATGGAGGACGCCCTCGAGGCCGCGGAACGACTTGCGGCGGAAGGGATCCCGGTGACGTTCACGTTCCTGGGCGAGAACATCGAGAGCGCGGCCGACGCCGATGCCGTCGCGGAGCACTACCTCCGGCTCCTCGACCTGATCGAAGGGCGAGGTCTCGACGCCGAGGTCTCCGTGAAGCCGACGCACCTGGGTCTGGACCTCGACCCGGAGGAGACGTTCCAACGACTGCGCCGCCTCGCGAAGCGCTCCGCCGCCCTGGGCAAGCATCTGTTCCTCGACATGGAGTCGGTTCCCTACGTCGATCCGACCCTCGCGATCTACCGGAGGCTCCGCGAGGAGTTCGAGAACACCGGCGTGTGCATCCAGGCCTACCTCCATCGCACGCCCCAAGACGTCGCGGACCTGCTGGCGGTGGACGCGTCCATCCGCCTCGTGAAGGGCGCCTACCGGGAACCCGGCGACCACGTGATCAGGAACCGCCGCACGATCCGCGCGACCTTCCGAGAAGCTGGCGCTCGAGTTCCTCCGGTTGTCCGGCGGCGGCCGCCTGGCCCTCGCGACACACGACGTTCCGATGCTCGCGGAGATCGAGCGGCGGGCGGCCGCCGCCGGCTTCGACAAGAGCGCCTACGAGATCCAGATGCTCTACGGGATCCGCGTCGCGGACCAACGACGGCTCGCCGCCGAGGGCTTCCGCGTTCGCGTCCTGATCAGCTACGGCACCCACTGGTACCCCTGGTTCATGCGGCGCCTCGCCGAGCACCCCGGGAACGTGTGGCTCGCAGTCCGGAACCTGATCGCGCGCGGCTGAGTCTGCGGATGACCGCCTCCTAGACTGGCTCGATGTCCCGACGCCTTCACGGAGCGATCGCGGCGGCCGTCACGCCGCTCAAGGACGGCGGCCGCTCGATCGACCCGGATGCCTTCGAGGGACTCGTCGGGTTCCTGGCGAACGGGGGCATCGACGGCCTCCTCGCCTGCGGCACCACCGGTGAGGGCGTTCTCCTCTCGGTCGAAGAACGCCGTCACGTCGCCGAAGCTTTCCTCGCCGTCCGCCCGCACGACTTCCAGATCGCGATCCACGCGGGAGCGCAGACGACGCGAGACACGGTCGCCCTCTCCGCCCACGCCCTGGAGATCGGTGCCGATGCCGTCGCGGTGATCGCGCCCCCCTACTACCAGCTCGGGTCGCGAGAGCTTTTCGATCACTTGCGCTCGGCGGCCGACGCCTGCGATCCGCTGCCGTTCTACGTGTACGAGTTCGCCGCACGCAGCGGATACGCGATCCCGGTCGACGTCCTCGAGCAACTTCGGCGCGAGCAGACGAACGTCGTCGGATTGAAGGTGAGCGACACGCCGTTCGACGCGATCGAGCCGTACCTCATGGACGGCATGGACGTATTCATCGGCTCCGAGCCCTTGGTGCGTGCGGGGATGGAGCGCGGCGCGGTGGGCGCGGTCTCCGGGCTCGCATCGGCCTGGCCCGAGGTCGTCGCCTCGCTCGTGCACGATCACAGCCCCGAGGCCCACCTCCGCGTCACCGAGCTTCGCGAGGGACTCGAGGGCATCCCGTTCCAAGCTGCCCTGAAGCAGGTGCTGACCGATCGCGGAGTGCTACTCCACGCCGACGTTCGACCGCCGCTCCGGGGACTCACCCTCGAGGAGCGAACCGCCGTGACGGCCCTCTCCGCGTAGTCCGACTTCGGTCTATGTCGGGCGCTAGTCGCGGTCCTCTTCGGCGTCGCGCGCGGCATCGGCGTCCCTGGCCTTGGCAAGCACGGCTCGCCATTCATCCATCTGATCCGAGGGCACCATGGCCACCAGATCGCCGAAGGTGAGATAGCCGGTCCTGCCGTTGTTCTGCCGTTCGCGAAGGAGCCCGATCAGCTCATCCTCGTTCATCGCGATCTCCGATCCCTTTGGCGCCTGTGAGGCTCTCTTGAGCCCTTCTCGTCAAGCTCGACGATGCTAGTCGCGCCCGGCCTCCTGCCACGCCCCGTAGCCGCCCCTGAGATTCACC
>CAVTTD010000017.1:0-75667 GCA_963737525.1 uncultured Actinomycetota bacterium
TGCGTATCGCCACGCTCGAAGAGCGATGATCCGTGAGCCCGAGGCAACAGCCCGACGTGCGCGGAGAGCGGACGGATGTCCGTGGCCCCGCGGCCGTCCAGGCGAACCCCGTCGGAGATCACGCGCTCGCGCATGACCTTCTTCTCGAGCGACTTCCAGGCGGGCGAGAACTCGCTGCCGCGCTTCGCGAACTCGTCCTCCCCCAGCGTCTGGGCGAGATGCGCCCTCGCCTCGTCCTTGACGGCGGACATGTTCGACTCGCGCTCTTTCCGGTCGGGCACGAGCGCGCTCCGGACCCTGTCCTTGGCGAAGGACTCGAGCGCCTCCCACAGATCGTGCTGATACAAGGGGTGAGGCTCGAAGTCCGACGGCTTCACGCCGACGTTCGCGAGGAACTCCTCCTGGAACTCGATGACCTCGGCGATGACCTCCTTGGCTCGTTCGAGACCCTGGGCCACGACCTCCTCGGTGGGCGCCGTGGCGCCTTCACCGGCCGCGAGGAGCGGCCAGGTCATGTCGGGCGCCTCGCCCTCGATCATGAGGATGTCGATCCCGCCCTGCTCGTTCTTCGAGCCGGCCACGACGATGTCGAAGGTGGCGTCATCGAGCTCCTGGAACGTGGGGTTCACGGCCCACTCTCCGCCGATGAGGCCGAGACGGACCGCGCCGACCGGGCCGTCGAACGGCAAGCCGGCGATCCCGACCGCGAGCGACGCGGCGTTCATCGCGGGGATGTCGTATGCGTTGGCCATGTCGACCGACAGGACCGTGATGACGACCTGGACCTCGT
Organism: uncultured Actinomycetota bacterium; assembly: GCA_963737525.1. Taxonomy (GTDB): domain Bacteria; phylum Actinomycetota; class UBA4738; order UBA4738; family HRBIN12; genus JAJNBA01. Next base: position 791 of record CAVTTD010000017.1, read on the forward strand.
CCCGGTAGCCCTCGCGGAACGAGGGCCGCAGGGGGCGGTCGATCAGCCGTGCGGTGAGGATCGCGGTTTCGGAGGGGCGTCCTTCGCGACGGAAGAAGCTGCCGGGGATCTTGCCCCGCGCGTACATGCGCTCCTCGACGTCGATCGTGAGCGGGAAGAAGTCGATCCCCTCACGTGGCGCGGAGCTGACGCAGGTTGCGAGCACCATCGTGTCGCCGTAGCGAGCGACGGCGGCGCCGTCTGCGAGCTTCGCGAACGTGCCGGACTCGAGGAGCAGATCCTTGGTGCCGATCTGCCGAGACATGCTGGTGGCCATAGGCCGTGTACCTCCTGTTGTGGGCGGCGCCCTCGTGGCGCCGCGGCTGCGGGAGGCGGCGGGGCCGGTTGTCAGTGGTGGGCCTCCGGTTCGTGGTGCTGGCGCTGCGCGGGATCCTGGGCGCGCGCTGTCCGGGGGTCCGCGACTGAGAACCGACCGTGATGGGGCTCCTCCGCCTCCGATGGTCGGTCAGTGGGTCGTTCGCATCACTCCTCTTCGGGGCTCCTGACGCTTCCGGTCAACGACGCAGCCCGAGCTTCGCGATGAGTGCCCGGTAGCGCTCGATGTCCTCACGCTTGATGTACTCCAGGAGCCTCCGCCGCCGTCCCACCATCTTGAGCAGACCCCGCCGGGACGCATGGTCCTGCTTGTGGGTCTTCAGGTGCTCGGTGAGCTCAGCGATCCGTTGGGTCAGCACCGCGACCTGCACGTCGGCAGATCCCGTGTCGCCGCTGGAGAGGGCGTGCTCCTGGATGATCTCGTGCTTGGCTTCTTTGGTCAGCGTCATGGTTGCAGGTCAAGGCTACCAGCACCTTCTTCCCCGCGACCCCGCTCAACGCCTTCTCCGATCGCGGTCGCCGTCGCAGCTCGGACGGTATCGACGAGTCGGGCGCGGCGGGCGCGGAGGTCCTCCACGAGGCCGGACGCTGCGGCCAGCCGCCGGAGACCCAGCCGCGCCCGCCGCGCCCGGATCGCCCTCCCGACGCACCAGAGGGCGGCCAGGCCGCAGGCCGGGCCGACGACCAAGGTGAGCAGCCAGGGATGAGAGGCGGTGTCGAAGACCGCCCATCTGAGGAGGGCCCAGTTCGCCGGGAACAGGACGATCGCCGTCAGGAACTTCGCCGTCGCGTGGGTCACCGGCGGCATGGCCCGCCGTCCGACCGCGTCGACCGCGATCACAGGGATCGCGTTCGCCAGGAGCCCCACCGCCGCCAACGGCGCCAGCGCGAGGGTCAGGAGCCATCCCAGCCGGCTCCGGCGCGCCGAGCGCCTCTTCGGCTCCCGGCGCGACGACGGCATCGGGGACCCCCGCGGCCGCGAGGCCTTCGCGGTAGGCGATCGCCGCCGAGCGAACGGCCTCCTCCTCGGCCGCGGGCGCTTCGGACAAGCGGTCGGCCAGCCGCTCCACCTCCCCCACCGGGGGTCGTCCCCGAGGGTCCCCGTGCTCCCATCGGAGCGCGACGTTGGCGGCCAGACGCAGAGCCGATCGTTGCTCCGCGCTCCGGAAATCGACGGCCGCATCGGTCAGCCGCGCCTCGATCGTGCGCGTGAGCGCCGCGACCGCGGCGCGGTCGGTCTCGTCCGGAGGAACGGCGGGATTCGTCGCGAGGTCCGAATCGAGCTCGAGCGGATCGCCGACGCGAACGTACGCGCGAGAGCGCGCTCGCTGCTTGTCCTCGTAGATCAGACCGACGGGCACGATCCGCAGGCCCATCGCGCCGCGCGAGTGCGCGCCGAGCGCGATGCGCGCGGCGCCCGTCCGGATCGGAAGCAGGTGGGCCTCGTCGCTCGCCTCGCCCTCCGGGAAGATGCCGATCGCGCCGCCGCCGCGCAGATGCGCGAAGGAGGCGTCGAACGCGTCTACGTTCCGCCGCGCTCCCGCTCCGTCTGGGGCGGCATCCCGCGCCCGCTGAACCGGGATCGCACCTGCGAACGCGAGCAGCGGGCGGAGCGGCACGATCCGGAACAGCGACGCCATCGCGAGGAAGCGCACGGGCCGCGGAACGGTCGCGACCAGCAGAGCGGGGTCGACGAAACCGCCGTGATGGTTGGCCACGAGCAGGACCGGCCCGGTTCGAGGGATGCGCTCGAGGCCCGTGACCTCCACGGCCCGGAACCAGCCGAACGTCGCGGCCTTCGCGATCAACCGCACGAGCCGGTCGGCGAATCCCCGCATCGCCGCATGGTCCCACCTCTACGATGTCCGTGTGTCCAGGAGCGATCGTCTTGGGGCGTGGTGCGGGTTTCTCGGACCCGCCGCGTTCACGGCCGCGTGGTTGGTGGCTCAGCGGCGTCAGGACGAGTACGAGGTCAGGCACGAGCACATCAGCGGTCTGGCAGCGAAGGACGCGAACGATCCACACGTGATGACGGCGGGCTTCGTCGCCCTCGGCAGCTGCACGGTCGCGTTCGCGTCCGCGCTGGAACGGCGGCTCGGCCCGCGGGCGGGCCCGGGTCCGGCGTTGATCGGGGTGGCGGGCCTCGCCACGATCGTAGCCGGCGCCTTCCGGCGCGATCGCCGGTCCAACTTCCCGCCGCCCGGAGAGCCCGAAGGACAATCGAGGGAGAACGACATGCACGACGCCGCTGCCGTCGTCGGTGGGGTCGCCGGCACGCTCGGCCTCGCCGCGCTCGCGCCGCGCCTCGCGCGGGACCCGGTGTTCCGCGATCTCGCGAGACCCGCGCTCGGTGCCGCAGGCGCGAGCGCAGGGATCTCGGCGTGGTTCCTTCGCGACGTGGTCCGGCCCGGCAACGGCCTGCTCCAGCGCACGAACATCACGATCCCACTCGTGTTCATGGCACGCCTCGCACTGCGGATGTTGCGTGAGCGAGCCAGGGAAGCGGGACCTCGGACGACGGCCGAGGTCAGCTCCGCCTCGTGAAGCTCAGTCCTCGGCGAGGTCGACCGCCGCGCGCGTCCGCTCGACGTCCTGCCCGATCGCCGCCACGAGGTCGTCGACGGCGTCGAATCTGATCTCGTCGCGCAGGCGCTCCCAGAACTCGACCGTGAGCGTGTCGCCGCGGAGCTCGTCGTCGGGGAAGGCCAGGAGGAACGCCTCGACATGCAACGGCTCCGTCCCGAACGTCGGATTCGTCCCGACGTCGATCGCCGCCACATACCGATCGCCGTCCTCGAGCTGCGCGACGCCGGCGTAGATCCCCTGGCCCGGGAGCAGGAGCCGAGGCCAGGTGCGGAGGTTCGCGGTCGGGTAGCCGAGGTCCTTTCCGCGGCCCGCACCGGCTACGACCTCCCCGTCGACGGCGAACCGACGGCCGAGCCCGGTCCGCGGCCATAAGAGGTCGCCCGCGCCGAGCGCTGCCCGGATCGACGACGAGGAGACGACCCGGTCGTCGATCGCGAACAGGCCGACGTCGTCCGCGGTCATGCCGAGCGGCTCACCGACGTCACGCAGGGTCGCCACGGTGCCGGCGGCGCGATGTCCGAACCGGAAGTCGGCCCCCACTCGGGCATGCACGGCATGCAGTCCCCCCACGAGCACGTCGCGGACGAAGTCCTCGGCCGAGACCTCGGAGAACCGCTGCGTGAACTCGAGCACGACCAAGACGTCGATCCCACAGGTCGCGATCAGCTCCGCCTTGCGCTCCACGGTGGTCAGCAGGCGCGGTTCCTCGCCCGGTGTGAGGATCTCTCGCGGATGTCGATCGAAGGTCACGGCCACGCTCCGCGCGTCCCGCTCCTTCGCTGCTTCGACGGTCCTCCGGATGACCTCCTGGTGACCCAGATGGACCCCGTCGAAGAAGCCGATCGTCACGGCCGACGGGCCGTCGGGCAGCGGGAGAGCGTCGAGGCCCCGGACGACGTCCATAGGCGTTGGAGGGTACCGGTCGGGCCAAGTCAGCGAAGCGTCAGAGGGGAGCGAGGATGACCTGCGGCCGGGCCCGAGGCCCGTCGTCTTCGTAGACGCCGATCAGGCGACCGTCCGGTGCGAACACGCCGTACGGGCCGGTCAGGCCGGCGGGGCCGAGCGGCCTCCCGTGGGAGGCCGCGACGGCCTCGTCGGCATCGAGGTCGAGTCGGGGGAGGTGGCCGACCGCGGCATCCAGTGGTAGGGGCTCCGTGGCACCGTCCGGCGAGACGGCGTCATCGACCGCGTAGGGCCCGATCGCGGTGCGGCGGAGCGCGACGAGGTGGGCGCCGCACCCGAGTGCGGTGCCCACGTCGGCGGCGAGGACGCGCACGTAGGTCCCGCCCGAACACGTGACGCGGAACGTCGCGTCCGGTGCGTCGTAGGACACGAGATCGAACGCGTCGACGCGGACCGGGCGAGGCTCCGCCTCGAGCCGCTCCCCCTCCCGGGCGGCCTCGTAGAGCTTGCGACCACCGACCTTGACCGCGCTGTACGCGGGCGGACGCTGGAGCGAATCCCCCACGAGCGTGTGCATCACGTCGGTCAGCTGTGCTGCCGCGACGTCGACCGACGTCTCGGAGACGACGTCGCCATCGGCGTCGAGGGTGGTCGTCTCGATCCCCAGCCGCATCGTCCCGTCGTAGGTCTTGGGCAGCGCCCCCAGGAAACGGAGCAGGCGGGTCGCTCGACCGACGCCGATCAGCAGCAGCCCCGTGGCCATCGGGTCGAGCGTCCCCGCATGACCGACCTTCCTCGTGCCGAGGCCCCGTCGCACGACGTCCACGACGTCGTGCGACGTCACTCCATGAGGCTTGTCGACGAGGAGCAAGCCCTCTATCTGAGTCATGGAGTCATCGCGCAGTCAGGGCGCCGTCACGCCCGCCCCAGCGCCTCGACGAGCTCCTCGATCGTGCCTTCCGGCCCGTGTTCGGAGGTGTACCCGGCCGCGAGGCGATGGCCGCCGCCTCCGAACGACGCCGCGACGGCAGACAGATCGTGCCCTCCTCGAGAGCGAACGCTCACCTTGAACCGTCCGTCCCGCTGCTGCTTCAGCACCGCGGCGACGTCGACGTCGCGCGCGGTCCTGAGCACGTCGATCAGGTCGTCCGTTTCGCCGGGCCCGACGCCTGCTTCCGCCAGATCCGCCTGCGTGATGTAGGTCCAGACGACGCTCGCCTCCGGCACCTCGGTCATCCTCCCGAGCGCCGTCCCGAGCAGGCGGAGGAACGAGGGGTCGTTGTCCTCGTACATCGCGCGAACGAGCGCGGCGTGATCGAAGTCCTGCTCCCGCAAACGTGCGGCGATCCGGAGCGTCTCCGGCGTCGTCGCCTGGTACTGGAATCGCCCGGTGTCCGTCACCAGGCCGGCGTACAGGCACACGGCGACGTCACGATCGAGCTCGCCGCCCATCGCTTCGATCAGGCGGAAGACCATCTCGCAGGTGGACGACGCGTCGGGATCCACCACACGGACGGTGCCGTAGCCCTCGTTCGAGCGGTGATGGTCGATCCAGATCAGCTCGCCCGCACGTGAGGCTGAAGTCCCGAGGACCCCGAGCCGATCGAACGACGCGCAGTCGCAGGTCACCATCACCGCAGGCTCCGCGGGGAACGCGCTCGGGGAGACGACGTGCTCGCTCCCGGGCAGGAGCGACGCCCAGCGGGGCAGGTCGAGCGGCTCGTTCCCGTACGAGCACACCGTGCGGGTTCCTCTGGCGCGGAGGTGATCCGAGAGCCCGAGCATCGACCCGAGCGCGTCGGCATCCGGATTCATGTGACAGGCGAGCGCGACCTCGTCGGCCCCGGAAAGGACCTCGCCGGCTCGTCGCAGCGCCTCGGCCTCAGTCATCCGATCCCTCCGCGATGGAGGCGAGCGATGAGCTCCTCGATGTGTTCGTACTGCGCGATCGTCTGGTCCAACTGGAACTCGATCTCCGGCAAGGTCCGCAGGCGCACCTGTCGCCCGAGCTCCCTGCGGAGATGGGGGGTGGCCGAGCGCAATCCCGCACCCGTCGCCCGTTGCTGTTTCTCGTCCCCGAGCACCGTGTAGGAGACCCAGGCGCGCCGGAGGTCGGCGGTCACCTGCACGCCCGTGACCGTGACGAAGCCGATCCGCGGGTCCTTCAGCCGTTGGATCTCCTCGGCGAGGACCTCACGGAACTCCTCCGCCACGCGAGCTCTCCGAGCACCTTGAGGCACGTCATCCCTCCGCGTCGATCAGTCGTCCGGCGAGTGCAGGGTCAGGTCGCTGTCGATGATCTCGACCTCTGCCCATCGCTCGACGAATCGCTCCACCGAGTGCATCACCTTCTTGAGGTGATACCCCTCGGTCGCGACCGCGGCGACCCCGAGCTCCGCTCGCTGCCACTTGTCCAGATAGCCGGTCTCCGCGACGGCGACCTCGAACGTCGACCGGATACCGCTCGAGAGCGCCTTCACCACGTGACGCTTCTCCTTCAGCGAGCCGCAAGCCGGGATCCGGAGATCGAGCCGAAGCGCGGCCATCAGCATCAGGAGATCTGGCGCGCGAACTCCTCGACCTCGAAGGCCTCGATCACGTCGCCCTCCTTCACGTCCTGGAAGTTCTCGAGCCCGATCCCACACTCGAATCCTTCGCGAACCTCGGCCACGTCGTCCTTGAACCGGCGGAGCGAGGCCACCCGGCCCTCGTACACGACGACACCGTCGCGGATCAGCCGGACCTGCGCGTTCCTCCGGATCGTGCCCTTGGTGAGGTAGCAGCCCGCGATCACGCCGAGCCTCGGCACGCGGAACGTCTGACGGACCTCCGCCTCGCCGAGGATCGACTCGCGTTCCTCCGGCTTGAGCATCCCGGAGAGGGCCGCCTTCACGTCGTCGATCGCGTCGTAGATCACCCGGTACAGCCGGATGTCCACGCCTTCGCGTTCGGCGAGCTCGCGAGCGTTGGCGTTCGGTCGGACGTTGAAGCCGACCACGATCGCGTTCGCCGTCTTCGCGAGGTCGACGTCGTGCTCGGTGATCGCGCCGGCGCCGGAGTGAACGAGGTTCACGCGCACCTCGTCCTGCGGGAGCTTCAGGAACGCGTCTGTGAGGGCGCCGAGCGAACCCTGGACGTCCGCCTTGACGACCAGATTCAGCTCCGGGATCTCCGAGCGCTCCTGCCGGCGAAGCAGCTCTTGCAGCGACGCCGGCCGTTGGTTCACGACCTCGGCCGACCGAACGCGTGACTCACGCTCGGCCGCGATGTGCCGTGCCTCGCGCTCGTCCTCGACCTCGCGGAATTCGTCGCCAACGTTGGGAACCCCGTTCCAACCGAGCACCTGGGCCGGCTTCGCGGGACCGGCGACGTCGACGGGCTGTCCGTTCTCGTCGACCATCGCACGCACCTTGCAGTACGTGGTGCCGCAGACGAGGGCGTCGCCCACCTCGAGCCGCCCCTTCTGCACCAGTACGGTCGCCACGGGGCCCCGACCCTTGTCGAGGTGCGCCTCGAGAACGGTGCCGCGCGCATGGCCCGTAGGATCGCCCTTGAGCTCAGCGAGGTCGGCGACGATCAGCACCGTCTCCAGCAGTCCCTCCAGGTTCGCGTTCGTCTTCGCGGAGACATCGACGAACTCGGTGTCGCCGCCCCATTCCGACGGGACGAGGCCGCGTTCCACCATCTGCGTCCGCACGCGGTTCGGATCGGCCTCTTCCTTGTCGATCTTGTTCACGGCGACGATCACCGGCACGCCCGCCGCCCTCGCGTGGTCGAGCGCCTCGACGGTCTGCGGCATCACGCCGTCGTCGGCGGCGACGACGAGGACGGCGATGTCGGTGATCTGTGCGCCTCGCGCACGCATCGCGGTGAAGGCCTCGTGACCTGGCGTGTCGATGAACGTGATCTCACGACCGTTGACGTGGGCCTGATACGCGCCGATGTGCTGGGTGATCCCGCCGAACTCGCCGGAGACGACGTCGGTCACCCGGATCGCGTCGAGGAGCTTCGTCTTGCCGTGGTCGACGTGACCCATCACGGTCACGACGGGCGAGCGAGGAACGAGCTTGGACTCGTCGACATCCTCCTCGAGCTCCTCGGCCTGGATCTCGTCTTCGAGGCCGACGATCTCCACGTGATACCCGAGCTCCGATCCGAGGGTCTGGAGGGCCTCGTCGGAGAGCGAAGTCGTCGCCGTGACCATCTCGCCCGCCATGAACAGGATCTTCACGATGTCGGCCGGTGACCGATTGGTCTTCTCCGCGAACAGCTGCGGCGTGGATCCCCGAACCACCTGCAGCACGGGGCCCGTGGGGGCCGGGGCGGCCACGGGCGCGGGCGCGATCGGTGTCGGGATCGGTGACACGGAGGCGGCCGGGGGGGCCGGCGGGGCGGGGGTGGTGCGTGCCGCCGGCGCACCGGATGGTGCGGGAGCCACGGTCGCGACCGCCGGCGTCGAGGGCGCGGGAGCCGCACCTCCCGGGGCCTGCTCTTCCTCGACGTCGGGCGCCGGGGTCGCCGCCTTGGTCGTCTTCGGTTTGGGCTTCGCGCGTGGCTTCGGCGGCGGTTCCATGACCTGGCGAGGCTTGGCCGCCTTGGTCGCCTTGCCACCCGAGGCACGCAGGCGTGGCACGAGGTCTTCGGGCACGCTGGAGGAGGCGGACTTGCCGGTCACGCCCATCTTCTCGAGCGTCTCCAGCAACTCCTTGCTGGAGACGTCGAGCTCCTTCGCGAGCTCGTGGATCCTCATATCCCCTGCAACGCCTCCTCGATCTCCGTCCTAAGCCTAGCGAGTTCCTCTTGGGCCAACCCCGTGCGCAACGCGCTCGCGAGTGCACCCTTCCGCAGTGCGGCTTCCACGCATCGGGTGTCGCGATGGACGTACGCCCCCCTTCCGGGGGCGTTGCCCTGCGGGTCCGCGCGCACGCCTGCCGGCGTGCGCGCGACCCGCAGGAGCTCAGCCTTCGGTGCGCGTTGCCTGCACCCGACGCACGAACGCTCCGGCTCGCGCGACACGACCCATCATTCCCCCGCCGGCGCCTCCGCTGGCGCGGCCTCGACCTGCGTCTGGGGGACCGCGACCGGCTCGGCCAGCACGGGCTCCGCTTCCTCGGGCGTCGGCTCGGCGCCGGCGCCCGTAGCGACGTCTTCCTCCGTCGCCGCCTGAGGCTCCTCGGCCGCAACCACTTCAGCCGCCTCGTCGGGCGGCGGCGCAGAAGGCCTCGGCGCCGGCGAAGGCTCCGCCGCCTGGCTCTCGGACTTGATGTCGATCCGCCATCCGGTCAGACGGGCCGCCAGTCGGGCGTTCTGCCCCTCCCTGCCGATCGCGAGCGAGAGCTGGTAGTCGGGGACGATCACGAGGGCGGTCTGCGTGTCGGGGTTGACCGTGACCTCCTTCACCTTCGCCGGCTGCAGCGCGTTCGCGACGAAGGTGGCCGACTCGTCCGACCACGGAACGACGTCGATCTTCTCGCCACGGAGCTCGTTGACCACCATGCGCACGCGCGAACCCTTCGGTCCGACGCACGCGCCGACCGGATCGACGGCCGGCTCGTTCGACGCGACCGCGATCTTCGACCGGTGTCCCGGCTCGCGGGCCACGGCCATGATCTCCACGATCCCCTCGTCGATCTCGGGCACTTCGAGCGCGAACAACGCCTTCAGCAGGCCCGGATGCGTCCGCGAGACGACGATCTGCGGACCCTTCGTCCCGCGACGAACCTCCGTGATGAATGCTTTGAGTCGCTCGCCATGGCGAAGCGGCTCCGACGGAACCTGCTCGCCCTGCGGAAGCAGTGCCTCCACCTTGCCGAGATCCAGCAACGTGTACCTGCGCTCCTGCTGCTGGACGATCCCGGTGACCACGTCGCCCTCGCGTCCCGCGAACTCCTCGTAGGTCATCTCCCGTTCCGCATCTCGGAGCTTCTGGAAGATCACCTGCTTCGCCGTCTGGGCGCCGATCCGTCCCTTGAAGTCATCCGTGACCTCGACCTCGGCCTCCGAGATGACCTTCATCTCGACCCCGGGCTCCTCGCTGCCCTCGGCCGGCGGGGTATCGATCTCTTCGAGCTCCTGCTGCCACATACGAAGGTCGCCCGTCTCCGGGTCGATCACCGCGCGGAACCCGACGAACTCGTCGTTGCCGTCAGGGTGTTCCTGCTTCCAATGCGCCTTGTAAGCCGAGGCCATCGCCTCTTCCAAGCCGCCAAGGATCGTCTCGAAGGCGATCCCCTTCTCCCGCTCGAGCTCGCGCAGTGCGGCGATCATCTCGGCGTTCATCGGTCGCTCCCCTTCAGCTCCGCATCCCAGTCGACGATCGTCTTCGCGGCGGCCACCGCATCCAGCGGGACCCGATGCTCGACCTCGTCGGCCGCGATCCGGATCTCATCGTCTTCGGCGGCGCGCAGCTCGCCCTCGAGCACACCCTCGTGGGTCTTCACCGATACCCGCTGCCCGACGGCGCGGCGGAAATCCTGCGGACGGCGCAAAGGCCGCTCGATCCCGGGCGTCGTCACCTCAAGGGCGTAGGGGCCGGGCTCGAAACCCTCCAGATCGAGGCGACGTGACACCTTGCCCGACAACTGCGAGATCGTCCCGAGGTCGACGCCGCCGTCGCGATCGACGGTCACGCGGAGGATGCGGCGGCCGCCCTCGCGACCGAAGGTCACGTCGACGAGCTCGAGGCCCTCGCCCTCGATCACGGGTCTGACCAGCGCCTCCGCGTCCACGTTCCCCTCCTCTCGCCCTCGGGCCCGATGTCACCCCTCGAAAAAGAAAGTGGGCGGCGAGCCCACTTCCGGCCGTGCAGATCGTCGTCGACCAGCCAGTATAGACAGCGCTCCCGGAACCGAGGTGGACGAGCGGCCCGCTACGGAGCGCTGCTGAGGAGGTCCTCGACCGCCTGTGAGGCGTCGGCCAGCGGAGCACTGGACCGTTCCCCCGTGGCACGGACCTTGAGGTCGACCGTGCCGCTCTCGAGGCCACGGGAGCCGACGACCACCTGGACGGGATAGCCCACGAGGTCGGCGTCGGCGAACTTGACGCCGGCCCGCTCCTCACGGTCGTCGAGGACAGCCTCGATCCCGCGCTCTCCGAGCTCTCGATAGATCCGCTCCGCCTCCTCCGTCACCACCGGCGCGTCGGCGTTGGCCATGATCACCGCGACCTCGTAGGGGGCGAGGAGCTTCGGCCAGATCATCCCGGCGTCGTCATGGTGCTGCTCGACCGTCGCCGCCATGATCCGGCTGATCCCGATCCCGTAGGACCCCATCACGTAGTGACGCTGCGATCCGTCCTCGGCTTGGTAGGTGGCCCCCAATGGCTCCGAATAGTTGGTCCCCAGCTGATAGATGTGACCGACCACGATCGACCGCCCGATCTGCAGCGCTCCCCCGTCCACCGGGCATCGGTCGCCGTCGCGGATCTGGACGAGGTCCTCCCACCGATCGACCCGGAAGTCGCGATCGACATTGGCTCCCGTGACGTGGACGTCGACGCGGTTCGCGCCGGTGACCCAGTTGTTCCGTCCACGGACCGAGTGGTCCGCGAAGATCGTCACCTCCGGGCCGAGACCCTGCGGGCCGACGAAGCCTTTCGCGAAGCCCTTCGCCGCGAAGTCCTCGTCCTCGAAGCGGCGCACGCGCTCGGGGAAATGGAGGCGCGCGAGCTTCTCCTCTCCCACCTCGCGGTCGCCAGGGACCAGGGCGGCGACGGTCCGGCCCTCGACGTCGAACATGATGCATTTCAGGGTGGCCTCGGCCGGAACCCCCATCTGCTCCACCATCAGCTCGATCGTCACCGCGCCCGGCGTCTCCACCTCGGTCAGCGGCTCGAGGCCTTCCGCGGTCGCGGGGTCGGGCGCCCGGGGAGTGGCCGCCTCCGTGTCCGCGAGATAGTCGCCGTTCTCGCAGCGGACGAACAGATCCTCGCCCACGTCCGCCAGGGCCATGAACTCATGGTTGACGCTCCCCCCGATCGTTCCGGGGTCGGCCTCGACGATCACGTATTCGAGCCCGAGCCGGTCGAACACGCGCTGGTAGGCCTCGTACATCACGCGATAGGACTCGCGCATCCCGTCCTCGTCCCGGTCGAACGTGTAGGCGTCCTTCATCAGGAACTCCCGTGCACGGAGAAGCCCGAATCGGGGACGGAACTCATCCCGGTACTTCCATTCCACCTGGTAGACGTTGACGGGCAGGTCACGGTAGGAGGGGAACTCCTGCTGCACGAGGGGTGCCACGACCTCCTCCTGGGTGGGGCCCAGCAGGAACTCGCGTCCGTGCCGGTCCTCGAGGCGGAAGACCACGTCGCCGTAGGCCTGCCAGCGACCCGTGAGCTTCCAGGGCTCGGCGGGCAGGACGATCGGCATGCGGAGCTCCTGGGCCCCGGATGCATCCATCTCCTCGCGAACGACCCGCGCGATCTTGTTCATCGTGCGGAGCCCGAGGGGCATCGAGGTGTAGATCCCCGCAGCGACCTTGCGGATGAACGCGGCGCGCAGCAGCAACCGGTGGGATGGGACGTCGGCCTCGGCCGGATCCTCCCGGAGCGTGCGCGCGAACAGCCTGGATACCCGCATGAAGGAGAAGGATACCGGCGGGCTCGAGCCCGCCGACCCTAGACGTCCGTCACGGTGGCGATCACCTGTTGCCAGACCTCCGTTTGGCTTCCTCCGCCGTCATCGACCGGGTACGCCCCGTAGGTCGCCATCGCGGTCTGGTCGACGGGATCCCGCGAGATCGCGGTGAAATCACCCCATCGTTCCAGCCCCGGCGCGTACTCGTATCGCCCGGAACCCGCCTGGATGAGCACCGAGGCGGACGCCGTCGCACCGGGCTGGATCACGCCCGCGTAGGCGGCGAGGCACTCGCCCGCTCCCGCGCGCGCGTAGTTCACCCACACCTTGCCGTCGCCGTCGGTCGCGATGGAGGCCCACGCGGCGTCGTGACCGGCGGCGCCCACCCGCCCCTTGCGGAGCACACGGGAGTCGCCCAGGATCGACGCGGGATCGACCTCCCACCAGCGGATCACCGACTCGTGAGGGCCACCACCGACGTTTCCTTCGATCGCGGTGGTCGTGTACAGGCTCCCACGGACGCCGTCCCAGAAGGACGACGTCAATCGGAGATCGCCGGTGTCCCACTTCGTGTTGAGGCCCGACGTGTTCCCGCATTGCCGACCGAAGGGCGGATAGGCGATCGCCCCACCGCCCAGCGAAGCCCGCGTCAGCTTCAGCACGCCGTTCACCGTCTTCAGTCGCCACAGGATCAGCTTCCCCGTGGAGCCGTTGAAGTCGAGCGACGTCATGTACTGGGTCGTGGGTGCAGCACCGAAGGAGATCGCGGGCACGATCGTGAACGCGGGCGACCCGTCCGGATCCTTCGTTTGGGTCCGGCTGAAGACCTTGATCGGGACCACGGGCACCGAGCAGTCATAGAGCTGTGACTTGCGGAACGAGACAACCTGGACGTACTGGAAGCCTCCCACGAACGGAGCGTTCGTGTAGCCGAACTGGTTGGTCGTGAGCGTCACCCTGTTCTCCGTGAATCCGACCATCGGGTAGTCGGCCAGCTGCTTCCCGTTGTTGCTCACCTGGTCGCCGGACATGTGAAGCACGCACCAGTCCGCGGTGACATCCTCCGATCCTTCCGGGATCACCACGATGGAGAGGAAACTCTGGGTGTTGCTCGCCGAGGCGAAGACCAACACGAAGTGCTGCCGGTACGGGTCGTAGAAGACCTTCGGGTCGAAGTCGTCGACACCGGCGGGGAGTTGGTCGTCGAGGGAACGGAGACGTCTGGGTGGATCGAGCTGGACCCCGGCCCGATCGTAGAACGCCATATGGACGTTCACCGCCGCGAGATGGTCGGTGACCCCGAGGGCGCCGGTCGGGTCGGCCGGCGACACGAGCGCAAGATCGTCCACGCCGTCGAAGGGCGTCGGCACGACCGTCGGTGCGAGCGGTCCCCTTCCACGAGACGCCGAAGCATCCGATCCCGCCGGCGTCGCCCGACGGTCGCTCCCCGCCCGGACGAGCCTGGGGACCCGCGTCGACCGGGGGCCGCCGCCAGCGTCGACCCCGGAGATCCCCGCGACGTGGACCCTCGGTGACCGGTCGGTCGCAGTCGCTGATTGCGAGGGTGACGGGAACGCAAGCACCGTGACGACTGCCGTGAGACACCAAGTGAGTCGACGAAGCATCGAGGCATCCTCCGTTGGATCGGCGCAGCGCCCTCCCGCCGCGTGAGCCGCAAAACCTAGCAGGCCGTTGACTCGGCGGGAACCCGGATGCCACCATCCAGCCGACGATGACGGTGACCAGAGGCGACTGGGCGTGGCCGGGGGGCTCCGAGAGCCCTGGGCCGCCGTCGCGCTAGTTCGTCTCGCATCACCCGCGACGAGCCCCGGACGGATCCCGGGGCTCGCTTCATGACAGGACCCGAGTCGTCGTCGACAAGACCCCAGGAGGGAGCGCGTGGCACCGAAGCTCGAGATACGGCCGGATCGGGACCGGTTCGACGCGCTCGCCCGGGAGTGGGCGCTCGTCCCGGTGTGGGCCGAGCTGCTCGCGGACGTGTCCACGCCCGTGGGGCTGTTCCCCACCGTCGCGGGCTCGGGGTCGGGCGTCCTCTTGGAATCGGTCGAGCGCTCCGAGCGCTGGGGACGGTACTCCTTCGTTGCCGGCGACCCGGCCGCGACCCTGGTCCTCGACGGCGACGGACTCCGCATCCAGGGGGCGGTCCGAGAGCTGCCGATCGAGATCCCCGACCTCGGATCGGCGCGAGAGGCGCTCATCGGAGCAGCCCGTTCGATCCGAGGTCCTCGACTCCCCGACCTGCCGCCGCTCACGGGTGGGCTGATGGGATACCTCGCGTACGAGGCAGCCGGCCTGCTCGACGGGCATCCGGCGCCCCATCCCGCTGAGGCACCATGCCCCCCGGTCGGTCTCCTCGCGATCGACCGTGCCGTCGTGTTCGACCACTGGCGGCAGCGGCTCATCCTCGTCGCGCACGTCGCCGCCGGCGGATACGACGGCGGCGTCGCGGCCCTGGAGGACCTCGCGAACCGGATCGCGGAGGCCGCGACGCCGCCGCTCGCCTCGGTGGGCGACGGCGATGGCGCGGAGGCCGGTGAACCGAACATGGCGGACGAGGACTACCGCCGGATCGTGATGTCTTTCAAGGAGCACATCCTGGCCGGGGACATCTACCAGGGGGTGCCCTCCCGGCGCGTGTCGTTCGATGCACCCGACGGCGGCTTCCCGATCTACCGTCGCTTGCGCGTGTCGAACCCCGCGCCCTACATGTTCTTCCTGCGGATGCTCGGCATGGAGCTCGCCGGTTCGTCGCCCGAGCCCCTCGTTCGCGTCGAGGGGCGTCGCGTGTCCACGCGGCCGATCGCCGGAACCCGGCCTCGGGGCGGAACGGACGTGCGCGACCGGTTGCTCGAGCACGAGCTCCTCGCGGATCCGAAGGAACAGGCGGAGCACGCGATGCTCGTGGACCTCGCCCGCAACGACCTGGGCCGTGTATGCGTGCCCGGAAGCGTCCGTCCCACCGAGCTGATGCAGGTGGAGCGATTCTCGAAGGTGATGCACATCGTGTCGACGGTGGAGGGTGACCTTCGGGAGGACACCCATCCGCTCGACGCGCTGGCGGCGACCTTCCCGGCCGGGACCGTCACGGGCGCGCCGAAACGCCGAGCGATGGAGCTGATCGCCGAGTCCGAGCCGACCGCGCGGGGTCCGTACGCCGGTGCGGTCGGCTACCTCACCTTCGCCGGGGACCTCGACTTCTGCATCACGATCCGCACCGCGGTGGTCGCCGACGGCCGGGCGCACGTGCAAGCCGGCGCCGGGGTCGTCGCCGACTCCGACCCAGAGGCGGAGCTCGTCGAGACCAAGGCGAAGGCGGCCGCGCTGCTCCCCGCGATGGGTACGCTCGCGACCGAGCCGGAGTCGCGCGGATGATCCTCATCGTCGATCACTACGACAGCTTCACCTACAACCTCGTCCAGCTGATCGAGGGGTTGGGACGAGCGACCGAGGTCGTGAAGTCCGATGAGGCGCCCGCGGCCGAGCTCGTCGCACGCGAGCCCGACGCGGTCGTCCTCTCGCCCGGACCGGGCCACCCCAGGGACGCGGGGAGCTTCCCCGAGCTCCTGCGCCTGTTACCCGAGGGCACCCCCGTCCTGGGCGTGTGCCTCGGACATCAGGCGCTCGGCGTCGCGAGCGGCGGGACGGTGGACCGCACGACGCCGTTCCATG
Organism: uncultured Actinomycetota bacterium; assembly: GCA_963737525.1. Classification (GTDB taxonomy): domain Bacteria; phylum Actinomycetota; class UBA4738; order UBA4738; family HRBIN12; genus JAJNBA01. The sequence goes on from CAVTTD010000017.1 coordinate 16,920, forward strand.
GGAAGGCCTCGCTGGTCCACCATGAGGGCCGAGGGATACTCGGCGGCGTCTCCAACCCCTTCGAGGCGGGGCGCTACCACTCCCTCGTCGTGATCCGTGACGATCTCCCCGACGACCTCGAGATGACGGCATGGACGGACGACGGGCTCGTGATGGCCACCCAGCACCGCGAGTGGCCGCGATACGGCGTCCAGTTCCATCCGGAGTCGATCCTCACGCCCGAGGGACCCCGGATCGTCGAGAACTTCCTGGCGCTCGTCGGCTGATCAGGGAGAAGGGCAACCGGGGCCGTAGGCGAACGCGCCGGAGTTGAACGCCACCTTGCATGCGGAGGCGTCGACAGCGACGAACGCCCCCGCGGGGACACGCTTCAGCTGATCGACGAAGGAATAGGTCCACCGGGGATCCACGGCTCCCTGGAAATACCAATCGCTGCCATTGTCGGCGACGATCACCCCGTACCGCTTCATCGCGCGGAGCACGATCTGGGCGGGAGCCGAATATCCGCCGATGCCGTACCCGGCGCGCAGCCGGAACCGAGCCCCCATCGGGGGGCACGACGGGTTCGCGACACCCGCCTGGTGGCGCGCCGGCCAGACATAGCTCCGGCGCGTGCACCCGACGGTGAAGCGCAAGGCGTGGTGGATGCCGGCGTTCGGACCGAACACCTCGTCGTATCGAACGAGGCCGGGGAAGATCGGCAGGCCTGCCGCGTCGGCGCTCGTCCAGCCGGCGGGCCGGAGGGTGTTGGAGCCCAGGTCGAAGATCGCGCCGCTGCCGGCGGTGGGGTGCCCCCCGTTCCGCCGAACGCCGAAGAGCTCGTAGAGGACGCAGGTCCCCTCGTCGATCATGATCGCGTGCCGATCGGAGCCGCCCTCGATCTGCACGTCACCGCCGAACGGGTAGGGACCGGGATCGCTCTCTCCGGCGTAGTGGAAGTCGATCGAGACCTTCGCATGCGACGACGGCACGACGTCGAAGGGGATCCCGTACGACGGCGGGCCGAAGTCCGGGTGCAGACGCGTCGAGCCGGCGTGGGTCGCACGTTTCCAGGTCGCGCTCTTGCGGTGGACGGGGAGCTTGCGGATGTCCATCCGCCAGACGTTGTTCGTCGGGAAGACCGAGCACGCGGTTCCGGGAACGTCGGCGGCGCCTGCCGGCGCCGCCGACGGGGCGGACGCGAGCGCCACGATCGCAGCCGACATCGCGAGGATCTTCTTCACGCCAGGGGTATCGGCCGGCTGGTGCCTCCCGTTGAACGCCGGATGCGAAGCCTCAATCCGGAACGGGAGCGTCCGTCGAGGCGGCCGCCATCTTCTTCGCCTCGGCGACCAGCCGCGTCACGAACTCCGACTCGGGGATCTTGTCGATGACCTCGCCCTTCACGACGAGGAATCCCTGCCCCTTGCCCGCAGCGATGCCCAGATCCGCCTCGCGGGCCTCCCCGGGGCCGTTCACGACACAGCCCATGACCGCGACGCGGATGGGGGCCTTCAGTCCCTCGCGCTCGAGCGCCTCGTTCACCTGCTTCGTGAGACCGAGCACGTCGACCTCGGCGCGGCCGCACGAAGGGCACGCGACGAGATCCAGGCCACGCTTCCGCAGTCCGAGCGACTGCAGGATCGCGGTCCCCACCTTGACCTCCTCGACGGGATCGTCGGTGAGCGACACCCGGATCGTGTCGCCGATCCCCTCGGAGAGCAGCGTCCCGATCCCGACCGCGCTCTTCACCCCGCCCATCGGCATCGGGCCGGCCTCGGTGACGCCGAGGTGCAGCGGGTAGTCGCACTTCTCCGCGAGCTGCCGGTAGGCCTCGATCATCACGAGCGGGTTCGAATGCTTGACGGAGATCTTGATGTCGAAGAAGTCTTCGTCCTCGAGGATCCGAGCTTCGTACAGAGCGGATTCGACCAATGCTTCCGGCGTCGGGGCTCCGTATCGAGCGAGCAGGTCCTTGTGGAGCGACCCCGCGTTCACGCCGATCCGGATCGGCACGCCCCTCGCCTTGGCCTCCCGCGCGATCACGCGCACCTTGTCGTCGTACTTGATGTTCCCGGGGTTCAGCCGCAGGCCCTGGATCCCGGCCTCCAGTGCCGCGATGGCGTACTTCCATTGGAAATGGATGTCGGCGACCACCGGGACCGTGGACTTGGCCGCGATCGCCTCCAGGGCGTTCGCGTCCTCCCAGTGCGGAACGGCGACGCGCACGATGTCCACCCCCGCCGCCACGAGCGACGCGATCTGCTGGAGCGTCGCGTTGATGTCCGAGGTCTTGGTGGTGGTCATCGATTGGATCGAGACGGGCGCCTCGCCACCCACGGCGACACGACCCACACGGAGCTGTCTCGACTTCCGTCGCTGGATCATCACCACGAGTCTCTCAGCTCCCGAACACGTGGAAGGTGACGGTCCTGTCCTTCGGTTCATCCATCTCGAAGAAGAGCAGCCGCTGCCAGGTGCCGAGGGACGGTTCGCCGTCCATCACCGGGATCGCGTGCGACGTGGCGGACAGCAGCATGGCTTTCACATGGGCATGTCCATTCTTCCGCTCATCGGGATGCATGTTCTGCGTCCTGATCTCGAAGTCGTCGTGGCGGAAGTACACCCCCTCATGCGGCACGAGCTCGGTGAGATGGCGGCGGAAGTCCTCGAGCGCGCCCTCCTCCCATTCGTTGATCAGCAAGGCACAGGTCGTGTGGGCGCAGAACGCGACGGCCACGCCCTCCGAGATCCCGGCGTCCTTGACCGCGCGGCGGAGATCGTCGGTGAGGTCGAGGAAGGCGAACCGCTCGGGCGGGCTGACGATCACGGTCGTCGTGCCCGTTCTCACGGGCCGCTCCTCTCGGCCGAGGGCAGATCGAACGTGAAGACGCTCCCATGGCCGGGTTCGCTCTCGGCCCTGATCTGGCCGCCGTGTGCCTCCACGACCGAACGCGCGATCGCGAGCCCGATCCCGGTGCCCCCGTCCCCGCGTGCCCGCGCCGGGTCGGCCCGGTAGAAGCGCTCGAAGAGACGCGGCAGATGCTCGGGCGGGATGCCGGCGCCCGTGTCGGAGACCGCCACCTCCACGGAGCCGTTCCGCCGCCGTGCCGAGACCGTCACATGCCCGCCGTCCGGGGTGAACCGAACCGCGTTGTCGACGAGGTTGAAGAGCACCTGATGGACACGCTCGCGGTCGACGGAGAGCGCCGGCAGATCGGCGGGGACGTGATTGTCGACCTGGACACCCCGGCCGGACAGTGCGACGTCGATCTCGGAGATCAGGTCGTCCACCAACGGCTGCAACGGCAGCTCCTCGATCCGAAGGGGGATCTCGCCGGATTCGAGCCGCGAGAGGTCGAGGAGCTGATCCACGAGCCTCCCGAGTCGCTCGACCTGGGTGAGCATCACCTCGATCGTGGCCGGCTCGGGCTGCTCGACGCCGTCGAGCAGGTTCTCGAGGTGCGCCCGGATGGCCGTGATCGGGGTCTTGAGCTCGTGCGAGACATTGGCCACCAGATCCCGGCGGCTCTTCTCGAGGTTCCCGAGCTCCCCGCTCATCCGATTGAACGCGGCGGCGAGCTTGCCGACCTCGTCGCGGCTCCGGGTCTGCACCCGCACCGAGTAGTCCCCCGTCTCCATCCTCCGGGCGGCGGACGCCATGTCTCGGAGAGGCTGTGTCATGCCTCGCGCGAAGAGACGCGCCACGCCGAGCGAGACGGTGGCCGCGACCACGCCGACGAGGAGGAACTGCCACCACACACTCTGGAGGAACCCCGTGGTCGCCGATACACGGCCCAGGAACCCCCGCGACCGCGAGTGGATGATGACGGTCACGGAGCTCCCGTTCTCGGTGGGGACGGTGGCGAACACGTTCGAGCCGATCACCCCCCACCGGGGAGCGTCGACCCGGAGCCGCGGCAGCTCGCCCAGGTCCGTTCCGCGGATCACCTTGGAGCCGTTCGGCCGGAGGGTCACCACCATCGTCCCGGAAGGCACCGAGTCCAACTGACCCGTCGCCGCCTGCCGCGCGAGGCTGAGCGCTTCGATCGCCTCGGAATCCCGAGGCGATCGTCGGAGGGCGAAGCCGATCAGGACGTAGCTGATGAGCAGTGCCAGCCCGACGGCGATCACGACCGTCGATCCGAGCTTCGCTCGGATCGACGTCAGCCTGTCCAGCGGATGGGTGGCCATCACAGCTCCTTGAACGCGTACCCGACGCCGTGCACGGTCCGGATGAAACGCGGGTCGTTGCCGTCCTCGCCGATCTTCCGTCGCAGGCGAGCCACGTGCGAATCGACGACACGGCCACCCGCGTGATCGCGATAGCCCCAGATGCGATCCATCAGCTGGTCCCGGGAGAGGACGACACCCGGCTCGCGGGCGAGGGCGTGGAGGATCTCGAACTCGAGGGGCGTCAACGGCACCTCGGCGCCGTCCACCTCGACGCGGCGGCGCTTCGCGTCCACCAGGAGGCCTCCCCGCTCGATCGGTTCGCTGTCGGTCGACCCCTCGATCCGCTCGCGCCGCCGCAGGATCGCCTGGACGCGGACGGAGAGCTCCCGGAGGCTGAACGGCTTGGTGAGGTAGTCGTCGGCTCCGACGGCGAAGCCGGCGACCTTATCCGCCTCCTCCGTCCGGGCGGTGAGCATGAGCACCGGGGTCCATCCGTTCCGCTGGATCCGGGTACACACCTCGAGACCGTCCATCCCCGGCAGCATCAGATCGAGCACGACCAGGTCGGGACGATGCTCCGCGTGCTTGCGGAGCGCCTCGGGCCCGTCGGAGGCGACGACCACGTCGTAGCCCTCGCTCTGGAGACGGGCCCGAACGGCTTCGGCGATCGCGTCCTCGTCCTCGACGACGAGCACGGTCTGAGCTGCCACGGAGCCATCGTATCCACCGCGTCCGGGGCACCGTACGGCCGGGGGATGGAGAAATCGTGTCGGCGTGCTCCGGGGAGAGCTAGATGGTCGGGAGTGGCTGCGTGATGTCGAGGAAGACCGTCGCGATCGCGAAGATCGAGAGGAACACGATCACCGCCGCGGAGATGGGGACGAGCTTCCGGTAGTCGGCCTGCCGACCGGTGAGCTTCTCCCAAGCCAGGAGCGCCAGGTGACCTCCGTCGAGCGGCGGCAAGGGAACAAGGTTCACGACGCCGATGAACACGGTCACATACGCGGCGAAGCCGAGGAACAGAGCCCAGTCGCCCCGATCACCCGCAACGCCGATCTGGCGGCTCACCCCGACGAGGCTCGTCGGGTCGTCGGCGCGACGTGGCTCGTCGCTGAACAGGACGGTGAACGTTCGACCCACGCCTTGGGTGAAGATCTTCGGGATCGCCGCCACGCTGTTCCAGGTGGCCTTCCCGACCCATCGGCCCGACGCGACCGCCGCCTCCGGGAGCGAAAGGGGCTCCGGGCCCAAGCGTGAACCCGATCCTCCCCTTCGTCGCGCCGTCCTCCGTGACGAGCTTCGGCACGATCCGCAACGTGATGATCCGTCCGTCGCGTTCCACCACGTAGCGAGGGGTTCGTCCGGGTGCTCGCTTCGCGAAGCGGGTCACGTACCGCCCGAGCGTCTCCGGAGTCGGACCGGACGATCTCGCCGACGCGCACGACGACATCGCCGACCCGGAGTCCGGCTACCTTCGCCGGCGACACGTCGCCGCTGAGCGTCCCCGAGACATCACCGACGACCACCTTGTTGGTATCGAGGTTCCCGTACGTGGCGAAGAGCACGAAGTACAGGACGGCACCCATGAGGAAGTGCGATCCGGGACCCGCGAGGATCACCAGCGCTCGCTGCCAGATCGGCTTGGACCCGTACGCGCGCGGAAGATCTTCGGATGGAACCGTCTCGTAGGGATTCATCCCGGCGATCTTCACGTAGCCGCCGGCCGGGATCGCCTTGACGCCGTACTCGATCTCCCCGCGCTTCCTCGACCAGAGCCTCGGTCCGAACCCGACGAAATACTCCGTCACTTTGAAGGCGTAACGACGAGCCACCAGCAGGTGGCCGAGTTCGTGGAGGGGTATGACGACGAGGAGGATCAGCGCGAGGAAGCCGGCGATCGCGTAGACGCTCCCCACCTAGCGGGCCTCGATGATCTCGGCGGTGCGTCGGCGAGCCCATGCATCTGCCCGCTCGATGTGCACGACCGAGACCACCGAGGGTGGTTCGTGTTCATCGACGATCGTCTGGACGATCTCCACGATGCGTGGGAGCGGGATCTTCCCCTCGAGGAACGCCATCACGGCCACCTCGTTCGCAGCGTTCATCACGGCGGGGAACGTGAGCCCGAGTCCCCCGACGCGGTAGGCGAGGTCCACCGCGGGGAAGGCCTCGTGGTCGACGGGCTCGAACGTGAGCTTCGTCTCCGTGAGCGGCAGCGAGGCCACGCCGGTCGGGAGTCGCTCCGGCCACCCCAGGGCGAGCTGGATCGGCAAGCGCATGTCCGCCGTCGCCATCTCCGCGCGCATCGAGCCGTCCTTGAACTCCGCGATCGCGTGCACCACCCCTTGGGGTGGATCAGCACGTGGATCTGCGAGTACTCGAGACCGAAGAGGTAGTGCGCCTCGATCACCTCGAGACCCTTGTTCATCAACGTCGCCGAGTCGATCGTGATCTTCGGTCCCATCGACCACACCGGGTGCTGCAGCGCCTCCTTCATCGAGGCCTTCGCGAGCTCCGTCGCGGTCCAGCCCCGGAAGGGGCCACCGGAGCCCGTGATGACGACGCGCTTGAGATCTTCCCGGCGCTCGCCGCGGAGCGCCATGGCGAGCGCCGCGTGCTCGGAGTCGACGGGCCGCAAGCGTTCGGGCTCGCCCTTGATGAGGTCCATGACGAGCTCTCCGCCCACGACGAGCGATTCCTTGTTGGCGAGCGCGACGGTCTTGCCGTTCTGCAACGCAGCGAGCGTCGGCGCCAAGCCGGACGACCCCACCAGGGCGTTCAGGACGATGTCGGCCTCGGTGTCTGCGGCGAGTCGCTCGGCGGCATCGGGCCCGATGAGGAGCTCGACGCCGCGCAGCGAACTGAGGACCGCCCGCACCTCCTCGGCCGCGTCCTCATCAGCGATCGCGACGAACGGCGGCAGGAACTCGCGGATCTGGCCGATCAACAGTTCCTGATTGGTTCCGGCGACGGAGAGTCCGACGACCTTGAATCGCTCGGGATTGCGACGGACGACATCCAGCGCCTGGGTCCCGACCGACCCGGTCGAACCGAGGATGGTGATGCTCCGCATGGGGAACAGACTACCCCCGACCGCAAGGCAACAAGCGGCGGATCGCCCAGATCTCTAGAACGCGATGAGGCGAAGCAGGAGAAGAGCCGCGGGCGCCACGAACAAGAGCGAATCGATCCTGTCGAGAACACCCCCGTGGCCGGGCAGGACGCTCCCCATGTCCTTCACGCCGACGTCTCGCTTGATCAACGATTCGGCCAGATCGCCGAAGGTGGCCGCCAGCGAGACGACGATGCCGAGCAACACGGCGTTCAGCCGCCCGTCCACGAAGATGCCCGGACCCGCGTCGACGAACGCGGTGACGAAGGCGGACGAAAGGATGATCGTCCCGAGCGAGGCCACGATGAGGCCTTCGATCGACTTCTTCGGGCTCGTGGCCGGGGCGAGCGGCCGCTGGATGAACGATCCCCCCCAGACGGAGCCGGTCAGGAACGCCAACGTGTCGAACGCGAACGTGAGACCGATCACGGCGACCACGACGGAGGTCTCGAACGTGGTGAGGATGATCAGCAGCGAGCCCGCGAGCCCGGGGATCCAGAGCAACCCGAGCAACGTGAGTCCGATGTTCCCGGCGGTGTCCTTCCGGTGGGCCGCCGGAACCGTCATGTACCAGAGGAAGGTCGCCAGCACGCCGAGCGTCAGCATCGACAGGAGGCCGGCCTCGCCGTGGTAGTACGCGCCGGCGAGCATCAACGCGCCACTCACGAGTCCGACCGCCGTCGCGGGTTGGCGATGATGCTTCACCATCACCCCGATACAACTCACCCTGGGCCACGAGCGCGACGATGGAAGCGACGAGCGCGAAGACACCGTCGCCGATCAACAGGGCGACCAGCGCGACCCCCGCCAGCACGACGCCGGTCAGGAACGCGGCGGGAACGTCGCGCTCGGTTCCCCGCCGGTCGAGGTCGGCTCCGACCTCGACGGCCGCCGGCTCCTGCCAGCTCGGACCGCCGAGTCCTTCGGCGCCGACGACGATCGTGCGGGCCGGTTCCTCCTCGGCCATCGCGGCGAAGACGTCCTCGTCCGCGTCGCCCGGTGGGTACGGCTCCGCGCCGAGCTCGTCCATCAGGTCCGCGGCGTTCTCCTCGTCGATCTGGACGACGCGTGCAGCCGGCGCCCCGGCCCCTTCATCGCCAGCCGGTTCGGCGAAATGGGCCGCGGCTTCCTCCAACTCCTCGGCGGACGGCCGCTCATCCTCGTCCTCTTCCGCAGGCCACTCATCGGTCGCGGCCGGCCGCGCGAAGAGGTCTCCCTGGTCGTCGTCCGGCTGCTCCATCTCGGCGGCACGGACGACGGGCTCCTCGTCGGCATGGGCGTCGTCGCTGTCTTCGGCCGAGGCTCCGAGCGCCTGGTCGACGGGCTCGAGCGAGGCCGTGTCGTACCAGTCGGTCTCGTCTTCCTCGTCGTCGTCCTCGAAAGCGTCCGCGCCTCCGGGCGCTTCCGCGCCGGCTGGGGGGACCGAGACCACCGCTTCGGGCTCGCTCCGCACGGACACGTGCTCCTCGCCCGGCGGTCCGCCCGCGGGCGCTGCGTCCTCCGACTCGTCCCACTCGACGTCCTTGATCGGAGCGAAGAACTTGTCGAGATCCTCGAACAGATCGTCGCCCTCGTGCTCGTCGTCGGGCACTAGACCTCCATGAGCTCAGATTCCTTGTGGCGCTGGATCTCATCGATCTCGGCCACGTACCGGTCCGTCAGCTTCTGGAGCTCCTTCTCTCCCCTCGAGAGCTCATCTTCCGAGATGGAATGCTCTCGCTCAAGCTTCTCCATATCATCCTTGGCGTGCCGCCGGACGTTGCGGACCGCCACGCGGCCCTCCTCAGCCCGGTGATGCAGCTGTTTGACGAGCTCCTTCCGGCGTTCTTCCGTGAGCGGCGGGAACGCGAGGCGAACCACCTGCCCGTCGTTCGACGGCGTGATCCCGAGGTCGCTCTGCTGGATCGCCTTCTCGATCTGCACGATCGAGTTCTTGTCGAACGGCTGGACCACGAGCAGCCGGGGCTCGGGGACGTTCACGGAGGCCAGCTGGTTCAGCGGGACAGGCGAGCCGTAGTACTCGACCATGATCCGGCTGAGCACGGCGCCCGAGGCGCGTCCGGTCCTGATGGCCGACAGATCCTCGCGAAGGTGGAACACCGCCTGCTCCATCTTGTGATCCGCGTCCTTCAGTGCCGAGTCGACCGTCATATCGCGCCGCCGTGGACCAGCGATCCCACCGGCTCACCTGTGACGACCCGGCGGATGTTGCCCTCCTCCCAGAGGTCGAACACGATGATCGGCAGCTTGTTCTCCATGCAGAGGGAGATCGCCGTGGCATCCATCACCTGGTAGCCCTCGCGGAGGATGTCCACGTACTCGATCGTGTCCAATCGCGACGCCCCCGGCACCACTTTCGGGTCGGCGGTGTAGACCCCGTCCACCTTGGTCCCCTTGAGGAGCGCGTCGGCGCCGATCTCGAGGGCACGCTGCGCGGCGCACGTGTCCGTCGAGAAGTACGGAACGCCGAGGCCGGCCGCGAAGATCACGACGCGACCCTTCTCCAGATGACGTCGCGCGCGCAGCGGGATGAACGGCTCGGCGAGCTGGGTCATCTCGATCGCGGTCTGGACCCGCGTCGCCACGTGCAGCTTCTCGAGGGAGTCCTGCAGTGCGAGGGCGTTCATCACGGTGGCCAGCATCCCCATGTAATCGGCGCGGCTCCGCTCGATCCCAGGGGCCTGACGGCCCCGCCAGATGTTGCCGCCGCCGACGACGACCGCGATCTGGACGCCGAGATCCACGACCTCGGCGAGCTGCCGGCCGATCAACGCGGTCGCCTCGGTGCTGATCCCGGAACCTTCGGGCGACGCGAACGCCTCGCCCGAGAGCTTGAGGAGGACGCGGTGGTACCCGGCCCTCCCGGCCCTCTTGTCGGTCACGTTCGCGCGCGCTCCCCTCGTGAACGCCGTGGCGCCGGCGTCTCTCCTTGAAGACCTTAGGCCTCGGTGGACTCACCCAGCTTGTATCGGACGAACCGGCGGACGGCAACCTTCTCCCCGACCTTGGCACCCATCTCGTCGAGGAGCTGCTGGATCGTCTTCGAGTCGTCCTTGACGAACGGCTGGTCCAGCAGGACCGAATCCTCGTAGAACGCCCGGAGCTTCCCTTCGACGATCTTGTCGATGACGTTGTCCGGCTTCCCGGACTCCTTGGCCTGCACGCGGGCGATGTGCTCCTCCTGTTCCACCACCTGTGCGGGAACGTCCTCGCGAGTGAGCCACTGTGGCGCGGCCGGGCTCGCGATGTGAAGCGCGATGTCTTTCACGAGCTGCCGGAACTCGTCCGTGTTCGCGACGAAGTCCGTCTCGCTGTTCACCTCGACGAGGACGCCCACCGTGTTGTTGAAGTGGATGTAGCTGTCGATCAGACCTTGGTCCGCTGCGCGACCCGCCCGCTTCGCAGCCGAAGCGAGGCCCTTCTCGCGGAGCAGCTCGATCGCCTTGTCGACGTCACCGTCGGTTTCCTGGAGGGCTCGTTTGCAATCCATCATCCCCGCGCCGGTCAGGTCGCGGAGGTTCTTCACCTGCCCTGCTGAGATCTCGGTCATCCGGCGTTGTCCACCACGGTGTCACCGGGGGCCTCGGCTGCGCCGCCGTCATCGGACTCGACGACGACCTCGGGTTCGGTGCTGGGGAGGTCGGGCTCGAACACGGTGCTGGCCGCGATCGCCCTCGCGTCCTCGGGCGACGGCACGTCTTCGTCCGCAGGACCCGGAGCGGCGGTGGTGGATCGACGGGGGGCGGCGGAAGGCCGCCGCGAGACCGACTTCTCGATCACCTCGTCCTTCGCCATCCCGTATCCCTCGGCGAGTGCATCCGCGATCACGCGGGTGACGAGGCTGACCGCGCGGATCGCGTCATCGTTCCCCGGGATGACGTAGTCGACCTCGTCCGGGTCGCAGTTCGTGTCGACGATCGCGATCACCGGGATGTCCAGCTTCCTCGCCTCGGTGACGGCGATCTGCTCCTTCTTGGTGTCCACGACGAAGACGGCGTCCGGGAGGCGCTCGAGCGCCTGGATCCCGCCCAGGTTCCGTTCGAGCTTCTCGCGCTCGTGTTGGAGACGGATCACTTCCTTCTTGGGCAGGTTGTCCATCGCGCCCGACGATTCCATCTCCCGCAGCTCGCGGAGACGGATCAGCCGGCGGGAGATCGTGGTGAAGTTCGTCAACATCCCGCCGAGCCAGCGGTGGTTCACGAAGGGCATGCCGACGCGGTTCGCGTGCTCCTCGACGACTTCCTGGGCCTGCTTCTTGGTGCCGATGAACAGGACCGTTCCCCGGCGACGCCCGAGATCGCGAACGAACTCGTGCGTCTCCTCGATGCCTTCCAGCGACTTCTCGAGGTCGATGATGTAGATCCCGGATCGCTCCCCGAACAGGTAGCGCTGCATCTTCGGGTTCCACCGTCTGGTCTGGTGGCCGAAGTGCACGCCGGCCTCGAGGAGCTCCCGCCTGGTGACGACAGGCACGTTTCCCTCCTGATGTGTGGTTTTCCCTCCGTCCGGATCTTCCCGTGGACGGCCCGGCCCGTGTGAGTCCTCGGACCCGGGACCCCGTCATCGCGGTCCTCGGACGTGTGTGCTCGACGGCTCGCGCCGTCGGCGTTGGGCAGTCTACCAGCGGCGATGCGCGCTCACGGCGGTGGTCGCTACCGCCGACCCCTCGTGCCCGCCCGGTCGCGAGAAGCTGCCGGGCGGACGGGCGCGTCCGGCACCTCGCCGGCGATGGCGAGGTAGCGCAGCGCGAAGGCACCCAGGATCGCCGCGTGGAGAAGGTTCATCAGCACCACGTAGATCCAGGCCGAGAAGGGCGGGTTGACGTCGAGCAGCACCCCGGGGAGGCCGGGTGTGAGGAAGGTGGCGAAGATCGGCACGGCATAGAGGGCCGCGAACGTCAGGTTGCCGGAACCGGGCATCCTGGCGGCGCGCATCGAGCGCCCGAGGCAATCGAGGAGTCGCCGGCGTTCCGTCACCGCGATCACCGGTGCGAACGCGAACACCCAGGTCGCCCCCACGAGCGCCGCCATCTGGACGATGAGGGCCAGCCCCCCTCCCCCCAGCGCCGCCACGATCTGGGCCGCGAACACGACGGCCACGCCGATCACGTGGAGCGCAAGGACCACGGGGTAGGCGCGGAGCCCCCGGATGGCACCCCACCGCGTGGCACCACCGCTCTCGATCGTCTCGATCGCGAGACCGACGAGGACCGAGAACCACAAGGCATGCACCGCCGCGGTGACGAACACGAAGAGGAGTCCTTGCCGGACGCCGAGGATGCCGGTCGAGAGGGAAAGATCCGTGAACGTGCTCAGTGGGGTGGGCGCCGACACGTGGGCGAGCAACGCGAACGGCCCCGGATACCCGAGAGCGATGACCACCAGCCACTCGGCGAGGAGCCAAACGAGGATGGCACCGACGACCAAGGGACTCGACCACGTGCCCGCGAGACCTCGAGTGAACGCCGTCCGGATCCTCGGCATCGAATCCATCGTCGGAGCCGACATGCCGGACAACAGTCCTCGCCGCGGTGGCGGCGCGGGCGCTCTCGCTCGGCTCCGTGCGCTCATCCCGACTCCTCGAGCGAGGGAGGGAGGGCCGGGCCGAGACGTCGCTGGAGCGGTCGGGCGAGGAGGAGCGCCACGAGACCCGTGAGCACGCCGCCGAGGAGGAACCCGATGAGCAGCTCGCCGATGTCGATCGTGGTCGGCGACGGCTCGTCGATCAACGGAGCGGCCGGGTCCGCCCGGAACGCCACGAGCGCGGCATCGTCGAAGCCCATCACCCCGACGAGGAGGTCGCCCGCATCCGACAGGCCACGAAGGAAGGTCCGCCCCCCATCGACCCGCGAGACGACGTGCCCGCTCCGACGATCGACCGCGTACAGCGTGCCGGAGTCGGTTGGGACGAGCACCTGATCCCGCGTGAGGAGCGGCGGCGAGAACTGGGACGGATCGTTCAACGCCTGATCCCAGAGGAGGGCGCCGGTCTCGGCGTCGAAGGCGTAGACGCGCCCTGTCACATCGACCGCGAAGACCTGACCGTCCGCCGAGACCGGCGCCGGCGCTCCCACCCCCTGCAAGAGGAACGGCTGGCCGCGGGGGGCGATCGGGTTGATCACCTCCGTGCGCCAGAGGAAGTGACCATCGGCGGCGTCGAACGCGATCACGCCCCCGAGGGCATCGAGCGTGAGCATGCGCGCGTCCGCCACGACCGGGGCGCTGACGAAGTTCGACGCATCTTCGGCGCTGGCACGCCACAGCTCGTCTCCGCTCTTGTCATCGAGCGCGACGATCTCCGAAGGCTTTTCCTGACCTCCCAGCGTGGTCGCGAGCACTCGGCCGGCGTCCAGGGTGACGGCGCCCGAGATCGGCGTCCCGAGCTCCTTCGTCCACCGCACGTCACCCGAGGCGAGATCGATGACGGTGACGCGGCCGCCGACGTCTCCGATGTAGGCGCTGGTCTCATCAACGGTGACCGGGGTCTGGACGATGTCCTCGAGCTGGACCGGCGAAGGCCACGCCGGCTCGCCGGTCTCGAGGTCCACCGCGTTGACGTGGGAGTCGAAACCCCCGCCCGCGTCGTTCTGCCCCGCCGGGGACGGCGAGGGCGTGACGGATCCGCTCCCCGCAGGCCCGGTGTCCCCGAAACCCTCCGTGAACACGACGATCGAGCCGTCTGGCGCTTGCCCGATCGCGGGCTGCGAGGATGGTCCGAAGTCGCGTTCGGCGCTGAACACCGGTGATCCGTCTCGACCGTCGAATCCCAGGACGGCGGTCGGTGCGACCACGACGATCGTGCCGTCCTCCGCGACGACCGGGGACGACAGCCCACCGGTGGTGTCCGTTCCCTCGAGCGTGATGTCGTCGTTCGTCCACGCGACCGCCAACGGGGCCTGCGGGCCGTCGGAGAGGCCGTCGTGGGCGCCCGCGCCCTGGAATTGGGCCCAGTCGGCCAGCGCGGCGATCGGGGCGCCCGATGACGATCGCGACCGTGCAGGAGGCGACCGCCAGCGAGCGATGTGACGCGCGGGAGAGGTGGAAGAGGCGCAAGGCCGCGTCATCCTAGCGGCTCGCCTCTCGCGGAGTGTTCAGACCTCCAGCGGCGCGAGCCGGATGAACCGCCAGACCTCGACCGGTCCGAGGTACTCGAGCGGATCCACGTAGGTGTCGTCGAGGAGCACCCCGAAATGCAGGTTGGGAACGAGGTCTCCGGCATGGCCGGTGCCTGACCGCGCGACCACCTGTCCCATGGAAACCGTGTCGCCGCGCCTGGCGGCGAGCGCGCTGAGGAAGGAGTACCGGGATTCCAGCCCCGCCCCGTGATCGATCGTGAGGAACAGCCGCCCGCCGACCGGACCGGCGAACGTGACGACCCCCGCCTCCGCGGCGATGACGGGGGTGCCCACCGACGTGGCGATGTCGATCCCCCGGTGACCCGAGCCGAACGGAGTGTCCGGCGGGTCGAACCCGCGGATGACGGGACCGACGACGGGCCACGACCAGTCCGCGGCGGCGCGCGCCTGCCCGGCGGCTGCGGGCGCGAGCACCACCCATGCGACCGCTACGAACATGAGCAGCCTCTTCACGAGAACGACGCTAGAAGGCCTCGGCGGCGCGCGCCGTGAAACGCGTCACATCGACGCGGAGGAACCGTCGGTCAGTCGACCTCGGTGAGCTGGCCGCGCAGGCCGCCGACCGCCTTCGTGTGGATCTGACACACGCGAGATTCCGTGACGCCCAGGATCTCGCCGATCTCGGCGAGCGTGAGGCCCTCGAAGTAGTACAGCGTGACGACGATCTTCTCTCGCTCGGAGAGGGAGTTGATCGCGGCGGCGAGCAACCCTCGGGTCTCTTGACTCTCGACTCCCCACGTGGGATCGAGCCCCTTGTCGGCGATGGTGTCGATCAGCGCCACCTGGTCGCCTCGATCGCTCCCCGATGACACGACCTCGTCGAGCGCGAGCACCGAGACGAACGAGATCTGCGAGACCATCGAGTGCAGCTCTTGCCGGCTCATGCCGAGCCGGTCCGCCAGCTCGTCCTCCGAGGGTTGCCGCTTCAGCATCGCCTCGAGATCGGCCTGCGCCTTCTCGAGCTCCCGCGCCTTGAATCGGATCGAACGCGGGACCCAATCCATCGCCCGCAGCTCGTCGATGATCGCGCCCTTGATCCTCGGCACTGCGTAGGTCTCGAACTTGTTGCCGCGACCCGGCTCGAACTTCTCGAGCGCGTCGATCAGCCCGAACATGCCGTAGCTCACGAGATCATGCTGATCGACGCTCGAGGGCAGGCCCGTGGCGACGCGGCTCGCGACGTACTTCACGAGCGGCGCGTAATGCAGGATCAGCTTCTCGCGCGCGTCGGCGTCGGCGCCGCTCTTGAAGGCATCCCACCGCATCCCGAGCTCGTCGTCGACCGCAGGAGGGATCGTGACCGTCTTGGACGGCGAAGACTTCGCCGGCACTCTCGGTGCCCGCTCCGCCGTCTTGACCGCGACCTTCTTCGCCATCGCCATCTCAGGCCCTCGGGTGCGCGCGCTCGTACGCCTCGAAGAGCCGACGGCGCGAGACGTGCGTGTATCGCTGCGTCGTCGCAACGCTCGCGTGTCCGAGGAGTTCCTGCACAGCCCTGATGTCGGCCCCTCCTTCCAGAAGGTGCGTAGCGAATGAGTGCCGCAGGGTGTGCGGGGTCACCCGTCTCCCCGGCAGCAGGGTAGCGCCATACCGTTCAACCATCGAACGGATATCGCGCTCACTGAAGGGTTTGCGACGCTTATTGAAGAAGAGCTGTCGCGATCCGTCGGGCGCCATCGCCGAGCGGCCGCCGCGCAGATAGGCGCGGATCGCGTCGGCGGCATACTCGGAAATAGGTACTTCGCGTTCCTTCGAGCCTTTCCCGAGCACGAGCACGCGCCCTCGCCGTACGTCGATACGGTCGACGGTGAGGGTGGCGACCTCGCCGACCCGAAGCCCCGAGCCGTAGAGGAGTTCGAGCACGGCTCGATCGCGGGAGGCGATCGCGCGTTCGAAGGGGTCCGCGTCCCCGGCTCCCCGCGGCGCTTCCGCGAGGGCGTCGGCCTCGCGTCGGACGGAGCACGGT
Source organism: uncultured Actinomycetota bacterium (assembly GCA_963737525.1). GTDB lineage: Bacteria > Actinomycetota > UBA4738 > UBA4738 > HRBIN12 > JAJNBA01. The sequence goes on from CAVTTD010000017.1 coordinate 33,288, forward strand.
TGGGAGCCGGTTGACGACCTTCGGGCGCCCGAGCAGCAGCGAGGGATCGGTCCGGACTCGCCCGGCGGAGACGGCCCACCGGTAGAACGTCCTGATCGCTCCCACGCGCCGTGCGATGGTGGCACGCGCGTAGCCGAGGGTGTGCTGCTGCGCGAGGAACCGGCGAAGGAGCGGATACGGAGTATCGCCGAGCGATGAGCGGTTCCTCGTCAGGAAGGTCGCGAGCTGTCCGAGGTCACCGCGATAGGCGGCGACCGTGTTCGTCGACAGGCGCCGCTCGAGGGCCAGATGGTCCTCGAAGGCGCGGAGCAGGTCGACCTCGGTTCGGGGAAGTTCTTGGGGCATGCACGCTCCCGGTGGGCTGGTTTCCCTGTGTACCAACCGGAAGGGTGGTACGCAAGCCCCCGAGTGGGGGGCTTCGTCATCCCGCGGCCGAGATCCACACCACTCGATGGAACCAGCCGGAGAGCCGACGGGGATCGGCATCAGCTCTCACGACAACGGCGCAGAGGACCGGTGCCTCCGTTCGTACCGCCCACCCACGCTCGCGATCAACCCTCGCAACTCGAGCTGGAACAGCGTGGTGACGGCGTCGGGGATCGACATGCCGGCCTCGCGAGCCACGGCGTCCGGCAAGGATCCACTGGTCAGCGCGTTCCACACCCTCCGTTCGCCATCGTCGAGGTCTGGTGGTGCCGGAGGCGGCGTGGCGCGATCGATCCCGAGATCGTCCAGGAGGTCGTCGGCACCTCGGATGAGCGTCGCGCCCTCGCGGATCATCTCGAGCGGCGTTTCCGCCAGCGGACTCGTGACCGGACCCGGGACAGCGAAGATCTCCCGCCCGAGGTCCAGGGCGTGATCGACGGAGATCCGGGAACCGCTCTTCGAAGCGCCCTCCACGACCACCAGCGCTCGGGCGAGCGCGACCACGATCCGGTTCCGCGCGGGGAAGTGCTGCGGCCCCGCGGGCATCATGGGCGGGTACTCGCTCACGATCGTGCCGCTCTGCCCCGATCCGTTCGAGGAGATCTCGGCTGCTGGCCGGATACGCGACGTCGATGCCGGAACCGAGCACGGCGACCGTCCGGCCTCCCGCCTGGAGCGCGCCCCGATGCGCCGCGGCGTCGATCCCGTGCGCCGCGCCGGAGACGACGCCGAGTCCGGACGCGACGAGCGCTCGTCCCAGGTCCTGCGCGACATCGCTCCCGAGGTCCGAGCACTTACGCGAGCCCACGATCGCGACGCGCTCGGGCGACTCCCCGAGCGGCCTCCCGAGCAGGAAGAGGCACGCCGGCGGATCCCGGAGGTCGTTCAGGCGGTCCTCGTATTCGGGATCCGCCGGTGTGACGAGCCTCGCCCCCGCCCGCTCGACACGAGCGGCGGTCGCGCTCGGATCGACCTGCGGGAGCCATGCGCGGTCGCCGTCGCTTCCGAGCCGGCCGCGGCGAACGGACTCGACGCACGCGGCAGCCGTGCCCGTCTCCCACGCCGCCTCGTGCACCTTGAGCGGACGCAGGGCCCGCAGCTCCGACAGCGTCAGGATCGCCCGCCGTTCGTCGTCACCGTCTCCGAACCCCGGCGGCCACCCTCGGGGCGGCGGCGGCTCGGGCTCATCCGGCACGCGCGAGTTCCTCCGTCCCGAAGCCGCTCCGGTACGAGAGCGCCTCGGCCAGATGGTCGGCCTCGACCCGATCCGAGCCCGCGAGGTCGGCCACGGTCCGGCCGACCTTGATGGCGCGGTCGAACCCACGCCCGGTGAGGGCCAACGTCTCGACCGCTTTCGTGAGCAGGGTCTCCGCCTCGCTCGACAACGAGCATGTCCGGCGCGCGACCGGCCCGGGGAGGTGGGCGTTGCACGACACACCCAGCTCGGCCCATCGACGTCGCTGTCGGTCGCGCGCCTCCTCGACCCGCGTTCGCGCCGGCGCCGATGCCTCGCCAGGCTCGGAGCCGAGGAGCTCCTGTTTGGTGAGCCGTGGGATGCGCAATCGGATGTCGATCCGATCGAGCAACGGTCCCGACAACTTGTTCCGGTAGAGCTGGACCCGGTCGTGACGGCAGGCGCACTGCTTCAGCCCGTCCCCGTCGAATCCACACGGACAGGGATTGGCCGCAGCCACGAGCGTGAACCTCGCCGGGAACTCCACGGAGCCGACGGCTCGGGTGATGACGACCCGCCCGTCCTCGAGCGGTTGCCGGAGACCCTCGACGGCATCACGACGGAACTCGGTGAGCTCGTCGAGGAAGAGCACGCCGTGGTGCGCGAGGCTGACCTCGCCGGGCCGCACGTACGTGCTGCCCCCGCCCAGCAACCCGACGGTCGACACCGAGTGGTGGGGCGCGCGGAACGGGCGTGCCCGGAGGAGGCCCCTCGATGCCCCGAGCAACCCTGCGACGGAATGGAGTTGCGTCGCCTCGAGGGATTCTTCTCGGGAGAGTTCGGGCAGGATCGTCGGGAGACGCCGCGCGAGCATCGTTTTGCCGGCGCCGGGCGAACCGACCATCAACATGTTGTGGCCGCCGGCCGCCGCGATCTCGAGCGCCCGGCGTGCCTGCGTCTGACCGCGCACCTCCGCGAGATCGACGGTCGCGGCGGCGAGCGCCTCGTTCGCCTGCGTCACGACGGCGGTCGGGGACCACGTCCCACGCAGGAATCCGACCGCATCCGACAGTGTTTCCGCGCCCACCACCTCGAGCCCTTCGACCTGAGCCGCCTCCACGGCGTTCGCGGCCGGCACGACGATCCCGTCCAGACCCGCTCTCGCTGCGGCGATCGCCACGGTGAGGATGCCGGGGGTCGTCAACAGCTCGCCTTTCAGGGAGATCTCGCCGGCGAAGACGAACGCGCGCAGACGATCGTTGGGGATCTGCCGCGTCGCCGCGAGGACGCTCATCACGAGCGGAAGATCCAGTCCGGGCCCTTCCTTCCGGACGTTGGCCGGCGCGAGATTCACGACGACGCGTCGGAGCGGCCATTCGAGCTTCGCGCCCTCGACGGCCGGCCGGATCCGTTCCCGTGCGTCCTGTACGCCGGTTCCGGGAAGTCCCGTGACGATGAGCGCCGGGAGCCCGCGACCGACGTGTGCCTCGACGATCACGAGATGCCCGCCGACGCCGAGCACCGCCACCCCCAGGACCCGCCCGTACATGAGCGGCGGACGATACCGGCGACCACCGACACGGACCGTGTCGACCGGCGGCGGATAGCATCCGCCGATGCCCGAGCCGCTCGACCATCCCGAGCCCGAGCTGATCGATACCCGTGATCCCGAACGCTCGCGCGCTGCCCTCGAACGACTGGGCGAGCGTACATGGGCGGAAGCGCTCGATTGGCTCTACGGGCCCGCGGCGGATCGCGCGACCGCGCCGGACCTCTACCCGGACCTGCGCCGTTCGTTCTTCGGCGAGAGCGGAGGGCCCGGTCCCGCGCCCGAGAGGGGTCGCACCTCCGACGAGGTGCTGACCGAGTTCCACGACCGATTGGCTCCGTTCGCGTACGCGGCACAACACCCCGGCTCGTACAGCTACTTCACGCCGCCGCCGCTCGCGATGTCGATCGCGGGCGAGACCCTCGCGCAGTGGTTGAACCAGGGCATCGACGTGTGGCTCTCGGGGATGGCCGCACCCTTCGTCGAGGAGGACGTGACCCGCTGGCTCTGTGACCTCTGCGGCTACGGCGTCGGACTCCTGGGGAGTGCTCACGAGCGGCGGCGTGATGGCGAACATCATGGCGCTCACCGTCGCACGGGACGTGCACCTCGCGAGGCTCCTCGGCACCGAGGAGCCACCGCGAGGCGCACGCCTCGAGGGCGCGCGCATCTACGCCTCGGACCAAACCCACTTCTCGGTCGAGCGAGCCGTCGACCTCCTCGGCTTCCCGGAGGGAACGCTCCGGATCGTTCCCTCCGACGACGCGTTCCGGCTCCCGACCGACCAGGTGGCCGCGGCGATCGTCGAAGATCGCGCGGCCGGACTCAGGCCGTTCGCGATCAGCGCGGTCGCCGGCTCGACCAACACCGGGTCGATCGACGACGTTCCGGCCCTCGCCGATCTCGCCGAACGAGAGGACCTCTGGCTCCACGTGGACGCCGCCTACGGCGCGGCGGCTCGGCTCTCGGCGCGCGAGGCGCACAAACTGCCCGCCCTCGAGCGCGCCGACTCGCTCACGGTCGACCCGCACAAGTGGCTCTTCCAGCCCTACGACATCGGAGGGCTGCTCGTGAAGCGACGGGAGGATCTCCTACGTACCTTCCACCGCGAGCCCGAGTACTACGCGGTCTGGGGTCCCGAGGAGCGGCCGCTCCACTGGTACCAGTACTCGCTGGAGGGGACGCGGCGGTTCCGTGCCCTGAAGCTGTGGCTGTCGTGGAAGCACCTCGGCTCCGACGGCTTCGCGCGCCTGATCGAGCGCAACGTCGACCTCGCTCGGTATCTGGCCGATCGCGCGAAGGACCTCGGCTTCGAGGTGATCGATCCGGAGCTAGCGGTGGTGTGCCTCCGGCTCGCCTCGTCGAGTCACGATCCCGCGGAGGCGGACGAACTGCAGCGGCGGCTCCAGCGCGCCCTCGAGGTCTCCGGCGTGGGATGGCTCTCGACCACGACGCTTCGCGGCCGAACGTGGCTGCGTGCCGGCGTGATCAACTACCTGTCGACGGAGGCGGACGCCGACCGGATCCTGCAGACGCTCGTGGACGCGTCGCAGGGGGCGCTGGACGACCTCGACGCGTGACCGCTACGGCTGCCAGCGGGGGCAGCAATCGTTCACGGCATCCCCCGGCAACCCAGGCAGCATCTTCTGTGCCGACCCGTCCGCCCGCATCACGTAGATCTCCGCGTGATCGGTCCGCCGGGTGAACACGATCGATCCTGCCGTCGGGTGACCAGTCAGGGTCCCCGTCCCAGGCCGGGTTCCGGGAGAGGTTCGTCGTCTCGCCTGTACGCATATCGACGACGAAGACCTCCGCGTCGCCGATCCCGATGTTCTCGGGCTCCGCGCCGTGGCGATACGAGACGTACACGATCCGGTCGCCGTGGGGGGACCAGGAGAAGCTCTCGTCCGTGGCGCGATCGGTCGTCAGACGTCGTTCGTCACTCCCGTCGGCATCGATCACGAACAGATCGGTGTTGCCGTGCCGCTCGGACACGAAGGCGATCCGGTCGCCGTCGGGAGACCATGCGGGCGACACGTCCTCCGCGGGATCGCGCGTGACACGCGTCCGGTTCGAACCGGTCGCATCCGTGACGAAGATGTCGACGTTCCCCCCGACATCGGCGAAGTACGCGATCCGCTCGCCGTCGGGCGACCACGTCGGGCCGTGCCCGTCGTCCACGACCTCGGTGAGATCGGACCCGTCCGCCCCGACGCGGTAGATCCCACCCTCCGCCGCCTCGAACGAGAGCGTCGTGCCGTCGGGCGACCATCCCGGGGAGATGGCCTCGAGGTCGGTGACGTGCGCCTCGCCGGATCCTTCGGCGCCGATCACCAGGAGCGAACCCACGCCGAAGCTGCCGGAGAGGAACGCGATGCGGGATCCGTCCGGAGACCAGGCGCCGAACGGGTAGCCCGCCACGGTGTCGGTGAGGAGGGTGAGATCCGAGCCGTTGGGCCGCATCAGCGACAATCGGCTATCACCACCGGGATCGGAATGGAACAGGATCCGGTCTCCGGCGATGCCGCCGGGCTCAACCGGCGACGGTGGAGATGACGGCGGTCGAACGACGGAAGGCGTTGGGTCGGGCGACTCTTGTGGGTTGCCCTGACACGAGCCCAGAACGAGCACCAGGAACCACGAAAGAGATCTCCATCGCACACGCGTACTACGCCCGTCCTGGCCACGACGTTCCCCCGGCCCCTGGACTTCCCTAGAAGGCGTCCTCGAAGAGCTCGAGGGTCGATCGCGCCCCGTGCACGGCCACGCTGGCCACGTCGAACCGTATCGCCCGAGGATGCGAACCCGTGGCCTGCAAGAACGCTTCGGCGAGCGCGCGGAGCTTCGCCCGCTTCCGCCACGTGACGGCTTCGAACCCGCCGCCGAAGACGCTCTGCCGTCGCGACTTCACCTCGCAGAAGACGAGCACTCCCCCGCGCTCCACGACGAGGTCCAGCTCACCGAGCCGACAGCGCCAGTTCCGCGCCACGACGCGGTAGCCACGACGACGGTAGCCATCCGCCGCGGCATCCTCTCCGCGTGAGCCGATCGGTCCGGTCGCCACGGAGGGGACGCTAGCCGACGAGACCGACAGGGATCAGGTCGCTGCGTGCCGGCGGCCCGGTGACCGCCGAGACCACGCCGAGACCGATCAGCGTCAAGCCGGGCAGCCACCGTCGCAGCGACGCCCGATCGACGGCGGCTCGCCAGCGTCCGTGAGACCCGAGCCGACACGAGGGCGTAGGTCCCGTCCGAGATGAACCCGAGCAGGATGAACGTGATCGCCGAGGAGGACGATCTGCAACGGCACCGATCCTCTCGAGACGTCCACGAACTGCGGCAGGAACGCGAGGAAGAACAACGCCGTCTTGGGATTCAGCACGTTCACCACGACGCCCTGCGCGTAGATCCGCTGCGAGGGAGTGATCCCTCCCGTTGACGTTCGGCCGTTCGTCACCTCGATCGCGGAGCGCCCGGATCCCGAGCCAGATCAGGTACGCCGCGCCCGCGTACTTCACGATCCCGAACGACAACGCCGAGGAGGCGAGGATCGCCGAGAGACCGAGGGCCGCGGCGGCGACATGCACGATCGATCCCGTGTGGATCCCCAGCACCGAAACCAGCCCTGCCGCCCTTCCCTGGTCCATCGATCGCGTGACGATGTAGAGCACGGACGGCCCCGGCACGATGAGGAGCGCCAGCGACGCCACGGCGAACGCTGCGAAGACCTCGGGCGAAGGCATCAGACGGCCGGAGAGTCGGGGATCGACGTGGCGTCCTGGCGGAGCTCCTCGACGTTGACGTCGTGCCGCGTGACCACGCGGACCGATGACACGAAACGAGCGGGACGGAACATGTCCCACACCCATGCGTCGCTGAGCTCCACGCGGACCCAGCCGCCGTCGAGATGCTCGATCTCCACCTTGTTGGCGAGGTAGAAGCGACGCTCCGTCTCGATCACGTAGGCGAACATCGGGAGGACGTCGCGGTACTCGCGGTAGAGCTCGAGCTCCCGCTCTTCCTCGAAGCGTTCGATGTCGTCCTCGTTCATGGGGTCATGCTCTCACGCGGGGTCGCTTCCCAGGACGGGAGGCCGATGGACCGGTCCATCCCCGGAAGCAGCGGCTGACCCACGCACGCGAACGACAGCCGGTGGATCGGCGTAGGCCCGAGGCGGTCGAGCACGTCGAGGTGCTCCGGTGTGCCGTAGCCCACGTTGTGATCGAAGCCGAACGCCGGGTAGCGGCGATGCATGCGGACCATGATCCGGTCCCTGGTCACCTTCGCGACGATCGAGGCCGCCGCGACCGAGACCGCCACGGCGTCTCCCTTCTTCATCGCGAGCGATGGACACGGCATCCGGGGCACGGGGAACCCGTCGGTGAGTGCGTATTCGGGCGCCGGATCGAGAGCACGGACGCAACGGCGCAGCAGGGCGACGTTCGAACGGTGGAGTCCACGGCTGTCGATGACGCCGGGCTCTACCTTGGCAACGGCGAACGTCGCGACGGCGACGATCCGCTCGTACGCGGACTCCCGCTGGTTGCGTGTCAAGACTTTCGAGTCGTCGATCCCCTCGGGGTCGAACCCGTCGGGAAGCACAACCGCCGCCGCCACGAGCGGGCCGGCGAGCGCGCCGCGACCCGCTTCGTCTGCGCCGGCGACACGCGTGAACCCTTGTTCGCGCAGCGCACGCTCGTAGCGGACGAGGTCGCCGGTCAGTCGATCCCCCCGATCCGTCCGAGGGGCCACGCGATCACGAACGCTTCCCCGATCACCTTGTCCTCCGGCACGTACCCTAGCCCGCCCGGTGGCGGGAACCTCGAATCTCCCGAATGCATCCGGTTGTCCCCCAGCACGAAGAGCATGCCATCCGGCACCGTCTCGGGACCGAAGTCCCGCGAATCCCGTTCCGGGGCAAGGTACGGCTCGCGAACCCGAGCTCCGTTGACGAACAGCACGCCGCGGCGGATCTCCCACGTGTCGCCAGGTAGGGCGATGACACGCTTGATGAAGTCGTCGTCCTCCGGCCTGCGCGACACCGATCCCCTCCCCCAACCAATGGGCGAAGCCGCCGACGAGCCCTCGGTCCTCATGGGGGGCGGGATGGGGATCGGAGAACACGACCACATCGCCGTACGTGATGTCGGAGAACAGCTTGCAGATCCGGCAGACCAGGATCCGGTCGCCGGGTTGCAGGGTTGGCTCCATCGACCCGGAGGGGATGAAGAACGCCTGGACGAGGAAGCTCTTGATGAGGATGGCCAGCACGAGCGCGGCCAGGACGAGCGGCACGAATTCCCGGAGGGCGCCCGCGAGACCCTGCGGCTCGTGGCGCCGGCGATCCGCGCGCTCGTTCGTCGATACGACGGCAGTCTCAGTCTGAGGCGTCTGGGGTGGAGCCGGGCCGGCCGCCTCGGCCGGGTCCCGCGGCTCGGCCACTCAGGCCTCGGCTCGCTCCTCCGCCTTGTCGGCGGATGCGTCCTGCTCGATCTCCGCCACGGTTCCGTCCTCCGCCGGGTCCGGTTCCGGGGCGGGCTCCTCCGTCTCGGCGTCGGCGGTGTCGGAAGCGGCATCCGGATCGAGCTCGGCGGCGGTCTCCGCTCCCTCGATCGCGTCCATGGATCCCTCTTCGACGGCGTCCTCGATCGCCTCGTCCTCGGCGGTCATCGCCTCCATCGCCGCGAGCTTCGCCTCGTCGATCCGCCGCTCCTTGATCCGCGCCTTCTTCCCTCGAAGGTCTCGGAGGTAGTAGAGCTTCGCCCTCCGGACGTGACCTCGCTGCACGACCTCGAGCTTGGCGATCGAGGGGGAATGCAGCGGGAACGTGCGCTCGACTCCCACGCCGAAGGAGATCTTCCGAACCGTGAACGTCTCTCGCAGGCCCCCGCCCGAACGCCGGATCACGACGCCCTGGAACACCTGCACGCGCTCTCGGTTCCCCTCCACGACCCGCGCGTGCACCTTGACGGTGTCGCCCGGGCGGAACAGCGGGAGTCCTTTGCGCAGGTACGACTGCTCGACGAGATCGGTCGTGTTCATGGCGGCGAGCAAGGATACCAGCGGCACCTCCACGCCCCGTCGCCGTGCTGCTGTGCCGAGACCGTGGTAACCGTTGCGAGGGAGTGACGACCGTATCGCGACGAGATGGCGATCACCGCCGAGAGGTTGAGCCGGTCGAGCGGCGGGCGAAGGATCGTCTCGATGGACGCTGGGCAACCACCTCTTCGGGCCACCTCCCTTCTCGGGCTGGGCGATCGCCTTCGGGCTGATGGCGGATGTGCTGACGGACGGTCCTCCCGGGGTCGGCTTCCTCCTCACGACCACGTGGCGGCGCTCGGAGTGGCCCTCGTCGCACGCCCGAAAAGCCAAGCGATCGCGTTCCTGGTCGCCGGGGTCGCCCTGGTCTCGTTCACCGTCGTTCGCGCGAGCCCCGTGCTCGCGGGTCTCGACCTCCTCAGTCGGGATCGGCCTGTTCGCCCTCGCGGGCGCATTCGCCCGCGAGGGAAACGTCGTGCGGACGGGCGTGCGCGCCTACGTCGCCCGCGCCTTCGGATGGACGGCACGATCCCGGCTGCCGGAGCGTTCCTGCTTCGCCCACTCGGGAGGCTGGTCCCCGGTCGGCGTCCAACTGGTCCTCCCACGCGCGCTGCTGATCGCGCTCCCCGTCGGCATCGCCTTCGCCGTCCTGTTCGCATCGGCGGACGCGGTCTTCGCGAAGCTCCTGCGGACCCCGTTCGAACAGCTTCCGCTCGGCGAGATCCCGAGGCACATCGTGGTCGTGGCTGGCGGCGCCGCGGGGTTCTCGACGCTCGCTGTCCGATCCTCGGTCCCGATCCGGCTCGGCCGATCCGCGCAGCCCATCGAAGGAGGCGGACTCCGTCCGGCCGACTGGATCTCTCTGCTCGCGACCGTCGACATCGTGTTCGCGTTGTTCGTCGGGGTGCAGCTGTTCACGTTCTTCGGCGGGCGACGGTATGTCTCGGCGGTCACCGGCCTGACGTTCGCCGAGTACGCCCGCTCGGGGTTCTGGCAGATGCTCGCCGCGGCGACGCTCACGGGACTCGGTGATCACCGCCTCCTGGATCGGCGGACGCCCGGCGTCGAGCGGTCGAACGGACATCGTTCAAGATCCTCGCCGGCGTGCAGATCGCTCTGGCGCTCGTCGTCCTGGCGAGCGCCTTCCAACGCCTCGTCCTCTACGAGACCGAGTTCGGCTACACGTGGCCACGGCTGATCCCGCACGCGGCGATCCTGCTCACCGCGGCGTTGCTCGGGTGCGGCCTCGTCGCCATCCTCACGGGACGCACGGTGTGGCTCCCCACGGCTGCGCTCTGCCTCGGGCTCCTCACGGTGGTCGGACTCAACGTCCTCGACCCGGAAGCCTTCATCGCGGAGCGCAACATCGCCCGCGTCGCGCGTGGGTACGAACTGGACACGCGGGAGCTGGCTTCCCTTTCGGCGGACGCGGCCCCGGCCATCGCGACCGCGCTTCCCGAGCTGGATCCGCCGATCAGGCAGCAGGTGGCGCGGGACCTCTCGTGCCTTCGCGCCGAGCTCCGGAAGGGCGTGTCTCGCTTCGGATGGGCCTCGTTCAACGTGGCGCGCGACACCGCGCTCGAACGACTGGATGGGCTGCGACTTCCGCCGTGCTGAACAGGCGCGACGACGGATCGGCTAGTGCTCGAGGTCAGGCCGGTTCCGATGCGTCTTCTCGAGTGCGGCGTCGGCGCGCCACCGCTCGATCGCGCCATGATCGCCAGAGAGCAAGACCTCGGGCACGGCCATGCCACGGTACTCGGGCGGCCGGGTGTAGTGGGGATGGTCCAAGGACCAGGGTTCCGCGAAGGAATCCCGCTCGTGGGACTCCTCCTTGCCGATGACGCCGGGAACGAGCCGGGTGACGGCCTCGATGACCACCAGCGCAGGGATCTCGCCGCCCGCGACCACGTAGTCCCCGATCGACACCTCTTCGGCCGGGAGCCCTTCGACGACCCGCTCGTCCACACCTTCGTACCGGCCGCAGAGGAGTGTCAGGTGTTCCTCCTCGGCGAGTTCTCGCACGAAGGCCTGGTCCAGAGGCCGTCCTGCCGGGGACAGGAGCAGCACACGGCCGCGGTCTGGATCCAGCGACTCGACCGCGGCGAAGAAAGGCTCGGGCTTCATCACCATCCCCGGACCGCCGCCGTACGCCGTGTCGTCGACCATCCGGTGGCGATCGTCGGACCATTCCCGGAGGTCGTGCACCCGGACGTCGAGCAACCCTTCCGCGATCGCCTTCCCCAGGAGGCTCTCCCGCACAGGCCCTCCGAAGATCCCCGGGAAGATCGTGAACACGTCGATCCGCATCGAGCGAGGCTAGCAACGTTGCGTCCGCGACCGCGTCGAGGCACGATGCGCCCGACCGGCCGCGGGCCGGACGGAGGAACGATGACGCCGATCGTCCTGGTGGTGCTCATGTTCGTCGGGATCGTGATCGCCGTGGACACCGTGCGTCGGCGGAAGATCCGCATCGCGCGAACGATCGATCTCCAAGGGTGGGTCGCCGCGCGCCTTGCGGAACCGGGGCCGCCGGTGCTCACGGAGGCGCTCGCCTCGGCGTTGACGCGCGAGCCGCCGGTCCACGTGGATCTCTACGTCAAGCTGACCGAGTCCCTGGAGATCGCCAACCTGCGCCCTCGGCTGCGGGACGGGTGCGAGGTGAAGATCTTCCGGCTCCGCTGGGGGAACGACTTCGCGATGATCGCTCGCGACGACCGTGAGCTCCACTATCGGCTCGAGGTCTGGGAGGCGGAGCTGCTCCCGAAGCTGGACGGGACGAGGACCGTCGGTGATCTGGTCGTCGAGCGGATGGAAGCCGGTGGTGGGCTCGACGCCGAGCCGGTGACCGATCTCGTCGTGGCCTTGTACGGAGGCGGTTTCCTCGATCCCGCTCCCATCGCGACCAACGAGCTGATCGTGGACCGGCTCGATCCCTCGTCCCCGGGCCGAAAGAAGCTGACGCGGTTCGGCAAGACACTCTCGATCGAGTGGAAAGGCGCGGACCGTCTGGTCCGCTTCTGCTATCGGAACCTCCTGCGGCCGTTCTTCTGGTGGCCCGTCGCGCTCGTGTCCGGCCTCGTCGCGATCGCTGGGCTGGCAGCCTTCGTCGATGTCTATGCCTCCGGACGGTTCTCGATCGGGGGGGAATCCGCCCCGACCGAGGCGGCGATCTTGCTCGCCCTCGCGTTCTTCCTGACGTTCATGCACGAGCTCGGGCACTCGGTCGTCATCTCCCGTTACAACCGGAAGGTGAAGGGCGCCGGCTTCATGATCTATTTCGGCTCGCCTGCCTTCTTCGTCGAGGCGACGGACAGCCTCATGCTCGAACGAAGACAGCGCATCCTCCAAGCTTCCGCCGGGCCGTTCACGGAGCTGATCATCGCCGGAGTGGCTTCGCTCGTGATCTTCGCTTCCCCAGACGGTCCGCTTGCGGACCTGCTCTACAAATTCGCGCTCCTCAACTACATCGTGATCTTCCTGAATCTCGTCCCCTTGCTGGAACTCGACGGCTACTTCATCCTCTCCGACCTGATCCAGGTCCCCGACCTCCGACCCCGCTCCCTTCAGTTCATCCAGCACGACCTGTGGCACAAGATCTCGTCGCGCGAACGCCTGACGCCCCAGGAGTGGGGTCTCGGGGGATACGGGTTCGCCGGGATCGCGTTCACGATCTTCTCCTTCTGGACGGGATTGTTCTTCTGGAAGGTGATCTTCTTGAATCTGGCCGTCGGTCTTTGGAACGGCGGCATCGGCTCGAAAGTCTTGTTGGTGCTGCTGGGCGCGTTCCTCGCTGGACCGATCATCCGCGGCCTGCTCACACTGACTCTCAGCCTCGTGAGGCGCATCAGGGGACTCGTTCGAGCGATCCGGTTCCGCCTCGAGACCACCTGGCGGGTCGAGGCGGCGGAGCTGATCGACGCGCTCCCGGCGTTCGACGATCTTCCCGAGGATGTCCTCTCGGACCTCGCGGGGCGTGTGCGACTGCGGATCCTTCGCGCCGGCGAGCCGGCCTTCCGCCAAGGGGACCAGCCGGACGCCTTCTACATCGTGCGGCGGGGCACCGTGCGCATCGAGGACGAGGATCCGGAGACGAGCGCCACACGCATCATCCGGACGATGGGTCGGGGCGAATCGTTCGGCGAGATGGGGCTCCTCGGCGGGCGACGGCGCCAGGCGACCGTCCGGGCAGGGGACGACGTGGAGCTCTTCGAGGTGGACAAGGGCACCTTCGACCGGCTGCTCGCCGATGACATGCGCGCGCCTGAGTTCGGTCACACGATGCAGGCGCTCGCCGAGCTCCGGGAGCTCTCGGTCTTCCACGGGCTGGACTCCGAGCAGCTGAACGTCATCCTTGAACACGGGGAGTGGATCACTGCCGTCCACGGCGACGAACTCATCACACAAGGTGAGCCGGGAGACCGGTTCTACGTGATCGAGTCGGGACGGGCCGAGATCATCCGGGACGGGACCGGCCTCGACTCCGTGAGCAAGGGGATGTACTTCGGCGAGGTTGCCCTGCTTCGCGACGTCCCGAGGACGGCCACGGTGGTCGCCTCCACCCCGATGCGTCTGTTCGCCCTCGATCGTGAAGGCTTCGAGCTCGTCGTCGCCGATGCCTTCCGGCGCGGTACGCTCCGCCCCGCCGCCGACCGCATCTGGCAGCACTGAAAGGGGAACGCGTGGATTGCTGGCACTGCCGCCGGACCGCCGTGGGGACCTGCCGATTCTGCGGTCGCGGCGTCTGCGAGGACCACGCGGAGACCCAGCCGTTCGTGCTCGAGCTGTTCCGGAGCAAGGACGTCACCCGCGCGCTCGTCGTGGAGGACGCGCTCTGGTGCGCGGCCTGCACACCTCGCCCGGACCCGGTGGACCTGCCGGAGCTCGATGCCTGACGTCCCGTTCCAGGTGTGACCTACGTCACATCCCGCGCCTGTTCCGCGTCACATCTCGCGGTCGTTGGGCGTCACAACGCTCCTGGTGACGAATGTCACCGTCTTCGCGTGACACGCACCACCGACCGGCCGTGCCCGAGGCGACATGATTCGGGTGTCGAAGAACAGGGCCCGACTCGGGCCCACGGACTCAGGAGGAGGACCCTGGGATGGCGGACAAGAAGATCACTCCGAAGGCGGCAAGCTCCAAGGACAAGGCGTCGGGCGACCGCGCCGCGGCTCGCGTCTCGCTGAGGACCACCAAGCGGACGACCAAGCGGACCACCAAGCGGACCACCAAGTAGCAGGTCCGATCTTCGGACTGAACGTGATCGAGGACGGGCGCCGCAGGCGCCCGTCCTTCGTTTTGGCTTGCACGAGGCAGCCGGGCTAGGCTCCTCTCGTCATGCGAAGGGCCGACGACCTCCAGGTAGGCAAGGTGATGGCGGGCGCCCCGTTCCTCGAGCAGGTCCCGCACGAGGCCCTGGATCGGTTCGCCACGCAGGGCGCCGTCCACCGCTTCCGCCGGGGGACCTACCTCTGTCACCAGGGCGACCCGGACGGAGACGTCTTCTTCCTGGTATCCGGCCGGGTCGAGATCAGCTCCGAGACGGCCAACGGGAACAGGGTGTTGCACGCGACCTTGGATACCCCCGGGTTCGTCGGCGAGCTCTCGGCCCTCGGGAAGATGCCGAGGACCGCGAGCGTCCTCACCCTCGACGACTCGGACGTGTGGTCGACGGGGCCAGAGTCCTTCCTCGACTTCGTGACGGCCGAACCAGCCGCGTCTCGCGGCTTCCTCCAGGCGCTGGCCCGCCAGGTTCGGGAGCATCAGTCCTTCACCGACGACCTCCTGCACCTCGACCTGAAGGGCCGGCTCGCGAAGCGGCTCCTCCAGCTCGTGACGCCCACCCTCGACGATCTTCCGAAGGACGGGGTACTCGTCCCGGCCGTCACGCACGCCGACCTTGCGAGCCTGTGCGGCGGCAGCCGGGAGAACGTGACCCGCATCCTCACCGAGTGGCAGCGGCGCGGGCTCGTGGAGCGCGATGGGCATCGCTACGTCCTGAAGAAGGTGTCCGGCCTGGCGAAGATCGCCGACCTCTAGTCCTGAGTCTCCTCTGGGGACTCTTCGGGCGCGGTGAGTCCCGGCACGTCTTTCACCACGATCGTTCGAGCGACGACGTCGACGTCGACGAGGAGGTCGGCGAGCGCCGGGACCAATGTTTCGTTCCCTTCCTCGTCCACGGCGACCCAGAGGTCGTTGGCTGGGTTCGGGATGACCTCCTTCACGATGCCGAGGACGCGGCCCGACGCGGTCCGCACCTCGCACCCCTCGAGCTGGTAGGCCCACCACTCTTCGTCCGCCAGATCGGGCAGCCAGGACTCCGGGACGACGAGAACGGCACCACGGAGATCCTCGGCGGCGCTGCGATCCACGATCCCCGCGAACTTCACGATCAGTCGGCGGCCGTGGCGTCTGCTCGCTTCGATCGTGAGCGCGGCACCGTCTTCGCGGAGGACGGTGCCACCCGGCGCCCAGCGATCCGGATTGTCGGAGCGGTTCTGTACGGAGACATCCCCGCGAAGGCCGTGGACCCCTGTCACCACGCCGACGACGACGGTCGGCTCGTCCACCTCAGTCTTCGATGTCCACCATGGCGCCATGACCCTGGCGCTGCGCGGCCGCGCGGACGACGGTGCGGATCGCCTTGGCCGTTCGGCCGCCCCGGCCGATGACCTTGCCCATGTCATCCGGGGCCACCCGAACGCGATAGCGAGGACCACGCTCGTCGAAGGTTTCCTCGATGGAGACGGAATCGGGCTCGTCGACCAACTCCTGCACGAGGAACTCGACGAGATCCTTCACGCGTCCTCCGTGTCGGACGTCTCGGCCGCAGGGAGTTCCTCGGCCTCGACCGGTGCCGTTGCCTCGGCCGGTGCCGCTTCCGTCGGCGACTCCTCCGCGGGTACGTCAGCGACGGCCTCGACCGCTTCGGCGGCACCCGCCTCCGCGACCTCTGGCTCCGCGACCTCTGGCTCGGCGACCTCTGGCTCGGCCTCCACTGCGGGGGCTTCTTGAACGGTCGGCTCGGGTTCGGAGGCCGCGGCCTCAGCTTTCTGCTTGGCCTTCTTCGACAGCTTCGGCTTGGACGTCCGCTCTTTCGCGGGACCGGCGTCCGCCGACGGACGCTCCTTCACGAACTCCTCCCAGATACCCACCTTCTTCATCAGGTTGCGGACCTGGTCCGAGGGTTGTGCCCCCACACGCAGCCAGTGCAGGGCCCGGTTCTGGTCGATCTCGATCACGCTCGGATCGTCGAGCGGGTGGTACTTGCCGATGTTCTCGATGAAACGGCCGTCGCGGGGACTCCGCTGGTCCGCCACCACGACGCGGAAGAACGGGCGCTTGTTCGAGCCCATCCTCCGGAGCCGGATCCTGGTCGTCATGTCCGCGTGTCCTCTCGCTAGCTCTTCCGCATCGGGGGCATCTTGGGCATCGACAACATGCCCGGAAGTCCCTTCCCGCCGCCCATCATCGACCGCATCATCTTCCTCGCGCCCTCGAAATCCTTCAGGAGCGTGTTGACGTCGGAAGTGGTGGAGCCCGCTCCGTGGGCGATCCGCAGGCGGCGGGACCCGGAGATGATACCGGGATTCCGTCGTTCCTCCGGCGTCATGGAAAGGATCAGCGCCTCGGCCTGGCGGAGCTTCCCCTCGTCGACCTGATCGGCGATCTCCTTGAAGGCGTTCTTGCCGCCCGGCATCCCCGGGAGCATCTTCAGCAGATCCTGGATCGGTCCGAGCTGCCGCATCTGTCGCAGCTGGGCGAGGAAGTCCTCGAGCGTGAAGGCGCCCTGGAGCATCTTCTCCGCCGACGCTTTCGCTTCGTCCGCGTCGAGCTTCTCGCTCGCCTTGTCGATCAGGCTCAACACGTCTCCCATCCCCATGATGCGCCCGGCCATCCGGTCGGGATGGAAGTCCTCGAGGTCCTCGGGTTTCTCTCCGATGCCGGCGAAGAAGACGGGACGACCGGTGACGGCGGTGATGGAAAGAGCCGCGCCGCCTCGCGCATCTCCATCCAGCTTCGTGAGCACGAATCCGGTCGTGTCGACCTCCTTCAGGAACTCGCGAGCCTGGACCACCGCGTCCTGTCCGGTCATCGCGTCGGCGGCCATCAGGACGTGATCGGGTTTCACGGCGTCGCGGATGCGACGCGCCTGCTTCATCATCTCCACGTCGACGTGCAGCCGGCCGGCGGTATCCACGATCACGACGTCATTGCCTTTCCTCTCCGCATCCTTCAACGCGTTCTTCGCGACCTTCACGGGGTCCCGACCCTCGGAGACGACGGGGACGCCCACCTCCTCACCGAGGGTGAAGAGCTGCTCCACCGCGGCCGGCCGTTCCAGGTCCGCGGCAACCAACAGGGGCCGTCGCCCCTGCATCTTGAGCCGGAGGGCGAGCTTGGCGCACGCGGTCGTCTTCCCCGAGCCCTGGACCCCCGCCAGCATCACGACCGCGGTCCGGCCGGAGGGCAGCACGAACTTCCGATGCTCGCCTCCGAGGGTCTCCTGAAGCTCCTCCCGGACGACCTTGATCACCTGTTGCGCGGGAGTGAGGCTCTTCATCACCTCTTCGGACAACGCGCGCGTGCGCACGCGCCCGAGGAAGTCGTCGGTGACCTCCACCGCGACGTCTGCGTCCAACAGCGCCGTCCGCATGTCACCGAGCGCGTTGTCGACCTGCTTGGGGTGGAGCTTGCCGCGAGAGCGGAGCTTCTTGAACGTGCTGTCGAGCTTGTCTGTGAGGGTGTCGAACATCGCGTCGGCTTCCGTTCGGGTCGTCCTGCGAACCAGGTGCCGGCGGCCACGCCGGCGGAGCAGGAATCCTACTCGGCAGGCGCCGCGTCCTCCGGTCCGAGGACGTCCTCGACGGCTTGGAGGAGCGCGATCGGACTGAACGGCTTGGTGAAGTAGTGGTCCGCACCCGCGGTCATCGCCGCGGCTCTCCCTTCTTCCCCCGTCGCGGTCACCACGATCACCCGAACCTCCGAGGTAACCGGGTCGCTCTTCACGGCGGCGAGCACTTCCGACCCGGACACGCCGGGGATGCTCATGTCGAGCAAGACGAGGTCGGGTCGTTCGTCCTGGACGGCGGCGAGTGCTTGATCGCCGTCGGACGCCTCGTCGATGTCGAACCCCTCGCCCTCGAGCACGAGGCGCATCGCCTCCCTCATCGTCGGATGGTCTTCGACGATCAGGATCCGGGCGCTCACGACGCGAGGACCCGGTCTGCGAACAGCGCCGCGCGGAACGGCTGGAGGTCGTCGAGGCCCTCGCCCGTGCCGACGAGACGAACGGGGACCCCCAGCTCTTCGCGGACCGCGAGGACGACGCCGCCTTTGGCCGTTCCGTCCAGCTTCGTGAGCACGATCCCCGACACATCAACCGCCTCCGTGAAGGCTCTCGCCTGGGCGATCCCATTCTGACCCGTCGTCGCGTCGAGGACGAGCAGGGTCTCGGAGACGGAGGCGCCGGCCTTCTCGACCACGCGCCCGATCTTCTGGAGCTCGTCCATCAGCGGGACCTTCGTGTGGAGCCGGCCGGCCGTATCCACGATGAGCACGTCGGAGCCTCGAGCGACGGCCGACGTGACGGCGTCGAACACCACCGAGCCTGGATCGGCTCCTCGCTCTTGCGAGACGAGATGCGCGCCGGCGCGAACGGCCCAGACCTCGAGCTGCTCGCCGGCGGCGGCTCGGAACGTGTCGGCGCCGGCGAGGCTGACGGTGTGCCCCTCCCCGACCAGGCGCCGCGCGAGCTTCCCGATCGTGGTCGTCTTGCCGGTGCCGTTGACGCCGACCACCATGATCACACCCAGGCCCTCGTCCGGGAGCGCCAGACGAGAGTCCGGACCGAGGATCGCGACCATCTCGTCTCGGAGGAGCGCTTCCGGATCCGCGTCACGGGTCCAGCGTGCCCGCACTCGCTCCACGAGCTCCGAGGCCGCCGTGGGCCCCACGTCGGCCTTGAGCAGCATGTCGTGGAGCGCGGTCCAGGCATCCTCGCCGGCGCCCCGGGACAGGACGGATCGGACCTTCGTACCCAGCCTCTCGGGACGCTCCGGCAGTGGCGCCGGGACCTCAGGCGTGGTGCCATCTGCCTCCGAGTCACCACCGAGCCGTTGGGCTTCCCTCCGCGCGCTCGTGAGTCGGACGAAGATGAATGCGACCGCGACGCAGACGAACAGGACGGCGACGGCGATCTCCACGCCCGGACGCTAGCCCACGGGCTCGGTCGCCGACACCTCGATCGGTTGCCGATCCGGCTGCGCGGTCGCTTCCGAGGGCTCGGGCGCGAGGTCGTCCGGGTGCTCGAGACGTTGGCAGAGGATCTTCGTGGTGCCGTCCTTGTTGAGCGAGACGCCGTACATCATCGAGCCGATCTCCATCGTGCGCTTCTGATGCGTCACGATCATGACCTGCGCATCGCGCGCGAAGCCCGCGACCAGTCGGAGGAACCGGTGGAGGTTCAGGTCGTCGAGTGCCGGCTCCACCTCGTCCATCAGGTAGAAGGGAGACGGGCGTGCGGTGAAGATCGCGAACAGGAACGCGAGGGCCGCCAGTGAGCGCTCACCGCCCGAGAGCAACGAGATGCGCTTGACCCTCTTGCGGCCCGGGCTCGCCTCGATCTCGATCCCCGACTCCAGGGGATTCGCCGGATCGGTCAACACCAGCCGACCGTCGCCCCCGGGGAAGAGCTCCTTCACCAGTCGTTCGAACTGGGTGGCGACGTCTCGGAACGCAGCGTCGAAGGTCTCCTGGATCTCCGCGTCCACCTGCGCGACGAGTTCCAAGAGATCCCGGCGTGCCTTCCGGACGTCGTCCAGCTCCCGCTGCATGAAATCGTGCCGCTCCTGGACCGCCTCGAACTCCCCGGTCGCGAGCAGGTTGACCCGGCCGAGGAGGCCGAGCCGTCGCTGGACGAGTTCGCTCGCCTTCTCGATCGAGGGGACCGAGTCGTCGTCGGTCAGCATGGCGAGCGCCGCCTCCGGCTCGAGGCCGTGTCCCTCGCGCAGCAGACGTTCGGCGTCGCGGATCCGGCGCTCGATGTCGCCCCGGAGACGATCGTCCTCCTCGTAGGTCTCGCGGAGCCGGTCGAGCTCGGTCGACGCGTCACGCCATGCCTTGTTGATCTCGGCTTCGCGGGATGCCGCCGAGCGCTCCGCCGCTGCGGCGGCGTCCCGCTCGTCCGCGGCTTCGGTGGCTCGCTCGTCGGCGCGTGCGGCTGCCTGCTCGGCCGCCGACCGCGCCGCCTCCGCTTCCTCCAGCGCCAACCGCAGTTGCTGCGGATCGTGCGCCGACGCCTCGTCCCGCTCGGTCTGCGATCTCCCCCGGCGCGCGTCCAAGGACGCGCGATCGCGCCGGAGGGTCTCCACCACCACGCGAGCCTGGATCGGAGGTTGTGGGAGCGGCGGCAGCTCGGGGATGTCGTCCGGACCGGTGGGGCCCAGCTCGGTCGAGTCGATCGCGTGCGGTGGTCTGCGCCTCCCGCACGGCCGCCAGCCGTTCCGCGATCAGCTCCCGCTCCTTGCCGGAGGAGGCAAGATCTCGCTCGAGGGTGACGAGCCGCTCGGCGGCGATCGTGATGTCGGCGTCGGCGGCCTCGATCTGCTGGTTCAAGAACTCGATCTCTTCCGTCGTTTCCCCGAGACGCTGGCGTAGCGGCTTCAGCCGGCTGCGGGTCCCGGCGAGATCGTGGGCGAGGACCTGGAGCTCCGACCGGATCTCGCGAGCCCTCGTGTCGATCTCGCGGGGGGTGTGGATCACGGCGGGTCCGACGAGGGTGCCGTCCGGGGTGACGAAGGAGGCGCGCGGGTGCGCGGCCTGCTTCTCGGCGGCCTCTTCGATCGAGTCTGCGAGGTAGACGTCGCGCAGCACGGTGCTGACGATCCCGCGGGCGGCGGGGTCGGCGTCCACCTCCGAGAGCAACGGCCGTTCCCCGGAGAGTCCCTGCGGCACCGGCCCCCCCGCGGCGATCGCCAGGATCGCGCCATCGCCCTCCGGAGCGACCGCGAGCGCCTGCTCCCGATCCTCGTAGACGACGGCGTCGGCCAGCGGTCCGAGCGCAGAGACGAGAGCCCGCTCGAGGCCTTCTCCCGCGCGGACGAGGTCCTTCAGGACACCCGCCGCGCGGCCGCGGTGCGTCTTCAAGAACCGCGACCCGGCCGTCTCCTCGATGTCACGGCGGCGCGCTTCCAACAGCTCGAGGCGCGCCTGCTGCCGCCGCTCGATGTCTTCGAGCTCCTCGACCTTCTCGGCGGCACGGCGTCGCTCGTCTTCGAGCTGTGTCCGACGTTCGGCGAGCGGAGAGGACTGGCCGTCGAGGCCCTCGATGTCCGCCTCGATCTCCTCCTGCTCGGTCCGAAGGGCGCCGCTCCGTTCGTCGATCTCGCGAAGCTCCGCTTCCAGCCGATCACGCTCCCGTTCGCCGGAGGAGAGCGCGCGCTCCAGCGCTTCGATCTCCACCCGGCGCCCTATAGCCTCCTCGCCTGCCCGCCGCCGGAGCTCGTCCACCTCGCGCCGGTGCTGGTCGGCGTCCCGGAACGCGGCCTCGGCTTCGTCGAGCTCACGCTCCCGCGCGGCGAGCTCCCCGAGGGTGCGCTCCAGATCCGCCTCCACGCGGGCGAGCTCGGCCTCGATGGCATCGAGCCGAGCCGCTCGGCCGGCCTGGGAGGCGAGTTCCTCCCGCGATGCGCCTTCGCGCTCGAGGGCGATCCGGAACGCTTGCTGCGCCTCGGACCGATCCGCTTGTGCCGAACGGAAGCGGAGCTCGCTCTCCGCGAGTCGCCTCGAGGCCGCGGCCCGCTCATCCGCCCCATCGAGCACCTCGGCATCGAGGGCGTCCAATCGGGCACGAGCTGCTTCTCGCTCGGCCAGACCATGGTCCCAGCCGCCGCTCCGCCGCTCGCGTTCCGCCAGCAGCGCCCGCAGTCGAGCCGCCGCCAGCTTCCGTGACAGCTCCTCCGCCTGTTCCGTCAGCGTCTCGTGTTTCTTGGCCATCTCGGCCTGTTGACGCAACGGTTTCAGCTGTCGCCTGAGCTCTCCCATCACGTCCTGGAGCCGGAGGAGGTCTTGGTCCAAGCCGGCCAGCTTGCGCTCGGCTCGCTCCTTTCGACGACGATGCTTCGCGATGCCGGCCGCTTCCTCGATGTATTTCCGGCGCTCCTCCGGTCTCGATAGGAGCACCTCCTCGAGCTGTCCCTGTCCGACGACCGTATGCAGCGCTCGGCCGATGCCCGACTCCGAGAGGAGCTCCTGGACGTCGAGCAACCGGACCAGCTTGCCGTTGATCCGGTATTCGCTATCCCCCGAGCGGAAGATGGAGCGGGAGACCTCGATCTCCGACATCGGCACCGGGATCAGACCGGCCTCATTGTCGATGACCAGCTTCACCTCGGCCATGCCGAGCGCGGGGCGGGTGGGCGTGCCGGCGAAGATCACGTCGGCCATCTGCCCCCCTCGGAGCGCGCGAGGACCCTGCTCGCCGAGCGCCCAGCTGATCGCGTCGACCAGGTTCGACTTCCCAGATCCGTTGGGGCCCACGATGACGCTGACGCCGGGGATGAACTCCAAGACGGTCTTGTCCGCGAAGGACTTGAACCCGCGGATCTGGATCTGTCGCAAGAACATGCGGCGCGATGCTAACAGTGGTCCGGTTCCCGACCCGGTAGCCGGGAGCGTGCATTTCCTAGTGGATGATGCGGAAGCCCGCCTCGCCGGTCGGCGCTTCCTCCTCCGAACGGACCCGGTCCACACGCGCGAGCGGCGGACCTTCCCGGCACCAGGTCAACATCCTCGACACGGCGGACGGAGGCCCTTCGAAGACGGCCTCCACGCTGCCACCGGGGACGTTCCGAACCCAGCCGGACAGGCCCAGGTCCTCCGCCAGACCCGCGCACGAGGTACGGAAAAATACGCCTTGCACGTGCCCGGAGATGCTTACCCGCACGCGGCGCATGCGATATGGTCCCACTGGGGACCGAAAGACCTAGGGAACTCGAGGTTATCTGGGTCGTTCGTCGGGGTAAGCCTTCCGGGATGGGGAGAACTCCCTACAGAGGATCCACTGTGAGGAGGACGGGGTGAAGAAGCTTCTGGTGATTCCGGTACTGCTCATGTTCGCGTTCGCCTTCCCGGCGTTCGCGGATCCGGGGCCGACCGATGAGGTCGAGGTGATCCTCGGCACGTGCGAGGACGGGACGACGATCCTCCGCGCACATAACACCACGGACGTGGAGCTCGGATGGCTGATCAGGATCGACGGCCGGCTCGTCGACCAGGGCCGGCTCGCTCCCGATGAGCGCGTCGAGCGAACGTACGAGGTTTCCGCCGGCGAGTCGCACTTCTTCCGGATCAGGCTCGGCCTGATGGGCGAGAGCCACTACTTCTCGACCGAAGGCTGGACGGACCGCACGAACTGCGAGAGCGAGACCCCGACGCCGAGCGAGACGGAAACCCCGACACCGACCGAGACGCCGTCGGAGTCGGAGACCCCCTCCGAGAGCGTCGGCGGCGGCTCGCACACCCCCTCGACGAGCGTGCTCGGTGGATCCGAGACCCGATCGCCGGGGTCGGGCGGCACGGCGTTCACCGGATCCGAGGTGGGTTGGCTCATCGCGGCCGGACTGGGCCTGCTCCTGCTCGGGGCGGCGGCGCTGCGCTTCGCCTCCCGTTCGACCGAGTAACGATCCACCATCGCGTCGCGCTGAGGCCGGCGGGCTCGCCCGCCGGCCTCACCGCTAGGCTGACGAGGCGATGCACGGCAGCGGAAGCCGCTACGACGGAGCGACCGCGTTGCTCGTCGTCGACCTCCAGAACGATTTCGCGGATCCGAACGGCTCGTTGTATGTCCGGGAAGGCGAGCTCGTGATCTCGGTGGCGAACGGCGAGATCGCGGAGGCGGAGGGAGCCGGCGCACTGATCGTCTACACGCAGGACTGGCACCCGGAGTCGACACCCCATTTCGAGAAGGACGGCGGGCTCTGGCCGGTCCATTGCGTGCACGACAGCTGGGGAGCGATGTTCCACCCGGATCTCCGGGTGGTCGGAGACGTCGTTCGCAAGGGAACGGGAGGAGAGGACGGGTACAGCGCGTTCAGCGTGCGCGACCCTCTCAGCGGCGACACGGCACCGACCATCCTCCCGGGTCTGCTGGCGGAACGCGGCGTCGAGCGGATCGTGCTGTGCGGGTTGGCAACCGACTTCTGCGTGGTCGAGTCGGTCACCGATGCTCGTGAGCTCGGCTATCCGGTCGTCGTCATCGGGAACGGGATCCGCGCGGTTGATCGGAAGGCGGGCTCGGGCGAGCGGGCCGTCGAGATGATGCGTCACGCCGGCGCCGAGCTCGTCTGAGGACCGTCTCGCTCGCTCGGCAGACGCCGGTCAGCTCTGACACTGTGGGCAGAAATACGATGTGCGCTGGGAAACCTTGACGGTCTGGATCGGCGTGCGGCAGCGGCGGCACGGCTCGCCCTCGCGCCCATAGACCTTCAGCTCCCCCTGGAACTCCCCCGGCTTCCCGAAGAGATCGACGTAGGCCTCGTCGCCCAGCGTTGTACCCCGCATCTTGATCGCGTCCTGCACCGTCTCCTGGATCGCCCGATAGAGGCGGCGGACCTCCTGGGAAGAGAGGGTGTCGGACAATCGGTCGTAGCGGAGCCCGGCCGCGAACAGCACCTCGTCCGAGTAGATGTTCCCCAATCCGCTGATGAACTTCTGGTCCATCAGGAGCTGCTTCATCTTCGCGCCGCGCTGCGCGAGCAGGTACTGGAAGGTGGGCCACGTGAAGACCTGGTCGAGCGGGTCGATCGCGATGTGCTGCAGTTCCTTCACCTTGCCGAGTTCGTCCGCGCTGGTCACGAACATCTCGCCGAACGTGCGCGGGTCGATGAAGCGGAGGTCACCACCCTGCTGGAACGTGAGGACCACGTGGGTGTGCGGTTCGATGACGACGCGGCCGTTCCCCCGTTGGAACTGGCCACTCATCCCGAAATGGGTGACGAGGGCATCGCCCGAGTCCAGATGCAGCAGCAGATACTTCCCCCTGCGCTCCACCTTGGTGAGCTTCCGCCCCTCGAGGCGGGAGGTGAAATCCTTCCGCTTCCCGTGCCGGCGGATCACGCGCATCGCGTTCCGGGAGCTCTTCACCTCCGCGGTCTTGATCCGGCGACCCACGACGTCCTTCTCCAGGTCCCGGCGCATCACCTCGACCTCCGGTAGCTCCACGCCGCCCCCCTACGCCCCGACCCGCTCGGAGATGTGGTCGAACGCTTCGCGGGCGGCACGCTGTTCGGCCTCCTTCTTCGACCTGCCGATGCCCTCGCCCAGTGGCTCGCCGCCCAGGAACACGGTGGCCGTGAACTCCTTCTCGTGATCGGGTCCGCGTTCCTCCAGCCGGTACTCCGGCATCGTGTGCAGCTGGCGAGAGGCGAGCTCCTGCAGGATCGTCTTGTAGTCCCGATCGCCCTCGCCCCTGACGTAGGCCTCCATCAGCGGGCGGAAGAGGCGCTCGATCAGCCGACGGGTTTCGTCGAGTCCGAGATCCAGGTACACCGCTCCGATCACGGCCTCGAGGGCGTCGGCCAGGATGCTCGCCTTGTCGCGGCCGCCGCTCTGCTCTTCCCCTTTCCCGAGTCGCACGAGCGCGCCGAGCCCGAGCGAGCGCGCGACGTCGGCGAGGGCCTGCGCGTTGACGACCGCGGCTCGTAGCTTCGCGAGCTCACCCTCGGGCATGTTCGGGAACGCTTCGAACGCCATGTCCGTGACCACCAGCCCGAGGACGGAGTCACCGAGGAATTCCAGCCGCTCGTTCGTGGCGTCGACGCCGTGCTCGAAGGCGTACGAACGGTGGGTCAGAGCGGTCTCGCGGAGCTCCTCATCGCGGAACCGGATGCCCAGCGCCCGATCCAACGCCTCCGGCCCGGGCAACGACGAGGCTTCCGCTTGGGTCACGCCGTCACTCGACCTCGACGGCCTGTCGGCCGGCGTAATAGCCGCAGTTCCCGCACACGCGGTGTGGGAGCTTGGCCTGGTGACACTGCGGGCATTCCGAGTACGCGGGCGGCTTCGCCTTCCAGTTGGCCGCGCGCTTGTCTCCTCGCGTCTTGCTCTGCTTCTTCTTGGGAACCGCCATCCGTTCATCCCTTTCCTATCCGTTGGCCCATCCGTTGGCCCGATCGGGCCGTTCGTCGGCCTATCGCTTCGGTCGATCCTTCGGACCGTCCTCGGTGTGCTGGTTCCATTCGTCCAGGAGCGCCTCGAGCCCGTCCCACCGGGGGTCGATCTCGGACTCGGTGCACGTGCACTGGCCGAGGTTGAGATCGCCGCCGCATCGGGCACAGAGCCCACGACAGTCTGGCCGGCACACCGGAGCGAACGGCAGCTCGACACCGATCGCGTCGCGCATCATCTGATCCGGATCGAGGAATCCTTCGGGATCCAACGGATATTCATCCGAATCCTCGTGCGGGAACGGGACGAACAGCTCGCGCAGCTCGACCGAGAACCCCTGCTCGAACTCCTTCAAGCAACGAGCGCACCGGAGTGACAGGGCACCCTGGAGCCGGCCGCTCGCGAGGATGCCCTCCGCGAGCGATTCGAGGACCAACTCTCCGGAGATCGGCGTGTCGTCGCTCAAGCCCGCGAGCTCGGTCGCAAGATCGTCGATCGTGCCCGAGACCTGCTCCGCCTTCCAGGTTCCGTATCGCCCGACGAGATCGCGAACGTCGATGACGCCGATCACACGCTCCTCCTCATCGAACAGCTCGTTCTCCTCCGGCGGCCGCGCGAACTCCGCTTCGGCCGCGTTCGCCGGTCCTCGAAGCCGCTCGCGACCCACCTCCACCTGGTCGAGCGTCCGGTTGAGGGCCTTCGTGGATCCCTGCGACGCCTCGAGGATCTTGCGGATCGAGATCTCGAATTGAGCGAGCTTGGCATCGACGTAGTCCTCTGCCTCGGCGCGCATCGCGCGGGCGCGCTCCTCCCCCTCCGAGATCACGCGATCGGATTCGGTCGTGGCTCTGGCGACGATCTCCTCCTTCCGGGCCATCCGGAGCTGCTCCTCGTGCGCTTGCTCGACGATGCGCTCTCCTTCCTCACGCGCCTTCGCGAGAAGCTCGTCTCGATCCCGAACGATCCACCGGGCTTGCTTGATCTCCTCGGGCATCGCGTCCTTCATCTCCGCGATCATCTCGAGGATCTCCTCGCGATTGACGAGCACCGACGAGGAGAGCGGCATCGATTTGGCCTCCCTGATCAGCTCTTCCAGCTGCTCGAGCCGTGTCGAGAAGTCCATCAGCGATCGTCCAACCTGTCTGCCAGCGAGGCCTTGACGTGATCGGGGACGAGTCCCGAGACGTCGCCGCCGAGGCGGGCGACCTCCTTCACCAGCGACGACGACAGGAAGGACCATCTCGGACTCGTCGACATGAACAGCGTCTCCACGCCGGCGAGGCGATGGTTCATCTGTGCCATCTGGATCTCGTACTCGTAGTCGGAGATGGCCCGGAGACCCTTGACGATGACGGCGTCGCCGTGGGCCCTGGCGAGGTCGACGAGGAGCCCGCGGAACGAGACCACGGTGACATCGGGCATGCCTACGCACGCTTCCTTGAGCATCGCGACTCGCTCCTCGAGCGAGAACATCGGCTGCTTGGAGGGGTTCTCCAGCGCGCCGACGACCACCGTCTCGAAGGTTTCGGATGCCCTTCCGATGATGTCGAGATGACCGTTCGTCACGGGATCGAACGTCCCCGGACACAGGGCGGTCAGGCCCATCACACCTCCACGTCTCTTGGCAGGCTTCGTGACCGGAACAACATGACGACGCTGTCTCCGTAGGAGAGGCGCCGCGCGACTGCCCAGTGTAGCGGAATCACATGTGTGGAACTCCTGGAGCCGCGGGTGAGCACGACCGTGAAACCCTCCTTGAGCAGGGGTTTCACGTCCAGGAGCGCCAGGACGGGGTCCAGGTCGGATCCCCAGGTCTCATACGGTGGGTCCAGGAACACGAGGTCGAATCCCTCCTCATCGGCGGACCCGCGTTCGAGGAACGTCCGAACGTCCGAACGCCTGACCGCCGCTCGACCGTGGAGGCCCGTGCGAGCGAGGTTGTCCCGCACGGCGGTCACCGCGGCGGGGTTGGAGTCCACGAACACCGCCTCGTCGGCTCCCCGCGACAATGCCTCGACGCCGAGCGCCCCCGTCCCCGCATACAGGTCGAGCACGCGCGCACCCTCGAGGCGGGCCCCGAGACTCGAGAAGAGGCCCTCTCGGACCCGGTCGGACACCGGCCGGACACCGGCCGGGACACGCCCGAGCCGTGCCCCCTTCGCGCTGCCGGCGATGACCCGCATCGCCGCGAGGATAGGGGGCGAAGCCGGATGACGCAGGGAACCTCAGGAGCTGAAGAGCCACGCGATGGAGTCTTCGAACCGATCATGCAGCTCTTCGAGGAGCCCAGGATGATGCTCGAGGGTCGGATCCTCCTCGACCAGAGCGAACGCCCGCGCCCGAGCGCGCTTCACGAGGTCGAGATCCTCGGACAGGCGCGCCAGCTTCAGGTCGGGCATCCCCGACTGCTTCGTGTCGAACAGGGTGCCCTCCCCTCGGAGACGGAGATCCTCGTCGGCCAGCTCGAACCCATCGGTGGTGCGGGTCATGGCGTCGATGCGGGCTCGGGCCTCGATGTTCGTGTCCTCGGACTCGTCGAACAACACGCAGAACGACACGTACGCGCCGCGGCCGATACGCCCGCGCAGCTGATGGAGCTGGGCGAGGCCGAAGCGTTCCGCGTTCTCGATCAACATCACCGTCGCGTTCGGAACGTCGACGCCGACCTCGATCACGGTGGTCGAGATGAGGACATCGGCCCGCCCCGATCGGAAATCCTCCATCACGCGATCCTTGTCCTTCGGTCGCATGCGCCCGTGGAGCAGCTCGACCCGCAGATCGGGGAAGATCTCCGTCGCGAGCCGCTCGGCTTCGGCCTCCGCCGCGCGGACCTGCGTGCGGTTGCCTTCATCGATCGCGGCGCAGACCACGAAGGCCTGCCGTCCGGCGCGGATCTCGCGCCGGACGAGGTCGTAGGCGTCGGCGCGCTCCGTGTCGGAGCGCGCCGCCGCGGTCCCGATCGGCTGCCTGCCCTTCGGCATCTCGTCGAGCACCACGACGTCGAGGTCCCCGTAATACGTGAGCGCGAGCGTCCGCGGGATCGGGGTCGCGGTCATGATCAACACGTCGACCTCGCCGTCCCCCTTGCCCTTGAGGGCCATCCGTTGATGCAGGCCGAACCGATGCTGCTCGTCCACGACCGCGAGCGACAGGTCGTCGAAGGTGACCCCTTCCTGCACGAGCGCGTGCGTGCCGATGACGAGATCCACGCCGCCGTCCGCGATCCCCGCGAGGATGCGCGCGCGGTCCCTCCCGGTGACGGCCGAGGTCAGGAGCGCGTAGGTCACCCCGTCCGCGGTCGCGTGGTCTGCCGTCTCTTCCATCGACTCCAGCAAGGAACCTTGCCCATCGGCTCCCGCGGGCGCGGAGGCCGCGCGATCCAGCTGGTTCACCGCGCCGACACCTTCCAGGAGGGTCCGCACCGAGCGTGCGTGCTGGCCCGCCAGGACCTCGGTGGGCGCCATGATCGCGGCCTGATGGCCCGACTGGATCGCGACGAGGCAGGCGTGGACCGCGACCAGGGTCTTGCCCGATCCCACGTCGCCCTGGAGCAGCACGTTCATCGGCCGCGCGGCGGCCATCGCCTCCCCGACCTCCTCGATCGCGCGGAGCTGCGCCTTCGTGGGCTCGAACGGTGTCGTGGCCGTCAGGCGGTCGGTCAGCACGCCGTCGACGCGGTGGGCCAAGCCCTTCCGCTCGGACTCCAGCCGATGCTTCCGGAAGGCGACACCCAACTCGAGCGTGAACAGCTCGTCGAACTTCAACCGCTCGACGGCTCGAGCCAGCTGCTCTGCGTCCTCGGGGAAGTGCACCCGCCGGAGGGCCGCGTCGAGGTCCTCCAGCCCCTCGGCCTCGATCAGCTCGGTCGGCATGGGGTCGACGATCGGCGGTAGCCGTTCGAGCGCGGCGAAGACCAGCTCACGGATGGTCCGGGTCGTGACGCCCTCGGAGGCCCGATGGACGGGCGTGATCCGACCGGTGTGGACCAGGTCGCGCTCCTCGCCACCGAGGATCTCCGCCTCCTGGTTCGCGAGCTGGAGATGCCCTCGGTAGCGGGTCACGGTGCCCGAGACGGCGATCTCCAGCCCTTCCTTGTAGATCCCGGCGGCCCAGGGCTGGTTGAAGAACGTCATGTCGAGGAAGCCCGTGCCGTCGGTGATCGTGACGGTCACCATCGTCTGACGTCGCCGGGTCAGGCGCTTGGCGGTCTTGTGGACACGAGCGATCACCGTGGCCTGTTGCCCGATCCGCAGGTCGCCGATCCGCTCCACGGCGGATCGGTCGATGTAGCGGCGCGGGTAGTGACGGATGAGATCGCCCACGGTCCTGATCCCCATCCCGGCAAGGATCACGTGGGCTTCCTCGCCCTTGTCCCGGAGGCCGGTCCGGCGCGTGGCCAGCTTTCGGTCCACGAGGAGGACCGGGGTGTCGAGCGCGAGCTTCGAGGGAGAGGCGGACAATCTCGTGAAGGGTTCTACCATCCCGGTATGACCCCCCGACGGCTGACGGCACTCCTCGCCGGGCTCGCCCTGCTGGCTTCCTGTTCCGGGGAGCCCGAGCCGAGCGCGTCCGCCGGGACGATCCCGGCCGCGGAACGCCACCGAGGCCGCCCTGTTGCCGACGTTCGCCGACACGCTGCCGGCGATGGACCCCGACACCTTCCTGCGGCTGCTGGGGCAGCTGAAGGGGACGCCCGTCGTCGTCAACTTCTGGGGGGAATGGTGCCCGCCCTGCACGCGAGGAGATGCCTCGTCTCGTCGCCGCCCACGAGGAGTTCGGAGATCGCGTGCAGTTCGTCGGTGTCGACGTCTTGGACTCGCGGACCCAGGCGAGATCGTTCATGAAGGAATTCGGGATGACGTTCCCGAGCGTCTTCGACGTCCCGGACGCGATCAAGACCCCGCTCGGCCTCTTCGGACAACCGGTGACCGCATTCTTCCGCGCCGACGGAAGCCTCGAATTCGCGTACACGGGTCCGATCGCCGAGAACATCCTGCGTCGACACCTGAAGGCGATCGACCAGTAGTGACGCGCTTCGAGTACTCAGCCGCCCCTCTGGTAGCCTCGACGAACCTATGGCAGCGGTCTGTGACATCTGCGGCAAGAAGCCCTGGTTCGGCAAGTCGGTGACGTTCTCGCACAAGCGGAACAACCGCCGATGGGACCCGAACGTGCAACGCGTGCGCGCGCTCGTCGACGGCACGCCCCGCCGCGTGAACGCCTGCACCAGCTGCATCAAGGCCGGGCGGGTGACTCGGATCCCCCAGCGCCAGCGCTGACCCCCTGCGCCGGTCTCGATGATCGTGCAGTCGCGTCACGTCAACACGGCGTCGTGCCGCATGGCCTGCCTCGACGTGGCGCCCAACAGCTTCGCCTGGATCACGCTCTGATCTGAGATCGCCTCACAGGCGAGGGATCGGCTCGGTCGACCAGAGCTGGTCGACCGGACCGATCCCCTCGCCGAGAGGGAGGGCGTGTCGGATCGCTTCGGTGACGAACGCTTTGCCGGCGCGGACGGCGTCGGCCAAGGAAGCTCCTCGAGCGAGATGGGCCGTGATCGCCGCCGACAGCGTGCATCCGGTCCCGTGCGTGTGCGGCGTGTCGATCCGTTCGGCGTCGATCCACTCCTCGACGGCTCCGTCCACGAACAGGTCCGCCGCGCGGTCGCCCTCGAGGTGACCGCCCTTCACGAGGACGGCGCGCGGTCCGAGGCGCACGATCGCGTCGGCCGCCCGTCGCATGTCGTCGCGCGTGTCGACGTCGAACCCCGCGAGGCCGGCGGCCTCCGGGCAGGTTGGGCGTCACGAGGGTCGCGAGCGGCAGGAGCAGCCTGCTGAGGGCGCCGACCGCATCGTCCGCCAGCAGCGGATGACCGTGCTTCGATACGAAGACCGGATCCACCACGAGGTTCGGGAGCCGCATCTCCTCGACCGCCTCGGCGACCGCCTCGACGATCCCGGTCGATGCGAGCATCCCCGTCTTCGCCGCGTCGACGCCGATGTCTCCCGCCACGGCCCGGATCTGCTCGGCGACGGTTGCGGGCGAGAGCTCCTCGACGCCGGACACCCCTTTGGTGTTCTGCACCGTCACCGCGGTGATCGCGGTCATCCCGAAGACCCCCAGCGCGCTGAACGTCTTCAGGTCCGCCTGGATCCCGGCCCCGCCACCGGAGTCGGATCCGGCGATCGTGAGGGCACGTGGCCGCGGGGGGCGACCCTCGCTCACGGTCCGCCCGTTACCGGAAATGATCCCAACCCGCTCCCGTCCCTTCGGTCGCCAGAGGGGCTTCCGTCCCGTGCTCATCCACGGCGACGAGCCCTTCTCCGATGATGGCGCCGATGTCGCTGAGCGACACCCCGAACGCTTCCCGGAGCTCCGACCGAGCGCCCTCGACCGCCTCGGCGTCCGGGAGGGTGCCGAGCAACTCGTAGTCCTCGCCTCCCGCGAGTGCCTCCGCCGGCGTTGCCGCCGGATGCCGCGGGATCGCGCGCGATCTCGATGCGCGCGCCGCTCCCGCTCGCTCGACACAGCCTCGACAGATCCAGCGCGAGCCCGTCCGAGATGTCGATCATCGAGGTGACCCCGTGGCTCGCGAGGACCCCCGCCTCGCCGACCCGGGGGGTGGGCCGCATGAACCGCCTGATCGCATCACGCTCGTCGTCCGACCAGGAGCGCTGCGACGCGACGCGGAGCCCCGCGGCCGCGCCGCCGAGCGATCCCGTCACCACCAGCCTGGTCCCCGGGCCGTGCGCCGTCCCGGCGCACGGCCCGGCCCGGCACGACCTCGCCAGTGACGGTGACGACGATCGACACCTCATCGCCGCGGGAGAGGTTCCCGCCCACCAGCGACAGCGCGAACTCCTCGCAGCACTCACGCATGCCACCGGCCAGCTCCACGACCCAGGCGGCGTCGATCGAGCTCGAGAGCGTCAGGGCGCAGAGCGCGAAACGAGGGCTCGCGGCCATCGCGGCCACGTCGCTGACGTTGACCGCGATCGCCTTGTAGCCGAGGTCGCGAGGGGTCGTGAGATCGGTCCGGAAGTGGACGCCTTCGACCATGGCGTCCGTCGTCAACACCTGCTCACCCGAGCCCGGCCGAACGACGGCGGCATCGTCGCCGGGGCCAACGATCACCTCGGGGCCCGCCCCCGACAGGACGCGGCGGATCGTCGCGAGCAGTTGGTCTTCGGTGACGTCCATCGAGCTCCAGCCCCCAGCGCGTTCAGGTGTCGGCCCCGGGTCTCGCGGCCGGCACGGCCCCGCACGCCGTCCGAGAGAAGCCTCCTGGGCGTTCGCTAGACTCTATGGGTTCTCCCGCCCATCCCATCGCGTTCCGCGGACCACCGACACAGGAGGCCGAGTGGTAGACGTCTTCGTCAACCCGACACCGGAGGAGCTCCGCCGCTACACCGAAGAGATGCCGGAATGTCGGATCACCGAGTTCGGGAACGTCAACGTCCAGACCAAGGTCCTTTCGAGGAGCGCCGGCAGCACATTCGTCGTCGATCGTCCCTCCAGCGGGAAGACGATGACGCGCGAGGCGTTCGACGACATCGCCCGACGACAGGATGACTACCTCGCGAACAACGACACGATCCAGATCGACGGCTGGATCGGGAACGACCCCACGCTCCGGACCCGCGCGCGCCTCGTGATGGAGAAGCGCTACGCGAACATCGCCGGCATGCAGCAGAAGCTCTACTTCGCTCGCGAGGACGGCGAGGAGCCGGAGGTTCGCGTGATCTACACGCCGGGCCTCCCGGCCCCCGGCTATCCCGACGATCGCATCATCGCGGTCGACCTCGACCACAACGTCACTCGCATCCTCAACTCCGACTACTTCGGCGAGTCGAAGAAGGGCGGCCTGCGGATGTGGAACAACATCGTCTTCGAGAAGGGCGGCCTCGCGCTGCATGCGGGGCTCAAGGTGATCCCGACCGCGGCAGGCGACAAGGTCTTCATGATCATCGGTCTGTCCGGCACCGGGAAGACGACGACGACGTTCACCACCCAGAACGGGTCGAGGCCGATCCAGGACGACTTCGTCGGCCTGATGCCGGGGGGTCTCGCCTACGGGACGGAGAACGGGTGCTTCGCGAAAACCTTCTCGCTCGATCCCGAGTTCGAGCCGTCGATCTACGGGGCCGTTACCAAGGCCACGACCTACCTGGAGAACGTCTATCAGGACGGATCGGGGACGGTGAACTTCTTCGAGGAGAGCTACACGCAGAACGGACGAGCGGTCTTCGAGATGCGTGACCTGCTCGCGTACGAGGACGCGCGGAACGTCGGACCGGTGGACTACCTGCTGATCCTGAACCGCAACGAGAACATCATCCCGGCGGTCGCGAAGCTCACTCAGGAGCAGTCGGCCGCCTACTTCATGCTCGGCGAGACGACGGGTACCTCCGCCGGCGGCGCGGCAGAGGAGGGCAAGTTCCTCCGCGTGCCCGGCACCAATCCGTTCTTCCCGCTCCCCCACGGCCTCCAGGGCAACCGGTTGCTCGATCTGCTCGCCACCCATCCCATCGAGACGTATCTGTTGAACACCGGTCGCGTCGGCGGAAAGGAGAACGACGATCGTTCGAAGAAGGTCAAGATCCCGCACACATCGGCGTGCGTGAAAGGCATCGCGGAGCAGACGATCACCTTCGAGGAGGACCCGGATTTCCACTACCTCGTGGCGACCGACGTGCCCGAGTTCGACGACCGGGAGCTCCTCCGGCCCGCCCTGCTCTACGAGCGCACCGGCAGGATCGAGGAGTACCGGGGCATCGTGGAGCGACTGAAGCGCGAGCGGGTGGCGCACCTGCAGCAGTTCGCCGAGCTCTCCGAGGACATCATCAAGGCGGTGGGGTGACCCACCGTTCTCCGCGGCTCATTCCGTGTCTCGGCCCGGGGGCGGCGTCCGTGGATCCCGGCCCAGCAGGAACCCGCTGATGAACTGAAGCGCCGCGGGCACGGCGAGCACGACGTAATACCAGTTGAAGCGAGCCGCATCGTCCGCGAACGCGCGCCCCTGCGTCTCGACGCTCGCGAAGAGCAGGAACAGACCCATCAGGGCGAACCAGAGACCGGCTCGAGAGGCGACGAACAGCGCGTAGAGCACGTGGTCCCGGCGAACATCGGACTCCAACGGCCGCCGCAGCCAATAGACGAGCGAGCGGATCCCCAGCAGGCCGAAGACGGCGGCGACCACCAGCTCGGCGACGTTCATGAGCCCGCCTCTCGGAGCATGGAAACGACCTCCTCGTCGGTCGCCTGATCGAAGTCCCGGTACCACTCCCCCACCGCGAGGAACCCGAAGGGTTCCTCGAGGAGCACCACGTCGTCGGCCTCGTGCTCGAGGTTGGCGCGCGCGGCCGGTGGGCCGACCGGGGCGGCGAAGACGACCCGGTCGGCGCGGGCCGCGCGTGCCCAGCGGAGGGCGGCGACCGCGGTGGCGCCGGTCGCGACGCCGTCGTCGATGACGACGACCGTCCGACCGGCGACCGGCGCCGGCGCTCGGCCGCCCCGGTAGACGGCCTCGCGCCGTGCGATCTCCGCTTCCTGACGAGCGGCCTCCTGTTCGATGTACGCACGTGGAACTCGGAGCTGTCGCACCGCTCGCTCGTGCAGGACCATGATCCCGGGCGCGACGGCGCCGATCGCGAGCTCCGGGTTGTCGGGTGCGCCGAGCTTCCGTGGGATCACGACGTCGAGCGGCGCTCCGAGGGCCTTCGCCACCGGCGCGGCGACCGCGACGCCCCCTCGGGGTATCGCGAGCACGGTGACGGGACCCGACACGCGCTCCGCCAGTGCATCGGCGAGCCGCGAGCCGGCCTCATCCCTGTCTCGGAACACGGGCTCGATCATCGCACCCGCGTTGCTCCGCTCGCCCACCGCCGACTAGCATGAGCCGCGTTCCGACGAGCCCGAGGAGGCACCAGGTGGTTCACGCGTACATCCTGATCCAGACGGAAGTGGGGAAAGCCGCCTCTGTCGCCAATGCCGTGCGGAGCACGGCCGGCGTGACCGAGGCGGAAGACGTCACCGGCCCCTACGACGTGATCGTGCGCGCCGAGGCCGACAGCGTGGACGACCTCGGGAAGCTCGTCGTCGCACGGATCCAAGCGATCGAAGGCATCACCCGGACCCTCACCTGCCCGGTCGTTCATCTGTAGCAGGCCGCCCGCGAGGGCCGTCAGCCGCCCAGCTCCGGAACCCCCGTGCTTTTGCGCTCGGCCTCGTGGCGCTCGATGGCGAGATCCAGCAGCCGCTGCACGAGATCGCCGTAGGCGAGACCCGACGCTTCCCAGAGCTTGGGGTACATCGAGATCGACGTGAAGCCGGGAACGGTGTTGAGCTCGTTCAGCCACAACTCGTCCTCGCCCAGCAGGAAGAAGTCCACCCGTCGCCATCCCCGCGCATCTGGTCGTACGGAAGGCGGCCACCGCGAGCCGCTGGACCTCTTCGAGCACCTCCGGCTTGAGGTCGGCGGGGATCAGGAGCCGGGCGCCGTGCTCGTCGAGGTACTTGGCCTCGTAGTCGTAGAAGTCGTGGCCGTCGGGAACGATCTCCCCGGCGACAGATGCCACGGGTTCGTCGTTGCCGAGGACCGCGCATTCGATCTCTCGCGCGCCCTCGGCCGACCGCTCGACGATCGCGAACCGCGCGTAGCGGAACGCGTCCGCGAGGCCGGCGGCAAGCTCTCCCGACGTCGTGGACCTTGGTGACCCCCACGGACGACCCGAGGGTCGCCGGCTTCGTGAACAACGGGTAGCCGAGGGCTTCGGCCGATGCCTCCACCGACTCGGGGTCGTCGCCCCAGACCTTCTCGTGGACCGTCTCGAACGGACCCACCGGGAGCCCGGCCTGAAGGAACAGGCGCTTCTGCACGTCCTTGTCCATCCCGATGGCGGAGCCCAGGACGCCGGCGCCGACGTAGGGAACCCCGGCCAGCTCCAGCAGCCCCTGGACGGTCCCGTCCTCTCCGAACGGACCGTGGAGGACCGGGAAGACGACATCGATCGGCTGGCGCGACCCGTCCGCCGCCACGAGCTCCGACGAGCCGCTCTCCCCCGCCAGCTCGACCGTCGTGCCGCTGCCGTCGGCGACCTCCGGCATCCTTCCCGTTTCCGCCGGAAGGGCCGGCGGTCCGGCAAGCCGATGCCATCGGCCGTCGCGACCGATCCCGATCGGCACGATCTCCGTCCGATCGGGATCGAGCGCGTCGATCACGGATCGAGCGGAGATGCACGAGATCTCGTGCTCCGCGGATCTGCCCCCGAACAGGACCGCGACACGACGGCGCTTCATGCCTTCTCGAGGGCTCGCGTGAAGTCCTCGATCAGGTCGTCGGGATCCTCCAGCCCGACGGCCACCCGCAGGAGCCCGTCCCCGATGCCCGCGGCCCGCCGCACGTCGGGATCGACCTGGCGATGCGTCGTGGAGGCGGGGTGCGCGACCAACGTCATCACGCTGCCGAGGCTTCCGGCGATCCATCCGAGCTCCAGTGCCTCCGCGACGCGACTGCCGGCCTCGAGCCCGCCCGCCACCTCGAACGCCAGGGTGCCGCCGAAGTCGCGGAGCTGCCGGGCCGCGAGGACGTGCTGTGGATGGGACGCGAGCCCGGGATAGTAGACGTGTTCCACGGACGGATGCTCCGCGAGGGCCACCGCGAGGCGTCCCGCGGACGCGCAATGGTGCTGCATCCGCAGGCTGAGCGTGGCGAGGCCCCGCAGGCACAGCCAGGCCTCGAGCGGCTGCATCGTGGCCCCGAGGTCGATCACCGTGTCGCGCAGCTTCCGGAACAGATCCTCGTTGGTGCAGGCGACCCCTCCGATCAGGTCCGCGTGGCCGCCGATGTACTTGGTCGCGGAGTGGATCGACACGTCGAACCCGAGGGCCACCGGCGTGCACAGGTACGGCGACGCGAACGTGTTGTCGACCGCGGACACGACGCCCGCCTCTCGGCACAGGCTCGCCAGTGCCGCGAGGTCGGGCACCGTGGTCGTCGGGTTCACGATCGTCTCGCAGTAGAAGAGATCGGCACCCGGCAGTGCGTCGCGCACCTGATCGAGATCCGTGGGATCCACGAAGGTGGCCTCGACGCCGAACCGGGGCAGGATGTTCCGCAGGATCGAGACGGTCCCTCCGTACAGGGCCGTCCCGGCGACGATCCGGGAGCCGGCTCCGGCGACGGTGAGGAAAAGTGACGAGATGGCCGCGATCCCGGAGGCGAAGCCCATCGCGGACTCCGTCTCTTCGAGATCCGCCATCGCGAGTTGGAACGCGTCGACCGTCGGGTTCCCGTATCCGCGCGAATACACGTACCCGGGGCCGTCGAATCGGATCGCACGGGCGAACTCATCGTTCGTCTCGAAGCGGAACGTGGATGATTGGAAGATCGGCATGCTGCTCGAGAGCTGCTCGGGCGGTGGTGGGCGGTGGGTGTGCACCGCGCGCGTCTGGAAGCGCCGCCTCCTCTCCTGGTCGCTCATCGGCGGCAGCCTACTTCGTCCATCGCGCCGGATACCGATCACGCAAGGAGACGACGAGGTTCGTGATCTCGTCCATCACCTGCGCGGTCAGCTCGCGGAGCGGAGCCTGCTCGCCCTCAGGCGGGACGGGGAGATCGATGGGCTCACCAACGGTCGTCCAGATCGGGCGGCCGAACGCGAGCGACCCCTTGCCCGACTTCTGCCAGACAGCTTGGGACCCCCAACTCGCCATCGGTGTGATCGGGACGCCTGTCGCGATCGCCAGACGAACCATTCCCGTCTTCCCGTCCATGGGGAGCCCGTCGTCTCGCTTCGTGACGGTGCCTTCCGGGTACACGACGATCACTTCCCCCCGGCCGAGCGCGGCCACCGCACGATCGAGCGAGGACCGGTCGCGAGTGCCCCGCGAGACGGGGATCTGCTCCGCGCCTCGAAGCGCCCGCCCCACGACGGGGATCCGGAACAGCTCCTCCTTCGCGAGGAAGCGGGGCCGACGGCCGGCGCGCACCAGGGCGTCGCCGTTCGTCAGTGGGTCGAGATAGGAGATGTGGTTGCACGCGACGATCGCCGGACCCGTTCGCGGGATCCGGTTCAGGTGCTCGTGCGACAGCCGGAACCAGAACCGGAGCGGCGGAAGGCAGACCGCCTTCGCGACCTGATACCAGGGTTCCGTCGGATGCTCCTTCGGGTCGAGGTCGTGAGGGTACCGCGGAGCCTCGGCTAGGCTTGCGGGTCCGTGCGTGCGATCGCCCTGCCCGTCAAGTCCCTCGGCGATGCCAAGTCGCGCCTGTCCCCCCTGTTGAGTCCGCTCGAGCGTGGAGCGCTGGCGCTGGCGATGTACGAGGACGTGCTCGACCAGACGCTCGCCCTCGACGGGTGGGAGACGTGGGTGGTCTCAGCGGATGAGACCGTTCTCGAGATCGCGATGGGGCGAAGAGCCCATGGGATCGTCGAGGAGCGACCTTCCCTGCGATCGGCGGTCCATCAGATCGAGGAAGAAGCCGCCGCTCGACAGATCGAGGCGCTCGCGATCCTTCCGGCGGACACGCCGCTCGTCACGTCTGAAGCGTTGAAGGCCGCGTTGCACACCCTCGGGCCTGTCGTGATCGCACCGTCCGCCGATGAGCGCGGGACGAACCTGTTGCTCCGGCGACCGCCCGGCGCCATCCCGAGCCGATTCGGCCCGGACTCGTTCCGACGGCACCTCGAGACGGCGGCGGAGCACGGCTTGCCGACGGCGGTCGTCGAGCGGGAGGAGCTGTCGTTCGATCTGGACGAGCCGGGCGATATCCTCACGGTGCTGGAGACACGACGCCCCGGTCGCACGTTGGACGTCTGCCGGGACATGGATCTCGCGGGGAGGCTCGCGGCGCGGACCTGACGGGAGAAGGCGTTGGATCAGGGAACGATCAAGCACTTCGACGACC
This sequence comes from uncultured Actinomycetota bacterium, assembly GCA_963737525.1. Taxonomy (GTDB): domain Bacteria; phylum Actinomycetota; class UBA4738; order UBA4738; family HRBIN12; genus JAJNBA01. Next base: position 73,554 of record CAVTTD010000017.1, read on the forward strand.
GTGAGCGCACGGGGTCGCTGTTGACCGACGATCGGACGGAGGTGGCGATCGACGCGGGGTCCCTGGAGGGCTCCGGGGTACGCACCCTGCGGATCGGACAACGCGTGCGGTTCGAGACGCAGCAGCGGGACGGCGCGCCCGTGGCGCGTTCGCTACGGCTCGTGACCTGGGATCCAGAGCCTGGGGACGCAGAGCCTGGGGACTGAGAGCGCCTGGGGATCGAGGACCAGCTCAGCGCGAGTTGTTGCCGAGAACCTGGTACCGGAACTCCTTCCCGGGGGTGAAGGACGGGAGGTCCCGCTCGGGGACCACGATCGGAACCTCGGGCTGCCGGGGATTCCGGGCGATCCGACGGTTCCGATGTTTCCGCTCGAACGTTCCGAAATCCGCGAGGGTGACGCGATCGCCTTCCACCACCGTCTCGCGAACGGTGTCGATCGCCGCGTCGATCACGCGCCCGACCTCCGCTTTGCTCAGGCCCGTCTTCTTCGCGACCTCGGTGACCAAGCCGCCCTTGTTCATGGATGCTCCTTCCAGGGTCGTCGTGGTTGCATCCGAACGTACCGAACGCGGGAGGGAAGGGTCAACCGAGCAGTTGTGCGGGGGAACCCTTCCGACGCATGGTTCGACTCGTCCATCGGATCCGTGATCCTGCTCATCGGGCCGGCCTGCCTGAGCGGATGCCCACAGGTCCTCCGGTAGACTGGCCCCACTCTGGGGCGTGGTGTAATGGCAGCACGACAGGTTCTGGCCCTGTTAGTCGAGGTTCGAATCCTTGCGCCCCAGCTCGCGGATCGAAGACCGGGGTCAGAGACCCAACCCGACGAGCAACCCCACCAGCACAACGGCGAGGCTCATCCCGAACAGGGCCAACGTCTGCCCGACTTCGCTTCGTAACCCGTCGTCATCGTCAGATGTCCACATACGACGTCGATACCCAGATGTCGGCCCTTCCATACGGACCTTTGTCGGATCGTTGCGGGGTCGAACTTGAGAGCTTCGGCTCGATCTCTCGCGGATCCTCCTCTCAGGTGGCGCGCTGATGACGGTCGTCGGGGCCAGAACGCCGAGGTCGAGGCGGCGGTGGCTGGGTACGCTGTCCATCGTGACGGCATCAAGCATCGCCGGTCCCGAGAGCCGCTGCCCCGTCTGCGGCAAGGGCACCCTCGCGGACATCGACTTCGGCGGTGAAGAGCAGTTCCAGGATCCCGAGAGCCGACAGGTCGACACCTACACCTGCGGCCACGAGGTCCCCCGAGCTCCCTTGGAGGTCGCCGACACGGACCGCCTCGACGTCGAGCAGAGGACCTCGGAGGAGGCGACGGCTCCCAACCCGGTCGAGGAGGCCGACGACGACGCGGGCCGGCTCAGGGATCCCGAGAGCGGGTAACGACCGGCGCCGCCGGCGCCTGCGCTCCGCGAAGCCGCGGGTAAGGGGGCGGCGAGGCCGCGTGATCGGACGAGGCCTTCGGAGACGGGGCTTCCCCGACGGCCTGAACCCTTCTCGGCGCGCCGATACCATGACGCCCCTATCTGAGGAGGCACGAGTGTCCACATCGACCGAGCAACGGATCCCCGTCACCCTCGTCCCCGGCGACGGCATCGGGCCGGAGGTGACGGAGGCCGCCCGGCGCATCGTCGAGGATCGGGTGCCCCGATCGACTGGGAGGAGTGTGAAGCGGGCGCGGAGGTGTTCAAGAAGGGCCTCCCCTCGGGTGTTCCCGACGAGACGATCGCGTCCCTCTCGCGGACGAGGGTGATGTTGAAAGGACCCCTGGAGACCCCGGTCGGCTTCGGTGAGAAGAGCGCGAACGTCACGCTCCGCAAGCTCTTCGAGACCTACGCGAAGTCCGCCCCGTGGCGAACTCCCGGGCGTGAAGACGCCGTACAGCGGACGAGGTATCGACCTCGTGATGGTCCGAGAGAACGTCGAGGACCTCTACGCAGGGATCGAGTACATGCAGACGCCGGGCGTCGCCGAGGCCCTCAAGCTGATCTCGGTCAAGGGTTGCGAGAAGATCGCACGGTTCGCCTTCGAGTACGCGAGGAGCGAGCACCGGACCCAGGTCACCTGCGCGACTAAGGCCAACATCATGAAGCTCTCCGAGGGAACG
>CAVTTD010000018.1:0-12018 GCA_963737525.1 uncultured Actinomycetota bacterium
GACGTCCCGTCCGACGTGCTTACAGGCGATAGGGCACCGCGGACACCACGACGGAGGGCTCGAAGAGGAACGTGCCCTTCAGGGTCAGGGCCGTCTGGTTGTGCAGGAGCCGATGCCACCGCTTCCGGACGACGAACTCGGGGATGACGATCGTGACGAACGTGTTCGGGTGCTCGTCGAGGATGTCCCGCACCCAGGCGTGGATCGGCCCGCCGATCTGGCGGTACGGCGAATCGAGCACCTCGAGCGGGAGATCCGGGTACCGTTCCTGCCAGGCCGCCCGGAGCGCCTTGCCGCTCCTTGTCGTCGACCTGCACGTGGACGCACGGCAGCTCGTCGGCGCGCAGGGAGAGGGCGTATCGGAGGCTCTGGTCGGTGGCGTTGTGGGCGCCCGACACCAGGACGACCGCGACGTGGCGCCAGCCCTCCATCACTCGACGGAGATCGTCGGGATGGGTCGACGGGCTCGAGCGCTTCATACCCGGCGTGGTGGGCGACGTTCGTGACGACGACGTCCGCTTCGGCGACGAGCGCCGCCTTGATCCGCTGGACGTGCAGGTTGGTGGAGCAGGTGCCGCCATCCGGTCTGCCGAACGGCCTCCGGGATGATCACGTTGACGAGGGCGTACTCGTCCGAGCTCGCCCGGATCTCGCGCGCGAGGTTCCTGATCTCGTTCGAGATGCTCCTCGTTTTCAGGCGGAGCTCGAGGATCTCTCCGAGCTGTCCCCAGCCCTTTCGCATGAAGTCGATGGCCGTCCCGACGGGGGCGAAATGGACGATCCGAACGTCCAGCGGGAAGACCCTTCTCGCGTACGCGGTCGCGTACACATCCTCGGGTCCCGGTTCCCGAACCGGGATGACGACGCGCTGGCGCGGCAGGTCGCGGACCGGTCCGCGCCGCGCGGGATCGTGGAGGGCCGCCGCCGTCTCCTCGTAGTGTCGATTCACCCGGAGCAATCCGACGAGCATGACCGGGATCGCGATCAGGATGATCCATGCCCCGTCGGCGAACTTCGTCGCGGCGATGATCACCGTCATCACCGCGGTGACGAGCGCGCCGAATCCGTTGATCGCGAGGCCCTTCCGCCACCCGACCTCACGGAGGGTCCTGTGGCGCTTCGCCATGCCGGCCTGCGAGAAGGTGAACGAGGTGAAGACTCCGATCGCATACAGCGGGATCAGGTTCGTCACGCTCGCCTTGAACATGATGATGAGCACCCCCGCGAACACCGAGAGGACGACGATCCCGTTCGAGAACACGAGACGGTCCCCGTAGCGCGTGAGCTGTCGTCGGCAGGAAGTGGTCGCCCGGCGTGGAAGCTCGCCAGCCGTGGGAAGTCGGCGTAGCTGGTGTTCGCCGCGAGCACCAGGATCAGCATCGTGGCGACCTGGACCGCGATGAAGAGCGCGCTGCCCGACTCCGGAGCGTCCGAACACCGCCCTGGCGATCTGCGCGAGGACCGTGACCTTCTCGTCGGGGTCGGGGACGATGTGCATCCGGGCAGCCAGGATCGAGAGGCCGAGGAACATCGCGCCGAGGAGCGAGCCCATCCACATGAGGGTGGTGATCGCGTTCTTCCATTCGGGCGGCTTGAACGCGGGCACCCCGTTGGAGATCGCCTCGACGCCCGTGACCGCTGCGCCGCCGGAGGCGAAGGCGCGGAGCACGAGGAAGACCAGAGCGAATCCGGAGATCGATGCGGTCGGGGGTAGTGGGAACTGCGACGTGGGCTCGGGGAGCGTCCCCGTGAGCACGCGGAAGAACGATGCGCCGAGCAGGACGCCCATCATCACGAGGAAGAAGTACGTGGGGAGGGCGAAGATCCGCCCCGATTCGCGGACGCCGCGGAGGTTCCCCAAGGTCAAGATGACGACGAACCCGAGCGAGATCGGCACCCGCCAGGTGTGGAGCCCTTCGTAGACGGAGGTCAGCGCCGCCGTCCCCGCCGAGACCGAAACGGAGACCGTCAGGATGTAGTCGGTGAGGAGCGCGACCCCCGCGACCTGCGCCGGTTTCACACCGAAGTTGTCGCGCGTGACCAGGTACGCGCCGCCGGCTTGCGGGTAGGCGCGGATCGTTTGCCGGTACGAGAACAGCAGGATGCCGAGCACCAGCAGCAAGGCGATGGTGATCGGCACGACCCTGGAGAAGGCGGCGGTCCCCAGGCCGGCCACGAGCAGGACGCGGAGGATCTCCTCCGTCGCGTAGGCGGACGACGAGAGGTTGTCGCTCGCGAAGACCGCCAGAGCCGTCGGCTTGCCGAGTCGCTCGTGGATCAAACGCTCGGTCGCGAGGGGCTTTCCGACGATCCTGCGCTTGAGGCGGGAGGCGCGGTCGGGACGAACGGGGCGAGCGGGACGGATGATCCTCGTGTCTATCGCTGTCCGCGGCGGCCGCTCCTCTTGCTTCATACATGCAGTGTTCGACCCGTCGCATCAGCGTCCGCTCAAGAAGCAGTCACTCCGCCTCAAGAAGTCCTCAGGATGCCGAGCCGGTCGCTGCAGCGTCTCGAGAGGCGTGTGCGAGACTCGGAAGGATGAAGAAGGTTCTCGCGTCCCGGTCCGCCTCGCGCGGACTCGCGGTCGCGGCCGGGATCCTGGCACCGGTCGGAGCCGTCGGGATCGCACTGGCTCTCGGCTCGCGGAATCTCGCCGCCGCCACGTCCCTGGCCCTTCTCGCGGTGGTCGCTGCCGGGGCGGTCGCCGGCCGCGGAAGCGGGATCATCGCCTCGTTCCTGTCGTTCCTCGGCCTCAACTTCTTCTTCACCGAGCCGCATCACACCCTCGCGGTGCGGCACGCCTCCGACGTGGTCGCCTTGGTCGCGTTCCTGTTGTCCGCGCTCATCGTGGGAGCGCTCGTCAGCAGGGTGCGCGAGGAGCGGTCGCGAGCCGAGCGACGGGCCACGGAGGCGCAATTGCTCAACAGCGCGACGGAGCGCTTCATCTCCAGCGAGCCGTTCGGCCACATCCTCGATGGGCTCGCGGAGGCGCTCCTCGGCCTCTTCGCGCTCGCCAGCGCCGAGATCTCGACGCCGAACGGTGTCGGCACGGCGACGACGAGTGACGAAGAGGTCACGGCCGGACAGACCATCTCGATCCCCCTCGAGACCGGGTCCGGATCGTTCGGAGCTCTGACGGTCGTGAGGGCCGCGGGTGAAGATCCGTTCTCGACATCCGAGCTCGGCTTGCTGAAGACCCTCGCCGCCCAGACGGCGCTCGCGATCGAGCGAGCGGCGCTGGACGGAGAGGTTCGGGAAGCGCGACTGCAAGTCGAGGCGAGCGCGCTTCGCGCAGCCCTCTTCTCCTCGGTGACCCACGACCTCCGGACGCCGCTCTCCTCGATCAAGGCGAGTGCGTCCGGGCTGCTCGCCGAGGGCGCTCACTACAGCGAGGAGGAGCGGCGCGACGTGCTCCGCACGGTGGTCGAGGAAGCGGATCACCTGAACCTGATCGTCGGCAACCTCCTCGACCTCGCCCGGATGCGCGCGGGGGCGCTCGTTCCCTCGAAGCAGCCGATGCTCATCGACGAGGTGATCGGCTCGGTCCTCCAACGGATGCGCCGCTCGCTCGAGCACGTCGTGGTCCGGACGACGATCCGGCCCGAGCTTCCGCCCGTCGATGCCGATCCCGTCCAGATCGGGCAGGTGCTCACGAACATCATCGAGAACGCGATCCGCTTCTCGCCGCGGGGAAGTGAGATCCAGATCGCGGCGGCCCGCTGGCGGTCGGCGGTCCAGGTGCGCGTGACCGATCAGGGGCCCGGGATCCCGCCGGTCGATCGTGAGCGCGTGTTCGAGGAGTTCTATCGGCACGACGCCGGCGAGGGACGCGGCGGGACCGGTCTCGGTCTGGCGATCGCGCGCGCCGTGGTCGTCGCGCACGGCGGCACGATCCGGGCGAGTGCGGCTCCGGGCGGGGGAACGGCCGTGAGCTTCGAGCTCCCGATCGCGAAGGACGACGAGCATCCCGAGCGTCCTGCCACGATCCCGGGGAGCGTCGCGACGTGACTCGGGTGCTGGTCATCGATGACGAGCCACAGATCCTGAGAGCGCTTCGGCGATCGCTCGAAGCGCAGGACTACGACGTCGCAACGGCGGAAGGGGGAGAAGAGGGTCTCGCGCTCGCCGCCGCGCACACGCCCAACCTCGTCGTGTTGGACCTGGGTCTGCCCGACCTCGAGGGGACGGAGGTCATCCGGAGGCTCCGATCGTGGAGCGACGTGCCCGTGATCGTCCTCTCGGTGCGTGAAGGACGATCGGACAAGATCGAGGCGCTGGACGCCGGTGCCGACGACTACGTGACCAAGCCCTTCGACGTCGAGGAGCTGCTCGCGAGGATGCGAGCGGCCCTGCGTCGAACGGATGCCGACCCGGCGTCGGAGCCGGAGCTCCGCTACGGCGAGCTCCTGGTGGACCTCGGCCGCCGGCTCGTCCGGCTCGGCGACGATCCCGTCCACCTCACTCCGAACGAATATGCCCTCCTCGAGGCGATGGTGACGAACCCCGGGAAGCTCCTCACCCACCAGTGGCTCCTGCGGAAGGTGTGGGGTCTGGGATATGGGAACGAGAGCCACTACCTCCACGTGTACGTGCGCCAGCTCAGACAGAAGCTCGGGGACGACGCGGCCATGCCCCGGTTCATCATCACCGAGCCCGGCGTGGGGTACCGGTGGAGCCCGGATGCCTCCGCGGCTTCGGCCCGCTAGTCGGTGCTCCCGTCGATATCGGGCAGCTCGGCGAGCCACGCCGTGCGATGGCCGGACTCGTCCCAGAGGACGGGGAAGAAGGATTCGTCCATGGAGAGGTCGCCGCGGCGCCGGTACCGCGAATAGATCAGGTCGACGTTGCGGTGATGGAACCTCGCATACGAGGGAAGCATGTGCGACACGAGGGCCATCCGCGCCACGGTGCCGCTGGTATTGGGCTCGGAGCCATGCCACGTGAGGTTGTGGTGGAACGCGCCGCCGCCCGGCTTGACGACGACCGGGACGATCTCCATCTCGGCGTCTGCCGGCTTCGCCGCTCGCACGCCTTCCAACCAGTCCTCCGGGGCGTGGAACTGGGAACGCTCCGGCGGGGTCCACGGCCAGTGGTTCGAGCCACGTACGTAGGCGATCGGCCCGGCATCGGCCTGGGTCTCGTGGAGCGACATCCAGCAGGTGACCATCTCCGGTGGCACGAGGTAATCCGCGTACGACCCGTCCTGGTGGAAGCCGATCGCTTTCGTCCCGGGGGGCTTCCACAGCACGTTGTCCTGGAGGAGCCTCACACCGGGGTAGCTCATGAGCTGCGCCGCGAGACGGCCGATCCTCGCCGAGAGGACCTGCGCGGCGATCACCGTATCGGCTCGCCACGCGTTGCAGAGTTGCCGGGTGCGATCCTCCGGGTCGCGACCTTTGACCCAGTTCACCTCGTCGGGCTTGATGCCGGTCTCGTACTCGCCGTCGAACAGTCGGAGGTATCGGTCCTCGAGGAGCTCCCGCGCCTTCTCGGAGATCAGGCCCTCTTCGACGACGAGGAACCCGTCCCGATGGAAGGCCTCCACCTGATCGGGGGTGAAGGACTCGACGAGGGCGCCCATCCCTACGAGCGGGGTCGCGTCTTCTCGGGGTCGTAGAAGGGGAAGCGCACGACCTGGGCGCCGATGCGCTTCTGCTGTCCGTCGAGCTTGCCGACCTCGAGCGGGGTGCCCGGGTCGCGGTGTTGCACCGCGACCCGGGCAAGCGCGATGTTCTTCTTCAGGATCGGGGATCGGGTCCCGCTCGTCACGACCCCCACCTGCTGGCGGCCGGCGTAGACCCCGTCGCCGTGGCCGGCCGTCTCGTTCCCTTCGAGCTCCAAGCCGACCAGCGCGCGCTGCGGGTGCTCGCGGCGCTCGAGGAGCGCCTCGCGGCCGACGTAGTCCTCGTCCTTGTCCCTCGTGACGGTGAAGCCGATCCCTGCCTCGAACGGGTCGATCTGGTCGTCGAACTCGTAGCCGGCGAAGATCAGGCCGGCCTCGATGCGCAAGATGTCGAGCGCATCGAGGCCGAGCGGGGCCAGGCCATGGGCTTGACCGGCGTCCCACACCGTGTCCCAGATGACCGGGGCGTCCTTCGGGTGGCAGAAGATCTCGTATCCCAGCTCGCCGGTGTATCCGGTCCGAGAGATCACGGCGGGCACCCCCTTCGGCCCCCCGATCCGTCCCACCGAGAACCGGAACCATCCGAGCGCCTCGAAGGGCGTCTGGGACGGCGGGACCCAGACGACCGGCTGCAGGAGATCGCGGCTCGCGGGACCCTGGACGGCCACGTTGTGGAGCTGATCGGTCGACTCCTTCACGAACGCGTTGAGCCCCAAGCGTGCCGCCTGCTCGCGGAGCCAGATGCCGTCGTACTCGCTGCCCCCGACGAATCGGAAGTTCGTGTCCGCGATCCGGAAGATCGTCGCGTCGTCGATCATCCCGCCGGCCTCGTTGCACATCGCCGTGTAGACGACGTGACCGTCGGCGAGGCGTCGGACGTCGCGGGTGACCGTCGCCTGCATCAGCGCCTCGGCGTCGGGTCCGAGCACCTCGAACTTCCGGAGCGGCGAGAGGTCCATGATCGCGGCTCGCTCGCGGCAGGCCCAGTACTCGTCGGTGGCGCCGTGGTTGTCGAAGCTCGTCGGCAGCCAATAGCCGTTGTACTCGGTGGTCCGGCTCGTGAGCTCCGAGATCCGCGGATGGAAGCCCGTCTCGGTCGTGAGTCTCGGCTCGGCGTCGGGTGTGACGCGATGCGCGATCGCCGCCGAGAACGTGTGCTCGGGGGAGTAGACGCGGACGTGCACCTCGGTCGGATCCCATCCGTTCGCAGGGTCGACGTCGTCCGGGCAGGCGCTCGAGGCGCAGACGAGATCGGTCGCCGCGCGCAACAGGACGTAGTCGCCGGGTCGGGACCACGGCTCGTCGAAGACGAGCAGGTTGTCCGTCGCGAACATCGTGTTGTAGAAGAAGTTCAGCGCCTGCCAGCCCTTCCTCGGCGCGATCGCGTAGGTCTCGAGCTGCCGGTTGAAGTTGTCGGTGCAGTTCGTGTGCCCGAAGTACCCGAGGTTCTCGTAGTAGCGGGACGTGCAGGCCAGCAGGAACGAGTCGTGGCGCCCGACGGTGTCGCGGATCACCTCGACCAACACGTCCATGTCGAGGTCGAAGAACTTCGAGTACAGGCCCGGCTGCGGGAACGCGTTGCCCATCAGCGTCCGGGTGATCGTGGGGTCGAAGCCGCGCTCGACGCCGTCTTCCAGCTTCCGGCGATGGAACGCGAGGAAGTCCGAGCACTGCTTGCCCTCGACGTCGATGATCTGGATGTACTCGCCGGCCTTGACCTCGTAGGACAGGGCCGTGGCGCGGTCGACGCGGAAATCGAGCCGCGGCTCGGCGAGCGGGGGAGGGAGCTCGAGCTCGTCGTGGGTCCGAGGGCGCGTCCGACGGATCTCGACGTCGAGGTCCGATGCAGGGACACCGCCCTCGAGCACGGACGCGCCCTCGGGCGCCGCGACCACCACGACGACCGGCCGTTCCGCGACGAACGTCTGGGAGGAGCCCGGCGGCGACCACTCGCCGAAGATCCGAACGGCCATCGCGCCCGTCGGGTTCAGCCCCTGGCCCGCGAGCGCCCCGATCACCTCGGCGGCACCGTCCGTGTCCGAGGTGATCAGCGATCGCAGGAGCGAGGCGGGGGCGTCCGCCCGAGCGCCGAGCGCCGCCGCGTCCTCGGAGCCGTCCGGCGCCATCGCCGTCACCTCCGCGACCTGGCCGCCGTCCGGGTCGCGGACGGTCAGCTGGTCGTCCCCGTCGAGCACGATCACGGTGGCTCCGCCGGGTCGGACCCAGTACCGCTCGAGGAACGGGTCCGAGGCGATCAACCCCGGGACGGTGATGCTCCGGCGTCCGGCCGAGATCGCCATCGACGTCAGCCCTTGGCCGCGGGCTCCTTCGACTGCTGCTCGTCGGCTTCCTTGAAGAGCTGCTCGGCCAGCTCGCGCTTCCCGGCCGCGTCGAGCTTCTTGACCTCGTTCTCCACGGCGCGCCGGTTGTACGACTGGTTCCAGTAGTCGAGCGATTCGAAGCCGAGGAGCACGGCCTTGCCGACGAACTGCCGCAGGACCTCGTTGGTCGGCCCCATCACCCAGCCGGCCTTCGCGTCCCGCAGATAGCGCTCGAGCTCCATGTCGCGCTTGTAACCGGAACCGCCGCAGGCGTGGAGCATCTTGTCGACGACGTGTGCGGTGTTCTTGGCCGCGACGAACTTGATCTGCCACGCCCAATGGAGGAAGTTCCCGCGCGCGAGCTCGCCGGGGCCCGGGTTCACGGTGTTGTTCTCGGTCGCGCCGTCCATCGCCTGGGCGACGGAGAGCGTGAACAGGCGCGAGGCGTTGGTATCCATCACGGCCTCGCCGACGTAGTCCTGGATCGTCGGGTAGTCGGCGACGCGCAAACCGACGTCCACGTGCTTCTTCCGCGTCGTGTGTCGCTTGGCGATGTCGATCGCGCCGAGGGCGAGGCCGTTCCAAACGGAGGACGACCCGACCAGGAACCAGGGATCGACCGATTCGTCGTTGGAATTGGCGCCGTCGCCGGTCGGCCCGACGAGCTGCTCGGCCGGGATCTCGACGTTGTCGATCTCGATCGGTCCGGATTGGTTGCCTCGCAGGCCGAGCGCGTCCCACAGGGATGGATGGGCCTGGATGTGCTCCCCGTCGACCACGAAGACGGAGAGGTCGTCGTAGCCGCTGAAGTCGGGGCTCGTCGTCTGCACGACGTAGAAGTCGGCGAAGCCACCCGACGTCGTCCACGACGCCTTCTTCCGGATCTTGAATCCGCCGTTGGAGCGCTCGGCACCCGAGGAGATCGGGTACCAGAAGTGGGACCCGGTCTCGGGGTCGGAATAGGAGAGCGTCCCGATCTTGCCGCTGTTGAGCGGCCGGATGTACTTGTCGATCAGCTCGGGGGTCGCGCGGAGCATGATGGCGTTCACGGCACCGATGTGCATCACGTAGCACATCGCGGTGGAGGCGCAGCCGTATCGGGCGATCGTCTCGCAGACCATCGAGTAGGCGACATGGTCCTCGCCCAGGCCACCGTATTCCTCCGGCACGGTGAGGCCCAGGAACCCGTGCTCACCGAGGAGCTCGAGGTTGCGGCGCGGGAACATGAGCTCGTCGTCGAAGCGCTTGGCGTTCGCGCGGAGCTCCTTCTCACAGAGCTCGATCAGCGTGGCGCGGAGCTCCTTCTGCCGATCGGTGTAGACCCAGTCCGGATCCCAGTCGTAGCCGAGTCCCCAGAAGGGCTCGGAACCCCACATCTTCTCGGTCATCTCTCCTCCTGGCGGGTGTCGGTGCCCATGCTAGGCGGGCTCTGCGAGCCGGGCAATGTCGACCGGAAGGCGAAGGCCCGGAACGGGAACGGGGCGGCGCAGCCGCCCCGTTCCGATGCGTCCGTGGAACGCGATCAGACGGCCGTGCTCTCCTCCCGCAGCAGAGCCATCTGTTGCTCGTTCGGCATCACCGAGACGTCCCGGTCCCGGAACGTGATCTTGGCTCTGTCCTGAACGGCCCGCCGGTAGAAGAACAGGAGCACCGAGGCGACGAGCACGCCGGCGCCGAGGAACAGTGGCAGGCCCTTGAACTCGTAGAAGCCGATGTAGGACGCGACCTTCTGGTCCAAGACACCGGCCAGGACGAGGACGAAGTTGAACGCCGCCAAGAGCCAGGCCGAGGCGGTGAGCACCGGGCCCACCTTGATCGGCCGCGGCCAGTTCGGTCTGTCCTTCCTGAGGAGCAAGAACCCCGTCAGGGCGAGGACGTGACAGAACACGTACCCGATGTTGGAGATGTACAGGATCACGAAGTTGTTGGCGCCGAGCAGCAGCAGCAGCCCGATGTTCACGACCATATCGACGCTCATCCCGCGTGCAGGGACGTGGTATCGATTCAGGTGATAGAGCCACTTGATCGTCATGTCGTCACGCGCGATGCCGTAGAGCGCTCGGCCACCGTCGGCCGTCGAGGTGTTCATCGCGAGGATCAGGCTCGCGATCAGACAGATCACCGCGAAGCCTCCGACGCCCGCCCCCGCGATCTCTTTGAGCGCACCGACGTAGAAGCTGCCGTAGTCGCCGGTGGATCCGACGACGCCGCCCAACCCGAGCGGGAGGAAGAGATACACGAATAATGAGAACACGGCCACGCTCTTGAGCGCCTTCGAGGTGTCCCGTTTCGTGTCGTGGTACTCGGGAGCGAAGCTGGCACTGACCTCGACCCCGTACGCCGACCAGCACATGATGAAGAGCCACATCAGCGCGATCCGCAGGTCGCTGAAGCCACCGGAGCGATGGACGTACTCGAGGTTCGACGCGTGCCAGTCGCCGGTGATGTACGGGAAGACGATGAAGATCGCGAGCGGGACCATCAGCAAGGCGCCGGTGACGTACCCCACCGCCAGCGAGGGCTTGACGCCAGCGATGTTGAAGATCCAGACGGCCAGGATCACGAACACGGCGATCAATTGCGCCAAGCCGAAATCGGCGAAGCCGAGGTTGAAGTAGGCGTCGTTCACCCCGTCCCCGGACTTGGGGAACCACTCGGCGACGATGAGAGCCCCGACGATGTTCCCGACGAACGAGAGGACGACGGACCAGCCGATCCAGTACCCGAACGCGGCGATCGGACCGAACAGGTTGAATCGCGATCGCCAGCCTTCGTGTGCGTAGAGGGAGATCCCCCCGGGCTTGTCGGGGAACATCGCCGCCGTCTCCGCGTAGATGAAGTTCTGCACCAGTCCGACGGTGGCGGAGATCCCCCAGAGCAGGATCGATCCCCAGGCGCCGATGGTCGCGAGGGTGAAGCCGAGCGATCCGAGCAAGAACGCGGGCTGGCACAAGCCGATGACGAACCCGTCGTACCACTGGAGAGACTTGAGGAGTTGTCGTTCCTCGATCGTTGCTTCGGCCACGTTCACGACCTCCCTCTGCGGCGACCCCCGTCGGAGCAGGCCGGGTATAGCACGGTTCCCCGCGGGTGTTCAATCCGGATCGGGCAGCGTGAGCCTCACTCCACACGCCCACAGACCGGAACCAGGTGCGGCATAGAATCGCCGGGTGAAGGGAGCTCCGATCACGATCCGCTGCGACTGCGGCGAGGTCGAACGTGTCCCGTACGGCGACTCGTGGACGTGCGCCGCCTGCGGACGTCGCTGGGACACGGCACAGATCCCGAACGACGAGTACTGGGGGATCATGCGCGAGATGCGCCGGTTCCGTCTCGAGGTCATCGCGGTGTCCGTGGCGCTCGGGATCGCTCTCGCGATCACGCTCTCGAGCTTGGGGAGCAGGCGCTACTTCCCGATCGTCCTCGGCGTGATGGGATTCTGGTTCCTGATCTACATGCCGCGATGGAGGCGGAAGGTCCGGGCACGAGCGCGGAACCTCCCCACCTGGAAGCTTCGGTCGGGATGAGCACCCGACACCAACTCGACCGGGACACGCCGAACGCGATCGATCCGGCCGCGGGCCGGCCCATCTTGCTCGCCACGATCGGGACCCCGTTCGATGAGGAGGCCGTCGGGGTCGCGGTCGATGCGGCCGTCGAGTCCGGAGAGGCCCTGATCGTCGCCAACATCACGAGGCTCGAGCCTCTCGGGCTGTCCATGATCATGGGCTACGACGCGCTCGAGGAGCTCACGCCGGAGGTCTCCCGATCCGTCAAGCGACCGGCGCAGCTCGCCGCGGAGTTCGGGCTGCGCGTCGAACGCTTGCGGGTCCGGAGCCCGCGGCCGGTCTCGGCCCTCCTCGAGCTCGTCCGGGAACGGCAACCGGGGCTCGTCGTATTCGGTCCCGACCGCCGACGACTCTCTCGACGTCTGTACCGCAAGGCGAGCGAGGCTCTCCGGGCAGGCGCCGGCTACCTGATGTGGTTCCCCGCCGACGTCGATTGGTGAGGCGGGAGGGCGCTCGGCTAGTCTCACGCCCGATCCGGGCCGCTCGGGCGGCGCCGGAGATCGCC
>CAVTTD010000019.1:0-8543 GCA_963737525.1 uncultured Actinomycetota bacterium
CGCGCGGAGTCGCGCCCTGGGAGATCATGGGGATCACGTTCTGAACATGGGTGCCGCCCGAACGCGGGGAAACACGATGCGAATCGGCGCCGTGGCCGCGTTCGAGGCGGAGGGATGTTCCGCCGCGGTTCTGGAGGAACGGACCCGGTGACCGCTACGGGTGGCATGACCACGGCTTCCACAAGGTGCTGTTCTGCCTCGCCGGGTCGATCGTGTTCCACACCGACGAGGGCGACATCGAGCTCACCGCCGGGGACCGGCTGGACCTCGAACCGGGCACGTCGCACAGCGCGACCGTGGGACCGGAGGGATGCGAGTGCGTGGAGGCGTCTCAGGCTTCGTAGAAGCCGGCCCCCGCCTTCCTCCCCAGCTTGCCCTCGGCGACCATGTCGCGGAGCAGCTTCGGCGCCTCGTACTTCGATTCGCCGGGGAAGGCCTCCTGCAGGACCTCGCCGATCGCGAGCAGGGTGTCCAGCCCGATCAGATCGGCAAGGGTGAGAGGCCCCATCGGATGCGCGAGCCCCAGCCGCATCGCCGTGTCGATGTCCTCCCGGGACGCGAATCCGGTCTCGTAGAGACGGATCGCGTCGAACAGGTACGGGATCAGCAACCGGTTCACGATGAAGCCCGCCTCGTCGCCCGATCGGACGCAGGTCTTGCCCAAGACCTCGCTCCCGAAGGCCCGGATGAACGCGAAGGTCTCCTCGCTGGTGTCCTCGGACGGCGTGAGCTCGAGCAGGGCCATCACCGGCGGCGGATTGAAGAAGTGCATCCCGACGACCTTGTCGGGCCGCCCGCTCGCGGCGCCGAGCTCGCGGATCGGGATCGACGAGGTGTTGGATGCGAGCACGACCTCGGGCCTCGTGAGCTCGCCCGAGCCGGGCGAAGATCGCGGCCTTCGCCGCCCGGTCCTCGGTCGCCGCCTCGATCACGAGGTCCGCGTCGGCGAGCGCGCCGAGGTCCGTGGCGGCGTCGATCCGGCCGAGCGCTACCTCGGCCGCGGCCGCGTCGAGCTTCCCGCGCTCGACCGCCGTGCCGATCGAGCGCTCGACGCGGCCGCGGCCGGCCGTCACCAACGCATCCGAGCCCTCGACGAAGGTCACTCGGAGACCGGCGCGCGCGCACACCTCGACGATGCCCGAGCCCATGAGACCTGCGCCGACCACGCCGACGTGCCGGACCTCCGAAGCGTCCACCAGCTCAGGATAGGAGACCCGGCGCGGCTAGCCGCAGGCCTGGACGAGCAAGGGGTACGGGTTGATCGCGTCCTCGATGACGGAGTACCCGTAGTAGCTCCGCGGCCAGGACCTCGGCATCACGTTCGGGTGGAACTCGAAGTGGTCGTGCGGGAGGCCGGCGGCGTCACCGGTGTCGCCGACGTAGCCGATGACATCCCCGGCCGAGACCCGGCCGTTCGAGCTCTCCGAGTACTCCGAAAGATGGGCGTTGTAGACCTTCCCGTATCGACCGACCACGAAGACGACCTTGCCTCCGAGCGTGTTGGAGCTCGTGTACGAGTACCCGTCGAACGCCGCCCTGATCGCGGTTCCGGCGGGTGCCACGAGATCGACACCCTTGTGCAGGTGGTAGCCGCCGGCGTATCGGGGGGCCCCGAACCCGTCGCCGAAGCCCCGAGGTTGATCGACGGGGCACGCATCGAGGACGTGGTCATAAGGCTCGGGGAGGTCGCCGCCGTCCCACACGCGCCCGCCCTTCGCCTGCCCACCGGCGGGCTGTTGCTGCGCGAGCCAGTCGGCGTAATCGGCCTTCGTCTTCCGGAAGGTTCGCTCCGCCGCGCTCTCCAGTCGCTGCTGCTCGTCGAGCAATCCCTGCTGCTGGTCGAACAGTGCGGTCACCTCGGCCTTCTGCGTCCGAGCCTTGTCGAGCTCTCGAAGCGCCAGGGCCTGTTGGTCTTCGAGCGTGGCCTCGGCCGCCGCGAGGAGGTTCTTCAGATTGGTGACGCGACGGAGAGCTCCGCGTCCGACCGTGCGAGGGCGTCCACGTACGCGAGCCGGTCGGTGAGATCCGTCACGTTCTGCGCGTCCAGGAGGAAGTCGATGCTGGACGCCGGCCCCGTCATGTACGCGGTCACGGCACGCTCGTTGAGCCGAGCCCGGATCTTCCGGTAGCGGGCCCGCGCGCGATCGAGCCGCTCCTGCGTGTGGACGAGGTCGGTCGTGACCTTCTCCAACGCGATCTCCTGGAGCTCGACATCCGCGGCGACGGCGTTCAACCGCACCTGTGTCTCCACCAGTTGGCTCTGGATCTGGCCGAGCGCGTTCTCGATCACCTGGAGCCGGTGCTTCGCGCGTTGCACGTCCTCCTTGGAAGGGGGAGCCGCGCCGGCAGTGGTCGCGACGACAGACACCAAGATGAGGAGCGCCGCCACGATGGCGGCGCGGGTCGACCTGGGGAAGTGGCGAGCGGCTCTCGGTCATGTGGTGGACGCCTCCGGCCCGAGGGAAGGTGGGCGGACCGGCTCGGACAGCCTGCCAAGTCCCCGGTCCGGTTGCAACCATCCTCGGCGTCCGAGCACGCCACTTGAGGGTGCACGCCTCAGACGCGGCCCGAGGTCAATGCAGATATTCGATCAGCTGGACGGGGTTGCCGTCGGGGTCGTGGAACGTGGCGAATCGAGCGAACCCGGGCACCTCGGACTCGTGCCCGTCGAAGACGACGCCGCGCTGCTGCAGCGCCCATCTGGCCTCATCGAGGTCGCTCACGTCGAACACGACCGTCCCGCTCGCCGGCAAGGAGGCCTCCTCGGTCCGGTGCAGCGCGAGCCGCACCGGGCCCGCCTGGAACTCCGCCCACTCGCTCCCCGCCCGATTCGCCACGGGGAGCCCGAGGACATCGGCGTAGAAGGTCACCGCCCGCTCCATGTCGCGGGTCCAGTAATAGACATGGTCGATGCCCCGGAGAGGCCCTTCGGGCTGCATCGTCAGCCGAGGAGCCTGCGCTTCTGCGCCTGGAACTCCTCCTCCGTGAGAACCCCACGCGCACGCAGGTCCCCGAGCCGCTCGAGCTCCGAGGCCGCCGAGTGGGACGACCTGCCTGCGTTCCCGCTCATCATCCGCTGCTGGTTCAGCTCGCCCTGGTGGTAGATCGTCTTCTGGACCTCTTCGGGCTTGCGGATGTGGTCGAACACCTGGCGGCCGGCCTCCGACGCCGACTGCACCACGAGGGTCCCGGCCCCGATGATCCGATCGATGACCCCTTGCTCGAAACGGACGTCGTTGATCGCCTCGAGCGGCACCTCCATCGAGTACTTCGCGATGAAGCCCCGTCGATGGATGATCCGATCGCTCGTGACGACGAAGTGCGAGGTGAGCCAGTCGACCACCTTGCGAACCGGGTAGGCGAGAAGGAACAGCGTGCCCGCGATACCGACGACCATGTCGAGCACCGGCTCGTCGAAGGCCTCGTAGAGGACGATCATGACGGCGAGCGTGGCCACGGTCGCGATCGCGGGCATGACGAGAGCGATCCAGTGCGGCCGGAGGTCGAAGACCAGCTCCTCACCTTCGATGAGCAGCCTGGTGGGGAACGGCATGGGCGGAACCTAGCGCGACCGGTCCGACCCCCGCAAGCGCGGACGCTCAGGCTCCCCGGCGGAGCTCCCCCAGACCGCGCTCGACCTCGGCGCGCAGTCGCCGAGGATCGATCTCCTGGGCCTGTATGAGCTGGGTCGACGGCGCATCGAGCCTGAGGAGCCCGAGAAGCACGTGTTCGGGTCCGATCGAGCGCTGATCCAGCCGGATCGCTTCGCGAAGGGCGAGCTCGAGGGCCCGCTTCGCCTCCGGCAGGAACGGGAGTCCGCAGACGCGGGTGCGTCTGCGGCCTCGCCACCGACGATGCCGCTCCAGCGCACCCGGACCGAACGACGCCTCGGTTCTCTTTCGGACCTCGTCGAGATCCACCCCGATCGAACGCAATGCTGCGGCATCGGCCTCGTCGAGATCGCCCCCGGACGGCACGACCATCCGCGCGAGATCCTCCTCGGCGCGTGCGGGTTCGAACCCGCACGCGATCATGGCTCGGGTCGCGGCGTTCGGACCCGTGCCGGCGATCGCGATCAGGAGATGCTCCGTGCCCAGGAAGTCGTGGCGCAGCCGCCGCGCGAGCTCGACCCCGTCGATCACGATCCGCCTCGCCTCGGGTGTGAGCCGCTCGAACATCACGTCACCCCTCCACGGCGGAAGAGCCGCCGCTCTCGATGCTTCTTGTGCACCGCTTGCTTGCTCACGTGCAGGGCGTCCGCGATCGCTTGCCAGGACCATCCGAGCGCTCGCGCGTTGTCGACCTGCAGCGCTTCGAGCCGATCGAGGAGCTTCCGTCAGCGCCGCGACGGCGCGCAGTCCGATCGCGGGATCGGCGTCGGTCGCTTCGGAGGCGAGATCCACCGCGTTGTCCATGGCTGTCATCCTAGGTTGACGACCCCAAGGGTTGTCAACCCTGATTGACACCGAGATGCCGGATCTCGCCGAAGGCGACCCGTACGAGGCCCCCGGCCGTGTCGATGAGCAACGCGCCCGTCTCGTCGAGGTCGGCGGCGACACCGCTCGCGGTGTCGCCGCCGAACGTGGTCGCCTCCACGCGACGGCCGAGCGTCGCGGACGCAGCGCGCCACCGCCCGAGGATCTCCTCGGGCGGACCTTCGATCATCGATCGGAACCGTTGGAGGAAGGCCGCCAGGAGGGCCTCCGCGGTCGACGTCGCCGATCGCCCCGGCGCCCGGCACGTCCTCCGGCTCGTCGAGATTCACGCCGATGCCGACCACGACGTGTCCGAGGCGACCCGCCTCGACCTCGGCCTCGCCGAGGATGCCGCCCACCTTCGACTCGCCCATCAAGAGGTCGTTCGGCCATTTGCAGCGGATCTCATGGGTGGAGAGCGTCCGACGCGGCCTCCGCCATCGCGGCGCCGGCGGCGAGGGACACGAGTCCGACGACCGCCGGCTCCCACTCGGGTCGCAGCACGAGGCTGAACAGCAGGGCCGACCCTGGACGGTCCCGCCACACGCGTCCCTGCCTGCCGCGCCCGGCCGTCTGATGCCCCGCCGCGACGAGCGTCCACGCGGCCGTCCCCTCGTCCGCCATCGTCAGCGCGGTGGCGTTGGTCGAATCCGTCTCCTCGTCCCATCGGACCGGTGCCGTGAGTCCGGCCGCGCTCAGGGCTCGCTGCAGCGCATCCTCGTTGAGCAACGTGTCCACCGTCCCGGACGCTATATCGTGGCGGCGATGGCGCGGAAGCAGAAGCTCCTGATCGCCAACCGCGGAGAGATCGCCATCCGGATCGCTCGGACGTGTCGGGACCTCGGCATCGCGACGGTCGCCGTCTACTCCGACGCGGATCGCGACGCCCTCCATGTCGAGATGGCCGACGAGTCCTTCCGGATCGGTCCGGCGCTCGCCTCTTCCTCCTACCTCTCGATCGAGCGGATCATGGAGGCGGCACGCAAGTCGAGGGCCACCCTGGTGCACCCGGGCTACGGCTTCCTCGCGGAACGCGCGCAGTTCGCGCAGGCGGTCGAAGAGGCCGGCCTGGCGTTCGTCGGCCCCTCGCCCCAGGCGATCGAGACGATGGGCGACAAGGCCGCGGCGCGTCGCGTCGCGGACGCCGCGGGGATGCCGATCGTCCCGGGGACCCGCGAGCCCGTGGACCTGGCCCAGGCGAAGAAGGAGGCGGCCCGGATCGGGTTCCCGCTCGTCGTCAAGGCCGCCTTCGGTGGCGGTGGGAAGGGGATGCACGTCGTCCGAGATGCGGAGCACCTCGAGGAATCGCTCAAACGGGCGGCGCGCGAGGCGACCTCCTACTTCGGCAGACCCGAGGTCTTCCTCGAGCGATACGTCGATCGCGCGCACCACGTCGAGGCGCAGATCCTGGCGGACACCCATGGGAACGTGTTCTTCCTGGGCGAGCGCGACTGCTCGGTGCAGCGCCGCCATCAGAAGCTGATCGAAGAGACGCCGTCGCCGTTGTTCGACGACCGCATCCGCGAACGGTTCGCCGAGGCGGCCGTGGGCCTCGCGAAGGAGTCCGGCTACGTGAACGCCGGCACGGTCGAATGCGTGATGGACGAGGACGGGGACTTCTACTTCCTCGAGATGAACGCACGACTCCAGGTCGAGCACACGGTGACCGAGATGGTCACCGGCCTCGACCTGGTGGCGCTCCAGATCCGTGTCGCGCTCGGAGAGAAGCTCGCGCTGGAGCACTCCCCTCGCGGTGCCTCGATCCAGTGCCGGATCAACGCGGAGGACCCGGGGAGGAACTTCCTGCCCGGCCCGGGTCGCGTGACGCGGTACCGAGAGCCCGCGGGCCCCTTCGTCCGGGTGGATTCGGGGATCGAGCAGGGACGTGAGATCACCGGCGACTACGACTCGATGTTCGCGAAGCTGATCGTGTCCGGCCGCGACCGGGAGGAGGCCCGCACTCGGATGCTCCGCGGGCTGGACGAGTTCATCGTCGAAGGGGTCCCGACGACGATCCCCGTGCACCGGTGGGTCCTCGAGTCGAAGGAATTCCGCGCGGGTACGCACACGACCACCTGGCTCGAGCGGGCCCTCGCCGAGGTGGACCTCCCGGCGCATCCCGATCTCGTGTCCTCAGGCCCGACGCCCAACAGGCCGGCGGACATCCTCGTCGAGGTGGACGGACGGCGGATCCCGGTGCGGATCTTCGACGAGCGGCGAGACCCGGCGCCCAGACCCCCGGTGGCTCCGGACGCGCACCACGGCGAGCACGTGCACGGCGAGATCCTCGCGCCGATGCAGGGCACGATCGTGAAGGTGCTGGTCGAGAAGGGTCAGGAGGTCCGACCCGGCGACGTGATCTGCATCCTCGAGGCGATGAAGATGGAGAATCACGTCCCCTCGACCCGGGAGGGAGAGGTCACCGACCTCCCGATCCACGCGGGGCAGGTCGTCGAGACCGGCCAGGTCCTCGCGGTGATCGACTAGCCCCCGGACGTCCCCAGGCATCGCGGCCGACGATCCGGAACCCCGAGTCCTTGACCTTGTAGGCCCGGTTGATCGCGACGAGGAGCGCGGTCAGCGGCTCGGCGACCCGGGCCATCTCGAGACGGCCGCAATCCACCCAGCGCATCCCCGGGATCCCTTCGATCAGGGCGCCGACGCGAGCCTTCGCCTCTGCGTCGTCCGCACACAGGAGCACGTCGCTGTCGATCTCGCGGTCGAGGGCCTGGAGGGCCTCGGCCGCGATCGTGTGGAGACCGGCCACGACCCGGGGACCGCCGCCGAGGATCGCCTGGGCCTGCTCGGCGGCCGAGCCGTGCCACGGGCGAAGCACCTGCCACGGCCGGCCGCCGACGGCGGTGGCGAGCGGGCTCGTGGCATCAAGGACCACGGCGCCGGGGGCGACGGCGTCCTTGATCGAGCGGTAGATCTCCGCCTGACCCGCGTACGGAACGGTGACGGCGACGACGCCGTCGCCCCCGGCCGCGGCAGCCGCGCTCGCGTTCTCGGTTCCCTCGACCGTCGAGCCGGCGAGCTCGGACGCCTTCGCGGCGGACTCGCCGCCCCGGCTCGCGTCCCGCGAGCCGAGCGTCACGTGATGCCCGGCCTTCGCGAGACGCAGCGCCAGGCCGAACCCTTCCGCGCCCGTCCCCCCGATCACCGCGACGTCCATGGCGCCGAAGCCTAGCCCCTGTGCTCAGTGCCGCGCGCGGTATTCGCCGAACACACGGCGGAGCGCGTCGGAGACCTCACCGAGCGTCGCGCGCGCCCGCAGCGCCTCGCGCATCGGAGGCAGGAGGTTGCCCGTCCCGCGCGCGGTCTGCTCCAGGTCGACGAGCGCATCGTCGACGGCGCGCTGATCGCGGGAGGCGCGCAGATCCCGTAGACGTTCCACCTGCCGGGCCGTCTCTTCCGCGGAGATCGCCTGAAGCTCCACCGGCTTCTCGACCGCGTCGATGAACCGGTTCACGCCCACGATGACCCGTTCTTCCGTCTCGATCCCTCGCTGGATCCGGAATGCCGCCTCGTGGATCTCGTCCTGGTAGTAGCCGGCCTCGATCGCGGCGACCGCGCCGCCCATCGCGTCGACCTTCTCGATGATCTCGTTGGCGAGGCTCTCCAGCTCGTCGGTGAGGGACTCGACGAAGTACGAGCCGCCCAGTGGATCGACGATCTCGGCCACGCCGCTCTCGTAGCCGAGCACCTGTTGCGTGCGAAGCGCGATCTTCACCGCCTGCTCGGTCGGGAGCGCGAGGGCTTCGTCGAACGAGTTCGTGTGCAGCGACTGGGTCCCCCCAGGACGGCCGCCATCGCCTCGAGCGCGGTGCGCACGATGTTGTTCTCCGGCTGCTGGGCCGTGAGGGTCGCTCCCCCGTCTGTGTGTGGAACCGGAGCGCCTGCGACCTCGGATCCTCGGCGCCGAACCGGTCCCGCATGATCGTCGCCCACATGCGTCGGGCGGCCCGGAACTTCGCGATCTCCTCGAAGAAGTTCATGTGGCATGCGAAGAAGAACGACAGCCGGGGCGCGAAGTCGTCGATCGCGAGGCCGGCGTCGACGGCCGCC
>CAVTTD010000020.1:0-33891 GCA_963737525.1 uncultured Actinomycetota bacterium
GGCAATACGTGTTGGTGGCAGGTCCGTTTCGACGGCGCGACGATGGTCTGCTTCAAATACCGAGCCGACGAAGACCCCGTCGTCGGCTCGGACGAACAGCGCTTCCTGACAGGGTCGTGGTCCGATCGGCGGATCGGGCGGCCGGAACCCACGATGACCGGGCTCTCGTTCTCGCGTGGCGGCTACTCCCGGTACGGGGCGGGCGTTCCTCGAGCGAGCGGTGCCTACACGGTCTGGCGCCCCGATCATTGGGCGTTCGCCGGGACGGATCTTCGCTACGGGGACGCGCTCGGCTTGGCGGATGGCATCGTCGGGTACGAGGTCGACGGATGCGACCTGACCATCGTGGATGGTCTCCCGACGCCGACGCACGAGGACGGAGCGCCCGGCACGCTCGCGGTGCTGGCCACGGCGCCCGCTCGCTTATGGTCGCGGGACGAGCAACCCTCGCGGTATGCGAGGGAGCCGGGCGAGCTCGAACACGTCGCCGCGGTGTTGTGGGGTGAGTTCGCCGATGCGAACGTGCACAAGATCCAGCACAACAACGCCGTCGTCGGCTGCTTCACCGTTCCGGGTGGCGGCACGGTCTTCAACGCGGGCTGCACGGATTGGACCTACGGGATCGAGGGGGGCGACCCGGACGTGCAACGGGTCACGATGAACGTCCTCGATCGCCTCTCCGCCTGAGCGATAGCCTCGCAGCCGTGCGTTGGGACGAGTTCGCTCAGGTGTGCCCGGAGATCGCCGACCACGCGACCGAGCGGTTCCGCCGACAGGAGCTCTGCATGCTCGGGACGCTCCGGGCGGACGGCTCACCCAGGATCAGCCCGTGCGAGCTCGACTTCGCCGGCGGGGATCTGATCCTCGGGATGATGTGGCAGAGCCGGAAGGCGCTCGACCTGCTCCGAGATCCGCGGTGCGTCCTTCACACGTGCACGACCGATCGCATGGGCACCGAGGGCGACGCGAAGATCTACGCCCGAGCGATCGACGTGGACGATCCGGAGCTGCGCCAGACCTATCGCGAAGTCGTGAAGGAGCGCATCGACTGGGCGCCGGACGAGCCGAACTTCCACGCGTTCTCGATCGACGTCGAGTCGGCGGGGTTCATCACGTTCGCGGACCCGAAGACCGTGATCGCCTGGGATCCGGAACGAGGGACCCGGGTGCTTCCGTTCCCGGATTGATGCTCAGCCGACCCGCTTGAGCGGGGCGTAGGACAGGAGCAAGCGCTTCTCGCCCGCGTCCGAGAAGGCGATCGTTGCCTCGGCGTCCTCACCGTGACCCTTCACCGTGATGACCACTCCCTCCCCCCACCGTTCGTGCAGGACGGTATCGCCCTCCGAGACGGAGGGGATCTCTCGTTGGGCGGCGCGTGGCGGGGTCCATCCCGACGACGGCACCTCGACCTTCCCCTTCCCGGGCAATCCCACGACGGAGTAGCCCCCTTCGGCCCGCCGAGCTCTCCCTCCCCGAGACGGGTCGCGCGCTCCCGAGCGGCTCCGACCGGAAGCGCCGCCCCCCTCCTCGCGCACGTCGAGCAGGCTCGCCGGCAACTCGTTCAGGAAGCGGGACGGCGGGTTGTAGTTGGTCTGGCCGAACAGCGTCCTGCCCCATGCGTGACAGAGGTACAGGCGCTTCTGGGCGCGAGTGATGCCGACGTAGAGCAGCCGGCGCTCCTCCTCGAGCTCTGCGGAGTCGGTCATCGACCGGTAGTGCGGGAAGATCCCGTCCTCGAGCCCGACGATGAACACGACGGGGAACTCCAGGCCTTTGGCGATGTGCAGCGTCATGAGCGTGACGGACGATTCCTCTTCGTCGTACGTGTCCTGCTCACCGATCAGCGACACCTGCTCCAGGAACTGTTCGAGTCCCGCGTCCGGTTCGCGAGAGATCAGCTCCGCGGCGACGCCGGAAAGCTCCTGGATGTTCTCGATCCTTCCCTGCGCCTCGACGGTCCGTTCCTCCTCCAGCTCCGC
This sequence comes from uncultured Actinomycetota bacterium, assembly GCA_963737525.1. Taxonomy (GTDB): domain Bacteria; phylum Actinomycetota; class UBA4738; order UBA4738; family HRBIN12; genus JAJNBA01. The sequence continues at coordinate 1,980 of CAVTTD010000020.1, forward strand.
GAGGTAGCTCGACTCCTGAGCGGCGAACTCCACCATCCGCGCCGGCCCGGCCCCGTCGGCCAGATGACCGGCAACGGCCGTCATCACCGACGTGAAGCCGGCCACCGCCCCCTTGGCCCTCGATGCGAGCGACGCGATCTCGTCCACCCGCCGGCACGCCTCCATCACGTCGATGCCCTCGTCACGCGCGAAGGACTCCAGGGCGGCGACCGTGGCATCCCCGATCCCCCGCTTCGGCGTGTTCACGACGCGACGGAACGAGATCACGTCCTGTGGGTTGGTGAGGAGCCGGAGGTACGCGAGGATGTCCTTGATCTCCTTCCGCTGGTAGAAGCGGACCCCCCCGAACACGCGGTAGGGCATGCCGACCCGCATCAGGACGTCCTCGATCACGCGCGATTGGGCGTTCGTGCGGTAGAAGATCGCGACATCGCGATAGCGGAAGGTCTCCTCGTTCCGGAGCCGCTCGATCTCCTGTGCGACGAAGTAGGCCTCGCTGTGCTCGTCGTTGGCTCGAACGCGGACGACCGGATCCCCGGAGCCCGCCTCCGTCCAGAGGTTCTTCGGCTTGCGCTGGACGTTGTTCTCGATCAGCGCGTTCGCGACGGTGAGGATGTTCTGCGTCGAGCGGTAGTTCTGCTCCATCAGGAACACGGCGGCGTCCGGATAGTCGCGCTCGAAGTCGAGGATGTTCTGGATCGTCGCCCCCCGCCAGGAGTACACGCCCTGGTCGGCGTCGCCCACCACGCAGATGTTGCGGTACCGGGCGGCGAGCATGTTCACGAGCTCGTACTGGGCGCGGTTCGTGTCCTGGTACTCGTCGATCAGGATGTACCGGAAGCGCTCCTGGTAGTGCGCAAGGACCTCGGGATGGTCGCGGAAGAGCCGGACCGTCTCGCTGATCAGGTCGTCGAAGTCGAGCGCTCCCGCTCCCCGCTTCCGCCGCTCGTACTCGGTGTAGATCTGCGCGACCGTCTCCTCGTAGAGGCTCGAGGCCATCCCCGCGAACTCCTCCGCGCCGAGCACGCGATCCTTCGCTTTGCCGATCGCCGAGGCGATGGCCTTCGGCGGATAGCGCTTGGGGTCGACGTTCATGTCTCGCGACCGATCCCGGCGATCAGCCGCTCCGTGTCGCCGTCGTCGTAGATCGTGAAGTTCGAGGGGACGCCCAGATGCGCGTGCTCCTTCCGCAGGATCCGGGCGCACGTCGAGTGGAACGTCAGGACCCACATCCCTCGGGAGATCGGGCCCCCGAGCAGCTCCCCGACCCGTTCCGCCATCTCGCGGGAGGCCTTGTTCGTGAACGTGATCGCCAAGATCTCACCGGGAGACACCCCGCATTCGCGGATCAGGTAGGCGATCCGATGGGTCAGGGCGCGGGTCTTCCCGGACCCCGCCCCGGCGACGATCAGCACCGGACCCTCGGTCTGAAGGACCGCTTCGCGCTGGATGTCGTTGAGCCCGTCGAGGAGGGGGGATGTGACGCTCACGCGACGATGCTAGCGCGAGCCCGAGACCCTCCCGGCGAAGACATGCCTGACCTGGACCTTCGGCAGATGTCGGTGCTCGGTGGGACGGTTACCGTGACGGCATGAGGGAACGATCACCGGTCCGCGCCGTCATCCGGGCGTTCGGCTTCGGCTGTCTGATGACCGCGGCCGGGCTCGCCGGCTACACGGCATGGCTCCTGTGGGGCACGGGTCTGGAGACGGCGCGCGCCCAAGATGAGCTCCGGATCGAGAGCACGCCGCGCTTCCAGCGGCCGACGCCGGTCGGGGACCAGGAGCGATATCTCCCCGGGGAGGCGTACGCCGCGATCGTGATCCCCTCGATCGACATCGATTTCATCGTCGTGCAGGGGCCGAACGACGACACCTATCGCTCGTACGGATGGACCGAGACCCTCAAGAAAGGTCCCGCGCACTACCCGGACACCGCCGACCCGTGGGACGGGACCGGCCGGGTCGGGATCGCCGGCCATCGCACGACCTACCTCCATCCGTTCCTGAACCTCGATCGGGTCCGCCCCGGCGCGACGATCGAGCTCATCACGAAACACGGCACCTATACCTATGAGGTCGACAGGAACTTCGTGAAACCGGAAGCCGGGGCCGGCGTGGTCCTTGAGCAGACACGGCGGCCGACCCTGGTGCTCACGACGTGCAATCCGAAGTACTCGAGCAGTCAACGGCTGATCGTCACCGCCACGCTCGTGAGCGCGCCCGTGGGCGCCTAGCGCTCATCCCTCGGTCGGCGACGCCAGGGACATCTGCTCCGCGAGATCGTCGATCGCCTTGGAGAGCTTCTGTTTCTCGGAGTGGGCGATCTCGTCGTGGTCGACGAGCTCGTCGATCTTCCGCTCCAGGTCGCCGAGCTTGTCGATCGCCTTCTCGGTGTTACCTCCGGCGAACTCGTGAAGCGCGTCGTCGAGACCCTTCTGGATCTCCTCCGCTGCCTTGTCGGTGATGGTTCCTCCCGTCACCCCGTCGGCCACGACACCCTGGAGTGCGGTGACGGCCCCCTCGACCGGGTCGACCGGTGGTGGGGTCGGTGAGGCGGAGGGTGAGCGGGAGGGCGATGGCGAAGACGGTGCCGACGGGCTCGGCGAGTTCGCGTGCCCGGCGGGGACCGGCGGCTGGTCCCCCCGAAGGACGCGAACGCGAGGCTCCCCAGCAGGACCAGCACGGCGAGCGCGAGGAGGAGCGGCATCCGCGAGCGGTGTCGCGTGCGATCCGTCCTCCGCGGGAGGGTGTCCGTGCCGGGGATGGGGAGCGGCGTGGTCGTGACGGGCGGCATCGGTGTCGTGGCCGCCACGGGGACCACCGGGGCGGTCCGGTCCTCCAGCGCGGCGGCCATGTCCGCAACGCTCTGGAACCTCGCGGCGGGCTCCTTCTCCATCGCACGGAGGGTCACCGCTTCGAGCCCGGGCGGGATCGAGGGGTCCAGGGATCTCGGTGGTGCCGGGGCCTCGTGCACGTGCTTGTAGGCCACCGCGAGCGGATCCCCGGCCTCGAAGGGCTGCCTGCCCGTGAGCATCTCGTACAGGACGCACCCGAGCGAGTAGATGTCCGAGCGATGGTCCACCGGATCCCCTCGCGCTTGTTCGGGTGAGATGTAGCCCGCGGTTCCGAGGATCGACGACGCATGGGTGATGCTCTCTCCATCGATGTTGCGCGCGATCCCGAGGTCCATCAGCTTGGTGCGGCCGTCCGGGGTGAGCATCACGTTGGCGGGCTTCACGTCGCGGTGCACGATGCGGGCCGTGTGCGCGACCTCGAGCGCGTCCGCCACGCTCGCGGCGATCGTGGTCGCTCGCAGGGGATGGAGCCGTCCTTCCGTGCGAAGGACGTCGGCGAGCGTGGCTCCGGGGACGTGCTCCATCACGATGTAATGGACGCCGTCTTCGGAGCCTGCGTCGAAGACGGCGACCAGGTTGGGGTGGGAGATGCGGGCCGCCGCCAGCGCCTCCCGCCGGAACCGCTCCACGAAGGTGTCGTCGTTCGCGAGCCAGCCACCGAGGACCTTGCAGGCGACCGGTCGGTCCAGGACCCGATCGGTCGCCAGGTACACCTCGGCCATGCCGCCGCGCCCGAGGAGCTCGCCGACCGCATAGCGGTCGGCGAGCACCGTGCCCTCGATCGTCATCGACCAGGGTACGAGGCTGCCGGAGCCGGGCCTGTCGCGCCGGATCAGTGAGCGGTCGACGCGAGGGGTGCTTCCCGGCGCATCGGCACCCTCACGACGCCAGCTCAAGAGCCCCCCGGCTGGCACCGATGGTGGAGGGGGAAGGGTGGTCTTTCCCGTTCGAAGGCGGTTCTCCAGATGTCTTCCCGGAAAGCGTCAGCTGAGCCCACATCGGGGAACGGACGGCGAAGGAGCGGTCCTTCTTCGAACGGAGGGTCGAGAGCGACCGGCGTGGTCATGCCCGAACTCCTCCCCGCGAAGGGCTTCTTCGAGAGCCCGATGCCGAGCGCGATCTCCCGCGTGGAGGACGGGGCGATCCTGGAGTGCAACGACGCCTTGTCTGCCGTGACCGGATACCCGCACGAGGAGATCCTGGCGATGACGGCCTTAGACCTCGGCGTGTGGGACACCGCGGAGGACCGGCAGGACTTCATCCGCGAACTGCAGGAGCGTGGGGTCGCCCGGGATCGCTCCGCGGCGCTCCGGACCAAGAGCGGACAGGAACTGCGCATCCTGTTCTCGGCGCGGATGATCGAGTCCGACTCGGAACGGTATCTCGTGAGCACGATCACCGATGTCTCCGAGCGGCTCGCAGCAGAAGGGGTTCAGACCCAACGTCGCGCGATCGAGCGCTCGGTCGCGTTCACCGCGAGCACCTTGCTGGAGTCGCCGGATTGGGAGAGCCGAGTCGCCGACGTGCTCGCGAGGTTGGGAGAGGCCGCGCGGGTGAGCCGCGCCTACCTCTTCCGAACTCGTCGGGCGGACGACGGGAGCCTGCAGCACCGTTATCGGGCTGAGTGGGCGGCCAGCGGCGTACGACCGTTGATCGACGAGATCTCCCTCGAGGGATCCACCTTCGAGGGACGGAGCACGGGGCGGTGGACGGAGATCCTGGCATCGGGCGGGAGCGTTACCGGCAACGTTCGTGCCTTCCCGGAACCGGAGCGCTCGGTCCTCGCGGCGCGCGACGTCGTCTCCATCGCGATCGTCCCGATCCACGCCGGATCGGAGTGGTGGGGGTTCCTCGGGTTCGACGAATGCGACTCGGAGCGGGAGTGGTCGTTCGGCGAGGTCGAGGCGCTCCAGGCGGCGGCCGGCGCCCTCGGCGCAGCGATCGAGCGGAGGCGGGGCGAGCGTCGGATGGAGGAGGCCGAGGAGCGGTACCGAACCCTGGTGGAACAGCTCCCGGGCATCGTGTACATCGATGCGGTCGAGGACGGCGACCCGCCACGTTTCACCACCACCTACATCAGCCCCCGCGGTGAGCAGATCCACGGCTACACGCCGGAGGAGATCCGGAGCGGCACCGATCATTGGGCCGGGATCCTCCATCCGGAGGACCGCGAGCGCGCCTTCGCCCAAGACCTCCACCACTATCGGACGGGAGAATCCCTCGATGCGGAGTATCGCGTCATCGCGAAGGACGGACGTGTCCTCTGGTTCCATGACGTGGCCACGTTGGTCACGGATGAGGAGGGCCGGCCGAAGTATTCGCAAGGCATCCAGTTCGACATCACGGAGCGGAAACGAACCGAGGAGGCGCTCCGCGCGCAGGACCTTTCGTTCTCCCGCGTGGTCGAAACCATCGCTGAAGGCGTCTTGATCCTCGACCTCGATGGACGCGTCACCTTCGCGAACTCCGCCGCGGAGCGCATCCTCGGGATGTCCCGTGAGGAGATCGTGGGTCGCCACTATCTCGACCCCATGTGGCAGCTCGGGAAGTCGGATGGGCGCTCCCTCGCACCTGAGGATCGGCCGTTCGCGCGCGTCCTGGACACCGGGCAGCCCGTCCATGGTGTGGAGCTCTCCAGGTTGCGCCCGGACGGCACTCGCTCCGTCTGGTCGACGAATGGTGAGTTGCTGCCAGATCCCTCGGGTGCGCCGATCGGCGTCGTCCTCTCCCTGAGGGACATCGGCGAGGCGAGACGTGCGGAGGATCAACGCCGCGAGGCGGAGGCGAGATATCGCACCCTGATCGAACAGATCCCGGCCGTCTCGTACGTGTGGGATGCAGACCCCGCCGTGAATGCCACCTTCTCGTACGTGAGCCCGCAGATCGCATCGCTCCTCGGGTATTCCCGCGAGGAGTGGGAGGAAGATGGCGGGCTCTGGATCGAGCGGCTCCATCCGGAGGATCGGGACCGGCTCCTGGAAGCGACGGATATCTCGGCGAGCACCGGTGAGCGATTCAGTGAGGAGTATCGGTACGTCGCGCGGGACGGACGCATCGTGTGGGTGCATGACGAATCCGTGCTCCTGTCACGCACGCCGGATGGCCGTCCGGGCCTGTTCCAGGGCGTGATCTACGACATCTCGGAGCTGAAGCGTGCGGGAGAAGCCGTGCAAGAAGCGTTGCGCCGCGAACAGGAGGCCGCCGATCGCCTGCGGAATCTGGACGAGATGAAGAACGCCTTCCTGCAGGCCGTTTCCACGAGCTACGGACACCGCTCACCTCGATCCTCGGCTTCGCCCTCACCTCGAGCAACAGGAAGGGACACTCTCGCAGGAACAGCGCCGCGATCTGGTCGCTCCGCTGGCCGCGAACGCCAGGAAGCTGAAGCGGCTCCTCTCGGACCTGCTCGACGTGGATCGCCTCGCGAGAGGGCTCCTCGAACCTCGTCTCGCTCAGGTGGACCTCGGTGCCCTGGTCCGCAGTGTGGTCGAGGAAACGGACACACAGGGACACGCCGTCGAGATCGACGCCGAGCCGGTCGTGGCGCTCGTGGAAGGTCCGAAGATCGAGCGGATCCTCGAGAACCTCTTGGCGAACGCGGTTCGACACACGCCCGATGACACCCGCATCTGGGTACGACTCGCCGACCTGGGAGACGAGATCCTCATCGTCGTCGAGGACGACGGTCCGGGCATCCCCTCATCGCTCAAGTCGGAGCTCTTCCAGGCGTTCCGCCAAGGGGATAACCAAGACCCTCATTCCCCTGGGACGGGGATCGGGCTCGCGCTCGTTGCAGGGTTCACCAAGCTGCACGGCGGGCGCGTGGAGGTCGCGGACAGACCGAGCGGCGGCGTGTCCTTCAAGGTCTTCTTGCCGAAGGAGGTCGGGGCGCCGACCAGAGCTCACTCCCACTCGATGGTGCCGGGTGGCTTGGACGTGACGTCGTAGGCAACTCGGTTCACGCCGGGCACCTCTCGGACGATCCGCGACGCGATCCGATCGAGCACGTCGTAGGGCAGTCTCGCCCAATCCGCAGTCATCGCGTCCTCGGACGTCACGACCCGGACGACCACCGGGCTCTCATACGTCCGGCTGTCTCCCATGACGCCGACCGTCCTCGTGTCGGCGAGCAGGACGCAGAACGCCTGCCACGTCTCCCGTTCGAGGCCGGCGCGGCGGATCTCCTCACGCACCACGCGATCGGCGCCTCGGACCTTCTCGAGGTTCTCGGCGGTGACCTCGCCCACGATCCGAACCGCGAGGCCGGGCCCGGGGAACGGTTGTCGTTGCACGACCTCCTCGGGAAGTCCGAGCTCGGCGCCGACCTGCCGGACCTCGTCCTTGAAGAGATCGCGCAGCGGCTCGACGAGCTCGAGCTCCATCTCCTCCGGGAGGCCGCCGACGTTGTGGTGGCTCTTGATGTTGGCCGCGGTGCGGGATCCGCTCTCGATCACGTCGGGGTACAGCGTTCCCTGGACGAGGAATCGGGCACGTCGGTGCTCGCGTCCGACCTCCTCGAAGACCCGGATGAACTCCTCCCCGATCACGCGGCGCTTGTGCTCGGGGTCCGTGACGCCCGAGAGCTTCGCGAGGAATCGGTCCTCGGCTTTCACGTGCACGAGCGGCACGCCGAAATGGCGGCCGAACGTCTCCTCGACCTGTTGGGGCTCCCCTTCGCGGTTGAGCCCGTGGTCGACGAACACGCAGGTGAGCTGGTCTCCGACGGCGCGATGCACGAGAAGGGCGGCGACCGAGGAATCCACGCCACCGGAGAGCGCGCACAGGACCTCGGCCTCACCGACCTGCGCGCGGATCCGAGCGACCGCGTCCTCGACGATGTTGAACGGTGTCCACTCGGGCAGGAGGCCGCAGCCCTCGTAGAGGAACCGCTTCAAGACGTCTTGCCCGCGAGGCGTATGTGATACCTCGGGATGGAACTGGACCGCGAACAGGCCGCGCTCGGGGTCTTCCATCGCGGCGATGGGGATCTGCTCGGTGCGGGCGGTCACGCGGAAACCCTCGGGCGCGCGCGTGACCGCGTCGCCGTGACTCATCCAGACCTGCTCCTCGGCCGCGAAGCCGGCGAGCAACACCCCGCCCGGCTGGACGACCGACAACGCCGTCCCCCCGTACTCACGTTGGCCGGTGGCGGCCACCTCCCCGCCGAGTGCCTGCGCCATCAGCTGATGCCCGTAGCAGATCCCCAGGACCGGCACGCCCATCTCGAAGAGCGATTGTCGACGGCAGGCGCGCCCTCCTCGTAGACCGATGCCGGCCCGCCCGACAGGATCAGTCCGGCCGGACGCCGCTTCGCGAGTTCCGCGGCGCCGATGTCGTGCGGAACGATCTCGGAGTACACGTGCGCCTCTCGGACGCGACGCGCGATCAGCTGTGCGTATTGCGCTCCCAGGTCGACGACCAGGACGGGACTGGAGGCGTCCTCTGTCCGTGACCTCGGCGCCAACTAGTGACCCATCCCCACCCGCTGAGCCGCCTGGTAGGTCTTCCCCTCGGTCTTGATCGAAGGAGCGACCACCAGCTCCGCCTTCTGGAACTCCTTGATCGTGGCGTACCCGGTCGTGGCCATCGACGTGGCAAGCGCCCCGAACAGGTTGAACGTGCCGTCGTTCTCGTGCGCCGGCCCCACCAGGATCTCCTCCATGGACGCGACCTGCTGGGTCTTCACCCGCGCGCCTCGGGGCAGCGAGGGATGGAAGGTCGCCATCCCCCAGTGGAAGCCGCGGCCGGGCGCCTCGTAGGCGCGGGTCAGCGGAGACCCGATCATCACGGCGTCCGCGCCGCACGCGATCGCCTTCGCGATGTCGCCGCCCGTACGCATCCCGCCGTCCGCGATCACGTGGCAGTAGCGACCCGTCTCGTGGAGATGCTCGCGCCGGGCCGCGGCCGCATCCGCGATCGCGGTGGCCTGCGGCACACCGACGCCCAGCACACCTCTCGTGGTGCAGGCGTTCCCGGGACCGACGCCCACGAGCACCCCGACCGCCCCCGTCCGCATGAGGTGCAGCGCGGTCGAGTACGAGGCACAGCCTCCGACGATCACCGGGAGATCGAACCCGGCGATGAACTCCTTGAGGTTGAGAGGCTCGGTCTGGGTGGAGACGTGCTCGGCCGAGACCACCGTTCCCTGGATCACCAGGATGTCGAGCCCCGCTTCCAGCACGATGGGTGCGAACCGTTCGACGCGCTGAGGCGTCAGTGATGCGCACGACACGACGCCACCGGCCTTGATCTCCTCGATCCGACGACCGAGCAGCTCCGGTTTGACCGACTCCTTGTACAGCTCCTGCATCCGGCGGGTGGCCTTCTCGTCGGAGAGGCCGGCGATCTCTTCGTAGATCGACTCGGGATCCTCGTACCGGGTCCAGAGACCTTCGAGGTTGAGACAGGCCAGGCCCCCCAGCCGGCCGACCAGCACCGCGGTCTGCGGCGAGACGCTCGCGTCCATCGCGGAGGCCATCATCGGGAGACCGAAGCGGTACGCGTCCACCTCCCAGCTGATGTCGACGTCGTCGGGATCGCGCGTCCTGCGGGACGGCACGATCGCGACTTCGTCGAACCCGTACGCCCGCCTGGCCGTCTTGCCGATGCCGATCTCGAACTCCACGCCGATCACCCCCGAACGAGCCTGAGAGAGCGCGAGACGCCCATCCGGGTCCCCGGATGGGCGTCGGAGCGCTGCATGGGCTCAGCGTACCAGTCGGTTGTGACGCGCCTGCTCAGCCGTGCGAGGCCGCTGCCTCGAGCGCGCGGCGAGCCTGGGCCATATGGAAGCGATCGTGGCCGGCGATCATCCGGAAGAGGAGATCGAAGCTCTCCCGTCCGCGCTCGGCATGGACCCCGACACGGGCGCGATCCTCCTCGGAGGATCGCCCCCAGAGCGCGATGTTCGCCGTCCGGAGGGGCTCGAGGAGGGCGAGCAACGACGCCGGATCCTCGTGCCGACCGGCGTGGAGTCGGTCGGCCCACAGATCCTGGTCGTACCCGATCAACGGCGGCTCATCGTGGGCGAGGATCCACCGGTACCGGGCGGTCGAGACGATCTCGGCGTCGACCGCGTGCCCCAGGCACTCGATCACCGACCATTCCGATGGCTCGGGCCGGACGTCGATCGATGCACCCGCCTCGTCGCACAGGGAGCGCCAGGCCTGACCGGCAGCCGCCTGGACCTCGGCGGGGTCGTCGCTACCCAGAAGGCCGAGCAGGTGATCCTGGTAGGCCTTCGGCTCCGAGATCGGGTCGGGTGAGGTGGGGCGCTCCACGGGCCGGCACTCTATCGGCTGCCGATGTCAGCGCTCCTTGGCGACGTGCCCGGAGTCCGTGACGCGGAGGTCGGTCAGCCCCGAGTGGATCCGATCTCCTTCGACCAGCGGGGTCGCGTCCTCGATGTGCCCCAGCCGCTGCAGCGTGTCCATCACCTTCCCGAGCGACTCCTCCGGAGTCTCCACCAGGGTGTCGACGACGAGCTCCGGGTCCTCCGGCGCCTCGTAGGGGTCGTCCACGCCCGTGAAGCCCGTGATCTCCCCGGCGAGCGCCTTCTTGTAGAGGCCTTTCGGATCGCGGTGGGCGGCGATCTCCTCGACCGTCGCGTGGACGTACACCTCGACGAAGTTCCCGATCTGAGCGCGAACGGCGTCGCGAGCCGCCTTGTACGGCGAGATCGGGCAGCAGATCGTGGCAACGCCGTTGCGGGTCAGCAGATCCGCGACGAAGCCGATCCGCAGGATGTTGGTGTCCCGGTCCTCCTTCGAGAACCCGAGACCCTTGGACAGGTTCTGCCGGACGACGTCGCCGTCCAGGATCTCGGTCTTCAGGCCCCTCGCCTGGAGCTCGTGATACAGCATCTCGGCGATGGTGGACTTCCCCGACCCCGAGAGACCCGTGAACCAGACCGTGAACCCCTTCGTCTCGGCTGCCGTCACAGGAAGCTCCTCGACGTCTCGCCCTCGAGAGCGTCGATCCCGAACATCGAGAGGATCGTCGGGCCCACGTCGACGAGATTGAGCCCCTCCACGTTGCCGGTCGGCTGGCCGGGCGATCCCTTCATCGCGAAGATCCCGGTCCGGTCGTGGTTCGCGCCGTCGGGCCCGATGTCGTTCTCGAAGGTGTAGACGCTGTCGTTCCCCACCGCGCCGACCGAGCGCCACCCGAGATCCCCGAAGTAGACGAGCAGGTCCGGCGCCACACCGCGGACCTCCGGGTACACGTCTTGCGGCTTGTGCACCGAGGTCCCGAGCGGCTCGCCGTCCGGCCCCGGCATGGACACGAGCTTCGCGGCGAGCTCGTCCCGCACGGTCTCGTACTGCGCGGGTTCGATCACGCCCTGCGGCTCGCGGCCAGCGACGTTCAGGAACAGCCGGCCGTAGTAGCCACCGTCGCCCCACGCGAGCGTCCTGCCCCAGTCGATCGGGGCCTTCGCGATCGGGGTCATCTGGGAGACGGATCCTTTCAGCGTGAGATAGCCGTTCTCGATCAGCCAGTCGTTGAAGCACACGCCGCCCATCATCGGACGGGCCCCGTGGTCGCTCATCACGATCGTGATCGCGTCTTCGGGGAGGAGCTCGAGCAACGAGCCGACCTCGTCATCGAGAGCCCGGTAGTAACGCTGGAACGCGTCCTCGAAGGGGTTGCCCGGCTTGTACAGGGGATGCACGGGATCCACGTGGTGCCAGAAGACGTGGTGGAGGCGATCCATCCCCATCTCGACCATCATGAAGAAGTCCCACGGCTTGTCCTTCACGAGGCGCCGGGCCACCTTGAACCGGCGCTCCGTCATCTTGAAGACCTGATCGAGGACGAACTCCATCCCCTGCTTCCGGAAGTTCGGGATATCGAAGATGTACTCGCCCTTCCCGCCCAGCTCCTCCTCGATCTCCACTTCGAGGGCCTGCGGGTACGCATAGTGCTCCGCCGACGGAGGGGTGAGGAAGCAGCCGACACGCCACCCCGGGAACTCCTTCGGCGGCGGGAACCCGGGCGGCACGCCGATGAGGAGGGACGATCTGCCCTGCGTCCCGAGCGCGTCCCAGACGGCCGGCGCCTTGATCGAACCGGAGTGCGCGATGGAGAGCCCCTCGTAGCTCGTGTCCTTGCGGTTGCGGAAGCCGTAGATGCCGAGCTCCCCCGGCGTCTTGCCGGTCATCGCGCACGCCCAGGCGGGGATGGTGATCGGCGGGGTCACGCTGGCGAGGTCCCCGTACATCCCTTCGGACATCAGCTTCGAGATGTTGGGGACTTCAGAGGCCAGATCGCCGAACAGGAGTTGGGGGGTGGCGCAGTCCAAACCGATCACCGCGACCCGGGGGCCTTGCTGCATGTCGACGTCGTCCTCTCTGCGTGCCTGAGCTTCGTGTCCGTGGGGGCGAAGCCGGAGCCGGGCGCGCCGGAACGCGGAGCGGCTCAACGGTTCTCGTATGCTACCAACCCGCTCGAGACGCCGACCCAGACACTCCGGAGATGCCGCTTCGATGAGCCTGCTGCGCGGTGTGCTGAGCGCGGGAGGGGTGCTGCTGCTCGCGCTCTCCGCTCCGCTCGTCGTGATCCCGCGGACGATCGTCGAGACGATCATGGGGCAGGGCCCGACGGGCGACGACATCTGGATCCGCCTCTTCGGGGCCGCGGGCGTCGCGCTCGCGCTGTTCCACGTCCTCGTCCTCAGGAAGCTCGACGACCTCTGGTGGTGGTGTTGGGCCTTCGTGATCTTCGACGGGCTGCTCGCGGTGCTCCTCATCGTCCATGTCGCCGTGGGACTGCCCGACGGCTCGGCGGCGTGGCCGTGGTGGATGTTCGGAGCGACGAGCGCGCTGTTCGCCGGACTGTTCGTCGTCGGCCTCGCGAAGACGGGCCAGGAGAAGCCGTTCGCCTGATCGCAGCCCGCTACCTGGCGAGGGCCCGCACCATCAGGACGGCGGTGTCCGCATCCCACTCCCCACGCAGGTCGCGGCCGAGCACGAACCCCGTGGAGCGGTAGAAGGCTCGGGTCGACTGATAGCCGTCATCCGGTTCGGCGCCGGGATCGCTCGGCGACACCGTGAGGACCAGCAGGACCCGTCGTCCTTCGGCGGCCAGCTGCTCGGAGAGCCTCTCGATCAACGCATGACCGATCCCGCGGCGCCGCCGATCGGCGCGAACCGCCATCCACGTGATCTCCGCCGCTTCGTCGAACCGGTACGTGTAGGTGAGGAAGCCAACCACCTCAGCGTCCTCGATGGCGACGAGACCGGCGTCCCGCCGGACCGCCTCCGCGCAGTCGCGCCGGCCCTGCTCGTGCGCGAAGTGGTACGGGAGGCCGGCGATGATCCCGTCGCATGCGTTCGCGTCCTCCGGGCCGAGCACCCGGATGCTGACGTCCGTCATCCGCCGGCGGCGGCGACGCGAGCGCGAGCCATGCGATCGGCGGCGGCCGCCGTGGAGATCCCCTCGCGCTCGGCTCGTTCGAAGATCTCGAGCAACGTGTCGCCGATCCCCTCCAGCCGTTCGGCCATCGTCGCGTCGTCCCACCCAAGCGTCTCGTAGCCGCCGAGATGGATCACGCCGCCCGCGTTGATCACGAAGTCGGGCGCGAAGAGGATGCCGGCGTCGCGGAGGCGCTCGCCGTCCTCCGCGACGCCGAGCTGGTTGTTGGCCGCGCCGGCGACGATCCGGCACCGAAGGTGCGGGATCGTCGCCTCGGTCAGCACCCGGCCGGTGGCACAGGGCGAGAACACGTCACATTCCGTGCCGATCACGTCCTCGGCGTCGACCACCTTGGCGCCCAGTTCGTCCGCGAACGTCGATGCACGGGCAGCGTCCACGTCGGCGAGCAACAGCGCGGCGCCCGCCTCGTGGAGGTGCTCGGCCAGCTTGCTCCCGACGGAGCCGAGACCCTGGACGAGCACCGATCGCCCGCCGAGGTCGTCGGACCCGAAGGCGAGCTTCACCGTCGCCTCGATCCCGTGGAAGACGCCCCGCGCGGTCGCCGCTCCCGGATCGCCCGACCCTCCGTTGGCCCGGGAGCGTCCGAGGACGTGCGTCGTTCGCTCGCCGACCGTGTCCATGTCGGCCTCGCCGGTGTTCATGTCGGCGGCCGTCACGTACGTCCCGTGCAGCGACTCGACCAGGTCCGCGTACCGCAGCAGGAGCGCGCGGCGTTCCGGGGTCCCTCGTGCCGGCACCTCCGGGACCGCGAGGACCGCCTTGCCGCCTCCGTACGGCATGCCGGCCGCGGCCTGTTTCCACGTCATCGCGTTCGAGAGCCGAAGGACGTCGTCGAGCGCCTCGGTCGGCCCGGCGTACGACGTGAGGCGTGTCCCTCCCATCGCGGGGCCGAGGACCGTGCTGTGGACGCCGACGAGCATCCACGAAGACGTCGGCTCGTCGTGATGGACGACGACCTGCTCGCCGTCCCAGTCGTGGATCAGTTCCTCGAAGGCCACGCTCCCGAGTCTAGACCGCAGTCCGAGACGCCATCCCCTGGACCGGATGTGGTTCGAGGGGTGGCGGGCGCGCCCCGCGCGCCCGCCACGCCTCGATGGATCAGGGGTTGATCGCCACGCTCGACGTCGCGATCCCGTTGCAGAGGAAACTGTCGCCGGAGTCGACGGTCGTATCACCATCGTCGACCCAGATCCCGGAGACACCAACGACCTGTTCGTTCGTGTTCGCGGTCGCACCGGCCTTGGCCTTGAGGTTGACCTGGACGACGGCCCTCTTCTCCACCTGCGCGAAGTCCCGGATCTTCTGCGGCGTGAGGTACGCCTTCCAGGTGACCCCGGTGACGGTGTCGAAGTTCAATCCGTTCGCCTGGCACTGGCTGCCCATCGCAGAGGGGAGCGGGGCGCTGACGAGCATCGTCAGCGGCCCGTTGAATTGGCCGTTCGTGCCCCAGGTCGCCTTCCCGACACCGATCGCGTTGGTGTCGCTGACGCCGACGACCACGAACGCGAACTGCCGGTCGTTCTCGATCCGCCATCGGCCGAAGGGTGAATTGCGCCTTTGTGCTCTGGCCGATGTTGAGCGTGTAGTCGAGCACAGTGAAGCTCTGCAAGATCCAGCACGAGCTCATCGTGATCGCGAGCGCTCCGACCCCGAGCATGAGCAACAGCTTCTTCTTCATACGATTCCTCCCCAGACGCCATCCGTGGACCCTCGCCGGGTCCCCTGAGGGGCATCGTGTCATCGCGCATCCCCCGGTGCAAGCACCGAGAGGCGGGCCGATCGGCCCGCCTCTCGGATCCAGCCCGTTCGGTTGTCGGCTCAGTGCATGTGACCGTGACCGGCGCCCGCGGACTCCTCTTCGTCCTCGGGCTTCTCGACCACGGCGCTCTCCGTCGTCAGCACGAGGGCGGCGATCGACGCTGCATTCTGCAGCGCTGATCGCGTGACCTTCGCGGGGTCGACGATCCCGGCCTTCACCATGTCGGTCCACTCACCGGTCGCGGCATCGAAGCCTCGTGCGTCGCTCTCCTCGCGGATGTGCGACACGATCACCGAGCCCTCGTAGCCGGCGTTCTGGGCGATCCTTCGGGCCGGCTCGGCGAGCGCGTCACGCACGATCGTCGCGCCCGTCGCCTCGTCACCCTCCAGGTCGAGCTTGTCGAGCGCCGATTCCGCGCGGATCAGGGTGACCCCACCGCCGGGCACGATGCCCTCCTCGACCGCGGCGCGCGTGGCCGATACCGCGTCCTCGATCCGGTGCTTCTTCTCCTTGAGCTCGACCTCGGTGGCCGCGCCGACCTTGATCACCGCGACCCCGCCGGCGAGCTTGGCGAGCCGTTCCTGGAGCTTCTCCTTGTCCCAGTCCGAGTCCGTCTTCTCGATCTCGGCCTTGATCTGGTTGATCCGGCCCTGGACGTCCTCCTTCGTACCGGCCCCCTCGACGATCGTCGTCGTGTCCTTCGACACCACGACCTTGCGAGCCTGTCCGAGCAGGTCGAGCCCCACGTTCTCGAGCTTCAGGCCGACCTCCTCCGAGATCACCTGCGCGCCCGTGAGGATCGCGATGTCTTGGAGCATCGCCTTGCGTCGGTCACCGAATCCGGGTGCCTTCACCGCCACGGACGAGAAGGTGCCACGGATCTTGTTCACGACGATCGTGGCGAGGGCCTCGCCCTCCACGTCCTCGGCGATGATGACCAGCGGCTTGCCGGCCTGCATGACCTTCTCGAGGGTCGGGACCAACTCCTGGACGCTCGAGATCTTCTTGTTGACCACCAACAGATAGGGGTCCTCCAGGACGGTCTCCTGACTGTCCGGATCGGTGATGAAGTACGGCGAGATGTAACCCTTGTCGAACTGCATCCCCTCGGTGAACTCGAGCTCGATACCGAAGGTGTTCGACTCCTCGACCGTGATCACACCGTCCTTGCCCACCTTGTCGAGCGCGTCGGCGATCGTCCCGCCGATCTCGGCGTCCCCGGCGGAGATGGACGCGACGCTCGCGATCTCCTCCTTGGCCTCCACGTCCCGCGCCTGTCCCTTGATGGCCTCGACGGCCGCCTCGACGGCCGCCTCGATCCCACGCTTGAGGGCCATCGGGTTCGCGCCGGCCGCGACGTTGCGCATGCCGCCCTTCACCATCGCGCGCGCGAGGACGGTCGCCGTCGTGGTGCCGTCACCGGCCACGTCGTTGGTCTTGGTGGCGACCTCCTTCGTGAGCTGAGCGCCCATGTTCTCCCACGGGTCCTCGAGCTCGACCTCCTTGGCGATCGTCACACCGTCGTTCGTGATCGTGGGCGCGCCCCACTTCTTGTCGAGCACCACGTTCTGGCCCTTCGGACCGAGCGTGATCGCAACCGTATCGGCGAGTTTGTCGACACCGGCCTCAAGACCGCGTCTCGCTTCCTCACCGAACTTCAGCAACTTCGAAGCCACCGGCGTCCTCCTCTTCCCTCAGATTCCATCGAAGATGATCCGGCGGGGCTCGCGTTCCGCGAGCCCCGCCCGCTACGAGCCTGTGCTACTTGCCGACGACGGCGAGGACGTCGCGAGCCGAGAGGATCTGGTACTCGGTCCCGTCGCTGCCCTTCCACTCCGTGCCGCCGTACTTCGAGTAGATCACGGTGTCGCCCACGGCCACGTCGACCGGGACACGGGCGTCCCCGTTCTCGTTGAACTTCCCGGGACCCACCGCGACGACGGTGCCCATGACGGGCTTCTCCTTCGCGGTGTCGGGGATCACGAGACCGGAGGCGGTCGTCTCCTCGGCCTCGGCCGGCTGAACGATGATCCGATCCTCGAGCGGCTTGAGCTTGAAGTCCTTCGCCATTTCCTGAATCTCCCCTCTGTTCCTGGCCTGGTTCTGGCCCGATCCTGGCCTCATCCATGCTGGGCTGCGGTTAGCACTCGCCCTGCCTGAGTGCTAGCAGGATAGCCGCGGGAGCGCCGAAGGGTCAACGCCGAGCGGGGCCGGAAGGCCCATCCAGGTCCGCGAGCCGCTGCTCGAGCAGGCGTCCGCTCGGCGTCGCCGTGGACGCTCAGACGCCCTTGAGGTAGGCGACCGTCTCCGCGAGCCCGTCCTCGAGGTGGGTCCACGGCTTCCAGGCGATCGCCGACGGCGCGGCGGAGATGTCGAGCGCCATGCGTCGAAGCTCCCCGGCGGGCTGGGGGCCGTGTTCCGGCTCACCGGCGAACCCGGTGAGGTCGGCCAACAGCTTGTAGACGTGGTTCACGCTCGTCTCCAACCCGGTGCCGATGTTCACCAGCTTCCCCGATCCTCGATCGATCGCCTGGACGAAGGCGTGGACCGTGTCGTCGATGAAGACGAAGTCGCGCGTCTGGTTGCCGTCACCGAAGATCGTCGGCGCTTCGCCCGTCAGCATCTTCGATGCGAAGATCGCGACGACCCCGGCCTCGCCGGTCGGGTCTTGCCGAGGCCCGTAGACGTTCGCGAGTGCGACGGCCGTGTAGTCCAGCCCTCGATACCGCTGGTAGTACGACAGGTAGTCGAGAGCCACCTTCTTCGACACGCCGTAGGGAGAGAGCGGTCGTGATCCTTGCGCGGCAGTCTCCTTCGTCGGAAGGCGACGAGGCTCCCCGTACATCGTTCCGCCGCTCGCGGCGTAGATGACCTTGCGGGCGCCGATGTGTACGGAGGCCTCGAGCACGTTCAACAGACCCATGATGTTCACGCTCGCGTCGTGCACCGGATCGGTGAGCGATGGACGCACGCCCGCCTGCGCCGCGAGATGGAACACGACCTCCGGCCGATGACGCTCGAACTGCGACGCGAGGCCCTCGGCCCGGACGTCCATGTTGAAGAACGAGAACTCCTTGCCGTAGCCGCGAGCTTCCACGAGGTTCGCGATCTTCCCCGTCGACAGATCGTCGACGGAGACGACCCGATGACCCTCCGCGAGGAGACGCTCGGCGAGTTGCGAGCCGATGAACCCGGCGCCCCCGGTCACCAGGACGGTCGTCACGGCGCCAACCTTAGGTTGGGGTCCGCGGCGATGTCCAGCGAAGACCGTTCCCCCCGAGCGAGCCTGGCCGCGCCGACCGTCGCGATCATCGCGGCGTTGTCCGTGCACAGCTCGAGCGACGGGTACAGCACGCGGAGCCCCTCCTGCTCCCCCGCTTCCGTCATCCGCTCCCGGAGCCTCGTGTTCGCCACCACGCCGCCACCGAGGAGAACGGTGTCGACGCCTTTCTCCTTGGCCGCCGTCACGGTCTTCGAGACCTGCACGTCGACGATCGCCTCCTGGAACGACGCGGCGACGTCGGGGAACGCAACGTCACGGCCGGCGGCCTGCTCGGCGCGGACGTGCCGAAGGACCGCGGTCTTCAGGCCGCTCATCGAGAAGTCGAGGTCGCCCGAGTCCTCCATCGCCCGCGGGAAACGGATCGCCTGCGGATCGCCGTCGGACGCCATCGCGTTCAGAGCGGGACCGCCAGGGAACCCCAGTCCGAGGAGCCTCGCGACCTTGTCGAACGCCTCCCCCGCTGCGTCGTCGAGCGTCTGCCCGAGCACCTCGTGGTGGTGGACCTCGGGCATGGAGACGAGCATCGTGTGACCGCCCGACACCACGAGGGCGACGTACGGTGGGTCCGGCTTCTCGTGTTCGAGGAAGTTGGCCCAGACGTGGCCCTCCAGATGGTTCACGCCGATCAACGGAACCCTCATCGCGAGGGACACTGCTTTCGCCGCGGCCATCCCGACCAGGAGCGCCCCGACGAGACCGGGGCCGACCGTGACGGCGACCCCGTCGATGTTCCGGATCCCGATGCCCGCCTCGATCAGAGCTCGCTCCAGCAAGGGGTTCAGCGACTCGACGTGTGCCCGTGCGGCGACCTCGGGAACGACGCCCCCGAAGCGCTCGTGCAGATGCTCCTGGCGGGCGATCAGGTTCGACCGGACGTGGAAGCCGTCCTCCACGACCGCCACGGCGGTCTCGTCGCACGAGGTCTCGATGCCGAGGGTGATCACGCGAGGCGCACGCCCTCGGGCAGGGCCTCCTCGATCTCGTCCAGGCGGCGACGATAGGCCTCGGTCCGGACGTCGTCGGTCCACATGATGAGCGCGTCCTCGCTCACCTCTTGGTAGTAGTTGCGCCGGATGCCGACCGGGCGGAAGCCGAAGCGTGCGTAGATCCGCTGCGCTCCCCAGTTCGTCACCCGGACCTCGAGGGAGACCGCCCGCGCGCCCATCTCGATCGCTTGCGGGATCAACTCCGCCATCAGGCGAGTCGCGACCCCGTGTCCCTGGTGCATCGGGTCGACCGCCACGTTGGTGATGTGAGCCTCGTCGCCGTAGCAGATCAGGCCGCCGTACCCGACGACCTCCTTGTGCACTCGAGCCACCAGGTAGCAGCGGTTGTTCGGGTCGGTGATCTCCGCCGCGAACAGGTTGGGGCTCCACGGGCGCGCGTAGACCTGCCGCTCGATCGCCATCACACCGCGCAGATGGCGCCGGCGCATGCGCGTCACGTCAAGCGCCGGCGCCTCGCTCCCGCTTGTCCCACGCGATCTCCGCATCCGACTTCCTCAGGTACATCGGCACCACGTCGTAGAGCCGGTCGTGCTCCTCCCGGAGGAACCGAGGGACCGCCAGCTCCACCAACGAAGCCGCCTCCGGGTGAGCCCGGATCGTCGAGGCGAACTCGACCCGGCTCCCCAGCTCCTCGAGCTGGTTCCGATACAGGATGGCACCGTCGCCGACCGCAAGCATCTCTCCGGGCAAGGTTTCGAGCTCGGCGGAGAGATGGTCCGGCGTCCCCACCGAGTAGTCGCTCGCCCCTGACGACGCCGCCGGGGAGCGCGCGGTAGATGGCGAAGAACACCTCGCCGCGGCGGCCGTCGATCACGGCGACGATCAGCTTGTGGGTGTGACGGACCGAGAACGCGAGCGCGTCGAGGCTGGTGATCCCCACGATCGGCACGGAGAGGACCTGTGCGAGGGTCTTCGCGGTCTCGATGCCACGCGGAGCCCGGTGAACAGGCCCGGTCCGATGCCGACCGCGATCCCGCCGACCTGGGAGAGCTCGACCCCCGTCCACCCGCAGAGTTGTTCCAGGGCAGGCGTCACCGACTTCCTGCCGAGCCTTGCCGGCCACGGAGACCGTCCCGAGGATCTCGCGGTCCGTCCCGATGGCCACCGAGGTCTGGGGCGTCGAGGTCTCGATCCCGACGACGATCACGGCGCGGCCTCATCGAGCGAACGGCCGGCGGGGCCGCCGAAGGGATCGAGGACCTGCTCGAGGCGCTCCCACCGAAGTGCCCAGGACGGTCCCTGGGGCGTCATCACGATCCGGCGGGTCTCGGCGTCGGCCCGCTCGGTCGTGAGCTCCACGCGGAGCCTGTCCTCGGGAAGGAGGTCGGAGACCGCATCCCCCCACTCGATCAGCAGCACCCGTTCCGAACCGCCCAGCTCGTCGAGCGCGAGGTCGAGGACGTCTTGGACCCGTTCCAGGCGGTAGACGTCGACATGGGCGATGTCGAGGCGGCCCGCGTACTCGCGGACGAGGGTGAACGTCGGCGAGGCGACATGGTCCTCCACGCCCGAGGCCGCGCGCCGATCCCCTGGACGAGCGTGGTCTTCCCGGCTCCGAGGTCGCCGGTGAGCACGACCGTGTCGCGCGGCTGCAGCAACGACGCGAGTGCCTCGCCGACCTCGCGCGTCCGGTCGGCGGTCTCCGTCTCGATCTCGATCGATCATGATCAGAACAGCTCGAGCTGCTCCTCGGGTACCGGTTCGGCCTCGGGCACCGACGACCGGGTCTCCGACGGCGACGGGCTCGGGTCGAGCGGTCGCGGCTCACGGCTCAGCGGTCCGCGAGGGTGTCCCGAATGAGCTCGAAGTCGTCGCGGAACTCGAGCGAACTGGCGCGAGGTCTCTCCGCCGCCGCGCAGGATCGCCGCCGGGTGGAACGTCGGGATCACCGTCCGGCCGTGCCACGGGTACGTCCGCCCGCGCATCCGCGTGATGCCCTTGCGCGGTCTGCAGGACGAACTTCGTCGCGAAGTTGCCGAGCGTCGACGATCACCCGTGGCTGGATCAGCGAGACCTGCTCGACGAGCCACGGCGTGCAGGACTCGATCTCGTCCTCCTGCGGATCGCGGTTGCCCGGCGGCCTGCACTTCAAGACGTTCGCGATGTAGACGTCGTCGCGCGCCAGCTCGACGACCTCGCCCAGCATCCGCGTGAGCAGCTGGCCGGCGGCGCCGACGAACGGCTCGCCCTGCTTGTCCTCGTGGAACCCGGGAGCCTCGCCGATGAACATCACGTCCGCGTCGGCGTTGCCCGACGCCGAAGACGACCTGGGTGCGGCCGTTCGCGAGCCGGCACTTCGTGCAGTCGGCCGCCTCGGCGGCGACGTCGGCCAGCGTTCGGGTCACGCCGCTCCCTTCCGCCGCTTGCGGACGGGCGCGTTCCGAGCGTCCGAGCGCCTCGCGGGCGAACGCCCGAAGCTCGGGGTTGAGCCGCTCGGGCCGCTCCAGCATCGCGACGTGGCCCGGCTCCCTCGACGATGAACAGCCGGCCCTCCGGGAGCGCCGCCGCGAGCTCGACGGCGGCGGCGGGCGGCGTCACACGGTCTTGGTCTCCGACCGCGACGAGCGCGGGGACGGTGATCCTCGGGAGCGCGTGCCGGAAGTCCATCCCCATCAGCTCCGAGAGGCCGTCGGTCCAGACGAGGGAGGACGGTCCGTTCGGCCAGATGCAACGACGTGGTTCACGACGTCGTCCGGGGCCTCCGGAGCGAACTGCGTCACTCGAGCGACGATCGCGGGGACGTCGCCGGGGCCCGCGAGGATCGCTTTCCGGATGCGGTCCACGCGGCGGGTGGCCGCGGCGAGGGACCCAGCCGTGGGCGAAGGAAGTCGGTCACGCCGCCCATCGCGCCTCGAAGCAGATCGGAGGCCGACGCGCCGAGCAGCACCACCCCGGCGATCCGCGTCCCGAAGAGATCCGGCCGCTGCTCGGCGAGCGCGAGGATCGCCATCGCACCCATCGAGTGCCCGATCAGCACGGCCGGCCGGTCCGGCGCCACGGCATCCAGGACGGTCGCCAGGTCCCGGCCCATCGACCGGAGCGTCACGTCGCCGGTCGACGGGCACGTCGCTGACCGGCCGTGCGCGCGGTGGTCGAGCGCCACGCAGCGGAACTCGTCCCCGAGATCGGGCCACTGCTCGCGCCACGTCGTCATGTCGAGGCTGAAGCCGTGCGAGAAGAGCAGGAGCGGTGCCCGCCGGACCCGCCGCGCGCACGGCGAGCTCGGTGCCGTCGAAGGCCTCGATCGGTCCGAGGTCCTCCGGCGGGCGGCGCCCACGTCCCGTCGCCGGCGGCCGGGTGATGCCGGCGCCAGAGCACCTCCCCCGCGACGCCCGCGGCGATGGCCCCGGCTGCGATGCCCGGCCGAGACGATCGTGCTCCGTTTCGTCATGGGTATCGCCTCGGCACGCGCTCGCCGATCCGGCTCACGATCTCGTATCCGATCGTCCCGAACAGCCGGCCGAGCGCGTCGGCCCCGATCGTCTCGTCCCCCTGGCTCCCGATCAGCACGACCTCCTCGCCGACCCGGACCTCCTCGTCTCCGCAGTCCACGATCAGCTGATCCATCGTGACCGTCCCCGCGACCCGGAGCGCCGCCCGCCGATCAGGACCTCGCCCAGGTTCGTCAGCTGCCGAGGGTAGCCGTCCGCGTAGCCGACCGGCACGGTCGCGACCCAGGCATCCCGCTCGAGGCGATAGCGATGCCCGTAGGAGATCGCCTCGCCGGCGGCCAGCCGCTTCACGGCGCTCACCTGGCTCCGCCAGGTGAGCGCCGGCCGCAGACCGAGATGAGCGCCGACCCCGGGCGCGGGTTCGATCCCGTAGAGCGCGATCCCGGGTCTCACCAGGTCGAGGTGCGCATCGGGATGCAGGATCGTGGCGCCCGAGTTCGCCGCGTGCAGCAGGCGTGGGGCGACGCCGGCGGCCCGGACCGCGTCGGCGGCCTCGAGGAACCGGGCGAGCTGCTCCTTCGTCGTGACCTCGTCTTCCTCGGATCGCGCGAAATGCGTGAACAGGCCCTCCACCTCGAGACCCGCTTCCTGGACGCGACGCGCGAACGCGGGCGTGTCCTCCGGCGGCCACACGCCGACGCGGTGCATCCCGGTGTCGATCTTCACGTGCACGGGCACGGAGCCGCGCGCGGCCCCCGAGAGCCGCTCGAGGCCGTCTTCGGAGTACAGCGTGGGCGTGAGCCGATGCGCCAGCGCGACCGCCTCGGAACCGGGCGGGAGCTCCGACAGGACGAGGATCGGCGCCTCGATGCCTGCCTCTCGCAGCTCCAGTCCTTCCTCGACCAGGGCGACGCCGAGCCAGGTGGCGCCGGCCTCGATCGCGGCCCGGGCGACCGGGACGTCGCCGTGGCCGTAGCCGTTCGCCTTCACGATCGCCATCAACTCGGCGGTCTCGGGCTTCAGGATCCGGGCGTTGACGCGGATCGCGTCCAGGTCGACCTCGACCCAGGTCGGTCGGTAGACCTCGCTCACGCGTCCTCCACCTGGGCGAGCGCTTCGGGAACCCGCTCCAGCACGTCGCCCGCGAGCGCCCCTTCGCCGAGATCCCTGCCCGCGAACACACCCGCCAGCCCATGGAGGTAGGCGGCGGCGGCGGCCGACTCGGGCGGAGGAACCCCCGGGCGAGGAGTCCGCCGATCATCCCGGTGAGGACGTCGCCGGTCCCGGCGGTCGCGAGGGCCGGCGATCCGGTCACGTTGACGAACAGCCGCCCCCCCGGCTGCGGCGATCACCGTCCGACTTCCCTTCAGCAGGGCGACCGCGCCGGTCTGCTCCGCCAATGCCCGGACGTGCGCCGGCCGGTCCGCGTCGAGGTCGCGAGGTTTCACGCCCGTGAGCCGCGCGAACTCCCCGACGTGCGGGGTGAGCACGGCGTCGGCCTGACGGTCCTGCAACGCCACGCCGTCGCCGGTGAACGCGTTCAGTCCGTCCGCATCCAGGACCAGCGGGACCGGCGAGCGCCGCACCGTCTCGCGAACGAACGCGACCGTCTGCTCGTTCGTGGTCAGCCCCGGTCCGATCGCGACGCGTCGGCCGACTCCAGCCGTTCGAGGAGCGGAGCGACCGCCTCGACCGCCACCGTCCCCTCCGCGGTCTCCGGCAGGGGAAGGAAGGTGGGCTCGGTCAGGCCGGCCTGGATCTGGGGCATCGACGCCCTCGGGGGCCGCCACCGTGACCAACCCGGTTCCGACCCTGCCCGCGCGCAGTGCGATCAACCGCGCCGCACCGGTCATCGCCGCGTGACCCGGCCACGACGACCAGCACGCCGGAGGCACGCTTGTGCGTGTCGGGGTCGCGCGTCGGCAGCCACGCGGCCACGTCCGTGGGCTCCGTCAGCCACGCGTGGGCGGCGACCAGATCGTCGGGGAAACCGATGTCGACCACCCGCACGACGCCCGCGTGCTCGGCGCCGGGCATCAGCACGGCGCCGAGCTTCACCGCACCGAACGTCACCGTCAAGCGCGCGCGAACCGCTTCGCCCTCGACGACACCGGTCGTCCCGTTCACTCCGGAGGGGATGTCGACGGCGACGATCGGCGCATGCGCCTGATTCAGGCTCGCGATCGCCGCCGCCCAATCATCCTCCGGCATACCGCGGAATCCGGTGCCGAAGATCGCGTCCACGACGACGTCCGCGCGCGCGAGCTCTCGTTGGAGGCTCCCCTGGTGGAAGGTCCGCACGCGGATGCCGGCACCTCCTCGAGGCGCCTCGCGTTCGTGGCGGCCGGCTCTCGGAGCTCGCTCCGGGTCCTCCAGGAGGATCACGGTCGTCCGCATCCCCCACCGACCCAGGTGCCTCGCGGCGACCAGCCCGTCTCCGCCGTTGTTCCCCTTGCCGCACACGACGACCGCCCGGCGGCCGTAGGCGCCCCCGGCGAGTCGCGGGCCGACCGCGCCACGGCGCGGCCCGCCCGCTCCATCAGCAGTCCGCGGCGTCGATCCCGCGCGACTGCGTCTCGCGATCGAGCGCGACCGCCTCCTCGGGGGTCAGGACGGGCTTCATCGGACCGCGACGGCGAACGCGACCGCGTTCGTCTTCTCGTGGGTGAACGTGATCAACACGTCGGTGATGCCCAGGGCGTCCGCTCGGCGCTTCGCGTTGCCGTCGAGCCTGATCGCGGGCGCGCCGGAAGGATGGCGGGTGACGCTGATGTCCTGCCAGCGCCGGCCCCGATAGCCGCCGAGCGCCTTGATGGTGGCCTCGCGGGCCGCGAAGCGGCCCGCGTAGGACTCGGCCGGCCTCGCCTTCGAGTCGCAGTACGCGATCTCCTCGGGGGTGAAGACCCGGTCACGGAGCGTGGGGTGGCGCGAGATCGCGCGCTCCATCCGCGCGATCTCGCAGATGTCCACGCCGAGCCCGACGATGTCCACGAGGACAGGCTAGACCAACCGGATCCGCGCCCGCGCTACTCGACCGTGACGCTCTTCGCGAGGTTGCGCGGCTGGTCGACATCGGAGCCGCGCAGCCGTGCACGTGGTAGGCGAGCAACTGCAGCGGCACGGTGACCACGACCGGCGACAGCAGCTCCGGCGTCTCGGGGACCTCCAGGACGTGTTGCGCGATCTCGCGGATCTGCTCGTCGCCTTCGGTGGCGACCGCGATCACCTCGGCGCCGCGCGCCCGCACCTCCTGGATGTTCGAGAGCATCTTCGGGTAGACGTGACACGTGGTCGCGACGGCCACGACGGGCACGCCTTCCTCGACGAGCGCGATGGGGCCGTGCTTCAGCTCGCCGGCCGGGTACCCCTCGGCGTGGACGTAGCTGATCTCCTTCAGCTTGAGCGCGCCCTCGAGCGCGGCCGGGAATCCGGTGTGCCGCCCGATGAAGAGCCAGTCGTGGGACCCCTGGAATCGCTGGGCGAGCTCCCGGACCTGCGCGTCCAGCGCGATCGCCTGCTGGACCTGCGCCGGCAGCTCGCCCATCCGCGTCAACACCTCGGCGATCTCCTCGGGGAACATCGACCCGCGGACCTGCGCCAGGTACATCGCGAGGACGTACTGCGACGACCATCTGCGTCGCGAACGTCTTGGTGGCCGCCACGCCGATCTCCGGGTCCCGCGTGCATGTAGATCACGCCGTCGGCCTCCCGAGCGAGCGAGGAGCCGACCGTGTTCGTGACGGCGATGAGGCTCGAGCCCTGGCGACGCGCGTGCCGCGCCGCCTCCAGCGTGTCGATCGTCTCGCCGGACTGCGAGACGGCGAGCGTGAGCGTGTCGGGACCGAGGACCGGGTCGCGGTAGCGGAACTCGCTCGCGATGTCGATCTCGACGGGCAGCCGGGTCCAGTGTTCGATCGCGTACTTCGCCACGAGTCCCGAGTGATACGCGGTGCCGCAGGCGACCACGAAGACCTTGTCGACCTCCCGCAGCACGTCGTCCGAGATCCGGAGGTCGTCCAGCACGAGCCGCCGGTGCTCGTCGACCCGCCCGACGAGGGTGTCCCGGATCGCGCCCGGCTGCTCGTGGATCTCCTTCAGCATGAAGGTGTCGAAGCCGCCCTTCTCCGCCTGCGCCGATGTCCCAGTCGACGGTGATCGGCTCGGGGGTCACGGGATTGCCGTCGAAGTCGGTGAACGTCGCGCCGCCCGGCCGGACCTCGACGATCCGACCCTCGTCCACCGGGATCACGGTGGAGGTGCGCTCCAAGGACGGCGGGGATGTCGGAGGCGAGGATCGATCTCGCCCTCGCCGACCCCGACCACGAGCGGCGAGGCGACCTTCACGCCGACCAGCAGTCCGGGTTCTTCCGACGACAGCACGACGAGCGAGTAGGCGCCCTCGAGCTCCTTGACGGTGCGTCGGACGGCTTCCACGAGCGGATCGACCCTCGCGGAGCCGCTCCTCGATGAGGTGGGCGACCAGCTCGGTGTCGGTTTCGGAGACCAGGGTGTGCCCGTCCTTCTCCAGCCGGTCGCGGAGCTGCTGGAAGTTCTCGATGATCCCGTTGTGGATCACGGCGACGGTGCCCGAGCAATCGAGGTGAGGGTGGGCGTTCCGGTCCGTCGGGCGCGCCGTGGGTGGCCCAGCGCGTGTGGCCCATCGCGACCGTGCCGGCCGGGTGCCCTCCGACGTCGAGCGCGGCGCTCCAGCTCCGCGAGCTTCCCGGCCCGCTTGACGACGGTGAGGCTGCCGTCGAGCACGGCGACGCCCGCGGAGTCGTATCCGCGGTACTCCAGCCGTCGGAGTCCTTCGAGGACGATCGGAAGGGCCTCGTCGGGGCCCACGTAGCCGACGATGCCGCACATGGGGGACGAGCGTAGCAGCGGGTCGTTCGGAGACGGTCCCGGGAGACGCGCTGCAGCGGGACGCTCTAGGCGCCCAGGTGCTTGCGCACCTCTCCGGCGATCGCCTCCGCGTGCCGGCGCGCGAGGTCTTCCGTCTCGGCCTCGACCATGACGCGAACGAGCGGCTCGGTCCCCGAGGCTCGCACGAGCACCCGGCCGGAGTCGGCGAGCTCTCCCTCCGCCGCCTCTGACCGCGTCCCAGACGGGAGTCGCTCCGTCGAGCTCCTCGAGGCTCCGCACCCGGACGTTCTCCATCACCTGGGGGTATCGCCGCATGAGATCGGCGAGATCGGCCACCGTGCGACCCGTGCCGGCCGCGAGCGAGAGGAAGCGAACAGCCGTCAGCAGCCCGTCCCCCGTCGTCGCGTGGTCCCGGAAGATCAGATGGCCGGACTGCTCGCCGCCGAGCATCACACCCTCCTCGAGCATCTCCTCGAGCACGTAGCGGTCTCCCACCTTCGTGGCCGAGACCGTGATCCCCGCATCCCGCATCGATCGATGGAACCCGAGGTTCGCCATGACGGTCGTGACCACGGCATCGTGGGGCAGCGTGCCCGCCTCCTTCATCGCGATCGCGCACGCGGCGAGGACCTGGTCGCCGTCGATCATCCGTCCCCGGTGGTCGACGAACAGCGCGCGGTCGGCATCGCCGTCGTGGGACACGCCGGCGTCGGCGCCGAACTCCAGGACCGCGGCGCCGGCGACCTCCGGATGCAGGGCGCCGCAGCCGACATTGATGTTCTTCCCGTTCGGGCGAGGCGTGGATCGCGTGCACCGTGGCGCCGAGTCGCTCGTACAGCCCGGAGCGAGGTTCGAGGCGGCGCCGTTCGCGCAGTCGACCACGATCGTCATCCCGTCGAGACGGGCGCCGGCCGCTTTGACGAGATGCGCCAGGTACCGTTCGCGGCCTCCTCTGAGGACCCGGATCGAGCCCTCGCCGAGAGGCGGCCGGCACGGGATCTCGGAGGACGGCTTCGATCTTGTCTTCGACGCCGTCGGGCAGCTTCATCCCGTTCGCGGCCGAAGAACTTGATGCCGTTGTACTCGGGGGGGTTGTGGGAAGCGGAGATCACGACGCCGGCATCGGCGCCGGTATCGATGGTCAGGAAGGCAACCGCGGGCGTGGGCTCGACCCCGGCCAGGAGGACGTCGCCCCCGGCCTCGTGGATCCCGCTCACCATCGCGTCCTCGAGCCAGACGCCCGACTCTCGAGGGTCCCGACCCAGCAGGAAAACGGGACGGTGCTTGGCCTCGACAGCGAGCACTGTCACGGCTGCCCGGCCCAAGCCGTGCGCGAGCTCCGCGGTGAGCTCGGAGCCGGCGACACCCCGGACCCCGTCGGTCCCGAAGAGACGCGTCATGGGCAGGTGATGCTACCTGTGAGGGGCGTGACGCGGGGCCGGACGGCCCCGCGTCACGCCCCTCAGCGCGTCAGCAGCAGCCCGGTGGGCAGCAGTCGGGCGGGCAGCAGGGGTCGTTCATGCCGGGATCACCTCCTGTCCGATGGAGCATCGTATCGACAGCGGTCGATATGTTGTCCGATGTATCGATATCTGTCAATATGACCCGCGTGAAGCTCCTCCAGGAGATCGACTCGTGCTGTCCCCCGCTCCTGTCGGCGCCGCTGGGGGCAGATGACGCCGAGACGTTGGCGACCGCCCTTCAGGCACTGGCGGACCCGGCCCGGCTGCGACTGCTGAGCCTGATCGCGTCCTGCCCCGGCTCCGAGGCCTGCGGCTGCGACCTGACGGCCCCGGTCGGGCTCTCGCAGCCCACGGTGAGCCACCACCTGAAGGTGCTCCACGAGGCGGGCCTCCTGGACCGGGAGCGCCGGGGGAAATGGGTCTACTTCAAGGTCCGGCCGGAGCCGCTCGACTCGCTCCGCTCGGTGCTTTCCGGCTGACCCATCAGCTCTCCGAGCAGGGTCAGGACCCGGCGATCGATCTCGTCCCGGATCACACGAACTTCCTCGAGCGACTTCCCGGCCGGGTCCGTGAGCTCCCAATCCTCGTATCGGATCCCGGGGAAGACCGGGCACGCGTCCCCGCACCCCATCGTGATCACGACGTCGACGTCCCGCACGACCTCGTCTCGCAGGAGCTTCGGCCGCTCCGCCGAGACGTCGAGCCCGATCTCGGCCATCGCCTGGACGACCGCGGGGTTGAGGCGATCGGCCGGCTCGGAGCCGGCCGAGCGCACCCGGACCCGTCCCACCGCATGCTGCTCGAGCAGGGCGGCCGCCATCTGACTGCGCCCGGCGTTGTGCACGCAGACGAACAGGACCTCGGGCGGATCGAACATGGCGGCGCGCTCCATCCGAGCGGAGGATAGCCCGGACGACGGATGCAAGAGGAGGAGATGGATGGCCGGGGAACGAACGTTCCGTGGACGCTCGCCGTCGTCGCGGCGATGATGGACGGGTGAAGCTCGTTCGTGTCTACGAGACCGCCGACCCCATCAGGGGTCTCCTCGTCCGCGGACTCCTCGAGGCCGAGGGGATCGACGTGCTCGCGAAGGGCGAGGGTGCCGGCCCGTACCGGATGGGACCCGTGATCCTGTTCGTGCCGGACGGTGCATCGGCTCGCGCCAAGGAGCTCATCGCTGCATCCGAGGAGGGTTCGCTCGCGCTCGACTCCGGCGAGGACCTCGCTGCGGAGGCGCTCGGCAACTAGCGCTTCGAGTACTGCGGAGCCTTCCGGGCCTTCTTCAGACCGTACTTCCGGCGCTCCTTCTCCCGAGCGTCACGCCTCAGGAACCCCTCCGCCTTCAATTGGGCTCGGAGCTCCGGGTCCAGCTCGAGGAGCGCGCGGGCGATGCCGAGCCGCAAGGCGCCGGCTTGACCGTTGACGCCGCCCCCCGTGATCGTGGCCACGACATCGAACTCCTTGTCACGACCGATCGACCGCAGCGGGGACTGCGCGACCATCCGATGCACCCGGGTGGGGAAGTATTCGTCGAGAGGCCGGTCGTTGATCAGGAACTCCCCGCTCCCCG
Source organism: uncultured Actinomycetota bacterium (assembly GCA_963737525.1). Classification (GTDB taxonomy): domain Bacteria; phylum Actinomycetota; class UBA4738; order UBA4738; family HRBIN12; genus JAJNBA01. Next base: position 32,611 of record CAVTTD010000020.1, read on the forward strand.
GCACGAGTCGCACGCGGGCGACCGCTTCCTTGCGACGTCCGGTCTTGAGCTTCATGACGGTCGCCACCCTACGTTCCCTTCTTCTTCGTCGTCGACGTCGCGGCAGGCTTCCTCGCGACGGTCTTTCGCGTCTTTTGGCTCGCCGTCGGCTTCTTCGCCGTGGGCTTCTTCGCCGCCGGCTTCCGCTGTCGTGGTCTTCCTCGCCGTCGTCTTCGCGGCGGTGGGCTTCCTCGCGGCCGTCGACTTCCGGGTGGTCGCCGTGGGCTTCTTCGCCGCCGTCTTCCTCGTCGCCGTACTTGTCCCCGGCGCTTCCACGTCGGACTCCTTGGAGGCCTTCGTCGGACCCCTTCTCCCCGTTCACCGGAGGGGTCACGCGCGCCGGAAGGCCTTCCCAGGCCGGCCGGAAGCCCATCGTCCAGTCCACGGGCTTCTGAGCCTGGTGGTGGTGCTCGGGGCCGGGGACGACGTGAAGCTTCTTGATCATCGCGCGACCGAGTCGGTTCTTGGGCAGCATGCCTCGAACCGCCTTCTCGACCGCGAACGCCGGCTTCTTCGCGAGCAGATCTTCGTAGAGGGTGCCGGTGATGCCGCCCGGGTGTCCCGAATGCCGCCAGGCGACCTTCTTCTTCTCCTTGCCGCCGGTCAGCACCACCTTGGCCGCGTTGATGATGATGAGGTGGTCGCCGACGTCCATATGCGGGGCGAAGATCGGTTTGTGCTTCCCGCGGAGGATCACCGCGGCTTCCGACGCGACGCGCCCGAGGACCTGCTCACCGGCGTCCATGACGTACCAGCGGCGCTCGATGTGCTCAGGCTTGGGTGAGTAGGTCTTCATCGTGAAAGATGCCGGCCCGAGGGGCCGACGGCCCATGCTACCTGCGGAAACGCGCCCGCGTCAAAGCTCGACGGTTCTGTTCGATCGATGATAGGTGACGCGCTCGAGCGTGAGGCCGCGGGCCGGCGCGGGCGGGCCGGCGGCCTCTCGATCGTGCGCGTGGATGATCTCCGGCATCGCGCCGGCCTCGAGCGCTCCCTCCCCCACCGCGACGAGCGTGCCGACCAGCGACCGAACCATATGGTGCAGGAACGCGTTCGCCACGGCACGGATCGACAGCACGTCGCCCTGCCGGCCGACGCTGAGCCTCCGGAGATCCCGGACGGTCGATCGGTCTCCGCCGGGATGGCGGCAGAAGCTCGCGAAGTCGTGTTCCCCAACCAGGTGACGGGCGGCCTCGCGCATCGGACCCAGGCGGAGATGTCCCGGCCGATGCCACACGAACC
>CAVTTD010000021.1:0-22956 GCA_963737525.1 uncultured Actinomycetota bacterium
GAGGTAGGTGACGGTGGTCTTGCCGGCGCCGGACGGACCGACCAGCGCGGCCAGTTGCCCGGGTTTGATGTCCAGGTCGACGTCCTCGAGCGTCCACTCCCTGGGGACGGGATCGTCGTCGCCGAGCGGAGGTCCATCCGGGGAGACGGGGATCCCTTCGGGAGGGTCCTCGTAGCGGAACCGCACGTCGCGCAACCGCACGTGACCGGTCACGCTCTCGAGAGCGACCGCGTCGGGCGCGTCGCGGATCTCGTGAGGCAGGTCGAGGTATTCGAAGATCCGGTCGAAGAGCGCGAGCGAGGACTGCACCTCGGTGGAGACCTGGAGCATCGAGCCGATCGGGAAGAACAGGCGGGATTGCAGGGTAGTGAACCCGACCAGCATGCCCGACTGGATCACGTCGGAGCCCGCATTCGAGTTCACCCAGCCGGCGACCAGGTAGACGAGCGCCGGCGTGATCGAGAAGAACGTGCCGACCAGCGCGAAGAACGACCGGCCGATCATCGTCTGTCGGAGCAAGAAGCCGCTCAGGCGTTCGTTCTCGTCACGGAACCGGCCGATCTCGAACGCCTGGCGTCCGAACGCCTTGGAGAAAAGGATCCCGCTGACGCTCAGGGTTTCCTCGGTGATCGTGGTCATATCCGCGAGCGTTCGCTGCGTGTTCGTGGCGACCTCACGCCGGGCCTTCCCGACCTTCACCGTGAGCCAGAGGAACAGCGGCATCAGGAGCAGCGACAAGATCGTCAGCGGGATCGAGATCACGATCATGGCGATGATCGTGCTGATGATCGTGACGATGTTGGAGAGCACGGTCGACGCCGTGTCCGTGACGACCGACTGCACTCCGCCCACGTCGTTGGCGAGCCTCGACTGGATCTCCCCGGTCCTGCGTCGTCGTGAAGAACCGGAGCGGCATCGCCTGGAGGTGCTGGTAGAGCCGGTTCCGGAGGTCCTGCATCACGTTCAGGCCGACGAGGTTCGTGAGGTAGGTCTGCCCGATCCCGATGATGCTCGTCACGATCGGGACCGCGATCATGATCGCCGACGTAGAGGTAGAGCAGCGGCAGGTTCGGGCACGGTTGCCCTTGACACATGCCGTTCGCGCCGAAGAGGGCCCGGTCGAAGACGAGCACGATCAGCAGCGGGTTGATGACGCCGAGGCCCGACGTGATGCCGATCATCAAGCCGACCAAGCCGACCTTGCCCTTGTAGGGACGGAACGTCCCGATCACGCGGCGGACGGTCGCGCGGTCGACCTTCCGACGATCCTCGTCGATCGGAGTGACGCGGAAGAAGCCGTGCCGGCCCATGAACCGAGGATACGAGGGGCGGCGGGCTACGCCCGCCGCCCGTCACGCGGTCGGGCGCCGGCCCTACTCGGCGAAGCAGGGACCGGAGATCTCGGCGCTGGTGACTTCGTCACCGGGGTCCGTGTAGTAGTGATCCGTCCCCGGACCTCCGAAGACGGCGTCGTTCCCCGTGCTGTCGATCGTGGTGACGCAGCCGTCGTTGCCGTCCCCTCCGAACACGCGGTCGGCGCCCGCCGAGCCCCCGTAGAGGGTGGAGTCGCCGCCAGGGCCGCCGTCGACACGGTCGTTCCCCATGCCGCCGTCCCCGTTGTCGATCCCGAGGCCGCCGTACATCGCGTCGTCGCCACCCCGGCCGATCATCGAATCCCGGCCCGCTTGCCCGAGAAGGATGTCGTCGCCCCGCTGACCGCTCATGAAGTCGTCGCCGGGCCCCCCGCGGATCACGTCATCGCCGCGGCCACCGAAGAGAACGTCGTCGCCACCCCGGCCGCAGAGCACGTCGTTGCCGGCGGTGCCGTGCTTCTCGTCGGGGCCGGGCGTTCCCACCCAGGTACAGGCCGGCGGCGCCATCGCCGAGGTGAGCCCCAGCGAGGTCGTCGCCGCGATCACCACACCGAGCACCACGACCGAACGAGCGATCCGCATCCCTGTCCCTCCCCGTTGTGCTGTCCTGTGGCTCGAGGGTAGTCAAACCGTCTGGTCGATCCAATCAGCCGCTCGGGGGTCGGTCGCCTCGGCGACTAGGCTCCCTGATCGTGGGCCTGTTCGAAGACGGTCGGATCTCGCTCGAGCTCACGCTGGCGGCGCGGATGGGACTCGCTGCGCTGCTCGGCTTCTTGATCGGACTCGAACGCGAGCATCGCGGCAAGAGCGCGGGCGAGCGCACGTTCGCGATCGTGGCCCTCGGCGCGGCAGGCATCTCGGGCGTCGCGATCACGATGTTCCCCCTCACCGCGGGACAGGCCGTCGCCGGCGTCGCCACCGGCATCGGGTTCCTCGGTGTCGGCATCATCTGGCGGGCCGGGGAGGGGCAGACGCTCGGGCTCACGACCGCCGCCTCGATCCTCTGCGTGGCGGCGATCGGCGTCATCACGGGGATCGGTCTCTACCTCACCGCGGTCCTCGGGACGGTGCTCGCGCTCTTCATCCTCGAGTTCGACCGGATGCCGGGCTTGCGCGGCCTCCACCGCCGCGCGATGGGCGATCGGGTGGACGAGGGCGACGAGAGCTAGAGGCCGCAGAACTCCCGCGTCCGCTCGAAGACCTCATCGAGCATCGGTTCCGTGAGCTTGCCGGTGAACGTGTTCTGCTGGCTGGGGTGGAAGCAGCCCAGGAGGACGAACGGCCCGATCTGCGAACCTCCGCGAGGTGGCCGAACCGCGGACGCGGCTTCACCGAGTGACCGAGCGCGCCAACGCCCGGAGAGCGCCGTCCCACGCGAATGCGCCGAGCGCGACGATCACCTTCAGGTGCGTCAGCACGCGGATCTCCCGCTCCAGGTACGGAAGGCATCGATCCCGCTCCTCCGGCGTCGGTTTGTTCGCCGGCGGCGCGCATCGGTTCACCGCGGCGATGTAGCACCCCGTCGAGCCGGAGCCCGTCGTCCACGGAGACCGACGTGGGTTGGTTCGCGAGGCCGGTGCGGTGAAGCGAGGCGAACAGGAAGTCGCCGCTCCGATCGCCCGTGAAGATCCGGCCGGTCCGGTTCCCACCGTGGGCGGCGGGTGCCAGCCCGAGGATCAGGACGGCCGCGTCCGGATCACCCCAGCCGGGACCGGCCTGCCCCAGTACTCCTGGTCCGCGAAGCGAGCGACCTTCTCCCGGGCGACCTGCTCCCGCCACTCGACCAACCGAGGGCAGAGACGGCAGACCACGACCTCGTCGCGGATCCGTTCGAGGCTGTCGCGCTCGACGCTCACACGACGGCCTTCGCGGCGACCCAATCGTCGTAGCCGCCGTCGAAGCTCCGCACCTCGCCGTCGCGCACCTCGAGGATCCGATCGCAGAGCCGGTCCAGCAGGTACCGGTCGTGCGAGATCAAGATCGCGGTCCCGTCGAAGGACTCCACCGCGCCCTCGAGCACCTCCATGCTCTCGATGTCGAGGTGGTTCGTCGGCTCGTCGAGGATCAGGCAGTTCGCCCCCGAGAGCATCAGCAGACAGAGCTCGAGCCGCGTCCGCTCCCCACCGGAGAGCGATCCGATCGGCGTGCGCATCTGGTCGTAGCGGAAGAGGAACTTCGCGAGGAGCGCGACGGCCTCGCCTTCGTACATCGCCTTCGTCTTCCGGACGGTCTCGACCGGCGTGAGCGCCGGATCCTGGCCCTGGAAGCCCTGCTCCAGGTAGCCGATCCGGATCGAGGGGCCGATCCACCGCTCGCCCGCGGTCGCCTCGAGCTCCCCGGCGAGGATCCTGCCGAGCACGGTCTTGCCGGCGCCGTTCGGTCCGACGACCCCCAGCCGCTCGCGCCGGTAGACGTCGAACGTGGCGTCGAGGAGCACCGGGTCGTCGTCGAACGCCATCGAGATCTCGCGGAGCCGCGCGATCCGTTGCCCCCCGCGCTCGGCGGGGCGCAGCTCGAGCGCCATCTTCCGTCGCTCGAACACCGGGCGGTCGACCTTGTCCATCCGGTCGATCTGCCGCTGCTTGTTCCTCGCCTGCCTGATGTGGCGTTCGTTCACGACCAACGACGCCCAGAGCTCGAAGCGCTTGATCGCGGCCTCGAGTCGCGCGATCTCCTTCTGCTGCGTGACCCAGACCTGCTGCTGACGCTGGAGCGCCAGCTCCTTCGCAACGGCGTACGCGGAGTAGTTGCCCGGCCACACCGCCACGTGGCCGCGATCGAGCTCGACGACCTGGTTCACGGTGTCGTCCAACAGGTAGCGGTCGTGGGACACGGTGACGACGGCGCCGGGGAACTCCGCGACCACGTCCTCGAGCAGCTCGCGCTTGTCGGAATCGAGGTGCGTCTCCGGCTCGTCGAGCAGGAGGAGGTCCGGGTCGCGGATCAGGCAGGCGGCGAACGCCGCGAGCTTGCGCTGGCCGCCGGAGAGCATCGTCGTGGGGAGCGTCAGGTCGTGGTCGTCGAAGCCGAGGCGGAGCGAGCAGGCTCCTCGCCTCCCCCGCGAGACCGGGTCCTCCGGCCTCGACCCAGCGATCGAGCACGGCCTGCTGTTTCGTGAGGACGCGGTCCATCTTCGCGAGGTCGGCCGTCACGGCGGGTCGCGCGAGCTCGGCCTCGATCGCGCGGAGCTCGTCGTCGAGCGCGGCGATGTCCGGCCGGCCGGCGAGCACCCATGCCTCGGCGGTCCGGTCGTCGCCCTCGGGGTTCTGCTCGAGGTAGCTCACGGTGACGCCGCGCCGCCGGACGACCTCGCCCTCGTTCACGTCCTCGGTGCCGCCGACGATCCGGAGCATCGTCGACTTGCCGGCGCCGTTCGGTCCGATGATCCCGATCCGGGCACCGTCGGGCACCATGAGGTCGACCCCTTGGAGCACGGGCCACGTGCCGTACGACTTGTGCACCCCGACGAGGCTGACGACGGACATCTCAGCGACGAAGCGTACGGAACCGCTCGGCCGCCGCCTCGAACGCCTCCAGCGGCGCGAGGAGCTGGTCGACGGCCCAGATCAACCCTTCGAAGCCGCCGAGCTCCGGGGGATCCTCCCGGAGCCGGCGGGCTCGCTCCAACGACTCACGGATCCCGGCGTCGCATGCGAGCCACTCGTCCTCGAGGTCCGGATGTCGCCAGGCCGGCATCAGCTCTCGCGCAGCCGCGAGCCGCTGCTCCAGCTCGAGGATCCCCTCCGCGAGCGGCGTCCCCGCCGACCGCGTCGACGGGACCGTCCCGGTCATCGCCTGCTTCGCTGCCTCGACCTCGTCGACCACCGCCCGGAGGTTCACGAGGGCCGCGTCGAGCTCCGGTGAGAGCCGCTTGCGGCGGAACACCTAGGGGACAACCTCGTTGCGGACCGGGACGATCGCGCGGGGGTCGTTCGTGGCGACGGCGTCGGCGCCGAGCTCGAACAGTCTCCGCGCGGTGTCGGGATCGTCGGCGATCCACACGCCCAGGAGCGCGCCGGCGGCGTGGACACGATCGCCGAAGCCGTCGCCGGCCTCGAGGACCTTCGTCACGAAGGGGAGCACCCACGGGTGGCCTTGGCCTGTCGCTCGAGCGAGCGCCTCGTCGGCATCCACGTCGAACCACGTGAGCAGGCCCGTGGGGACGTCGGGACGGAGGGCACGGCTGTGGGCGATCGACCTCGGGTTGAAGCTCGACACGATCAGCGGGCCCGAGAACGCGAGCTCGTCGAGGGCGGCGAGCGTCGCCTCGACCGCAGGCTCCGCGTCGGGCGTGTACCCGGGCTCGTCCGGCGAGTTCTTGATCTCGATGTCGGCGCCGGCGCGGCCGGACAGGCATCGCAACGCCTCCTCCAACGTCGGCACGCCCAGCTTCCGGATCTCGTCCAGCGTCATCTCGGACACGAGCCCGGTGCCGTCCGTGGTCCGTGACACGTCGGGGTCGTGCAGGACGACCGCGTGCCCGTCCGCGGTCATCCGGACGTCGAACTCGACCGCGTCCGCGCCGGCGTCGATCGCGGCCTCGAACGCGGCGATCGTGTTCTCGGGTTGCTCGATCGACGCTCCGCGGTGCGCCACCACCATCGGCCGCGCAGGCCGTTCGACCCTCACGCCTGGCTGGCCGGGCACAGCGGCTCGACCGGGCACTCGGGGCAGTTCGGCTTCTTCGCCGTGCAGAGCGCGCGGCCGTGATCGATCAGCACGTAGGTGAAGTCGAACCATCGGTCCTTCGGGACCAACCGCATCAGGTCCTGCTCGATCTTGTCGGGGTTCTTCTGTTCGCTGAACCCCAGCCGATGGGCGAGCCGGTTCACGTGGGTGTCGACCGCGATGCCCTCGACGATGCCGAACGAGTTCCCGAGCACGATGTTCGCCGTCTTCCGGGCCACGCCACGGAGCGTGATCAGGTCCTCCATCGTGCCGGGGACCTCGCCGCCGTACTCCTCGACGATCCGGCGGCACGCCTCGCGGATCGAGATCGCCTTCTGGTTGAAGAACCCGGTCGCGTGGATGTCGGCCTTCAGCTCGTCCTCGGGCACGCGCAGGTAGTCCTCGGCGGTCCGGTACTTCTGGAACAGCGTCGCCGTGACCCTGTTCACCGTCTCGTCGGTGGACTGGGCCGAGAGGACCGTCGCGACGAGGCACTCGAGCGGGTTCGTGAAGTGGAGCGCGACCTTCGCGTCCGGATACGCCTCGGACAGGCGCCGGATGATCTCGGGCGCGCGCTCCTCGATCGGGTCGTCGCGGGTCAGCTGCTTCTTCGCGGGCACGCCCGGATGCTACTCGGACGTCACCGACCGCTTCGGCGCGTCGTTGACGACCAGCGTGAACACGTCGGGCCGGCTGTAGTGGCCGACGGGATCGAAGCGGTACCGCTGCGCCCGCGCGACCTCGGCGTCGACCTCGGCGGTGAGGATGCCCTCCTCCTCGACCAGCGGCCCCGCGAGCAGCTGGCCGTCGGGGTCGACGATCGCCGACCAACCCGGGTTCGCCCAGTCGTCCTCGCCGCCCCAGAGCTCGCGCCCCGGGATGTCGTCGGGGATGTCGGAGCCGCGGAGCAACATGCACACGCCGATCACGTAGACGCGGCCCTCGCGCGCGATGTGCCGCAGGTTCGCGATCCAGTTCTCGTCGTTGTCCCACGTGGGCGCCGTCCAGATGTCGACGCCCTTCGCGTAGATCGCGGTCCGCGCGAGCGGCATCATGTTCTCCCAGCAGATCAGCCCGCCCACGCGCCCGAACGGCGTCTCGACGGGATCGAGGTCGGACCCGTCGCCGAGGCCCCAGACGAGCCGTTCCCCGCCGGTGGGCATCAGCTTCCGGTGCTTCCCCACGATCTCGCCGTCGGGACCGAACAGCAGCTGCGCGTTGTAGATCGTGCTCCCGTCGAGCTCGTTCACGCCGACCGACAGGTACGCCTTCGCCCGCTTCGCGGCCTTGCCGAGCTCGTCGGTCGCCGAGGACGGCACCTCGACCGACTGCTCGCGGAGCCGAGCCGTGAGCGCCTCGAACGGGCCGTCCCAGGCAGCCGCCCGCCACACCCAATCCGGATAGGTCGGGATGAACGTCTCCGGGAACACGATCAGGCGCGCCCCCATGCCGGCGGCTTCCTTCGTCAGGCGCACCACCTTCTGCACCGTGGCGTCACGGTCGAGGAACTCGGGCGTGGCCTGCACGGCGGCGACGGTGACCGTCTCCATCAGACCACCGTCGCGTTCGGGTCGAGGGCGGGATCGCCGTCGGGCAGCACGTCGACCGCCCAGTCCTCCCGCTTCCAGGACGGGACCGGCGTCACGCAGTCCTCGCGAGGGACGAACGCCGATGCGGCGACCTTCTGGTAGCGGTGCACGTAGCGCGGGCAGTTCGGGAAGATCTCCCGCGCGCGGACGCGGACCACGAACTGCGCCTCGGGCCACCAGGACCGGAGCTCATCGTCGAAATCGACCGACGCCTCGCCGTTGACCCGCATCCGGTCGCGGCCCTCGAAGTCCATGAAGAGGATCCCGACGTGCGGGTTCTTCAGGAGATTGCCCATCGAGAGGTACATCCCGTTGCCGTTGTAGTTCGGGAACGCGAGCGTGTGCTCGTCCACGACCCGGATGAACCCGGGGTCGCCGCCCTTGTAGCTCACGTTCGGCTTGCCGTCCTCATCTGCCGAGGCGAGGAAGAACATGTCCCGCGATTCGATGAATCCACGGTCGCGATCGGTGAACACCTCGTGCACGAGAAGGTTCTCGATGCGGTCGGCGAGCCGACGGGTATCGAACCGATCCTGCAGCTCCCGATTGCCCTCGTGATACATCTCGTCCTCCACAGCTCAGCCGGCGCCGCCTCAGATCAGCGCGAGCTCGAAGCGATCGCCGTTCCGATAGGTCGCCGACGCGCCGTCCATCCGGACGTGGATGCCGCTGTTGCCCAGGACCTCCCAGGTCGCGCCGTCGCCGACCATGGCGGTGTTCTCGTCCATCCCCACGAAGGTGTACCCGTCGGGGGCCGAGCCGAGGATGAAATCGCGAGCACCCGGGATCCATGTGTCGACGATGTCCCAGTGCGGCGCGAACAGCGATCGAGGCACGAGATCGAGGCCCGGCTTCCAGACCTCGCCCATCTCGGTTGTGTCGCTGTCGAACGTGATCTCGTTGAGGCACGCCACCCCGGCGCTACAACCTGCGTAGGCCATGCCGCGGTCCAACTGCTTCAGGAGGGCGTCGAGGAAGTCGCTCTCGGCCAGCGTCGCCGCGAGGTAGGCGGGGTTGCCGCCCGAGAAGTAGATCGCGGACGCGCCATCGAGTCGCTCGAGCAGGCGCGGGTCGTCGGTGTCCTCCTTCGTCTTCAGATCGAGCACCTCCGCCGGGATGTCGAGGCGCGAGAAGTGCGCGAGGCCGAGCGATCCCCATCGCTCGAACACATCCTTGCCCTCCGGGGCGGATGCGGTCGGGCAGGATCAGCACGCGGCCGTCCCCGTCGGCCTCGGCCACCAGCGCCGGTCGACCGGCTCCGACCACGGCTGGAACTCCCCCGAGCCGAGCAGGGACCACCAGGTCATCGGAGCGCCTCCGGGCGCAGTTCGACGTCGAGCTTCGCGCCGAGCTCCGACGCCACGTCGAGCAGGGCGTCCATGTCCTCGGCCTCCGTCCGGTAGTTCACGATGCACGACCGGAGACAGAAGCGGTCCCCGAGGACAGCGTTCGAGCAGTAGACACGTCCATCGAGCTGGATCTCCGTCATCAGGCGGTTGTTGAGCAGGTCGAGGTACTCCTCTCGCTCTTGTTCGTCGTGCCGCGAACCGGAGGCGGAGAGATCAACGGGCACGTAGCGGAAGCAGGTGATCGACAGGCCGACGGGCGTCATCAGCTCGAACTCGTCGGACTCCTTCGCCCGGGCGCCGAGGTACCGCGCGAGTGCCGCGTCGTGGGAGATCCTGCGCCCGTAGGCGGTCCGTCCGTGCGCGAGCAGCGACACCCACACCTTCAGCGCCCAGAAGCCACGACTGAAGTTCGGCGAGTGCCGACCGAGGTCGAGGCCCCAGTCCGTGTGCTCCTCGTCCTTCACGACGTAGGCCACGTAGTCGATGTCGAACGCGCGCCGCATCAGCTCCATGTCCCGGACCACGATGCAACCGCCCGACTGCGGCGTGTAGAGCCACTTGTGAGGATCGAACGCGATCGAGTCCGCGCGCTCGATGCCCGCGAACAGCGGCCGGAGGTCGTCCGCGAGCATCGCGGGGCCACCGTACGCCGCATCGACGTGGAACCAGAGGTCTTCCTCCCGGCACAGATCGGCGATCTCTTCGAGCGGATCGACAACGCCGGTCGAGACCGTTCCCGCGTTCGCCACGACGGCGATCGGATGGATACCGGCTGCCCGGTCTGCCGCGATCGCCCCACGCAGCTCGTCCATGCGGATCCGATAATCGTCGCCGACGGGGATCTTCCGGACGTTGTCCATCCCCAGGCCCAGCATGTCGGCGCCGCGGATCGAGACGATGTGTGTCTCGGTCGAGAGGTACACGGCGAGCGTGGGTCCGGCGGCCACGCCTTCCCTGCGGATGTCCCAGCCCGCCTTCGCGTCGCGCGCCACCTTCAGCGCGATGAAGTTCGCCATCGCACCTCCGGACGTGAGCGCCCCGCCTGCGGTCGCCGGCAACCCGAACACGTCCTGCGCGAACCAGCGAGCGAATCCCAGCTCGATCTCGGTCGCCGCCGGCGCCAGGCGCCATCCCCCCGCGTTCCCGTTGAGACCGGACGCCAGCAGATCCGCGGCGGCCCCCGGCACCGTTCCTGCGCCGGAGATGTAGGCGTAGAACCGCGGATGCCCGAGGTAGCCGGAGTAGTCGAACGTGATCCGGCTGAGGTAGTCGAGGAGCTCGTCCTCGGGCATGGGATCGTCGGGCACGGGGATCACGACGGCGTCACGAACCTCCTGCACTCCCCAGGTGCCCGAGACCGGCAGATCCCGGAGCCTCGTCAGCAGCTCCTCGTAGATGTCCGCGACGCCGTCGGTGAACGCGCGGGCGCGTTTCGGATCCCAGTCGAGATCGCGGACGGGTTCCGGTCGCTCGACCATCAGGCCTCCTTCGTCGCCGCGAGCACGAACCCCTCCTTCGCCATGAAGCGACGGAAACCCTCGTCGCCGAAGACCTCGTACAGGGCTTCGATCTGGCTGGCGTGCTCCTTGATCGAGGCGATCTTCTGGTCGAGGTTCGCCGGCGGGAGCTCGAAGTACAGGTCGATCTCGTCGTCCGGGACGACGTTCGGGGTCCCGGGGAGGAAGATGTTGAAGGGCGCGAGCTTCTCGAGCCATTCGTCGGCCATGCTCGTCGGGAAGACCGCCTGGAACAGACGCGCGCCGGGCTTCGCGACCTGCGCGAACGCCTCGCCTGCCCACCTGCAGATGTCCTGATGCGCCACGTGGCCGGTCATCCCCTCCGGCCCGAACGTGAGGACCGTGTCGGGATCGACCTCCTCCATGATCGTGCGCACCTGCTCGACGCCGGCCGGGTCGAGACCCGTCTCCATATCGATGTCCACCGGGCCGTCGAGGAAGTGGTGCTCCTTCACGCCGAGGACGTCGAGGCTCCGGAGGAGCTCGGTGGTGCGAACGTCGCCCATCGACTCGGGCGGCCACCGCTCCTCGTCCATCGACCCGCCTTCACCGTGCGTGGCGGTGACGTCCACGACCCGCTGGCCGGCCTCCACCGCGGCCGCCATCAGGCCGGCGGAGAGGTAGATGTCGTCGTCGGGATGCGCCCAAACGCCGAGGATCGTCCCGAGGTCGGCCACGTCGGTCATGCGGACGGATGCTAGCGGGGCGCCCCGGACGCCGCTAGGGGCTGGCGGAGCGGATCCGCTCGCGGATCCGCTCCGCCAGCCCCTCGGGGAGCTGCTCGCCACCACACTTGGTGGCGATCAGGAGCTTGAGGTGTCGCTTGAACTCCGCGTGGTCGTGGCAGTCGGTGCAGCCCGCGAGGTGGGTCTCTACCTGGACGGTGAGGGCCTTGAGGCACTCACCGTCGACGTAGCGCTCGAGCTCGCGCCGTGTCTCTCGACATCCCATGTCACCCATCGACGAGTCCTCGCTCCTTGGCTACGCCGTACAACGCCTTCTCCAGGGCTTTCCTTCCCCGGTGGAGCCGAGACATCACCGTCCCGATCGGGACGCCGGTGATCTCCGCGATCTCCTTGTAGGCGAAGCCTTCCACATCTGCCAACAGGACCGCCATACGGAAGTTCTCGGGGATCGACTCGAGCGCCTCCTTCACGTCGGCGTCGGGGATGTTCGTCAAGACGTCGTCCTCGGCCGAGCGGGCGACGCTCTGGGCGCCCAGCCGGTCGTACAAGAACCAGTCGTCGAGGTCCTCGGGCCCATCGACCGTCTTCGGCTCTCGCTGCTTCTTCCGGTACGTGTTGATGAACGAGTTCGTGAGGATCCGGTACAGCCACGCCTTGAGGTTCGTTCCCTCTTGGAACGACGCGAACCCGCGGTAGGCCCGAAGGGTCGTCTCCTGCAGCAGATCCTCTGCGTCGGCGGGATTCCTCGTCATCCGCAGGGCCGCCCCGTACAGGCTGGGCAGCAAGGGCAGGACGTCGCGGTCGAACCGATCCAGGAGATCCTGCTCGGCCGGTGCCGGCGCGCTGCTCGCGTTCGCCATCGAGCTACCAGTATCCCTGGTCGGCCCGATCGCGCCCTCTCGGTCGTCACAACTACAAGGCGGTGGGAAGATTGGGCCATGCCCGAGCAGGACAAGAACCCCTTCGGACGCCGCGCGACGCCCGGCGCACCTCAGCCGAGACCCCGGTCGGCGTTGGTGGTCGTGCTCGTGGTCGCAGGGGCATTGTTCCTGTTCAACGGGTATCTCACGCGATCGGCGGTCGATCAGGTGCCGTTCTCACAGTTCAAGGCCGCCGTCGACAACGGCAAGCTCGTGAAGACCGAGGACGTGACGATCACCACCACGACCGTCACGGGGACCGTCGACACGGCGGACGGGCCCAAGACCTGGCTCGCGACGATCCCTCCGGGCTACGACCCGACCGCTCTCGTCGACCAGCTCTCCGCGGACGGCTACCAGGTGGCCGGGTCGCAACCCAATGCCCTTACGGGATTCATCGTGCAGACCGTCCTGTTCATCGCCCTGTTCGGCGGTCTGTACTACTTCCTCTTCCGGCGGATCGGTGGCGGCGCGACCTCTGCCCTCAACCTCGGGCGGAACAAGGTGAAGATCTACGACCGCAAGGAGATGAAGACGACCTTCGCCGACGTCGCGGGCGTGGACGAGGCGAAGGAAGAGCTCCGCGAGATCGTCGACTTCCTGAAGAACCCGAAGAAGTACCAGCGTCTCGGCGGCCGGATCCCCAAGGGCGTGCTCCTCCTCGGACCCCCCGGCTGCGGGAAGACGCTGCTCGCGCGTGCCGTTGCCGGTGAGGCCAACGTCCCGTTCTTCTTCATGTCGGGATCGGAGTTCGTCGAGATGTTCGTGGGTCTGGGCGCCGCCCGCGTCCGTGAGCTGTTCCAGCAGGCGAAGGAGAAGGCCCCGGCGCTGGTGTTCCTCGACGAGATCGACACGATCGGGAAGGGCCGCGCGGGTCCGATGAGCGGCAGCTTCGGCGGCCACGACGAGCGGGAGCAGACGCTGAACCAGCTCCTCGTCGAGATGGACGGCTTCGACGCATCCAAGGGCGTGATCATCATGGCGGCGACCAACCGCCCGGACGTGTTGGACCCGGCGCTGATCCGTCCGGGACGCTTCGACCGCCAGGTCGTCGTGGATCCCCCCGACCTCAGGGGCCGGGAGGAGATCCTCCGCGTCCACGCCCGGGGCGTGGCCCTGGACCCGACGGTGGACCTCCGGACCATCGCCGCCAGGACCCCCGGCTTCACCGGGGCCGACCTCGAGAACGTCGTCAACGAGGCAGCCCTGCTCGCGGCTCGCCGGGAGAAGAACTCCGTGACGATGGAGGAGCTCGAGGAGGCGATCGATCGTGCGACGGCCGGCCTCGAACGGAAGTCACGGGTGGTCTCCGACAAGCAGAAGGAACGCGTGGCCGTGCACGAGATGGGGCACGCTCTCGTCGCCCTGAATTGCCCCGAGATCGATCCGCTGCACCGGGTCACGATCATCCCGCGGGGCGCGGCCGCCCTCGGGATCACGATGACGCGACCGTTGGAGGACCGCTACGTGGTGACGGAGCCCCAGCTGAAGGATCAGATGGCGTTCGCCATGGGGGGCCAGGCGGCCGAGGAGCTGTACTTCGACGGCGTGATCTCCACGGGGGCCCAGAACGACCTCGAGAAGGCGACTGACCTCGCTCGGGCGATGGTGTCGCAGTTCGGGATGAGCGACGAGGTGGGACCCATCTCCCTCGGTCGGGACGACCCGAACGCGTGGATGCCGGGCGCCATGCCGAAGGTGAGCGCACACACCGCGGAGCTGATCGACAAGGAGGTCCGGCGACTGCTGGACGAGGCCCACGTGCGCGCCGAACGCATCCTGGAGAAGAACCGCGACCTCTTGAACCGATTGTCGGCGCTGTTGATCGCCACCGAGGTGATCGACGGCGACGAGCTGAAGGCCTACGCCGAGGGCACGAAGGAGATCCCGGATCCCGCGACGATCAGGCCGACGCCCAGACCCGAGGCCTCACGCGACGGAGAGAAGGTGCCGGCCGAGCCGACCGTCGTTGCCCGGGCCGTCGCGATGCCACCCGCACCGCCGATGCCCGCCACCGACTAGCTCCGCGAATCGTGGTCGTGGTCGTGGTGGTGCGGACGTTCTTCCTCGGGTAGCGGATCCACGAGCAGGTCCCAGCGATCGCGGAACCTGTCGAGGAACCGGTAGAAGTTCTTCTTCGACCATCTCGCCCGGTCTTCGGGCTTCGTGTTGAACCACATCCGGTGCTCGTGCTTCGTGACGGGAAGGTCCACGATCGTCGCGCGCCGGTCGAGATCCCTCACCCGGAACGAGTACTCGATGTCGGCGGTGCGGTACCACTTGAACTTCTCGTCGAAGAGGCCCGCGTCGAGCATCGTCGCTCGCCGGAACGCCATCAGATAACCCTCGATCGCATCGACGTCGCCCTCGCGGGCTTCTTCGAACTGCCGGAGATCGTGCGTCACGATGCCGAACGGACCGCAGAGGCCCACCCGGTCGCCCGTGAGCGCCGATTCGATGGGGCCGAACACGTCGCCGGTCGGCTCCACCGAGCCATCCATGACGAGGACCGTGCGACCGCGGGTGCGCTGGAGGCCGGCGTTCCGAGCGGCCGCCCACCCGGTCCCCTCCTCGAGCCACACGACCTCGACGCCGTCTCCCCAAGCCGAGGGGTCTCGGTCGGTGACGTCGGCGATCACGTATTGGACGGATCGGCCTCCTTCGTGCGAGCGGAACCCGGCGATCGCCCGTTCGATGTCCTCGGGCCAGCCCTCGCAGACCCAGTGGACGGTCACGTCCATGTCGGGTTCGTCCTCCAGGACGGAGGCGACGTCGCTCGGGCGACCTCGGATCCGTGGCGCCGCCTCGTCGGCCGGGGACTCCAACCGGTACCCGCCGGGCTCGTCGACGACCGTCCAGCCTGCCTCGGCGATGCGATCACGCAGGGTGTCGGCTTCCGCGAATTCCTTGGCCGCGCGCGCCGCCGCGCGCTCCTCCGCCAGACGGACGACATCGTGCGGTACGTCAGTCACGTTCGTGCCTCCGGACGAAGTCCAAGACGGCGGCGTCGGCCGCCTCGGCCTGCTCCGAGTGGTACAGATGGCCGGCGCCCTCGAGGAGGACGAGCTCGGCGCCAGGGATGCGCTCGGCGAGCAGCCTCGCGTTCTCGGGCGAGACGGCGAGGTCCTCGGTCCCGTGCAGCACGAGGGTCGAGACGTCCAAGCCCGGGAGACGGTCGAAGCTGTCGAAGCCCTGCATCGCCTCCCATTGTCTCCGTCCGCCCTCCGGATGTTTCGGCTGCGCCGCCCCGATCCGGAGGTCCTCGGCCACGTGGTCGGGATGGCGGTCGGGGAACCCCGGCGAATACATCGATCGCCATGGCTCCCCCTTCGGAACCTTCGAGCTCTTCGCGCGCACGGCGTGCCGCGGCCCCGCGTGGGTGCACCCGAGGATCAGCGTGCGAACCCGCTCGCCGTTCGTGAGCGCCATCTCCTGGGCCACCATCCCGCCGAAGGACTGGCCGTAGACATGGGCTCGATCGATCCCCAGCGCATCGAGAAGCGCGAGGGTGTCATCGACGAACGTCGCCATCGTGGCCGGACCCGGGGGCTCATCGCTGTTCCCGTTGCCGCGGAAGTCGTAGGCGATGACCAGGAGCTCGCGAGCGAGCGCGGGGATGTTCCGGCGCCAGCCGGGGATGTCGCCGCCCATGCCCTCGAGCAGGACCAGCGGCGGGCCGTCCTCCGGTCCGTGGAGCTCGTGGTACAGGCGGACGCCATCCGGGCGCGTGAGGACCGGCATCAGCCGGTGCGGGCTAGGCGGTCGCGGCCTGGGTCGCGTCGCGGAGCCGGCCGGCCATCGACTCGAGGGTCTTCACCGCGATCGAGGGATGCTCCTGCAGCAGGCCTCGGAACACCCATTCGGTGAGACCGAGGAGCCGCATGTCGGAGCGGGCCGTCACCGTCGCCGAGCGAGGTCCTCCGTCGAGGAGCGCGATCTCCCCGAAGAAGTCGCCGCGGCGCAGGATCGCCATGCGCTTGCCCCCGATGGTGACCTCCGCTTCACCGTCGACGATCACGAAGAGGCCGACGCCCGGATCGCCTTCCGTGGCGATCACGGTGCCCCGCGGATGATCGACCTCCTTCACCACTCCCGCGATCGCCCGCAGCTCACGGTTCGAGCACGCAGAGAACAGAGGCACCTGCTTCAGCCATTCGGTCAAGACGCTGCTTCCAGCCATGGAGCGCTCCCTCGGTCCGACGCCGGAGCATCGTACTCCAACTCGGGCAAGGGCCTGATCCGTTCCGTCCGCGGCCGGACACGAGGGCGCGGAGGGACAGGAGCCCGCGAGCACCGCCCGAACACGGCGAGCGCGGACGACGCCTCCAGGTGATGCCCGTCTCATCTCGCCGGCCGGCGGTGCCGAAGACCTCGAGATGGACTCCCTCGCTCCCGTGCGGCTGCCCGCCGACATCGAGCGACGCCTGACCGTCTACAAGGCCTCAGGCGCCCTCCTGCTGATCGCCGTCTGGGGCTGGTTCGCGCTCGTGAAGAACGACCAGACCCCGATCTTCGTGTACCTGAATCTCGCGGTACACGAGACCGGGCACGTGCTGTTCCGGCCGTTCGGCGAACTCACGATGTTGGTCATGGGATCAGGGTTCGAGGTGCTCTTCCCGTTCGCGGTCGGCGTCGTGTTCCTGATCCGAAGGCGTGACCTCGTCTCCACGGCCGTGAGCTGGGGATGGTCGGCGAGCGCCCTCGCGAGCGCCGCCACCTACATCGCGGACGCCGACGACGGACGGCTTGCGCTCCTCGGCGGGACCGGGCCGGACACCGCGGGCGACTGGGAGCGGATCCTCGGGGAGCAGTTCTTCGACAAGCTGTACCTGGCCGACTCGATCGCGACGAAGGTGCGGACGGCCGGCTACGTGCTCTGGTTCGTGGCCCTCGGGCTGGCCGCATGGGTGATCGTGCGCGATCGGCTTCACGATCGAGCCACGGCTGAGACCCCGCGGCCGAGGGCCATCGTGAAGCCCGGCTCGCCACGTCCCGTGATCGATGACGAGCACATGTGGCGATAGCAGATCCGAGTGCGAGGGAAAAGAAAGAGACCGCGGCTCTTGCGAGCCGCGGTCTCTTCAGAGCGACGAACGGGTTGTTTCTACCCCCCGTTCCCGTGATGCACCGGCAGCAGTTGCGACGCCGAGCGCTCCTTCGTCGTCGGGCAGATCGAGAGGCGAGCCGCGGAACCAGCCATGAACGAGCTGCTTCCCGGGCGACGCGCCGCTGATCCACCAGACGTGGTCGCCTCCAACCGAGGCGACGCGAGAAGGACCCGCCACGTCCGCCGTTGCCGGACAACCGCGTGCGGGACGGTGATCCACTCGTTCGGTCGATCGCTCCCGTTCTTCACGGCTCCGTGATGGCGATGGAGAAGAGCGCCAGATCGCAGCGTTCTCCTCGGTTCGATCACCGAGCCGATCGGACGGCGCCGGGTTCCCCAGATCGCGAACGCACCCACGATCGCCAGGATCAGAGCGAGCTTCAGAAGATCGAGCGCACCCGACCCCGTGAGGGCGAGTTGGCGGAGAAGCTCCGCGATCGATTGCACGAAGGAGCCGGGATCGTTCGGAGAGGTGCGCACCCCGCAGGGTGTGCTGCCCAATCCCGAGCAGCTCGCAGGATCGTCGACCTGCACGCTGCCGACCTTCGATGGAGTGGCGAAGGAACTCATCAACACGGTCGCTGCGGGGGTCAGAGCGATCCCCTCGTGCTGAGGAGCGTTGAACGGATCGTCCTGGAGCTTCTCAGGAAGATCTTCCGACGTGATCCGAGGAAGCGCGCCGTCGTCCGTGAAGAACAGCTCCGTCGACGCCGTTGCCGTCATCGGTGTCTCATCCACGACGGTCGGGGCAACCGCCTCAGGTGCGACGACCGGCGCGGGGATCGCTTCCACGATCGGCGCGGGGATCGCTTCCACGATCGGCGCGGGGATCGGTTCCACGAGCTCGGGGACCGGATCGGTTACGAGCTCGGGGATGGGATCCGTGACGGCCTCCACGATCGGGTCCGTGACCACCTCGGGGAACGGCTCGATCGCGGCCTCGGGGGTCGGGCCACCGCCGGAGTCCGTGATCAGATCCGCGATGGGATCGGAAACGACCTCCGGGAACGGTTCGAGTGCGGTCTCGGGGGCCGGGCCCGATGCGGGATCGGTGACCGGATCGAGTGCCGGCTCGTCCACGACCGTTGGGATCTGATCGGCGATCGGTTCGGACACCGGACGTGGGATCGGATCCGGAGATCCGGCTGGTCGACGACCGTTGGGATCTGATCGGCGATCGGTTCGGACACCGGACGTGGGATCGGATCCGGAGCCGGCTCGTCGACGACCGGCGAGACTTGATCGGCGATCGGGTCCGACACGGGTCGCGGCGCAGGATCGACCGCGACCGGCGCTTCCGGCGTCGGGTCCGTGACCGTCGCATCCGGTGTCGGGTCGGTGACCGTCGCATCCGGTGTCGGGTCGGTGACCGTCGCATCCGGTGTCGGGTCGGTGACCGTCGCATCGGGTGCGGGGTCCGTGACCGTCGCATCGGGTGCGGGGTCCGTGACCGTCGCATCCGGCGTCGGGTCGGTGACCGTCGCATCGGGTGCAGGGTCTGTGACCGTCGCATCGGGTGCAGGGTCTGTGACCGTCGTATCCACTGTCGTGGGATCGACCGTCACGGTCGCATCCACTGGCTCGACGATCTCGTCTGCCAGTGCGATGCCCGGTGACACTACGAAGAAGACGGTCGTCGACACGGTCATATAGACCAGGAGCCGACGACGCCTCCCCTTCAATCTCTTCATATGTTCCCCTCCGCCCAGGGAAGTCCAATGAGGGAAGTCCAATGACCTACTGCACATTCCACACCACGGTCGGGGGGAAATCGACCCCCTCGGGTGGTGAGATTTCCTACGTAGGCGGGAGGTCCATGTCTACGGCGGGCCGACCGAGCAACCACCCCTGAACCAGCAAGTTGGTTGCCGAGCAAGCCGCGGATCATCTCGATCCGGTGCCGGGTCGAGTGATGGGCGCATCAGGCTCCTTCGTCGCCGGATGCGGCGACGGTTCCCCGCACGAGGGAGGGCGGGGCCTCGAAACGAGGCCCCGCCCTTGTCGTCGCGGGGGCAGGATTTGAACCTGCGACCTCTGGGTTATGAGCCCAGCGAGCTACCGGACTGCTCCACCCCGCATCCCCAGGATAGCGACGCGCGCCTGAGATGACAGATAGCCCTCAGGTAGAGGTGGAAGGACCGCGACGGTCGAGTGCAACGACGCCACCGCACGAAGCGAAAGAGTGCTCAGGGAGGTCCGTAGATGAACCATCGCAGATCCCCCTGCGACGGGACCTCTGCGAGCAACGCGGTGCCCTCGAGCGGGGGCAGCGCCTGGGTTCGATGGAGCACCACGTACACCTTGACTCCGTCGCGTTCGAGATGATCAGCGCGATCGCTCCACGCCGCGAGGACCTTCCCGAGCGGAGCCGCGCTGCATCTCGCCGCGAACCCGACGATCGGGAAACTCCCTTCAGCGTAGACGTGACACGGCTCCCCCCCCGACAGCCTGCGCACTCGGAGTCCGGCGCGTTCGGCCGATGCTCGTTGTTCGACGACACCTGCCTCGACCTTCGTTGCGATCCCGAGCTGGACGACGACCCATGCGATGACGACGATCGCGGTC
This sequence comes from uncultured Actinomycetota bacterium, assembly GCA_963737525.1. Lineage (GTDB taxonomy): Bacteria > Actinomycetota > UBA4738 > UBA4738 > HRBIN12 > JAJNBA01. The sequence continues at coordinate 19,775 of CAVTTD010000021.1, forward strand.
ACGGCTCCCGCGACGAACCGAACCGACTCGACTCGCTCACGATCCCGTACCCGCGTGACGATCGACACGAGGCCGAGTCCCGCCGGGATCGTGAGCAACGACAACGCGGGCAGCAGGAACCTCGGGGCCTGCGCATCGGTGAACACGATGTACTCGGCGGCGAGCGCGAAGCCCGTGGCGGTCGGAACGACGAGCGCCGGCAGGAGGTTGCGTCGGTTCGCGGCAACGATCCCCAGTCCGACCAGGATCGCCAGCCCGAGGAGCCACAACGCTCCGGAGATCGGGGTGTCGGGACGGGGAACGGGACCGATCGACGGGCCGTCACTCAGCGCGAGGTACTGACGCGCGTTCTCGAACAACGACCAGTGTCCCGTGTGACCCAAACGCGCCGCGGCGGCGAACGCGCCACCCGGCGATCCGAACCGTGCCGTCATCTCCACCAGCCACGGCGCCCAACCGGCAGCGAGACCGAGGACGAGATGAGCGACCCACGACACCGTCGCGCGCCGCACGGCGATCGGGAGCAGGATGAGCGCGGCGGTCAGCACCACGGCGTCGAGCGGACGGATCAACGCCGCGATCGCGACGAGCCCGCCGGCGAGCAGCTCGTCGTATCGACCTTCGCCGACCGCGAGCCGGCGGGCGAGCACGGCGGTCGCGGCCACCGCGATCAACGCGACCCACAGGTTCGGCATCAGCTCGGATCCGTAGAAGAGCGTCGGCCACGCTCCGGCGAACAAGACCGCCGCGGCGGCGGCACCGAAGCCGACGATCGGAACCCACGAGCGGAACGCGACGATCAACAGCAACACCGACGCGATCGCGAGGAAGAGTCGAAGCTGGGCGAGCGAACCGCCCAGTTGCAACACCGGCGCGGCCAGGAACGTGATGCCACGCGCCCGAGACGGAACGAACGGCAGCGGTGCGGCGCCCGGGGTCACCTGCGAGAGGTAGATCGACTCGTCCCAACTCGGAGGCCGGTCGAGCGAGAACACCAACAGCTGGGCGATCAGCGATGCCAGTCCGATCACGACGATCAAGCGACGAGCCGTCGCGATCTCGGAGTCCCCTGGGAGGCGCATTCGGCGCCCATCCTCCACCACGGAAGGGTGGCGCGAGGAACCTACTCGTCGCGAGGAACGACTAGACCGTCTCCCACGCCTCCACGACCGCGTGATCCTTGGGCTGGGGCCCTGCTTGGGCGGCGCCGCCCGGGGAACCCAGGCCGGTGATCTCGAACCACTCCGCGTTCACCTTCGTGAATTGCTTCCATTCGGCCGGAAGATCGTCCTCCGGGAAGATCGCGGTCACCGGACAGACGGGGACGCAGGCGTCGCAGTCGACACACTCGTCGGGATGGATGTAGAGCATCCGCGGCCCCTCGTAGATGCAATCGACGGGGCACTCGTCCACACAGGCCTTGTCCTTGACGTCGATGCACGGTTCCGCGATCACGTATGCCATGTCATCTCTCCTCCGTCCGAGTCCTTACCCCAGCGTTCTCACGACGACACCCTACGCTCGAGACCCGTCGAGTAGCATCGGCTCCGAGGATGAGCGCCACTCGAACCGTGTCATCCCTCCTCGACGGCCGACCCGTGGACGGCGCACCCGGAGGGACGCTCTCGATCCCGGATCCCGCCGACCTCGATCAGGTGGTCGCGGAGGCGAAGCTCGGGGACGCGGGAACGTTCCTCGACGCCTGCCGTCGGGCGAAGGGATCGCAGCCGACCTGGGCCGCGATCCCCGCTCCCATTCGAGGGAGGGCGATCCAGAACCTCGGTCGCCTCGTCGAGGAGAACTTCGAGGCGCTCTCGCGCCTCATCACGCGCGAGATCGGGAAGCCGATCAAGGAATCACGTGGCGAGGTCCAGGAAGTCGTCGACACGTGCAATTTCTTCCTCGGAGAGGGGCGACGTCTCTACGGGCAGACGGTGCCCTCCGAGATGTCCGACAAGCAACTCTTCACCTTCCGGATGCCCGTCGGGACCGCGGCGATCGTCACCGCCGGGAACTTCCCCGTCGCGGTGCCGTCCTGGTACATCGTGCCCGCGTTGGTCTGCGGGAACACGATCGTCTGGAAGCCTGCCGAGTACACCCCCGCGACCGCCGAGGCGTTCGCGCAGCTGATCCTGCACGCGGGCATCCCGACCGGCGTCTTCCAACTCGTGCTCGCCGAAGGGACGCAGACGTTCGAGGGGATCGAACGCGCCCTCGACGAAGAGGTGCTCGACAAGGTGGGCTTCACGGGTTCCTCCGAGGTGGGCAGACGGATCGGGGAGCTCTGCGGACGGCATCTCCAGTCCCCTTGTCTCGAGCTCGGGGGCAAGAACCCGCTCGTGGTGATGCCGGACGCCGACCTCGACCTGGCGGTCGAGGGCGCGCTCTTCAGCGGCTTCGGGACGGCCGGCCAGCGCTGCACGTCGCTCGGGACGGCGATCGTCCACCGCGACGTCCATGACGACTTCATCGCACGGTTCGCCAAGGCGGTGACCGATGCGCCGATCGGAGACCCGAACCAAGACGTCCTGTACGGCCCGATGAACTCGGCGCGATTCTGCGAGCGGTTCGAACGCTGGCTGGAGTTGATCCGGCCCCATCACACCGTCCTCGGGTCGGATGGGACCGGGCGCATCACCTCGACGAACCCGCGAGCGGGATTCGTCGGCGACCCCGAGGCAGGCCTGTACTACCACCCGGTGATCGTCGACGGGGTCACCGATTGATGACGAGCTCTCCCGGACGGAGACGTTCGGGCCGATCGTGGGCGTCGCCTCGTTCGACACCTTCGACCAGGCGATCGAGCTCGCGAACGCGCACGGTATCGGCCTGTCGAGCAGCATCTACACGAACGACCCGCTGCATGTGTTCGGCTTCCTCGATCAAATCTCCGCCGGACTGGCGAGCGTCAATAACTCCACCTCGGGCGCCGAGGCGCACCTCCCGTTCGGGGGGAACGGGCGCTCCGGCAACGGGAGCCGGCAGTCCGGCCCGCGGGTGCTCGATCAGTTCACCCGATGGCAGGCGATGAACTGGGACTACTCCGGGCACCTACAGAAGGCACAGATGGACACCGCGGAGCTCGAGGCCGACCTCGGGTTCCGGCTGCCGGGTGCCTAGGGCGACGGGGACGGGAACGGGGACCCGCCGCCACCCGTCTCGCCCTGTCAGGAGCTCGGTCG
>CAVTTD010000022.1:0-62051 GCA_963737525.1 uncultured Actinomycetota bacterium
ATGGACGAGGAACCTTCCGGGTCCAAGGATCCGCCCGGGCGAGACGAGGCGTGAAGTCGGTCGCCTCCCGAGGAACGCCCGCTTCCCGACAGCCGTCGCGCTGGGGCGAATCCGACTGTTTCGGTAGGATTCCTGTATGACCGCGGTGAGCACCACGACTTTCGACGAACGCGCCCTCGAGTCCCTTCCGAAGGCGCCCTCGTTCGTGGCCCAGCTGCGTGCAGATGCCCTGCAGCGCTTCGAGGCCATGCCCGTTCCCTCGCAAGAGACGGAGGAGTGGCGCTACACCGACCTGTCGGCCTTCGAGCTGGACTTCCAGCCGTTCGCCGACGGTGGCGGCCCCGAGGACCTCAACAGGCACGGGATCCTCGCCTCCGCGGGCGTCGCCGGCGAGCGAGCCGGTCTGCAGATCCAGCGGAACTCCACCGTGCTCTCGACCCAGCGGAGCTCCACGCTCGCCGACCGCGGGGTCTGGTTCGGCAGCCTCGACGAGGCCGCCACGACCCATCCCGACCTCGTCGAGCCCTTCCTCCATCAGCTCGTCCCGGCCGGTCGGACGAAGTTCACGGCGCTCCACGCCGCGTTCCGGACCGGGGGGACCTTCCTCCACGTCCCGCGCGACACGGCGATCGAGCTCCCGATCCAGACGTTCACCTACCTGGACGCCGACGGCGCCGCCGTCTTCCCGCACACGCTGGTCGTCGTCGAAGCGGGCTCAGAGGTCACGTTCATCGACCGCTACGCGAGCCCCGATCTGCACAGGGCATTCAGCGACGCGATCACCGAGATCCACGTGGGCGACGGCGCCCACGTCCGCTACGTCTCGATCCAGGAGTGGGGGAGCGGCGTCACCCACCTCGGGATCCAGCGGGCAACGGTGGGACGCGACGCCACGCTCCGCACCCTGAACATCGGGTTCGGGGCCTCCTTGGCCCGCGCCGAGGCCGAGACGATCCTCGCCGAGCCGGGCGGCTTCTCCGAGATGCTCGGGATCTTCTTCGCCGATGAGGACCAGCACTTCGACCACCGCTCGATCCAGGACCACGTGGCGCCCAACTGCACCAGCGACCTGCTCTACAAGGGCGCGCTCCGTGACCACTCCCGCGCGGTCTACAGCGGCTGGGTCCACGTGCGCCCCGATGCGCAGAAGACGAACGCGATGCAGACCTCCCGCAACATCGTGCTCTCCGAGCACGCGAAGGCCGACGCCATCCCCAACCTCGAGATCGAGGCGAACGACGTCCGGTGCGGCCACGCGGCGAGTGTCGGTCCCGTCGACGAGGACGCGATCTTCTACCTGATGAGCCGCGGTATCCCTCGTGCGGAGGCCGAGCGCCTGATCGTCTCCGGCTTCTTCCAGGAGGTGCTCGACCGCGTGAAGATCGACGAGGTCCGGGAGGGCGCCGAGCAGGCGATCCAGGATGAGCTCGACCGGGCGGCCCTCGGCCCCGGAGGGTCGGATTGATGGGCCGGATCAAGGTCTGCGACGTGGCGGATGCCCCGGCGCCCGGCGAGGCGAAGCGCTTCCCCGTCGACGGCCGTCTCGTGGCGCTGGTGAACCTCGGCGACGAAGGACTCCGCGCGATCGACGCGATCTGCAGTCACGCCCACTACTTCCTGGACGAGGGGGACGTGGACGCCGACTTCGAGACGATCGAGTGCCCGAAGCACGGGTCCTCGTTCGACCTGAACAGCGGGAAGCCGAGGAGCCTGCCGGCCACCACGCCGGTGGACGTCTTCCCGATCACGACCGAGAACGACGACATCTACATCGAGGTGTGAGGAAGATGAGCGAGGAGAACGGCCGCGCGACCCTCGAGATCCGAGATCTCCGAGCGGAGGTCGAGGGCAAAGAGATCCTGAAGGGGATCGACCTGACGGTGGCGCAGGGGGAGACCCACGCGCTGATGGGTCCCAACGGATCCGGCAAGTCGACCCTGTCGAACATCATCATGGGTCGGCCCGGCTACGTGGTGACCAGCGGCGACGTCATCTTCAAGGGCGAGAAGATCACCGGTCTGACCACGGACCAGCGAGCCAAGCGGGGACTCTTCCTCGCGCTCCAGTACCCGACCGAGGTCCCGGGCGTGAGCGTCGTGAACTTCCTGCGGACGGCGTACCAGGCCGTCAAGGCCGAGCAGATCAGCGCCCTCGCGTTCCGCAAGCACATGAAGGAGCAGATGGACCGCCTCGGCATCGAGGACGCGATGGTCCAGCGCTACGTGAACCAGGGGTTCTCCGGCGGGGAGAAGAAGCGCAACGAGGTCCTCCAGCTCGCGGTCCTGCAGCCGGAGATCGCGATCCTGGACGAGACCGACTCGGGTCTGGACATCGACTCGCTGAAGCTGGTCGCGGGTGGGGTGGCGGAGCTGGTCGGACCCGACCTGGGCGTCCTGCTGATCACCCACTACCAGCGGATCCTCAACTACATCACCGCCGATCGGGTCCACGTGATGATGCAGGGTCGTATCGTGAGGTCCGGCGGTCCCGAGCTCGCGAGCGAGCTCGAGGAGAAGGGGTACGAGGGGATCCGCGAGGAGCTCGGTATCGAGGAAGGGGCGGAGGCGAAGGCGTGAACGGGAACGGGGTGGGAAGAGAGGCTCTTGACGTCGAGCGGATCCGCCGGGACTTCCCGATCCTCGAGCGCGTCATCAACGGACACCCGCTGGTCTACCTGGACTCCGCCGCCACGTCCCAGAAGCCCCGGCAGGTCATCGAGGCCGTCTCCGACTTCTACGCCAACCACAATGCGAACGCCCACCGCGGGATCTACACGCTCGGTGAGGAGTCGACCGAGGCCTTCGAGGGAGCACGAGCCAAGCTCGCCCGGTTCTTCGGCGCTCCGGATCCGCGCACGATCGTGTTCACGCGCGGGACCACCGAATCGCTGAACCTCGTCGCGCAGGGCTGGGGGAGGAAGTTCCTCCAGGAGGGCGACGAGGTCCTGCTCACCGATATGGAGCACCACTCGAACATCGTCCCCTGGCAGCTCACGGCGCAGGTGACCGGCGCGGTCCTCCGCTACATCCCCCTGACCGACGACGGGCAGCTCGACCTCTCGGAGCTCGGCTCGCTGCTGAACGAGAAGACCAAGATCCTGTCCGTGACCGGGATGTCCAACGCCCTCGGGACGATCACACCCCTGGGCCAGCTCGTCGAGGCCGCGCACGCGGTGGGAGCGCTCGTCGCGGTGGACGCGGCGCAGCTCGTCCCACACAACGGGGTCTCGGTCGCCGAGCTGGACTGCGACTTCCTCGCGTTCAGCGGCCACAAGATGCTCGGACCCACCGCGAGCGGCGGCCTCTACGCGAAGGCCGAGCATCTCGAGGCGATGGATCCGATGTTCGGCGGCGGGGAGATGATCCACGAGGTCTTCCACGACCACTCGACGTGGAAGGACATCCCCTACAAGTTCGAGGCGGGGACGATGCAGATCGCCCAGCAGGTGGGCCTCGGGTGCCGCGGTCGACTACCTCGAAGGCGCTCGGGATGGACGCCGATCCGTGCCCACGAGGAGGAGATCACCCGCTACGCGTTGGACCGGCTGTTGTCGGTGGACGCCACGGTGTACGGCCCGAAGGACGCCGCGGCGCGCGGAGGCGCGGTGAGCTTCTGGTACCGCGACGTCCACCCGCACGACCTGGCGACGGTGCTGGATGCGGAGGGCGTGGCGATCCGCGCCGGCCACCACTGCGCGCAGCTCGTGATGCGCCGCTTCGGCACGCCGGCCACGGCACGAGCCTCGTTCTACGTGTACAACACGCGCGACGAGGTGGACGTGCTGGTGGACGCGCTGGCCAAGGCGGAAGAGTTCTTCAGCTCACTAGCGTTCGGAGGAGACGTGGCGCTCGACGACATCTACAAGGAAACGATCCTCGACCACTACAAGAACCCCCGGAACAAGCGCGAGCTCCCGGGGGCCGTGGTGACGTGCACGAGGAACAACCCACTCTGCGGCGACGAGATCACGGTCTCGGCCAACCTCGAGGACGGGAAGCTCCTCGAGGTCACGTTCCAGGGCGCCGGCTGCTCGATCAGCCAGTCGAGCGCGTCGATGATGACCGAGTCCGTCGGCGGCAAGACCGGTCGAGGACGCGATGGCCCTCGGCGGCCGACGTGCGCGGGATGCTGGCGGGCGAGGTGGAGCCCGACGAGGACGCATTCGGCGACCTCGTCGCGCTGAAGGGCGTCGTGAAGTACCCGATCCGGATCAAGTGCGCCGTGCTGGCGTGGGACGTGCTGCAGGAGGCGGTGTCTGGCGGCGGCGCCGCGAGCGGCGCCGCCGCCCACTAGCCGCTCGGCCGCCGCCGACCGTCTACCCTGGCGCCCGTGCCGACGACGCCGCCGACGCGAACCCTCTCCCTGAAGCCCTCGCTCGACTGGTTCCTCGTCCTCGTTCCGATCGCGATCGTCCTGGAGGTGGCGGGCGGACCCGACCTGGCGATCTTCCTCACGTCCGCCGGGGCGATCCTGCCGCTCGCCGGGCTGATCGGGCGGTCCACCGAGCAGCTCGCCTTGCACGTCGGGCCGCGCCTGGGTGGCCTCATCAACGCCACCTTCGGCAACGTCACCGAGCTGATCCTCGCGATCTTCTTGCTCCTCGAGGGTCGGATCGAGATCGTGAAGGCGTCGCTGACCGGTTCGATCCTGGGGAACCTCCTGCTCGTCCTGGGCCTCTCGTTCTTCCTCGGCGGGCTGAAGCACGAGGAGCAGGAGTACAACGCGCGGTCGGCATCCGTGCACGCGACGTCCCTCGTCCTCGCCGTCGCCGGTCTCCTGATGCCGGCGCTGTTCGCGCACGGCGGCGACCACAGCCTGATCCAACGGGAGGTCGTCTCCGGCACCGTCGCCGCCGTGCTGATCACGCTCTACCTGGCCGCGCTCGCCTTCACGCTCGTCACGCACGAGCATCTGTTCCACACTCCGGATGCGGACGAAGAGCCCTCCTGGTCTCGCGGCAGGGCGATCGGCTACCTGCTGGGATCGACCGTCTTCGTCGCCCTGATGTCGGAGTTCCTCGTGGGCTCCCTCGATCCGCGCGATCGAGTCGCTGGGCCTCTCGGAGGCCTTCGTCGGCCTGATCCTCATCCCGATCATCGGGAACGCGGCCGAGCATTCCTCGGCCGTGATGTTCGCCCTGCGGAACAAGGTCGACGTGACGCTGGAGATCGCGATCGGCTCCTCCACACAGATCGCGTTGTTCGTCGCCCCGGCCCTCGTGTTCATCTCGCTGCTCGTGGGCCATCCGATGGACTTCATCTTCAGTACCTTCGAGGTCGCGGCGGTGGCGGTCTCGACGTTCCTCGTGTTCATGATCTCGATCGACGGCCGGTCGAACTGGCTGGAAGGAGCGCAGCTGATGGGTGCCTACGGGATCATGGCGATCTCCTTCTACTTCGTGCAGTGATGGGACGCCTCCTGCGCTCGTCCCTCGCCGCCGCGGCGCTGCTGCTCCTCCTGGCAGCGCCCGCCGAAGCGCAGCTCACCGCCGAAGCGATCCACGACTATGCCGTGGAGATCGAGATCCTCGGCGACGGCGACCTGAGGATCACCGAGACGATCGACTACGACTTCGGCGACCAGCTCCGGCACGGGATCTTCCGCACGATCCCGTCGAGGTTCCCCTACGACGACGTGCACGATCGCGTGTACCCGATCGAAGACGTCACGGTGCAGAGCGATGCGCCGGACGACGTCGAGATCTCGCAAGAGGGTTCCTCCACGGTGATCCGCATCGGTGACGAGGACGTGGAGGTCTCCGGCCGGCACACGTACACGATCGCCTACCGCGTTGAAGGGGCACTGAATGCGTTCGCCGATCACGATGAGCTGTTCTGGAACGCCATCGGACACGAGTGGGAGGCCCCCATCTTGAAGGCCGACGTGACCGTGCGCGCGCCGGGACGGGTTCAGCGCGTCGCGTGCTTCCAGGGCAGCCAGGGTTCGACGGAACCGTGCGCGCTCGCCGAGTTCGATGGGTCGGAGGCCCGATTCTCACCGGGAGGGTCGTTCGCGCCGTTCGAAGGGATGACGGTCGTCGTCGCGATCCCGAAAGGGGTCGTGCCCGAGCCCCAGCCGATCCTCGAAGAGCGCTGGGCAGCCGAACGCGCCTTCAGCGTGAACCCGGGCACGGTCACGGCATCGCTCGCCGTGCTGGCTCTCCTCGGCGGCGGGCTCTTCCGCATGTGGTCGCGAGAGGGTCGCGATCGTCGCTTCCTTGGCTCTCAGATCGACCAGGTCATGGGGTCGCCGACCGGAGAGGACGAGGCGGTCCCCTTCGGGGAGGGTGATGCGGAGGCCCCCGTCGAGTTCGCCCCTCCCGAGGACATCCGGCCCGGACAGATCGGCACGCTGATCGACGAACGGGCCAACGTGATCGACGTCACCGCGACGATCGTCGATCTCGCGGGCCGGGGGTTCCTGCTGATCCAGGAGATCCCGGACCGCGGGTTGTTCTCGAAGGCCGATTGGAACCTCATCCGACTCGAGAAGGACGAGACCGAGTTGCTCCCGTACGAGAAGCAACTGCTCGACGGTCTCTTCCGGGATGGCAACGAGGCCAAGGTCTCGGAGCTGAAGACGACGTTCGCCGAACGGCTGCACGGCGTCGAGGAGTCCCTGTACAAGGATGCGATGCGGCAGAAGTGGTTCCGCGCACGACCCGATCAGGTCCGGACACGGTGGGCGGGGCGAGGCGCATTGCTCGCGGTCGCGGGCGGCGTCGTGACCTTCGTCCTCGCTCGGTGGACCCACTGGGGGCTCGTCGGGATCCCCGTGATCGTCGCGGGTGTCGCGCTCGCGTTGATCGCTCGACGGATGCCCGCTCGGACGGCGAAGGGAACGGCGATGCTTCGGCGGATCCGCGGCTTCCGCCGCGTGATCGCGACCGCGGAGACGCACATGTCACGTTGGGCGGAGGAGGAGAACGTGTTCACCCGGTACCTCCCGTACGCGATCGTCTTCGGGCTCACGAAGAAGTGGGCGAAGGCTTTCGAGGACCTGGGAGTCCAGCCTGATACGTCCGGCTGGTACGTGGGCCCCCACGCGTTCACCGCGGCGGCGTTCGCGGACTCGATCGACGGATTCGCCGTGACCACCGGGGGGACCCTCGCGTCAACGCCGGCGTCCTCGGGCTCGAGCGGGTTCGGCGGGGGAGGGTTCTCCGGCGGCGGCGGAGGCGGCGGAGGCGGCGGCTCCTGGTGACGGGGATCGACGTCGTCTTCTCCGAGGACCCCAGGGACTTCCAACGCCGCGACTGGAGCGATCTCGTGCGAGCCGACCCCTCGGGGACCCTTTTCCACACGCCGGATTTCCTGAAGCTCTACTGGGAGGAGTTCGGCGAAGAGCCCGAGCACCTCTTGCTCGCGTTCGGCGAGGACGACGCCGGCGCACAGGTGTCCGCCGCCGCCTTCGAGCTGATCGGAGACACGCTCCGCTTCCTCGGAGGGACCGAGGTGACCGACTACATGGGCCCCGTCGGGTGTGCCGGAGGCCGTCGCGGGCTCCGCACACGCGCTGTGGGCCGGACTGCTCGCACGTGACGAGTGGCGGGAGGCCGACCTCCGCGGCCTCGCCGAGGATTCCCCATGGCTCGCCGAGCTCCGAGAGGCGGCCGTCGGCCACGGGCTCACGGTGGAGGAGACCGAGGACCAGAACGGGGTGGCACCGCGCCTCGACCTCCCGCCTACGTGGGACGAGTACCTCGCGCAGATCCCGTCGAAGCTCCGGCACGAGATCAGGCGCAAGGCGAAGAAGTTGGAAGCGGAGACCGGACCGTTCCGCATCGAGACCGCGACGGAGGAGACCCTGCTTCCGTTCCTCGACCGGTTCGTGGAGCTGCATCGGATGAGCGAGGGCCCGAAGGGAGTCTTCATGGTCCCGGGGATGGAGATCTTCTTCCGGCGCCTCGGGCACACGTTCTGTGAGCGGGGCGTCTTCCGACTGTCGTTCATCGGCGTGGGCGACGAGCTCGCCGCCGGCACGATCGGCTTCCGCTTCGGGGGCACCTACTCCCTCTACAACTCCGCGTTCGACCGGAAGTGGCAGCAGCTGGCCCCCGGGATGGTGCTGGTGGCCGAGGACATCAGGGAGGCGATCGAGGACCACTGCTCGGTGTTCGACTTCCTCAAAGGGGACTACGAGTACAAGTACCGGTTCGGCGCGCGGAAGCGGCTCGTCAGACGACTGGTGGTTTCCCGCGGCTAAGCCGGTCTGAGCCCGGCGGTCGCCAGCGTGGCGCCGTCGGGTGCGGTCACGGTCAGCCCCGTCATCGAGGCGATGCTTCGATCGGTGACCCACCACACCGCCGCGTCGCCGTCCCCGTCGAACTCGATCGGTCCCGGGTCCCACGACGTCCCGTCCGCCCGCGACACGAGGAGCGATCCGTCACCCCTGAGCTCCGGCGTCCGGACGAAGACCACGACGAACGATTGGTCGTTGCTGGACTCGTACGCGACGACGCTCCCTTCGACGGGCACCGGTGAGGCGGCCTCGAGGGTCCCCACCTTGAACCCGGTCCCTCCGAGCGTCGCGAGGACCGTGCGGAAGCTGGTGGCGTCGTCCGTGGCATCGCGGGCGCGGCCGAGTTGCGACGACCCGAAGGTCACGGCGACGACCGCGAGCGCGAGCGAGGCGGCGATCACGGCGCGCCAGCCGCGAGGAACGCGCCCGCGCGACCTCGAGGAGCCGTCGGCTTCGACCCATTCCTCCGTGAGGACGTTCATCACGCGGTCGTGCAGCTCGGGTGGGGCGGTTCGCTCCATCGTCGAGGCGAACACCCCCACTCCCTCGCGGAGCGCGTCCAGCTCGCGTCGGCACCCGCTGCATCCGCGGAGGTGGCGACGCACGTCGAGGTCGCCGGCGTCCCTCAGGGAGCCCAACACGAAGTCGGGGAGCAGAGGGCGCACGTCGTCACAGTTCGTCACGATCGGCCTCTTCCTGCCCCACATCTGAGGCCATGGACTCCCGCAGCCGGAGCAGCGCCGCCCGGATGCGCGTCTTCGCCGTGCCGATGGGGATCCCTTCGAGGTCGGAGATCTCGGCGCTCGTCTTCCCGCCCAGATACGCGAGCTCCAGGGCCGCTCGCTGCTCGGGAGGCAGCGACGACATCGCCCGGCGCGCCCGCTCCGTGAGATCGATGGTGACCACCCGGTCGTCCGGTCCCGGCGCCTGGTCGGCTTCGAGCGGACGGTCCACACGTTCCAGGGTCCGCGCCTCGAGCACCCGGCGCCTGATCGCATCGATCGCGAGCGAGCGGGCCATCAGGAGGACCCACGTCTCGAGCTTCCCTCGCGATCGGTCGTAACGCTCCGCGTTCCGCCAGAGCTTCACGAACGTGTCCTGCACGAGGTCCTGCGCCGCGGCGTCGCTCCCGAGCATCACGAGCCCGAGCCCGTAGATCCGGCCCGCGAACCGCCGATAGAGGGTGTCGGCCGCGCCTCGGATCCCGTGCGGCGAAGGACCGCATCAGGCGCTGGTCGGCGTCGAGCTCGCTTCGACATCTCAGCATGAACGTGACCTCTGCTCACGCAAGGGGTACGGAGAGGAACGCGACCCGGTTCCCTCAGACGAAGGCGCGGATGTGGCGCAGGACGGCGACGCCGAGCTCCACGTCGAGACCGACGACGAGGTTGCCGGACGCGAGCACGTCCACGGCGGAGACGACGCCGAGCCGCCACGAGCGCGAGCTGGGGAGCTCGCCCGACGATCGTGGCGTCGGGCTCCTTGTCCGCGGGTGGCACCTCACCGGCCCCGAGGCCCCAGTGCCAGGAGCCTTCGCCGGCGCCCTCGACGTCGATCTGCACGCTGTAGCCGGTGAGGTCGAGGCCGGCTTGGCCGAGGGCCCACGGCAGCATCCGGACCCCCATGTCGATCGTCATGTAGATCGGCCAGTGCTGGTACTCGGGACCGAGCCCGTTGGTGGCCCGCATGTCCTCGCCGTGGATCCACCACTCGACCACCCGGGACTGGACCAGGTAGCGGGCCGCGATCTCGCCGGCGAGCCAGGGGAATCGCTGCTTCTCCCAGTCGTCCTCCGAGAGGAGACCGGCGTACGCGAGGAAGGCGTCGGCCGCCTTGCCCCACGTCACGAGCACGTCGCGCGTGGGAAGGCCGGACCTGCGTTCCACCACCCACTCGTTGAACCCCTCGACGGAGAACGGTTTGCCGTTGAGGCGAGCCCCGGTACTCGTCGAGCTCTTCGGCGGGATCCCCCTTGACGAGTTGCGCGGCGGCCGTGTCGTGCGACGCGAGGTGCGCCATCACGTCTCGGTTCCACCAGCCCGGGCAGCGCGCTCGGCTGCTCCCACGTCTGCGGGTCGGAGTACTGGATGGTCCGGCCGAGCCGCTGGCGCTCCGCATGCGCGACGCCGAGCAGCGTGGTGCGGTCCGGGCTCACGGCGCGGAATCGTACAGTACGCGGCCATGCCGCCGCAGCGCTCGTGGACGATCCGGCTGCTCGGCATCGGCGGTCCTGATGGGGGCGATCGAGCGATTCACGGAGTCCGCGCGCCGGCTCGGGATCGAACCGAACGGATCCGGAGGTTCCCGGAGGGGACGAAGACGGCCGAGGACGCCGCCCAGGCGATCGGCTGCGATGTCGCGCAGATCGTGAAGTCGTTGGTCTTCATGGCGGATGGGCGCCCCGTGATCGCGTTCACGTCGGGGGCGAACCGGGTGGATCCCTCGAAGCTCGCCCGGTGGCCGGCGCGTCCGAGACGCGCCGGGCCACCCCCGAGGAGGCGCGTGCCGCCACCGGCTTCGCCGTCGGCGGCACGCCGCCGTTCGGGCACCCGGCTCCTTGCCCGCTTACGTCGACCCGGCTCTGCTTGCCTTCCAAGAGGTCTGGGCGGCGGCGGGAACACCGGATTCGGTGTTCCCGCTGCCCCCTGCGGAGCTCCAGCGGGCCACCGGGGCCGAACCTGCGGATTTCACCGAGGATGACGGCGTCCGCAGGGTAGAATCTCGGGCATGACAGCGACCGAAGAGACGATGGCCCAGACGCCGAAGAGACGACTCCGAGACGACCCAGAAGACGATCCAGCTCACGGAGACCGCCGCGGGCGAGGTCCAGAAGCTCATCACCGAGGAGGGTCGTCCGGAGATCGCGCTCCGGATCGCCGTGCAGCCGGGTGGCTGCTCGGGCCTCCGGTACGCGATGTACCTCGACGATCAGGTCTCCGAGAAGGACCTGCTCGAGGAGCAGTTCGGCGTCAAGGTCGTCGTGGACAAGATGAGCGTTCCTTATCTCACGCAGGCCACGATCGACTGGGTGGATTCGCTGGAGGCCTCAGGGTTCACGATCGACAATCCGGCCGCGCAGAGCTCGTGCGCCTGCGGCCACTCGTTCCACTAGCCGTTCCTGAACGACGTTATGCCACCGCGTCGAGGCCGGCGCGGATGCCGACCACGATCTCCTGGAGCTGTGATTCCTCGAGCGTGAGCGGCGGACTGACCGCCAGCGCGCCCCCCACCAACGGGCGGACGAGGACGCCTGCCTCTCGGGTCGCAGCGCCGACGCGTGCTCCCAACGCCGGGTCATCGGCGACAAGGTCCTGACGGAGGCTGACCGCGGCGAGCATCCCCACGCCGCCCCGGATGTCCTCGACCAGGTCGTGATCGGTCAGTTGCTTCAGCGAATCCACGAGTGAGCCCTCCATCGCCTTCGCCCTCGCGGGAAGGCCCTCGTTCTCGAGGATGTCGATGTTCACCATCGCCGCCGCCGCGACGGCCGCGTGGCCGCTGTACGTGTAGCCGTGCCGCCACATCCCCGCTCCCTCGGCCCAGAACGGTTCGACGACGCGAGGGGAGGCGAGCACCGCGCCGAGCGGCAGGTACCCGCTCGTGATGCCCTTCGCGCACACGAGGATGTCGGGTTCGAGGCCGAACCGCGTGGAGGCGAACCAGTCGCCGCAGCGACCGAATCCCGTGATCACCTCGTCGGCGACGAACAGGACGTCCGTGTCACGACAGACCTGCCGAACCGCCTCGAGGTAGCCGTCGGGAGGTGGGTACACGCCCCCCGCGCCGATCACCGGCTCGCAGAAGAAGGCCGCGACACGGTCTTGCCCGACGTCCTCGATCGCGGCACGCAGCGAGTCCGCGTCGTCCCAGGGAACCTCGACGACGTCTTCGATCAGCGAGCCGTGGCCGGCTGCGTTCGCGGGGATCCCCGCGAGCGACGTCCCCGCCGTATGCATGCCGTGGTAGGCCTTCTCCCGGCGGATCAGGATGGTGCGGTCGGGCTCGCCGACGAGCTGCCAGTAATGGCGGGCCATCTTGGTCGCCGTGTCGATCGAGTCCGAGCCACCGCTCGTGAGGAAGACCTTGGAGCCCGGAACCGGTGCGAGACTCGCGACGCGGTCGGCGAGCTCGAGGGTGACCGGGATCACGATGTCGCCGAAGTTGGAGTAGGCCGGCAGCTTCGTCATCTGCGCCGCCGCCGCCTCGCCGATCTCCCGACGGCCCCAGCCGACGTTGCAGTACCAGAGGGATGCGGTCGCATCGAGGTAGCGCTTCCCCTCGACGTCCCAGACGTAGCAGCCCTCACCGCGGTCGAGGACGAGCTCCCCTCCCGACACGACCGCGGCCATGTCCGCGAAGGGGTGCCAGAAGGTCTGGGTCATGGCGGGGACGCTATCAGCACGGATGCCGGGCGGGTGGACCGCCGGTCGTGACTACCCCGGCTCGTACGCGAGGTTCGGAGCCAGCCAGCGTTCGGCCTCCATGAGCGACTCTCCCTTGCGGCGCGCGTAGTCCTCGACCTGGTCCTTGCCGATGCGCCCGACGTGGAAGTACCGCGCGGCCGGGTGCGCGAGATACAGGCCGCTGACGCTCGCGGCGGGCATCATCGCGCACGACGTCGTGAGGTCGATGCCCGCCGCCTCGCTCGCGTTGAGGAGCTCGAAGAGCGTTCGCTTCTCGCTGTGGTCGGGGCACGCCGGGTAGCCGAACGCCGGTCTGGTTCCGCGGTACCGCTCCTTGATCAGCTCCTCGCTGGAGAACCGCTCGTCGGGCGCGTACCACTCGCGGCGGACCTGTTCGTGGAGGCTCTCGGCGAACGCCTCCGCGAGGCGGTCGGCGAGCGCCTTCGCCACGATCGCTCGGTAGTCGTCGTGCTCGGCCTCATAGGTCTTGGCGAGCTCGTCGGCGCCGAAGCCGGCGGAGACGGCGAAGGCGCCGACGTGATCGTTCACGCCCGACTCGAGCGGCGCGACGAGGTCCGCGATGGACTTGTTCGGCTCGCCCTCGCCGCGATCGGCCTGTTGCCGGAGGCAGTGGAAGACCCAGCCTCCCTCGAGGACGATGTCGTCGCCCTCCGCGTGGGCCGGGAAGTACCCGTAGACGCCGCGGGCTTCGAGGAGGTGCTCCGACACGATCCGGTCGAGCACCTCGTTCCCGACCTGGAAGAGCTCGCGGGCGGTCTCGCCCATCTTGGGGTGGTCGAGGATCTGCGGGTAGCTGCCCTTGAGCTCCCAGGCCGTGAAGAAGAAGGTCCAGTCGATGTAGTCGCGGAGCGCGGCGAGATCCGGCTCGACGGTCCGGGTGCCGACGAAGGGGGGCGGCGGGGCATCCTCCTGTCGCCAGTCCACCTGGAGGCGGTTCTCGAGCGCCTTGCGGTAGGGGAGGAGCGGCGTCTTCAGCTTCTCCTCGTGGAGCTTCCGGAGCCGCTCCTGGTCCTTCCGGTTGTCGGCGTCGAGCTTCGCCTTGCGGGGCTCGTCGAGCAGGGCGCTCATCACCCCGACCACGCGGGAGGCATCCACGACGTGGACGACGGGCTCCGGGTAGGCGGGCGCGATCTTCACCGCCGTGTGCTGCTTCGACGTCGTGGCGCCGCCGATCAGCAGCGGGAGTGTGACCCCGCGCCGCGTCATCTCGGTGGCCACGTTGACCATCTCGGTGAGGGACGGCGTGATCAAGCCCGAGAGTCCGATCACGTCGGCGTTCTCCCGTTCGGCCGTGTCGAGGATCGTCTCGGCGGGCGCCATCACCCCGAGGTCGACGACGCGGTAGTTGTTGCAGCCGAGGACCACGCCGACGATGTTCTTGCCGATGTCGTGGACGTCGCCCTTCACGGTCGCGGTCACGATCGTGCCTTGCGCGGAGCCGACCAGCCCCAGCCGCTCCTTCTCCTCCTGCATGAACGGCTCGAGGTAGGCGACCGCCTTCTTCATCGCTCGCGCGGACTTCACGACCTGCGGGAGGAACATCTTCCCGGCGCCGAAGAGGTCGCCGACGATCTGCATCCCGTCCATCAGCGGCCCCTCGATCACCTCGAGCGGCCGTTCGAAGTGCTGCCTCGCCTCCTCCGCGTCCTCCTCGATGAAGGCGTCGATGCCGTGGACGAGTGCGTGCGAGAGCCGCTCCTCGACGGAGCCCTC
This sequence comes from uncultured Actinomycetota bacterium, assembly GCA_963737525.1. Lineage (GTDB taxonomy): Bacteria > Actinomycetota > UBA4738 > UBA4738 > HRBIN12 > JAJNBA01. Next base: position 14,379 of record CAVTTD010000022.1, read on the forward strand.
CCGCCACGACAGGTCTTGCTCGGTCCGCATCGCCTCGCCCGTGACGGTCTGCGCGAAGGTGAGCATGCGCTCGGTCGCGTCCGCACGCCGGTTGAAGATCAGGTCCTCGACGTGCTCCTTGAGGTCCTTCGGGATGTCGTCGTAGACCGGGAGCTGGCCGGCGTTCACGATCGCCATGTCGAGCCCTGCCTGGCGCGCGTGGTAGAGGAACGCCGAATGCATCGCCTCGCGGACGACGTCGTTCCCGCGGAAGGCGAACGAGAGATTCGAGACGCCTCCGGAGACCTTCACGCCGGGCAGGCGCCGCTTGATGATCCGGGTCGCGTCGATGAACGCCCTGGCGTAGTCCGCGTGCTCCTCCATCCCGGTGGCGATCGCGAGGATGTTGGGGTCGAAGATGATGTCCGACGGGTCGTAGCCCGCCTGCTCGGTGAGCAGCCGGTAGGCGCGCTCGCAGATCTCGACCTTGCGCTCGACGGTGTCGGCTTGCCCCTCCTGGTCGAAGGCCATCACGACGACGGCGGCGCCGTAGCGCTTCACGCGCCGGGCCTTCGCGAGGAAATCCTCCTCGCCCTCCTTCAGGCTGATCGAGTTCACGACGCCCTTGCCCTGGACGCACTTCAGCCCGGCCTCGATCACGTCCCAGCTCGACGAGTCGACCATGATCGGCACGCGGGCGACCTCCGGCTCCGTTGCCAGGAGGTTGAGGTACGTCGTCATCGCCTGCGGCCCGTCGAGCAGATCGGTGTCCATGTTCACGTCGAGCAGGTTCGCGCCGTTCTGCACCTGTTCGCGCGCGACGTCCACCGCCGCCTGGAAGTCGCCGCTCTCGATCAGACGCCGGAACTTCTTCGAGCCCGTGATGTTCTGGCGTTCGCCCACCATCACGAACCCGGTGTCGGGGCGGACGACGAACGGCTCGAGGCCGCTGAACGACGTGAACGTCTCCGAGGGTGCGGGGACCTGGCGGGGCGGCACATCGCGGACGGCGTCCGCGATCTGCCGGATGTGCTCGGGCGTGGTCCCGCAGCAGCCTCCGAGGACGTTCGCGAGTCCGGCGCGAGCGAACTCGCCGACGAAACCGCTGGTGATCTCGGGGTCTTCGTCGTGGAGGCCCATCGCGTTGGGCAGCCCGGCGTTGGGATAGCACGCCGTGTACGTCGGAGCGATCCGGGAGAGCGCCTCGAGGTAGGGCCGCATCTGCGCGGCCCCGAGCGAGCAGTTCACGCCGACGATCATCGGCTCGGCGTGCTCGATCGAGAGCCAGAACGCCTCGGCGGTCTGTCCCGAGAGGTTCCGGCCGCTCTGGTCGACGGCGGTGAACGAGAGCCAGAGCGGCGTATCGGGGGCGACGTCCTCGGCGGCGGCGATCGCCGCCTTGGCGTTCAAGGTGTCGAAGATCGTCTCGATCTGGAGCACGTCGACGCCTCCGTCCACGAGGCCGCGGATCTGCTCGGCGTAGGCGGCCGTGAGCTCGTCGAAGGTGATCGTTCGGAACGCGGGGTCCTCCACCTTGGGGGAGATCGAGAGCGTTCGGTTGGTGGGGCCCACGGAGCCGACGACGAAGCGGTCGTCGGCTCCGTCGAGCGCTCGTCGGGCGGTCTCGGCCGCCGCCTTGTTGATCTCATACACGAGGTGCTCCAGGCCATAGTCGGACTGGGAGACGGGGCTCGCGTTGAACGTGTTGGTGCTGACGATCCAGGCGCCGGCGGCGACGTAGTCGCGATGGATCGCCTCGACGATGTCCGGTCTGGTCAGCCCGAGCAGGTCGTTGTCCCCACGGACATCCTTGGGGTGGTCTTTGAGGAGGTCACCGCGGAAGTCCTCCTCGGAGAGCTCCAACCCCTGGATCGCGGTCCCCTTCGGGCCCTCGAGCACGAGGATCCGCTCGGCCATCAAGGCCTCGAGTCTGTTCCGTGCATCCATCGCAGTAACGATACCGCCGCATCCGGACCCGCCCTGCACGAGGTGGAGCCGAGGGGTACGCTCGCGCGATGCGAGCGGTCCCGACGCGAGACTCGGTCCTCCCGTCGTCTCAGGGCAAACCCACTTCCCGGCACCGACCCCACGCTGCGCTCAAGCGATCCGTCATCGCCCTCGCGGCGGTGCCGCTCTTCGACGGGTTCTCGAAGGCGCATCTGCGACGCCTGGCGGGGGAGGCCGATCTGGTCGAGTTCGGGCCGGGACGGGCGATCGTCGAGGAGGCTCAGGCCGGCGAAGCGATGTTCGTGATCCTCGCCGGCAAGGCCCGGGTGGTTCGCGCGGGCCGGAAGGTCGGGACTCTCATCCCCGGAGACTTCTTCGGGGAGCTCTCCGCCCTGGACGGCGGCCCACGTACCGCATCGGTCGTGCCCGATACGCCGATGGAGGTCCTTCGTCTCTTCCGACACACGCTGCACCGGCTCATGAAGCAGGAGCCGGCCCTCGCGATGAGCATGCTCGAGGGCCTCGCGAGAAGGCTCCGGCAGGTGCAGGTCGGCACTCCCGTCGCCTGATCTAGGCGAGGATCGCGTCCAGCTCCGCGAGCGTCGTCTCGTCCAGCTCGACGTCGCCCGCGGCGGCGTTGGTGCGGACGTGCGCCGGGTTGCGGCTCCCGGCGATCGCGGCCGTGACGCCGGGCTGATGGACGTTCCAGGCGAGCGCGAGCTCGGACAGCGAGCATCCGAGGCGCTCGGCGATCGGACGGAGCCGTTCGACCACCTGGAGCGACCGAGCCAGGTCCGCGAACGGACCGTCCGTCTGTTTCTCGCCACGCCAGTCTCCGGCCGGGAAGCGGGTGTCGGCCGTGATCGCCCCGGTGAGGAGCCCGAAAGCGAGTGGACCATAGGTGACGACGCCGACCCCTTGCTCGCCGCACCATCGGATCAGCTCGGCGTGGCTCCGCATGAGCATCGAGAACTCCTGCTGGAGCGAATCCACGTGGCGGATCGCGAGGCACGTCTCGATCTGCGCGCGATCGAAGTTCGAGACGCCGATGGCTCCGATCAGTCCTGCGTCCTGGAGCTCGCACATGGCTCCCCACGTCTCCTCCAGAGGGACTCCGCTCTCATCCGGCCAGTGGAGTTGATACAGGTCGATGCGGTCGACCCCCAGCCGGCTGAGGCTCTTCTCACAGGCTTTCCGGACCTGCGCGGGCGCGAAGCCGGTGCCTTCCGGTTGCGGCGCAACCTTGCTCGCGATGACGACCTCGTCCCGACGCCCCTCGATCGCGCGGCCCACGAGCCGCTCGGACACGCCGTCGCCGTACACCTCGGCGGTGTCGATCCAATCGATGCCGGCGTCGATGCCCGCCCGGATGGCCTCGATCACGACGTCTTCGGACTCGTTGGGCCCCCACTGGGTCCCACCCGCCTCCCAGGCGCCGTAGCCGATGACGGAGATCTCCGCGCCTCGCGATCCGAGCCGTTGGGTCCGCACGAGCGAGAAACTACCAAGCGACGGCCATCAGAGCCGAAGCCGCACAGTAGGGTGTTCGTTTGGATGAGCAAAGCCGTACGAGAGCGAGAACGGATCGTCGTGCGATTCGCCGGCGACTCCGGCGACGGCATGCAGCTGACCGGGGACCGCTTCACCAGCGCGACGGCGGTGCTCGGCAACGACCTGGCGACCCTGCCGGATTTCCCGGCTGAGATCCGAGCCCCTGCCGGCACGGTCCACGGGGTCTCGGCGTTCCAGATCCAGTTCGCCTCCAGCGACATCACGACGCCCGGCGACCATGCCGACGTGCTGATCGCGATGAACCCGGCGGCGCTGAAAGCGGACCTGGAGACGGTCGCGAAGGGCGGCGTGGTGGTGCTGAACGAGGATTCGTTCACCCAGCGCAACATCGAGAAGGCGGGCTACACGTCGGATCCGACGCAGGACGGGACGCTCGACGGCTACCAGGTCTTCAAGGTGCCGATGACGTCGATCACGGTGCGAGCCACCGAGGACATCGGGATCGGGAAGAAGGAGGCCGAGCGGGCGAAGAACATGTTCGCCCTCGGCCTGGTGTCGTGGATGTTCGGCCGTCCGACCGAGACCACGCTCAACTGGCTGGAGAAGAAGTTCGGCTCCCGGCCGGAGATCCTGGATGCGAACGTCGCCGCGTTCAAGGCGGGATACAACTTCGGCGAGACGACGGAGCTCTTCGCCGAGTCCTACAAGGTGGACGCGGCGCCCCAGGAGCCCGGGACCTACCGGAACATCGCGGGGGCGACGGCGCTGGCGTGGGGTCTGGTCGCCGCGTCCGAGCGGAGCGGACTCCAGCTCTTCTACGCGAGCTATCCCATCACGCCGGCCTCGGAGCTCCTCCACGAGCTCTCGCGGCACAAGAACTTCGGCGTCATCACGATCCAGGCGGAGGATGAGATCGCCGCGGCGAACATCGCGCTGGGCGCCGCCTTCAGCGGCCAGCTCGCGGTCACGGGGACGAGCGGGCCCGGCATCGACCTCAAGGCCGAGACCATCGGGCTGGCGGTGATCATGGAGCTGCCGATGATCGTGGTGGACGTGCAGCGGGCCGGCCCGTCCACGGGGATGCCCACCAAGACCGAGCAGGCCGACCTCCTGTTGGCGATGTACGGCCGCCACGGGGAGTCGCCGCTGCCGATCGTCTCCGCGTCCACGCCCTCCGAGTGCTTCACGGCCGCGCTCGAGGCGGCGCGGATCGCGGTGCGGTACCGGACCCCGGTCATCCTCCTGTCCGACACGTTCATCGCGAACTCATCGGAACCGTGGTCGATCCCGGACGTCGAGAGCCTGCCGAAGATCGATCCGGCGTTCGCGACGTCGAACGGCGGCGACTTCCTGCCCTACTCGCGCGACGAGAAGCTCGCGCGTCCGTGGGCGATCCCCGGTACCCCCGGCCTCGTCCACCGGATCGGTGGGCTCGAACGACAGGACGGCACCGGCAACATCAGCTACGACGCCGCCAACCACGAGCTGATGACCCGGCTCCGTCAGGCGAAGGTCGACGGGATCGCCGACGACATCCCGGCGCTGGACGTCGACGATCCGACCGGCGACGCGCAGCTGCTCGTCCTGGGATGGGGCTCGTCGCTCGGGACGATCACCGCGGCCGTGATCCGGGCGAGGGCGGAGGGTCGGAAGGTCGCGACCGCTCATCTCCGACACCTGAACCCGTTCCCGGCGAACACGGGCGAGGTCGTTCGGAGGTACCCGAAGGTCCTGGTCCCGGAGATGAACATGGGGCAGCTCGCCTCGTTGCTCAGGGCGAGGTATCTGGTCGACGTCCAGTCGTATTCGAAGGTGCAGGGACTTCCGATCTTCACGGAAGAGCTCGAACACGAGATCACGAGGATGCTCGATGAGTGAGGTGATGCAGGACGGGACGACGCCCGGCGACGGGGTGACGCCCGGCGACGCGTCGACCCTCACGAAGAAGGACTTCACGTCGGACCAGGAGCCGCGCTGGTGCCCCGGCTGCGGCGACTACGCGATCTTGTCGTCCGTCCAGGGCTTCATGCCCGAGCTCGGCATCGAGCCCCACAAGACGGTGTTCGTGTCCGGGATCGGCTGCAGCGGCCGGTTCACCTACTACATGGACACGTACGGGATGCACGGGATCCACGGACGCGCGCCCGCGCTCGCGACCGGCATCGCGGTCGCGAACCCGGAGCTCTCGGTGTGGGTGGTCACCGGCGACGGGGACGGGCTCTCCATCGGCGGCAACCACCTGATCCACGCGCTGCGGCGCAACGTCGACATCAAGATCCTGCTGTTCAACAACCAGATCTACGGGCTGACGAAGGGCCAGTACTCGCCGACGTCGGAGGAGGGCAAGGTCACGAAGTCGACGCCGTTCGGGTCGGTCGATCATCCCTTCAACCCGATCGCGCTCGCCCTCGGCGTCGAAGCGACCTTCGTCGCGAGGACGATGGACAACGACCGCCAGCACCTGACCGAGGTCCTCCGCCGCGCCGCCCAGCACAAGGGCACCGCGTTCATCGAGATCTATCAGAACTGCAACGTCTTCAACGACGGCGCGTTCGACCTGCTGCGCGACAAGGCCCAGGGCAAGCACAACCAGATCCGGTTGGAGCACGGCGAGCCGATCGTCTTCGACGACGGGGACCGATGCGTGCGGGTCGGAGAGAACGGCCGTTACGAGATCGCGCTCACGGCGGAGACGAGCCCGGAGAGCATCGTCGTGCACGACGCGCACGGACGCCCGTCGCTGCCGTTCGCGCTCGCCCATCTCTCCAAGGGGCCCGACGAGCCATCGTGCATCGGCGTCTTCCACGAGGTCGAGCGCCCGGTGTACGGGCAGGCGATCCAGCACCAGCTCCAGGCGGCGACGGAGCGACTCGGTGCCGGAGACCTCGGGAAGCTGCTCCGCTCCGGGGACACCTGGACCGTCGAGTAGTCCCCCGGGCGGATGGGATCATCCTGCCGGCGAACGGCGCCTAGGCGTCGCTCTGCGGGCTGAACCGAGCCAGCGCCTCGGAGGAGGCGGACTCCATCCGTTGGAGCTCTCGAACGGTCTCCGAGAGCACGTCCAACAGCTCCTCGAGGTGCGCGTCGGTCACGCCGTCGCCGAGGCTGACCCGGAACCCGGTGGTGCCGGGGTAGCCGATCTGCTCGAGGACCGGGGACGGATCCTCGGGGCGGCCGCTGCAGAGCGAGCCCGCGCCCACCCGGAACCCGCGGTCGTCGAGGGTCATCATCAGCGTCGCCGGATCGAGTCCGGCGACGCTGAATCCCACGAGGTGGGGCGTCCGCTGGGTGGGGTGCCCGTGGACGGTGGCACCCGGCACCTCGGTCGCGATCCGATCCCGGAGGGTCGCGGTGAGCGACCAGTTCGCCGCCGCTCGGTCGGCCATCGTGGCGAGGGACGCGGTGATGGCTGCCGCCATCCCCGCGATCCCGGGGGTGTTCTCCATCCCGGAGCGGCGCTTCCGCTCCCGATCGTCACCGCACGGGTACGCGGTGATCCCGAGGCCCCGTCGCACGTACAGCGCTCCCACGCCGGGGGGACCGCCGAACTTGTGCGCGGAGAGCGAGAGGAGGTCCACGCCGAGCGCCGGCGCGTCGACGGGGAGCCGGCCGACCGTCTGGCACGCGTCGGTGTGGAACCGGACGCCCGCCTCGCGAGCGAGGCGGGCGGCCTCGGCGACCTCCTGGAGGGTCCCCAGCTCGTGGTTCGCGTGTTGGATGGAGGCGAGCAGCGTGCCCGGCGTTCTGACCTCGATCGCGAAGCGATCGAGGTCGACCCGGCCGTACCGGTCGACCGGGATCGTCACGACCTCGAAGCCGTCGGACTCCAGCGAGTGGGCGACCCCTCCGACCGCCGGGTGCTCGACGGCTCCGAGGACGATCCGCGTCCCGAGCTCGCGGACGGCCCGCACGCCGCCCCAGATCGCCAGGGCGATCGACTCCGTCCCGCCCGACGTGAACACGATCTCGTCGGGCTGCGCGCCGATCGCGCCGGCGACCTGCTCGCGTGCGCCGTCCAGCAGCGCGCGGGCGGCCCGTCCCTGCGTGTGGATGTGCAGCGGATCGCCGTAGAGGTCGAGCGCGGCGATCATCGCCTCGCGCGCCTCGGGCAGCAGGGGAGTGGCCGAGGCCGGGTCGAGGTACAGGTCGGCGACCATCGCCGCTTCAGCGTACCTCGGAGCCGACCTCGGACTAAGGCGTCGCCGGCTCCTTGCCCCGGAGGAAGACCGTCGTGTACAGGACGCCCGCGATGACGGCCCCGGCGATCGGCCCGACGATCCACACGAGCGCGTCGTCCCAGAGCCCGCCGACGAGCGCCGGCCCGAACCAGCGGGCGGGATTCATCGCGGCGCCCGTGAAGGGGCCGAAGGCCATGATGTCGAACGCGATCACCAGGCCGATCGTGAAGCCCGCCGTCTTGTTCCAGGGTCCCCGGTCGTCCACGGCGGTCCCGAAGACCGCGAAGACGAGGAAGAACGTGAGGATCGCCTCGAGGACGATCCCCTTGCCGACCGCGACGTCGGGTCCGAGCGCCGGCGCGCCGGCTCCGCCCGCGTCGAAGAGGTCGCCGCCGACCACGAAACGGACCAGCAGCGCGCCGAAGACCGCGCCGAGGAGCTGCGCCACGATCAGGACGGCTCCTCGCTGGGTGGAGATCTTGCCGGCCGTCCAGAGGGCGATCGTGACGGCCGGGTTCACGAGGCCGCCGGAGATGTGCCCGGTCACCGACACCATGATGGCGAGCACGAGCCCGTGCGCCAGCGCCACACCCACCAGGTCGAGCTGGCCGGTCCCGACGGAGAGGATCACCGCGCCGGCGCCCACGAAGATCAACGCGAAGGTCGCGACGAACTCCGCGACCGCTGCCTTGCCCAGACTCTCCATCTGCTGCCCTCCTTGGCTCGCGAGCCTAGTCCGCCGCCCGCGGTCGTTCAAAGACCGCGGGCGGCGCGGGAGCGAGTAGCATCGCGCGCGTGGACGTCTTGCTGGTCTCGCCGGACGAGCGCTCCCGCCAGCTGATGGCCTTGTCGGTGCGGAGCATCGAGCGCCGGCTCGGGCAGGAGCTGCGCTTCCGCGCCGCCCGCAACGGTGAGTTGGGGACCACGGCCGCGCTCCGGGATCGTCCGGACGTGATCGTGGCCGATGAGATCGCGTCTCGCGCGGGGGCCTTCGGGCTCGCCAGGACGCTCCGGGACGCCGCGGAGCCCTACACCGGGGTCATCGTGATCCTGCTGGATCGCAAGCACGACGCCTGGCTCGCGAAGTGGTCGGGCGCCGATGCCTGGTTCGTGAAGCCGGTGGACCCGTTCGAGCTGGCCGACCGGCTGCTCGACCTCGTGACCGAGAAGGAGAGCGCGTGAAGATCAAAGGGACCTGCAAACGGGACGGCCGGGAGTTCTTCGTGGAGCAGGTCATCGACCTGGGCGGGGAGTGCCCCTGGGACGGGGAGCCGTTCAACGCCGACTACGCGGCCGTGCTGGTCGAGTCGTTGCGCGAGGCGGAACGGCTCGGATCGGAGCTCGAGCGGGCGCTCGAGCGGGTCGCTTCGTTGCACCCCGCGTTCACCTTGGACGAGGAGAGCGTGCTGGGGGAGCTGCAGAACCAGCTCGGACGGTTCCATCGGAACCTCGTCCGACAGGGCTGACGAGGGGTGCGCACGATGTCGTCGGTCGAGAGCGGTTTCGACGTCGAGGTCCGGGGCGGCGAAGGCACGTGGCGCGTCGTGATCCTCGACCCGCAGGGCGAGGTGGTCGCGGAGCGAGCGTGCAGCGACGGCGCGGAGGCGCGGACGTACGCCTCGACCGTGCGCCAGCACATCTACTGGCTCTCGCCGGAGAAGTTCCGCGAGTACTACCGGATCGAGGAGTAGACCATGGGCTTCAATGCGATGCAGCCGGGGAAGATCAAGAAGGCCGACCTCATCATCGCGGGCGTGGCGCTGCTCGTGATCGTCGGGCTCGTGCTGTGGGCGGTGCTGTGACCGATGAACGCCCGCTCGGCGACCTCGACTACTGCTATCTGACCACCACCGGTCGACACACGGGGTCGCCACACCGGATCGAGATCTGGTTCGCGATCAGCGATCGGGCACGTCTACCTCTTGTCGGGCGCCGGTGACCATTCCGACTGGGTGAGGAACCTGATGATCTCTTCCGAGGTCGTCGTCGAGATCGGCGACCTGAAGAGGACGACGAGGGCCCGCGTCGTGACGGATCCGGTGGAGGATGCGAACGCGCGGCGGCTCCTCGCCGAGAAGTACCGGCCGCGCTATCGCGGGGATCTGACCGACTGGGGGCAGACCTCGCTCCCCGTCGCGATCGACTGGGCCTAGCTCTCTTCGAAGCCGATCGAGAACATCCGCTCGAGGTCGTGCTTCGAGTACACCTGGAAGGCGATCAGCGTCTCCGTGCGTTCGACGCCTTCGACCTTGGAGATCCCGCCCGGGATGACCTTCGCGAGATCGTCGTGCTCGCTGACACGGACGATCGCGACGAGATCGAACTCGCCGGCCACGGAGTAGACCTCGGAGACGCCGCCGATGTCGGCGATCGCCTCGGCGGCCTCGGAGATCTCGTCGATGTCACACTGGATCAGGACGACGGCGTGGACGGTCATCGTTGCGAGGTCCTTTCGAGGACGACGGCGAGCCCCTGCCCGCCGGAGATGCAGAGCGTCGCGAGGCCGAGCGCGGCGCCCCGTTCCCGCATCTGGTACGCGAGGGACAGGAGGATCCGCGCGCCGCTCATCCCGATCGGATGGCCGAGGGAGATCCCGCCTCCGAGGAGGTTCAGCCGGTCCCGATCGAACTTCAGCTCGCGTTCGCACGCGATCACCTGAGCCGCGAACGCCTCGTTGATCTCGATCAGGTCGATGTCGGCGAGGGACAGGCCGGTCTTCTCGAGCACCTTCTTCGTCGCGGGCACCGGGCCGATCCCCATGATCTCCGGCGGGACCCCGGCCCAGCTCATCCCGGCGATCCGGGCGAGGGGCTCACGGCCCTCCGCGTGCGCCCGCGATTCCGACATCAGGATCATCGCAGCCGCCCCGTCGGTGATGCCGGCCGAGTTGCCGGCCGTGACGGAGCCACCCTCGCGGAACACGGGCGTCAGCGTCGCGAGTCCTTCGGGCGTGGTGTCCGGGCGCGGATGCTCGTCCTCGCTCACGATCGACGGTGCCCTTCCCGGAGGGGTCGTTCGCCTCGACCGGGACGATCTCCGCGGCGCGGGCGGCGGCGCCGGTCGCGGCTTTCCGCTGGGACTCCAGGGCGAACTCGTCCTGTTCCTCGCGGGAGATGTCGTAGCGGTCGACCAGGTTCTCCGCGGTCTCGCCCATCAGCAGCCCGCAGAGCGGGTCGAGGAGGCCGTCGCGATACATCGCGTCGTACACCGTCGCGTTGCCCATCCGGTAGCCGGTGCGCAGACGGTCCAGCAGGAACGGGACCCGCGTCATGTTCTCCATGCCGCCGGCGAGCACGACCTCGGCATCGCCGAGCGCGATCTGCTGGGCCCCGAGCTGGACGGCCTTCATGCCCGAGCCGCACGCGATGTTGACGTTGAACGCGGAGACCTCCTCGGGAACCCCGGCGTGGATGCTCACCTGTCGGCCGGTATTGGGCCCGTTCCCCGCCTGGCGGGCATGCCCGAGGATCGTCTGGTCGACCTGGTCCGGGGTGAGTCCGGCGCGCCGGAGAGCTTCCTTCGCGGCGATCGTTCCCAGCTCCACCGCCGAGGTCTCGGCGAAGGACCCGAGGAACTTCCCGATCGGCGTCCGGGCGCCCTCGAGGATGACCGCGTGCTCCATGCGAGGAAGTCTATCCGCCGGCAGGATCCGGCCCGGTTCGGTGTGTCCCCGCATACAGGTCGCGAAGGACGCCGATCTCTCCTCCGTGATGCGCGTCGTGGTGGATCATCGTCCAGAAGATCCGCCACGCGGGCCATTCCTCGCCCCAGTTGGTCGGCACGTCTCGTTCGAGGTCGGCGTCGTCCCGCTCGGCGAGATCCTCGGTGAGCAGCGCATGTCCGGTGTCGAGCATCTCGAGGGCATCGTCGGCGGTTCCCGGCGTCTCGATCGTGAGCCACGTCAGCTGGCCCGGGCCGAACGCGTGCTCGTGATACATCACCTTGCACATCGCGATATGGGTGAGGCGCCAGGCGATCGTCGTGAAGGGGGCGGGCTCGGGATCAGGCTCCTCGTAGTGATGTTCCCAGTGACCCCGTTCGTCACGGAAGACGGTCCAGCTCCCGGGCACGGGTTCCCAGAAGAACTCTTCCTCCGTCAAGCCCTGGAGGCGCGAGCGCATGTCGTGGAAGGTCTCCGACATCTCCCGGGCGAGGAGGTCGACCGCGGCTCCCACCGTTCGAGCCTAGCGTCGCCGGGCCGTTCCGGGAAGCTCGGCGTCCTTGGTCCACCGGAGGATCTTCGCGATCCGCGCCCCGCCGTTCACGGGCTCGGCGAGGGGGACGTCGCACGCGAGGACGCGAACCGGGTTCTTCGTGAGCCACGAGCGGACCGCCGAGAGCTCGTCGGCGCGCTCGCGCGGGCAAGGGAACGGGATCGGTTCCGTCTCACCCGGGGCGCTCCCCGCCCGCGCGAGCGCGCCCCCGTCGAAGGAGAGCCGTCGGTCGCCTTCGACCACCAGCTCGAGCCGGCCGGCGCCGAGAAGCCAGGCGTCCCGTCGAGCTCGGTGGAGGGCTGCGGCCAGCGTCCGGAGGCGGTCCCGCACCGACGCCGCCTCTTCGAACCGCTCGGCGTCCGCGAGCCGCCGCATCTTCGCCTCGAGCGCTGCGAGGAGCCCGTCCGGGGACTCGAGGGAGGAGAGGAGGTCCCGGACGAGCTCTCCGTAGCGCTCGGGGTCGATCCGGCCGTCGCAGGGAGCCGGGCATCGGCCGATGTCGGCGAGGGCGCACGGCGCGAACCGGGTCCGCGCCCGCATCGCACGGGTGCAGCTGCGAAGCGGAACGACGTCCTCCAACGCTTCCTTGGCCAGGCGGGCGGCGCCACCGCCCGAGAACGGTCCGAGGTACGTGCAGCCGTCGTCACGGCCGGCACGATGCACGACCTTGAGTCGCGGGTACGCCTCCGAGGGGTCCACCTTGAGGTACGCGAACCGGCGCCAGGTCTTGCCGCGGCGGTTGTACTTCGGTTCGTGCTGATGGATCAGTCGTGCTTCGAGGACGAGCGCTTCGAGCTCGCCACCCGGGGTCACATCGCCCTCGACGCGCCGCACCTCGCCGAGGAGGTTCTCGATCTTCTTCCTCCCGTCGCCGTAGAAGTACGACTTCACGCGCGCGCGGAGGTCGCGCGCCTTTCCGACGTAGAGCACGCGCTCGTCCCGCCCCACGAAGCGATAGACGCCGGCGGCGTGCGGGAGCGTGTCGGCCAGCCGGATCTTGCCGTAGTGCGGCCGACCGCGGGCACGAACGGCTTCACGGAGATCGCCGAGCGTGAGGATACCCGAGCCGACCGCCGAGGTCGAGGAGGCCGTCGAGCACCTCCGCGCAGGCCATGGCGTCCTCCAGCGCCCGATGGGTCGGCTTCACCCTGGTCCGGAAGTACTGCGCGAGCGTGTGGAGGCGGACGTTGGGGACCTCCGGCCACACGACACGACGCGCGAGTTTGGCGGTGCACACGGGGGGCCCTTCCAGCAGCGGGTAGTCCAGGCGACCCAGGTTCTCGTTCAGGAACGAGAAGTCGAAACGGGCGTTGTGGGCGACGAACACGGCGCCGCGCGCGAACTCCAGGAAGGCAGGGAGCACGGCCTCGATCGGAGGCTCTTCTCGAACGAGGAAGTCGTCGATCCCGGTGAGGTGGGAGATGAACGCGGGGGATCGGCTCCTCGGGATTGACCAGCGCCTGGAACGTGCCGATGCGCTCGCCGCCGGTGACGAGGACGGCGCCGATCTCGGTGATCCTCGAATCCCTGGGCGACCCGCCCGTGGTCTCGAGGTCGACGACGACGAACAGGACGTCTCGGAGCGGTACCGCCTCCGCGAGCGTGGTCTGGACGGGTGAGGAGAGCACGGGCGCCTCCGATCGGTGGGGCCGAAGGAGGCGGCAACCGTATCGAACAGATGTTCGATGGTCAAGGAACGGGACGCCCATCGGTGCATGGTGCGGGGGAGGTCCGACACCGCTCGGCTAGCTGGCGGGCAGCGTGAAGATCTTGCCGAAGCTCCGGGCCTTGTAGTTCGCCGTACCCTTGAACCGCGTGAGGACCTTGTACGAGCCCCTCGCCTTCGGACGGGTGAAGGTCGCGGTGTACGAACCGTCGGTCTTGCCGTCGCCGTCCCGGTCCTTCAGGTATCGGACCGCAACGGTCTTCGCGGCCACCTTGACGAATCTCCCGCCCTGCTTGCGGAACAGCGTCACGGTGACGCGTTCTCCGGAGGTCGCCGGCTCCAGGAGGCCCTTCGCCACGACGCTATGTGGCTTGCGGGCGACCCGAAGGGTCAGGCTCGTCGGCGCCTTGTCATCGTTCGTGATGGTGCCTTGCGCGGCGCCGTCCCCGATCGTGGCGCCCGTCGGGTTGGTGAGGGTGAGGGAAAGGGTCTCGTTGGGTTCGTACGCGACATCGCCGTTCACGACGACGTTCACCGTCCCGGTGGTCGAGCCGGCCGGGATCGTGAGCGTGCCGGAGCCCGCCACGTAGTCGATGCCCGCGGTCGCGGTGGCGTCCGCGGTGGCCCAGTCGAAGGTCGCGTCGACGTCGGAGTCACCGATCAGCGAGATGGCGAACGAGAGGAGCGACGTGCCCGCGTTCCCCTCCGCTCTCGAGACGTTGGCGATGGAGCGACGGGCGGCGCGTCGTCGTTGACGATCGTCGCGACTCCCTGGAGGTCTCCGATCGGGACGTCGACCGGGGCGTTCGAGAGATCCAGCGCGAAGGTCTCGTCTCCCTCGAAGGTCCCATCACCATTCAGGACGATCGAAACGGTCTCCGAGACGTCCATGGGGGCGAACGTCACCGTTCCGCTTGCGGCCACGTAGTCGCTCCCTGCCGCAGCGGTTCCTGGGGTCGTCGTCCAGTCCACCGTCACCGGCGCCAAGGCGGAGGGGTGCGAGAGGATCACGCCGAAGCTGATCGAGCTCGTTCCGCTCTGTCCCTCGACGATCGACGGCTCGTCGATGTCGATCACGGGAAGGCCCTCGTCGTCGGTGATCGTGCCGACGCCCTGCGGGTTCGCCAGCACCGCGTTCGAGGGGCTCGAGAGGACGACCCGGAAGGTCTCGTCGAGCTCGGCGATAAGGTCCCCGTTGACGGTCACGCCGAACGTCTTGCTGGTATCGCCGGGGACGAAGGTCAGGGGTCCGGACGACGGCGGTGTAGTCGCCCGGCTGGATCGCGGAGTCGTTGGCGGTGGCCCAGTCGACCGTGACCGTCCGGCCGCTCGCGGCGGAGAGGGTGACGGTGAACGTCGCCGTCGTCGTCCCGACGTTGCCTTCGGCGACGGTGACGTCGTTCACCGAAAGGGTCGGGAGCGGCGTCGTCGTCGGTGATCGTGCCGGGGCCCGAGCCGTCGGCGATCGTCGCGTTCCCGGGGTTGGACAGGGCGATGCCGAAGGTCTCGTCGGGCTCGTCCGCGAGGTCCCCGTTGACGGTGATGTCGACCGTGGCGGTCGTGGCCCCGGCCGCGATCGTCGGGCTGCCGCTCGCGGCGACGTAGTCCGTGCCCGCGGTCGCGGAGCCGGCGGCGGTGGCCCAGTCGAACGTGACCGCCTTGCCGCTCGCTGCGGAGAGGGTGACGGTGAACGTCGCCGGTCGTGGTGCCCGCGTCGCCTTCGAGAGCGGAGACGTCGTCGACCGACAGGGTCGGGGCCGCGTCGTCGTCCGTGATCGTCCCGAGGCCCGATCCGTCGCTGACCGTGGCGTTCCCCGGGTTGGAAAGGGTGATACCGAAGGTCTCGTCGATCTCGTCCAGCACGTCGCCGTTCACGGTCACGGTGAACGTGGTGGTCGTGGAGCCGGCCGAGACGGTCTTGCTCCCGCTCGCGGCGACGAAGTCCGTTCCCGCGGTCGCGGAGCCGGCGGCGGCGGCCCAGTCGAACGTGACCGCTCGGCCGCTCGCAGCGGACAGCGTGACCGTGAACGTCGCAGTCGTCGTACCCGCATTCCCCTCGGTCACGGAGACGTCGTTGACCGAGAGGGAGGGAGCGGCGTCGTCGTCGGCGATCGTCCCGAGGCCCGAGCCGTCTGCGATCGTGGCGTTCCCCGGGTTGGAGAGCGTGATGCCGTACGTCTCGTCCGCCTCGTCCACGGTGTCGCCGTTCACGGTGACGGTGAACGTGGCGGTCGTTGAGCCCGGCCGCGATGGTCTTGCTGCCGCCCGCGGCGACGTAGTCCGTGCCCGCGGTTGCGGAGCCGGGGGCGGTGGCCCAGTCGAACGTCACGGGGTTGGCACTCACCGACGACAGCGAGGCGGTGAAGGTGGCGGTCGTGGTGCCGGCGTTGCCTCGGTGACCGTGACATCGTTCACCGAAAGGGTCGGAGCTGCGTCGTCGTCGGTGATGGTGGCGACTCCCGAGCCGTCTCCGATCGTGGCGTTCCCGGGGGTCGAAAGCGTGATGCCGAAGTTCTCGTTGGCCTCGTCGACGACATCACCGTTCACGGTGATGCCGACCGTGGTGGTCGTGAGGCCCGCCGCGAAGGTCTGGCTGCCGCTCGCCGCGACGTAGTCCACGCCCGCGGTGGCGCTGCCGGCGGCGGTGGCCCAGTCGAAGGTCACCGTCTTGCCGCTGGCGGCTGACAAGGTGACCGTGAACGTCGCAGGGGTCGTGCCCGCGTTGCCCTCGGAGACGGAGACGTCGTTCACCGAAAGGACGGGGAGCCGGGTCGTCGTCGGTGATGGTGGCGAGTCCGGAGCCGTCCCCGATCGTGGCGTTCCCGGGGTTGGACAGCGTGATGCCGAAGGTCTCATCGAGCTCGTCCGCGACATCGCCGTTGACGGTGATGCCGATCGTGGCAGTCGTGACCCCGGACGCGATGGTCTTGCTGCCGCTCGCCGCGACGTAGTCCGTGCCCGCGGTCGCGGTGCCGGCGGCGGTGGTCCAGTTGAACGTGACCGCCCTGCCGCTCGCGGCGGAGAGGGTGACGGTGAACGTCGCCGCGGTCGTGCCCGCGTTCCCTTCGGTGGCTGAGACGTCGTTGACCGAAAGGACGGGGAGCGGGTCGTTGTCGGTGATGGTGGCGACCCCTTGTGCATCTCCGATCCTGCCCGAGGCCCCGACGAGGTTGGAGAGGTTCACCACGAACGTCTCGCTCGCCTCGTTGAGCGCGTCGCCGATCACCGGAACGGAAACGACTTTCGAAGCGCCGCTCTTGGTGAGCGAGACGGTTCCGGAGGAAGCTGTGAAGTCGGCCGCCGTGGCCGTGCCTGAGGCAGTCGCCCAGCTGACCTGGAGCCCAGCCCCGGGTTTGGGTGCGGGAGCGGCCTGGATCGTGAAGTTGGCATTGACGGTGCTCCCGGTGCCCTCGGTGACCGTGACGTCGGTGATCGTGATGCTCGACGTCGGGGCCGCCGTCGCGGGGACGGGTACCGCGAGCAGGAGCAGGCCCGGCTCCCACGACCGCAGCCAGCGCGCGTCGGACATATCCGTGGAAAACGCGCATCCGAAGTGACGGGGGAGAGAGGTCCATGTAGGAGACATCGGCGCGGAAGAGGGACGGGGGAGATAGCCCGTTCCAGGGCATTTCACCTGCCCTGGAGCGGGTAGAGACGTTCGACCTAGGTGATCAGGCGACCTGGCGTGCGAGGCGACGACGCTGTTGCTCCGTCAGGCCGCCCCACACCCCGTAGCGCTCGCCGTTCTTGAGCGCCCAGGAGAGGCATTCCTCGCGGATCGTGCAGGCGCTGCAGAACGTTAGGGCGGGACCCGCCTCCTCTTCGGAGATCGGGAAGAACACGTCGGGATCGATCCCGTAACAGGCGGAGCGTTCCTGCCACACATCGGGCGGAGAGGGGTTCTCGGGCAATACGTCGATGTCCAAGGTCGGGAGTCGATCGATCCGCACCGTTTCCGTTCCTCCCCCCGGGGTGCCCGGCGTCCGGGACCGAAGGAATAGCACGGAGTGACCACGGCGGGGAAGGGGTCGTCGGGCCCGTCCCTGCAAACCCCCAGGTGGCGGATGCGAAATGACCCGAATTGTCTACTATCCGTGCCGTAGGGAAAGCGGGCCGGACCCCGTCGAAAGCGGTCGCGATGCCGCATCCCAGCGAACCCGGACGATGGCGTCCGTCCCCTCGTCGCCCTCGGCGACGCTCGTCACCTCACCCACCGCGGCGCCGTCCGCCAGGACGGGTGCTCCCCGAAGGATCGGCCCGTCCCCACGGACGAGTCGCAAGACCCACGGGGGGTGTCCGAGGTTCCTGACCTTGGCCACCGACTCCTGGCCCAGGAAGCACCCTTTCGTGAGGTCGATCGTGTCCTCAAGCCCGGCCTCCGCAGGCAGCGCGTCAGGTCCGAAGTCGGACCCCATCCGGACGGTCCCCTGCCGGACCCGCCATGTCTCGAGGTCTTGCGCGGTGACCTCGACGACCCCTCGACCCCGGAGACGTTCGCGGAGCCGGTCGAGGGGCTCGCCGGGAGGCACGACGACGTCGTGTCCGCGGCCGAGGACCGACGGTACGAGGACGAGGCCGTCGTCGCCGTGCTCGGCGGCTGCGCCGCCGAGGACGGCGACGACCACCGATCGCTCGCTGCGATCCTCCAGGTCGACGTCGGACGAGAGCACGTAGGGCGCGAGGATCGAGTCGACCGCCTCCGGCTGCCCCCCTCCTGGAGGAGGAGGAAGGAGTCGTCCAGCCGGGCGACGTGGAGATCCGCACGGATCCGACCGGTCGGGGTCAGCAGCAGCGAGCGACGACTCTGGCCCGAGGAGAGCCCCTCGACGTCGGCGGTGACGAGATCGTGCAGCCAGCCCATCGCGTCGGAACCCCGCACGGCGACGACCCGCCACCCACGGAGTTCCGCGAAGGCGTCGCCGTTCTCAAGCGCGTCCAGCGGGGTCGATCCCGTCCCGCACCTCCCTCATCTCGTGTGCTCGCCGTCGACACGCCTCGGCCGGTCGCGCTCAGAGGCATCCTGCCCACGGAACATCTGCCACCGAACATCTGGCCACGGAACATCTGGCCACGGACATCTGGAAGGATATCCGCGCGTGGAGATACCCCAGACGCTCGTCGTGACGAACGATTTCCCTCCTCGGGTTGGTGGCATCCAGCGAACGCTCGAGTCGCTCTGCCGAGCGCTTCCGGCAGAGAAGGTGTCCGTGATCGCTCCCTCGTGCGACGGATCCGAGGCCTTCGACGAGGCGGTGGGCTTCGATGTGGTCCGGGAACGCCGACGGTTCGTATGGCCCACACCCGCGGTCGCAGACCGTGTCGAAGCCGAGATCGAGCGGACGGGTGCCGAGGTGGTCCTGTTCGGTGACGCGTTCCCGTTGGCGCTGCTGGGGCCTCGTCTGGCCTCGCGCGGGACGCCCTCCGTCGTTCTCGCGCACGGGTTCGACTACTGGCTCTCGACCATGCCCGTTGCCCACGCCGTGATGAAACGGATGACCTCGCGGGCCTCGCGCGTGGCCGGGTGCAGCGAGTTCATCTCGCGACGTGTCCGAACGGCCGTCCCCCGCGGCGTACCCGTCTCGGTGCTGCATCCGGGCGCCGACGTCGATCGGTTCCGGTCCGACCTCCCGACGGCGGACATCCGAGAGCGACACGGCCTTGGCGACCGACCGCTGATCGTCTGCGTGAGCCGCCTCGTGCCTCGCAAGGGCCAGGACGTGCTCATCCGGTCGATGAGGGCGGTCCAGCGGCGCGTCCCGGAGGCCGGATTGCTGATCGTCGGCTCGGGCCCATACGAAGCGAAGCTCCGAGGCCTGGCCGAACGCGCGCCGACCGGATCGGTGTCCTTCGTCGGTGAGGTCAGTGAGCCCGACCTCCCTCGGTACTACGCCGTCGGTGACGTCTTCGCGATGCCGTGCCGGACACGCTTGGCCGGACTCGAGGTGGAAGGGTGGGGGAACGTCTTCATCGAAGCTGCCGCGTGCGGGCGTCCGGTGGTGGTCGGCGACTCCGGGGGATCCCGCGAGGCGTTGGTGCACGGTGAGACGGGCCTCCTCGTGGACGGCGCCAACGTGGAGGGCGTCGCCGATGCCCTGGCGAGCCTGCTCGAGGACCCTGCGTATGCCTCGCGCCTGGGGAAGGCCGGGAGAGCACGCGTCGAGCGGGAACACACGTGGCCGCTGGTCGCGGGGCGGCTCGCCGGCTGGCTCCGCGAGGCCGCGGCCGGTTGACGCAACCTCCACAGACCGGACGCGACCCGACGGTACGCTGGCCGATGTGGATGACCCTCGTTGCCCGAATTGCGGGGCGCTCGTGAGCGCCGACGCCGAGTGGTGCGGCCAATGCTTCACGTCGCTTCGGACGGCCGCGCCCGAGCCGGAACCGACGAGGGCACCGGTGCTCGCCCGACCTTCAGGTGAGTCGGCGGCCGCAGAAGGTGTCACGGCGGCGATGTGGCCGTGCCCGACCTGTGGATCGTTGAACCCGCTCGAGCTCGACGTGTGCACCGTCTGCGGCACTTCCTTCGCGCAGCTCCTCCGTCAGGACGAGCCCGTCCCGACCGTGTCGCCGCGGGATGCGTTCCTGTGGTCCCTGACGTTCCCGGGGGTCGGCCACGCGAAAGCCGGCCGCGCCCCGGACGGGATCGCGCGCGGCACACTGTTCGTGCTCACGTTCGGTCTCGCACTCGTGATCGTGCTGTCGGGCGTCTCGAGCCCACCCGTCTTCGCCGTGGTGGCCCTGCTCCTCGTCTCGGCGATCACGATCTATCTCGGGTCCGCGGCCGAGGCCTATCGGATCGCCGACGGAGGAACGACGTTCGTGTCGTCGCGCGCGCTGCTGTGGGCGACCGTCGCGTTGATCATGGTCGCGGTCTCCCTGCTCGCCCTCTCCGTCGTGACGGTGAACAGCCGCTGAGACCCGGCGCCGCTAGGATTCCTGAGCTGTGGAACACGCCGAGGGGTCGATCGTCATCGATGCGCCGCTCGAGGACGTGATGGAGGTCCTCGAGGACTACGAGGCGTATCCCCAGTGGGCCGAGGTCCGGACGGCGGAGATCCGCGAGCGAGGGGAAGGGGGCCGGGCCACCGAGGTGGCGTTCGAGGTCGACGTCCCCGTGCTCGGGAAGGCCACCTACACGCTGTCGTACCGGTACGCGCCCGGGGACACCGGGCTCTCGTGGGTGACGCGCGAGGCTCGCGGGGCGATCCGCGACATCCGCGGCGAGTACCTCTTGAACGAGCTGTCGGACTCCGAGACGAAGGTGACCTATCGGCTCGCCGTCGAGATCGGCGTCCTGGTGCCGGGGTTCGTTCGCACCGAAGGCGCCAAGCGCGTGATCGAGAACGCTCTCGAGCGGCTCAAGCGGCGCGTGGAGATGGGCTAGGGCGCTCCCGTAAGCTGGCCTGATGCGGGTCCTCCTGTTCACCGGCAAGGGCGGCGTCGGCAAGACGACCGTGGCGGCCGCGACCGCGGTCCGATCGGCCGCGACGGGGCAGCGGACGCTGGTGATGTCGACCGACCCCGCCCATTCCCTGGGCGACTCGTTCGAGCTGGAGATCGGGTCGCATCCCACGCAGATCTCCGACCGGCTCTGGGCGCAGCAGATCGACGCCCAGGAACGCCTCGAAGACAACTGGCGCGAGATCCAGGACTACATGATCCAGCTCATGAACTGGGCGGGAACGGAGACGATCCAGGCCGAGGAGCTGACCGTGCTCCCGGGGTTGGACGAGATCTTCGCGCTGATCGACGTCAAGACCCATGTCGAGAGCGCCGACTACGACTGCCTGATCGTGGACTGCGCGCCGACGGCGGAGACACTCCGCCTGCTCTCGCTTCCCGACGTGATGCAGTGGTACATCGAGCGGATCTTCCCGGTGGAACGACGCATCGTGAAGACGGTCCGGCCGCTGGTCTCGCGTGTGACCACGCTTCCGATCGCCGGCGATCGCGTGTTCGACGCGATCGAGCGGCTCCATCGCAACCTCGAGGCGGTGAAGAAGATCCTGACCGATGAGACCACGTCGTCCGTGCGCCTCGTGGTGAACCTCGAGAAGATGGTGATCGCCGAGGCGAGGCGCACGTACACGTACCTCGGGCTCTTCGGATACCGGGTCGACGCCGTCGTCGTGAATCGGGTGCTGCCGCCCGACGTGACCGATCCGTACTTCGGGAAGTGGAAGGACATCCAGGCGGAGCACCTCGCGACCGTCCACGAATCCTTCGACCCCGTGCCGATCCTGTCCGCGCGCCTGTTCGATCGAGAGATGGTCGGGGTGTCGCTCCTCGAGGAGATGGGTGACGAGGTCTACGGGGATCTCGACGCCGCCGAGATCCTCTACCAGGACGAACCGATCCGGGTGCGCAAGCGCGGCACGGGATACGTGATGGCCATCCGCCTCCCGTTCGCCTCCCGTGACGACATGGATATCCACCGCCGCGGCGAGGAGCTCTTCATACGGGTCGGTGCGTACAAACGGAACCTGATCCTGCCGCAGACGCTGAAGCGGATGACGGTCCGTGAAGCGAATTTCGCCGGGGATCAACTCGAGATCTTGTTCGGACGGGAGCCCCGTTCGGCGGAAAGGAGCTCACATGGCCGAGGCCGATAAGCGCAGCCGAGCCCGGAGGTCGGAGTCCCCGAGATCGGAGGCGCGTGCATCGGAGCCCGGATCTCATGCGGGGGAGGGCCAGGTCTGCACGGTCGGGTTCTGCCCGATCTGTCTCGCCGTGACGGCCGTGCAGCCCTTGAAGCCGGAGGCGGTGGAGCATCTCCTCAACGCCGGCCGGGAGTTCCTCCTCGCGATGTCGGCCGTCCTCGGCGCGCGGGCCGATGAGACCGGCGGGAAGGAGAAGGCGCCGACGCTCACGCGCATCGACATCGAGTGAGCGCCCGGCAGGCGGTCGGGATCGATATCGGCGGCACGAAGATCGCGGCGATCCGGATCTCGGCCGAGGGTGACATCCGAGCTCGAACACTGATGCCCACGCCCGCGACCGATCAGATGGCGGCGATGCCGGCGATCGAGGCCGCGGCCGCCGAGGTCTTCGACGACGACGTCGCGGCGATCGGTGTCGGCCTCGCCGGCCTCATCGATGCTCGTTCGGGAGTCCTCCTGTCGGCCCCGAACCTGTCCTGGCGGGGACTGGGGCTCTCTCACGGCCTCGGCGCGAGGTTCGGACTGCCCGTCACGGTGGACAACGACGCCACCGCCGCCGCGTGGGGGGAGAGTCGCCTCGGCGCCTCCCGGGGATCCGACGACTCCCTGTTCGTGGGCGTCGGAACGGGGATCGGCGGCGGGATCGTCGCCGGCGGACGACTGGTCCGGGGGGCCTACGGGCTCGCGGGGGAGATCGGCCACGTCATCGTTGAACCCGATGGGCCTCTTTGCGGATGCGGGAACCGGGGATGCTGGGAGCAGGTGGCGAGCGGGCTGGCGATCGCGCGAGCGGGTGGCCGCGCCGTCGCCGAAGAACCCGGCTCCACGATCGCTCGACTCGCCGGTGGCGATCCCCGTCGCGCGACCGGCGAGCTCGTCACGGAGGCGGCGCGAGACGGTGACGCGGCAGCCGTCGCGATCGTGACCGCGGTGGCTCGACGGCTCGGCGAAGGGATCGCCGGACTCGTCAATGTGCTGGATCCCGACCTCGTCGTGGTCGGGGGAGGGGTCGCTGAAGCGGAGGACCTCCTGATGGGTCCCCTCCGCGAGGCGTACGCGGCCGCGGTCGAGGGAGCGGACGTTCGGCCCGACGTGCCGATCGTGCCGGCCCAACTCGGGAACGACGCCGGCGCGATCGGCGCCGCGCTCCTCGCGATGGAGGCGTTCCCGGGGTGAAGCTCGGGCTCAGTCTTCCGATGTTCACGGCCGACGTGGGGCGGCCGCTCGCGGCCGCGGCGCGGGCGGCCGACGCCGGATACGACGGCGTGTTCGCGCCCGATCATCTGTTCCCCCCCGGGGCACCGGGCCGGCCCGCGATGGAGCCTTTCGCCATCCTCGCGGCCGTTGCCGCGCTCCATCCGGGCCTCCACGTCGGGACCCTCGTGACGAGGGCGTCGCTCCGGCCGGCCGGGATGGTGGCCAAGCAGGCGGCCGCCTTGGATCAGATGAGCGGCGGTCGGGCCATCTTGGGGCTCGGCGCGGGGGATTCGGTCTCCAAGCCCGAGCACGAAGCCTTCGGGATCCCCTTCGCCTCCACCGCCGAGCGGGTGGCGATCCTCGAGGAGACCCTGGAGGCGGTGCGTGGGCTCTTCGGCGGCGAGCCGTGGCCGGGGGGTTCCCACGTTCCTGCGATCGCGGGTCCGCTCCTTCCTCCCGGAGCTCCTGAGCTCTGGGTCGGGGGTCGCTCTCCCGCGGTGATCGGGGTGGCGGCCCGCTCCGCCGACGCGTGGAACGGCTGGGCGATGGATGCCGAGGGGTTCGGGGCGGCCGCCGGCGAGCTTCGCCGGCTCGCCGGCGGCCGCGCGGTCGCTCCCACGTGGGGCGGGATCGCCCTCGTCGGGACCGACGAGGGCGATCTCGAAGCGACGACGAGAGGAGCGCCGGGACAAAGGGCTGTCCATGGACGTCTGGCAGGGGACCGCGGAGGACCTCCGTTCGTTCGCCGGGCGCCTCGAGGAAGCCGGCTGTTCCTGGATCGTCGTCCAGCCCGTGGGTGGGGAGGATCGCATCGACGTCGTGGCGGGAGCCCTCGCGCGCATGAGCAGCGCCGACCTGAAACGGGACAAGCGACGGGTTCGCAACGCGGTGCGCGGCGGAGCGGGACGCCCTTCCCCTCGACGTCCGCGAGGAGCGGGCGGAGCGGGTGGTCCGGCGCTTCCTCGATCTCCCCGAGGTCCGACGCGCCCGAACCATCATGCTGTTCTCCTCCTTCGGGTCCGAGGTTCCGACGGGATCGCTGATCGAGCGGCTCCACTCGCGAGGGGTGGTGGTCGCGCTGCCGCGGATCGAAGGAACCGCGCTCGTACCGGTTCCGTACGCACCGGGGGATCCGACGACCACCACGTCCTTCGGTGCCGAGGAACCGGTCGCCGACGGCCGGCTCGACCCAGCCACGATCGACGTCGTCGGCGTGCCCGGCGTGGCGTTCGATCGAGAGGGCCGACGGATCGGCTACGGGGGCGGCTACTACGACCGGTTCCTCCGCGGTCTGCCCGCCTTCACGGTCGGCCTGGTCTTCGGGTTCCAGGTCGTCGACCAAGACCTTCCCGCCGGACGCTTCGATCTCCCGGTCGACGCGATCGTGACCGAGGACGAGACCATCCGCGCCTCGACTTGAACAGCCGTTCAAACTCGTGATAAGAGGGGTTCATGGACGACGACGAGAACCGCAGCGGCGAAGAGAGCAGGCAGACGGCGTTCCACCGGATCATGTCGAAGACGGCGGCCGGGTTCATGGAGGAGGCCGGTTGGTGGTGGGTCACGGGCTTCGGGGACCCCGGGAAGGAGTACGAGGCCGTTCGCGAAGGCGTGGGTGTCTGGGACGTCTCACCGCTCAACAAGTGGGACTTCCGGGGACCTGATGCGCTCGAGGCGGCGCAACGCGTGCACTCGAACGACATCCTCGGGATGCAGACGGGACAGGTGCGATACGGCGCCTTCCTGGACGAGGACGGCCTCCTGGTCGACGACGGCACGGTGTTCAAGCACGCGGACGATCACCTCTGGGTCTGCACGAACGGGCTCGACCACGTCGCGTACTTCGCGGAGGCGTCGAAGGGGCTCGATGTCGCCGTCGAGTACATCGCCCCGAAGTTGCCGCACCTGCAGGTGCAGGGTCCGAAGTCGCGGGAAGCGCTGCAGCCGCTGACCGATGCGGATCTCGGGGCACTCCGCTATTTCCACTTCCTCCCCGAGCAGGTCCAGATCGGTGGCGTGCCCGTGTGGCTGTCGCGGACGGGCTTCTCCGGCGAGCTGGGGTACGAGCTGTTCACCCGGCCGGAGCACGCCGAGGATCTGTGGACGGTGATCGAGGGGACCGGCGCGGTGCCGTACGGGGTCGACGTCGTGGAGCCGTTGCGCATCGAGGCGGGGATGATCGTGACCGATTACGACTACGAGGCGCACCAGCGCTCTCCGTACGACCTCGGTCTCGACCGGCTCGTGGCGCTCGACGCCGAAGGTTCGTTCATGGGGAAGGATGCGCTCCGGGAGATCGCCGCCGCACCGCCGAACCGGTTCAAGACGCTTCGCCTCGACGGCGAAGAGCTCCCCGAGTACGGCGCCGCGGTGTCGAAAGACGGCGAGCCGGTCGGAGTGCTGACGTCTCCTGCGACGAGCCCCACGTACGGGCCGATCGGTCTCGCGATCCTCAGATCCGACGTGTCCGACGAAGGGACGAAAGTGGACGTCGCGCTGGGGGAGGGCACGATCGGCGCCACTGTCGACGTGCTCGCGGTGCACGACCCCTCGAAGCAGCGCCCCAAGAGCTGAGCCCGACCGCGTAGGCTCGAGGGCATGAGCGCGATCGTCGGCGTGGTGCCCAACTTCAGCGAAGGGCGGCGACGCGACGTGATCGACGCGATCGTCGAGGCGTTGGACGTGGAGGGTGCTCGGGTCGTCTTCGCGGAAGCGGATCCCGACCATCACCGGCTGGACACGACCGTCCTCGGAGACGCCGATGCCGTCCGTCGCTCGGCGATCGCGGGGGTCGCCGCCGCCGTGGCGCGGATCGACATGTTCCGGCACCGCGGCGGCCATCCGCGGATGGGCGCCGCGGACGTGATCCCGTTCATGCCGGTCCGCGACGTGGGCATGGACACGTGCGTGGAGCTCGCTCGCGAGGTGGGGCGGGAGCTCGCGGAGACCCTGCACCTGCCGGTCTACCTCTACGGCGAGGCGGCGCTCTCACCCGAGCGTCGGTCGCTCGCCGACGTGAGGAAAGGTGAGTTCGAAGGGCTGCGGGAGGCGGTCGCAGCGGGCGACCGCCTCCCGGACTTCGGCCCCCATGAGATCGGCCGGGCGGGCGCGACCGCGGTGGGAGCGAGGAAGCCGCTCGTCGCGTTCAACACCTACCTGTCCGGTGACGACGAGGGAGCCGCCAAGGACATCGCTCGCGCCGTCCGCGAGTCCTCGGGCGGCCTCCCCGCGGTCCGCGCGATCGGCTTCGCGGTCCCCGAGCGAGGATGCGTCACGGTCTCCATGAACCTCGTGGACTTCGAGGTGACCGGCATCCGGCAAGCGTTCGATGCCGTCGCGAAGGAGGCCTCCGCGAGGGGGATGGAGATCGCGGACTCCGAGATCGTCGGGCTGGCGCCCGAGGCCGCGCTGCCGCCGGGAGACGGGGAGCACGTCCGGCTCAAGGGATTCTCGCCTGAGGAGCAGATCCTGGAACGCCTGGTCGAGGCCGCTTGATGTCGGCGCAGGTCGAGGCCCGGATCGAGAGAGGAGAACGCTCGTGAGCACCAGCGACCAACCGATCGGATCGTGGCTGGATCAACTCGGGTCCGGATCACCGACCCCCGGTGGCGGCGCCGCCGCAGGCGTCGCCGCCGCCACCGGAGCCGCCCTCATCGCGATGGTGGGACATCTCACGATCGGGAAGGAAGGGTTCGAGGACGTCGATGCGCGGATGCGATCCGTCGTGGAGACGGCGGACGCCGAGCGCCGCGACTTCCTCGCGCTCGCCGACGAGGACGCGGAGGCGTTCGAGTCCGTGATGGCATCGTTCCGGCTGCCCAAGGAGACCGATGAGGAGAAGTCCTCACGGACCCTGAAGATCCAGGAGGCGTACGAGGGTGCGGCGACGGTTCCGCTCCAACTCGCGACGCGGTCCGTGCAGCTGATGGAGCTCGCGGAGGACGCGACCGCCATGGGCAACCCGCACGCGGCCTCCGACGGGTACTCCGCGGGCACCCTTCTGCACACCGCCGCGCTCTCCGCGATCGCGAACGTCCGGATCAACGCGTCCGCCCTCAAGGACCAGGCGAAGGGACAGGGGCTGATGGACGAGTGCGACGCGCTCCGGGAGCGAGCCGACGCACTGCTGCAGGAGATCGAGGAGGCGTTCCTCCTCCGCCTCGCGACCTGAGCGGCGCGTCGTCCCATCGCCTACGCTTCGGGCCGGTGAGGATCGATTCGGTCGTCTTCGATTGTCAGGACGCCGCGCCGCTCGCGCGATTCTGGGCGGCGGCCCTCGGGTGGACCGTCGCTCCCTACGATGAAGAGGAGCTGGAGCGGCTCGCCTCGAAAGGTATCTACGATCCCGAGGATGACCCCTCGGTGATGTTGGAGCCCCCGAGCGGTTCGGACCTCCCGGTCCTGTTCTTCACCGAGGTGCCGGAGGAGAAGGTCGCCAAGAACCGCGTTCACCTGGATCTCGCTGCCGACGGACCGATCGAGGACGAGGTGCAGCGACTGGAGGGCCTGGGCGCCGCGGTTCGGAACTGGACGGAAGACGGCGGAAGCATGTGGTGCGTCATGCTGGACCCCCAGGGGAACGAGTTCTGCGTCGTGTCCCCGTCGGACGACGATGATGACGACGGATTGACGCGGCCGTGACCGACTACAAGGTGTCCGCGATCCTCAAGACCGAGGACGTCCCCAATACGATCAAGTGGTACCAGCGGGTCGGATTCCGCCTGCAGGGGGTATTCCCCGAGACCGGTGAACCCACGTGGTGCGAGCTCTCCCGTGACGGCGTGGTCCTGCAGTTCCTGGGGGGTGAGACGCCGTGGCCGGATCCCCCCGCCTTCACCGGGACGCTCTACTTCTACCCGGAGAGCGTCGATGCTCTCCACGAGGAGATACAAGGAGCACACGCCGCCGGAATGGGGCCCCGAGGTCCGCGACTGGGGGTCCAGGGAGCTCGGGCTGCGCGATCCGAACGGCTACTTCCTCACGTTCACCGAAGAGGCCGGCTCCGAACCGGCCGAGAGCTAGCTGCGGATCTCCACGTTGCCGAAGATGTCCGTGTCACCGACAGGGCGGCCAGGCGAGTTCCGGCCGTCCGTCCATGTGGGATAGATCACCTCGTCGGAGACCGCGATCTGGTTGTAATCGCCGATGAAGCACCCGCAGGTGAAGAACGACTGGCGGGGATCGAAGGACGCGGTGCTGATCAGCTGGTTGCTCCACGTGAGTCCCCCATCCGTCGACTGACCCTGGAACGTCTCGATCAGGTGGTCGTTCGGATCGTTCCGGGTGTCCTGCCAGACCGCGAAGTAGTCGCCGGCCGAGTCGGCTCCGACGGCGGGGAAGAATTGGTCGCCGCGCGCGGGGCCGTCGGAGGACGACACGCTCACCCAGATCGAGTCGGACCACGTCTCACCGAGGTCATCGGAGACGTGCGCCGAGATGCTCGAGCTGTCCGCGATCGCGTTCTGCGCGAGCATGATCAGCCGGTCACGCGTGGCGTCGTAGGCGAACCCGATCGTTCCCGGGAACCGTACGTGCCCCTTCCCGGGCAGGTTGTCCTGCCGGTTCGAGTTGTCCACCCAATCGCCCGACTGATCCACCCGGACGACATCGCCGAACGAAGCACCCCCGTCGGTCGAGCGGGCGAACAGGAGTGCCCGGTCGTAAGAGCTGTTGCAATCCTCGCTCACGAAGCCGATGTCGAGGCCGCCGTGCTCATCGACGACCGGCGTCGAGAACTGGTTCGCCGATGCGCCGCGTCCGCTCCCACCAGGGTCGTCCGGCACCACAGCCGTGTGGTGCCAGACCGACGTCGATGGGTTCGAGGTCGGGATGCTGTCGGAGTACGCCGTCTGGATCGGGCAGTAGTCGCTTCGGGCGTAGGAGCCACCGGTCATATGGAACTTCGTGTACGTGACGTAGATCCGCCCGTAGTGAGGGCTCAACGGCTCGTTGTCGACAGCCATGAGCTCCTTGTCGTTGAAGACGGATGCGTCGATATCGCCGTTCGAGGCGCGGTTCGTGACCACGACGGCCGCCTTCGTCGACGGGGTCCAAGTCGCGCCGCCGTCGGTCGACTTCCAGACGTGGATCTCCGAGGCCGGCGTCGTCGAGAAGTAGCAGAGCGTTCCCATGTAGAAGGCTGCGTCCCGAACGCTGTACGCGACGGTGGGGTCGGACGCGAAGCAGCGACTCCCGTCGAAGGAGAACTTCGGATCCTTCCACTGCGACGTCCAGGTCTGACCACCGTCGGTCGTGTATCCGATCCAGAAGCCGTCTCCGGTGTAGTCGTTGGAGGCCGCCACCGCGTTCATCGCGTCGTCGAGGTTCAGGGCGACCCCCGGCTCGTCCTGTGGGAGTGGTGGGTCGGTGTCGCCGTTGAGCTGGACGTTCTGGAGCGAGGGGAACGCGGCGATCCGAGCGGCTCTCGTCGCGAGCTTCGTCGCGGTCGTCTCCCCTCGGGAGTCGGCGAGCCGCTCGCGAACGCCGTTGGAGATGCCGCCCGAGTTGTGCAGTACGTGGCGTACCCAGCGAGGAACACGCGGCGTCGCAGCGGTGGCCGGCCCGAGCATCGCGAGCGCGATCACGACCACGAGAGCGATCAGGCCAAGGAGCGAGCACGAGCGGCGGAGTCGCGACATCCGAGCCTCCTGCGGGGGTGGGGGAACTCGATTCCCCCACGGGTGAGGGGATCCTGTCAAGCCGGGATGACCATCGACGCAGCCGTCCCGTCTCTGGGCGGATGGTCTAGAACAAGCCCACCGTCCGACCGTTCGGGTCGAGGTCGACGTTCATGAACGCGGGCGTCTTCCCCAGGCCCGGCATGCGCTGCATGTCGCCGCAAAGCACCACCACGAAGCCCGCGCCGGCGCTCGGCACCACTCCGCGGACGGGGAGCCGGTACCCGGTCGGCCGGTTCAGCATCAAGGGGTCGTGGCTGAGGGAGAGATGCGTCTTCGCCATGCAGACGGGCACCTCTCCGAACCCGAGCTGCTCCATCCGGGCGATGTCCTTCTCCGCCTGCGCCTGGTAGTCGACGCCGTCGGCGCCGTAGACCTTGGTGGCGATGGCCTCGATCTGCGCCTTCAACGGCGTGCCGTCGGGGGTGAGGAACCGGAAGGAGTTCGGCTGTTCGCACGCCGCGACGACGGCCTCAGCGAGCTCCACGGCGCCGGCGCCGCCCTCCGCGAACGCCCGGTTGACGACCACCGTCTCGGCGCCGGCGCCGCCCGCAAGCTCCCGGATCGTCTCGATCTCCTTCTCCGTGTCGGTCGGGAAGTTGTTGATCGAGACGACGCACGGCAGCCCATAGGTCCGGACGATCCCGATATGGGCGGCCAGGTTGTCGATCCCCCTCCGGAGGGCATCGACGTCCTCGTTCGCGAGCTGATCGAACGGCATCCCTCCGTGGGACTTCGTGGCCCGCACGGTGGTCACGAGGACACCGGCCGACGGGGCGAAGCCGCCCATACGGCACACGATGTCGCAGAACTTCTGGAAGCCGAGGTCGGACGCGAACCCCGCCTCGGTCACCACGTAGTCCGCCAGCTTCAGGGCGATCCGGTCCTCGATGATCGAGTTGTTCGCGTGGGCGATGTTCCCGAACGGGCCGGCGTGGATCAGCGTGGGCTGTCCCTCGAGCGTCTGCACGAGGTTCGGCTTGATCGCCTCCTTCATGATCACGGCCATCGCGCCGGCGACCTTCAGCTCGTCGGCGGTGACCGGTGTCCCGTCGTACGTGGAGGCGACGACGACGCGGCCGAGCCGCGCCCGGAGATCCGCGAGGTCGCTCGCGAGGGCCAGCACCGCCATGATCTCCGAGGCCGCGACGATCACGAACTGGTTCTCGCGCGGGACGCCGTGTGCCTTCCCGCCGAGTCCGACCACCGAGTATCGGAGCTCGCGATCGTTCACGTCGAGCGTCCGCGGCCAGGTCACCGAGACCGGGTCGATGCCCAGCGGGTTGCCGTGGTAGATCGAGGCGTCCAGGGCCGCTGCCAGGAGGTTGTGCGCGGCCTGCACGGCGTGGAAGTCCCCGTTGAAATGCAGGTTGATCTCCTCCATCGGGACGACCTGGGCGAATCCGCCCCCGTTGCCGCCGCCCTTGATCCCGAAGACCGGGCCCATCGAGGGCTCACGAAGGCAGAGCATCACGTCCTTGCCGATCCGTCCCATGCCCTGGGTGAGGGAGATCGAGGTCGTGGTCTTGCCTTCACCGGCTTTCGTGGGCGTGATCGCCGTCGTGATGACGAGCTTGCCGTCGGGACGGTCGGCCAGGCGATCGAGGATCGAGAGCGAGATCTTGCCTTTGAAGCGCCCGTACTGTTCGAGCTCCTCGTCGAGGATCCCCGCGTCCGCCGCGATGTCGGTGATGGGACGAAGGACGGCCTCCTGCGCGATCTCCAGCCCGCTCTTCACGGCCTCGCCTCCCGTCGGATCGTGTCGGCCTCTCTGAGGTCGCGTGAGGATACCCCGTCCCTCGTCGTGGAGTGAGCGCGTGCCCCGTGGTGTCCTGCCGTCGGTGCGATACTCGCCCGCGTGGACATCCCGTCGTTCCTGCGGATGTACCCGCCGTTCGACGAGGTGGACGACGAGCGGCTCGCGACGGTCGTGCGGCATACGCACATCGAGTTCTATCCAGCTGGCACGGTGATCGTGCAACGGGCAGCAGCACCGAGCGACTTCCTGTACGTCGTGCGAAAGGGGCTCGTGCACGCCGTCGACGGGGAACAGATCGCGGACGTCCTCAGCGAGGGTGAGTTCTTCGGCTTCGTGTCGATCTTCACCGGGCTGGAGGCCGCGTACACGATCCGCGCCGTCGAGGACACGATCTGCTACCTGATCGATAAGGAGATCGCTACGGAGGTGATGTCTTCCAGGCGCGGCCTCGCGTTCCTTGCAGGGAGCCTCCGTCGCCGAGAGGTCTCGGTGCTGGAAGGGCCGGAGCGCGAGTCGGTCGACCCGTGGGCGGCACCCGTGTCCACGCTGGTCCGTCGGCAGCCCCTGACGATCCGCGCAGACGCGACGGTGCAGGAAGCCGCGGCGGTGATGACGAAGGAGAGGATCTCCTCCGTCCTCGTCGATGACGACGGGCAGACCGGGATCCTCACGGACCGGGACCTGCGCGCGAAACTGGTCGCGGAGGGACGAGGTCCGGAGACGCGGGTCGGTGAGCTGATGTCGGCGCCGCTGATCTCGGTGCCGCCGGAGACGAGCGCGGGCGAGGTGCTGACCCTGATGTACGAGCGTGGGATCCACCACGTGCCGGTCGCGGCCGACGGGGGCGACCTGATCGGGATCGTGACCGACACCGACCTGATGGGCCTCGAGCAGTGGAAGCCGTTCGCACTGAAGTCCGAGCTGGAGCGAGCGCCGGACGCCGACGCCGCGATCGAGGTGGCGACGCGACTGCCGGAGATGTTCGTGAAACTCGTCGAGGCGGACGTCGAGCCCCTCGAAGTCGCGCACGCGGTCGCGGTCACGCACGACACGCTCACGACCCGTCTCCTCGAGCTCGGTATCGAGGAGATCGGCGAGCCCCCGTGCCCCTGGGCGTGGCTCGCGCTCGGGAGCCAGGCCCGCCAGGAGCAGGGCCTCGCGACGGATCAGGACAACGCGTTCGCGGTGGAGTGCGATGAGGCGTCGTTCGCCGAGGTCGATCCGTACTTCGCGGAGCTGACCACGTACGTGAACGAGCGCATCGAGCGCGCCGGGATCCCTCGGTGTCGCGCCGGCGTCGTCGCCTCGAACCCCGAGTGGCGCGGGACGTTGCACGCATGGGAGGAGCGGTTCTGGGGGTGGATCCGGGAGCCCGCACGGACGGGTCGGGCGTTCGTCGGGATCGCGTTCGACTTCCGCCGCGTGGCGGGTCCACTCGACGTCGAGCCGACGCTCGACGAGGTGATCCGTCGCTCGGCGAAGGAGGATCAGTTCGTCCGGCAACTGGCGACCCTCGCCGTGGCGACGCGGCCCCCGGTCGGCCTCCTGAAGGACGCGATCGCGGACCCGAGAGGGGACCGGGTGGCGGCGCTCGACGTGAAGGAGGCAGGGATATCGCCGATCACGAACCTCGCGCGCGTTCTCGCCGTCGAGGCGGGGATCCCCCAGACCGGCACACTCCGCCGACTCCGGGACGCCGCGGAGCGAGGTCTGCTCTCGGAGGAGACCCACGCCGGCCTCTCGGAGGCCTTCGACCTGCTCTGGCAGATCCGCGTCGAGGCGCAGGCGCGCGCCGTCGAGCGCGGGGCGGAGCCCGACAACACGGTGCACCCCGCGTGGCTGGGCCCGCTCACGCGGCAGGCGCTCCGGGACGCGTTCCGGATGATCGAGGGGGCGCAGGACCGGCTCGCCGCGGGGCTCGGCATCCGCCGGTGACGCGCGGGCCGGCGAAGGTGCCGTCCGCGATGCGGCGGGCGGGTTGGCGATCCGCCCGGTACGCGTCGCTCGACTTCGAGCTGACCGGTCTGGACCTGCGGCGCGACCGGATCATCTCCTTCGGCGTGGTCCCCGTGGACGGGGGCCGGGTCGAGGTGGGCCGGTCGGTCTACGAGCTCGTCGATCCCGGTGACGCCGAGATGTCGCCCGAAGCCGTGACGATCCACGGGTTGCGACCCGTGGACGTCCGGGGCGCGAGCCCGGCTGAGGCGGCGCGGCGATCCCTGGACGACGCGCTCGGCGGTCGACTGCTGATCACGTGGTTCGCGATCGTCGAGGCGTCGTTCCTCGGGAAGCTCTACGGCACGAGAGCGAAGCCCTGGGTGCGACGCAGCATCGACGTCCGGGTCCTCGTCGAGCGGCTCCTGGGGAGCGAGGGAGCGCACATGACGCTCGAACAAGCCGCGGATCGGTTCGGCGTCCCCGTCGCCAGCCCCACCACGCGCTCGACGATGCGTTGGTGACCGCCCAGCTGTTCCTCGTGGTCGGCGTCCAGGCTCGAAGCGGAGGGGATCGGTACGGCCGGTGACCTGGTGCGGCTGGGCCGCTCGTCCTAGCGGCGGGCGTGCGAGACGGCTGGGATCGGGACAGCGTGCACGGGCACCTTCGCGTGGCGGCCGATCTCCTTCGTCAACTCGCCCTCGATCCGCCGCCGCCAGCCCGGGCCGCTCGGGGTCGGGGATCACGACGGCGTGGAAGCGCTTGGCTCGGACCCAGCGACCGATCAGCTTCGGCGCGTTCCGCGCTCTCGCCATCGCGATCAGGACATCGAAGCCTCGGAGGCGGAGATCGTCGGCCGCGTCCTGCGTGATCTTCCGTTGGGCTTCCCACTCGAGCGGCGTCGGCTTGAGGCCCGGATGCGGGAGCCCGAGCGCGGTCCCGAACACCCTGGCGATCCCGAGCACCGTGATCTTCGCGTGCTCGGGGGTCGCCAGCGCGACCGTCTGCCGGATCACGTCCGGCGTGATCGGCGACGCCGCGACGGAGACGAGGAGGATCCGCCGAGGCGGATCCGGAACGGGACGGGGGGCCGCTTTCGCGGCCCCCCGCCCCGTCCGCGCACGCTTGGACGCGCTCACACGGACATCGTGGTCTTGTAGTCCTTGGTCCCGAGCCGGCGGTCCTCCGATCGCCGCCACCAGTTCAGCGGGAAGTACAGGAGCACGACGAAGACGCCGATCAGGAACATCTTGCCGCCTCCGAGCTGGCACCCCTCGATCGCGCAGGCCGGGATCCCGACCGCCCAGACGATGAAGTACAGAGCCGCCAGCGCCAACGCGACGTACTTCATCCACTCGGGCAGCTTGAACGGCCGATGGATCTCGGGCCGCCACCGCCGGAGGAAGTAGTAGCCGATCAGCACCGGCACGAACGAGCCGACGTAGCCGACGTTCGAGAGGACGTAGATCGAACCGGGCGCCCCGACGAAGATCAGCAGGATGTTGAGCACGGTGTTGAGGCCCATCGAGAAGTCCGGCACGTTGTGGCGGTTCACGCGGCCGAAGATCCGCGGCGCCTGCCCGTCGAGCGCCATCATGTACAGCGACCGAGCGCACCCCATGATCGCGTTCAGGCTGGAGAGGGCGAGCGCGATGATCAGGGCCGCCGTCACGATCTTGCCGACCCCGGAACCGATCGAGCGGACCGCCGTCTCGACGAGGATCGCGTTCGGGTCGAGGCTGTTCTGGATGAACGCGACGCCCAGGACGCCGAGGACGGCCATCGGCAGGAACGTGTAGATGAACGTGCCGTACCCGCCGGAGAGGTTCATCGCGATCGGCGCGTCGCGTTCCGGGTTCTTGCACTCGCCGATGTAGCAGCCGGCCGCCTCCATCGCGATCGCGTTCCACGTGTACAGCGCCGAGAACTGCAGGAAGAGGAAGAACGCGTGGCCGGTGAAGAAGCCGGTCCCGTCGGGGAGGTTCGCCGGCCAGATGTTCGCGGTGTGGACGTCGCCCGTGAAGAAGGGCGCGACGGCGATGATCGTGAGCGGGATCATCGAGAGGAGCCCGAGCACCGTGGCCGCGCCGGTCCCGAACCGGATGCCCGCGGTTGGAGATGATCAGCAACAGGACCGACAGGACGGCGCCGACGATGATCGTGAAGTACGTCACCGGGAGGCTGGCGTCGAAGAGCGTGATCTCCTTCGCCCAGAACCCGTTCAGCTCGATGCCCAGCAGCGCCGGGAGGTACGACCCGGTCAGGATCATGTTCACCGCCATGACCGGCATCCAGCCGAGCCAGTACATCCAGACGGTCACGCCGTTGAGGTGTGCGGAGGTCTTCGGCAGCCGGTCCTTGAACGCGTAGTACGCGTACGCGGGCGCCCCGCCGGTCCGGTCGGGGAGCATCGCGGCGAGCTCCGCGAGGAAGAGACAGAGCAGCCACCCGTCAGCGCCCAGAAGATGAAGTTCGGGATCGCCGCGGCGCCGAGCGGGCCGAGCACGGCGGGCGTCACCCCCGTGACCAGGATGGTCCCCGCGAGGCCGACGACGAAGGCGCCCCACCAGTTCGTGTCCTTCGAGAGCTCGCCCTTCACGTAGTCGTCGACGCGAACGGTGCCGGCGGGTGCTTCTGGTTTCAGCGACATACGATTCCCCCTCTCCTTCTCTCGAACGGCTCAGAACTGGCCCTCGGACGGCTCAGAACAGGGCCAGGTACTTGTTCACCTCCCAGTCGCTCACGCGGTCGTGGTAGTCCTTCCACTCCCGCTCCTTCACGTCGCAGAAGTAGTCGATGTAGTGCCCGCCCGGGACGGCGCCGAGCGCCTCGCGCAGGACCTCGTCCTGCCGGAGGTTCCGCACCGCGTCCAGGAGGTTGCCGGGAAGGACCTCGACGCCGCGGCGCTTCAGCTCGTCCTCCGACGTCTCGTAGATGTTGCCCTCGTTCGGATCGCCCGGATCGATCTTGTTGTCGATCCCGTCGAGGCCCGCGGCGAGGATCGACCGACGCCGCGAGATACGGGTTCGCCGCGCCGTCGATCGTGCGGTCCTCGAAGCGCCCGGGAGCCGGCATCCGGATCATCTGCGTGCGGTTGTTCCCGCCGTACGCGATGTAGACCGGCGACCACGTGGCTCCCGACGTCGGCGCCCCGACGATCAGGCGCTTGTACGAGTTCACCGTCGAGGCGGTGACGCCGATGTAGGCGCTCGCGTGCTGCAGCACCCCGCCGAGGAAGTGGTACGCCGAGCTCGGAGAGTCCCGAGGCCGCGCGGATCGTTCTCGTCCTCGAACAGGTTCGTGTCCGTCTCCTCGTCCCAGATGCTCATGTGCAGTGGAGGCCGTTGCCGGTGAGGTTCGCGAACGGCTTCGGCATGAACGTCGCCTGCGAGGCCCGCTGCTGCGCGAGCGTGTGGACCATGTAGCGGAAGAAGATGATCCGGTCGGCGGTCGTCAGGGCGTCCGCGTACCGGAAGTTCGACTCGAACTGCCCGTTCGCGTCCTCGTGGTCGTTCGCGTAGTTGTCCCAGCCCGAGCTGCGTCTCGTACTTCGACAGGGTCGAGATGAAGTCGAACTGGCGGGTGAGCGCCTTCATGTCGTAGCAGGGACGATCCAGGATGTCGAGCGGGTCCGCCACCTCGATCGTGCCGTCCTCGCGGAGCGGGTCAGGAAGAACTCCGCCTCCATCCCGATCTTGAACACGTAGCCCCGGCTCCGCCGCGCGACGCGAGTGCCGCTTCAGGATGGTGCGCGGGCAGTACGGCCACGGCTCGCCCTCGACGAAGACGTCGCACGCGAACCGGGCGAGGTTGGGCTGCCACGGGACCGGCGTGAAGCTGGCCGGGTCGGGCATCGCCGCGATGTCGGGATCGTGCGGCCCCTGGCCCAGCTCGCCGGTCGCGAAGCCGGCGAACCCGGCGCCCTCAGCGAACACGTCCTCGAGGTGCGTCGCGGGCACGAGCTTCGCGTTCGGCTTGCCGTACATCTCGACGAACTGCGCGAAGAGGAACTCGATCCCCATGTCGTCGACGAGCTTGCGGACCTCCTCGACGGACGTCGGAGCCTCGGTCACGGCGGCACCCCCTTCTCCACCCCTGTGTTCGGATAGGGCACGGGAGCCCAGCGCTCGCCGCGCCTCGCGCCGCACCGTAGGCCCGTGACCCCTTCCCGTCAAACTGGTTCGGGGCCGCCGTAGCGCGTTCGGCTGAGGTCGGCGTAGGATGCGCCCAGCCGGCCCGCAGACGGGCCGCCCGAAGGGAGGCGCGAGTTGGCCACCGACATCGAGGAGTTCGTCGAGCAGTCCGGGCGCGACGCGGCGATCAAGGAGGTCCGCCGGCAGATCGACGCCGAGGGCGTGACCTACATGTACTACCAATTCGTCTCGGTCACGGGACGGATCATGGGCAAGGGGATCCCGGCCAAGCACTGGGAGACGATCGCCCGCAAGGGGTTCCAGCTCGTCTACGGCTCGACCGCGAACCTGTTCGTCGACCGTGAGGGGAACTACATCGGGTACGGGCCCGAGGCACGGGAGCTCGTCGGCATCCCCGACGTCGAGACCTTCTGCGTGCTGCCCTGGGATCGGAAGACCGCGAGGGTCTTCTGCACGCTGTTCCGAGGCCGCGAGGAGGAGGTCGACGGCGGCGCGTTCCTGACGTCGGACTGCCGCGGCAACCTCAGGCGGCTCCACGACGAGTTCACCGCGGAGACCGGGCTGCACCTGCGCGCGGGCACCGAGCCCGAGATGATGTGGCTGAAGACCAACCCCGACGGCACGCCGTCGGTCGAAGGCAAGACCAAGCCGTACTGCTACCACATCGACCAGTTCTCGGAGCTCCAGCCGATCATCCACAAGGTGATGGAGTACGGCGACCGCGATGGGCCTCGACATGATCCAGGGCGACCACGAGGACGCCCCCGGTCAGCTCGAGCTGAACTTCATGTTCGACAAGGCGGAGGCGACCGCGGACCGGCTCACGACCTACCGACAGATCTGCCGCCAGGTCGGGCCGGGAGATGAACGCGTTCGCGTGCTTCATGCCCAAGCCGTTCATGGGCGTGTCCGCGAACGGCTGCCACCACAACATCTCGCTCTGGCAGGGCGACGAGAACATGTTCATGCCCGACGGCGACGATCCCCGGGTCCCGGGCAAGATCGGTCTCCACGCGATCGGCGGGGTGCTCGAGCACCTCCGGGCGCTCACGTGCATCACCTCGCCGACGGTGAACTCCTATCGGCGGTTCGCCGACGCCGGGTTCTGGGCGCCGATCTTCGCCGACTGGGGGTTCCAGAACCGGACCACCGCGCTGCGGATCTCCGCGCCCGGGCGGTACGAGTACCGGTCGGTGGACTCGGCGGTGAACCCGTACCTGTCCTTCGCGGCGCTCCTGATGGCGATGAAGGACGGACTGGCCCGCAACCTCGACCCCGGCCCGCCGGAGGAGCGGAACATCTACGAGGCCATCGCGGAGGGCAAGGACGTCGCAGCGGATCCCCGAAACGCTGGGAGAGGCGCTCGAGGCGCTCGAGGCCGACGACGTGGTGAAGGCCGCGTTGCCGGGGGACATGTACCGGGTCTTCATGCACTACAAGACCGACGAGTGGAAGCGATTCATCGGGACGGTCAGCGATTGGGACGTTCAGGAGTACCTGGACGTGTTGCCGTAGGAAAGGAGCGAACCTCTTCACATGTGCGGTATCGCAGGCATCATCCACCGCGACGGTCGGCGGACATCGGGACCGAGATGACCAGCATGCTCCAGTCGATGAAGCATCGGGGGCCGGACTCCGCGGGGTACGCGCTCTACGGAGAGCCCGGAGAGCTCGTCGTGATCCGTTTCAAGCTGGCCGACGCGAACGATCCCCGGGACTTCGACTTCAAGGAGCGCTTGGATCGGGCCCGCCAGGAGGTCGAGACCCGCTTGAACAAGATCGGAGCGTCGATCGACCGCGTGGAGAGCGAGACCGAGTACGCCTATCGAGCGGTGGTCCGCTACGACGGCGATATGAAGGCGCTGGCGGACTACCTCGAGGACGTCCCGGGCTGCGAGGTCCTCTCGCTCGGACATTCCCTGGAGATCGTCAAGGACATCGGCGACGCCCAGCAGGTATCCGACATGTACAAGCTCGGTGGGTTCGAGGGTACCCACGCGATCGGGCACGTGCGGATGGCGACGGAGTCGGACGTGGACATCTCCGGAGCGCACCCGTACTGGGCGTATCCGTTCTCCGACGTCGCCGTCGTGCACAACGGGCAGCTGACCAACTACTTCCAGTGGAAGCGGCGGCTGGAGTTCAACGGGGAGCGTTTCCAATCCGAATGCGACTCGGAGATCATCGCGGTGTACCTCGCCGAGAAGATGTCCGACGGCGACTCCCTCGAGGACGCGATGCACAAGAGCCTCGAGGACCTCGACGGGGTCTTCACCTACATGGCGGTCACGAAGGACGCGCTGGGTGTCGCCAAGGACGAGATGGCCGCGAAGCCGCTGGTCCTGTACGAGTCCGACGAGCTGGTGGCGATGGCGAGCGAGGAGATCGCGATCCGGGCGGTCCTGGGGCGCGAGATCGACACCTACGATCCTTATGAGAGCGAGGTGCTCGTATGGACACGATGACGGGCGACCGGCGTGTCACGTACGACGCGCGAGGGCTGGTGGAGCCCTTCGCCGAGGTCCCCAAGGTCTCGGAGATCGACGGCGACAAGGCGTCCTTCGACGCGGCCGACCTCACGACCCGGCAGATCAACCTCGAGCTCCGCTGGCTGATCTACGAGCAGGGTGCCCGCGACGTGACGGTCCTGAACCCGGGCGCGAAGCACTCGATCGGCGTCGGGATCCTCCAGCGATGCAAGATCCGATACGAGGGATCGCTCGGCTACTTCGGTCTCGGGCTGATCGATGGCCCGGAGATCACCGTCACCGGACGGGTCGGCTGGTCCGTGTGCGAGAACATGATGTCGGGCGTCGTCGTGATCGAGAAGAACGCGGGCTCGCTGACCGGCGCGGCGATGCGCGGTGGCGACCTCATCGTGAAGGGTGCCGTCGGCGCGCGCACCGGGATCGATCAGAAGGGCGGCACGATCATCGTCGGGGGGGACGCCGGCACGATGACCGCGTTCATGATGCAGCGGGGGCGGCAGATCATCCTCGGCAACGTGGGCAACGGGCTGGGCGACTCGATGTACGACGGCACGATCTACGTGGCCGGCAAGGTGAAGTCGCTCGGCATCGACTGCGTCGAGGGCGAGTGGACCGACGCCGACACGGAGCTGGTCGAGCGGAAGTTCCGGATCTACGGCCTGGGCGACCCGCCGCCGCTCCAGAAGTTCGTCTGCGGGAAGGTGCTCTACAACTACGACAACCTCGAGCCGAGCGAGCGGAAGCTCGTCCTCTGAGGATCGGAGACCGAGGCGTGAAGGAGACGAGATGACGGAGGTTTCCTCCAAGAAGGACGTGCTCGGGCGCAGCAGGATCTTCACCGAGGAGGTCATGAACGACATCCACGTGAAGGCCGAGCTCGGCCGATACCGGATGCGCGGGTTCTCGATGTTCAAGCCGATCCCGCACTGGGACGAGCTGATGTTCCTGCCCGGCACGCTGACCCGGTTCGTGATCGAGGGCTACCGGGAGAAGTGCGAGACGAAGACCGTGCTCGGTGCCCGCTTCGCCAAGAACCCGATCGAGCTGGAGATCCCGATCTACATCACCGGGATGTCGTTCGGCGCGCTCTCGCTCGAGGCGAAGATGGCGCTCGCGCAAGGGTGCCTCGATGGCCGGGACCGCGACCTGCTCGGGCGAGGGCGGCATGATCCCGCCGGAGCGCGATCTCTCGACGAAGTGGTACTACCAGAACATCCAGTCCCGGTACGGGTTCAACCCGCATCACCTGATGCTCGCCGACGCCTGCGAGTTCTTCATCGGACAGGGATGCAAGGTCGGTCTCGGCGGCCACCTGATGGGCCAGAAGGTCACCGAGCAGGTCGCCGAGATGCGATCGCTTCCCGCGGGGATCGACCAGCGCTCGCCGGCCCGCCACCCGGACTGGCTCGGACCGGACGACCTCTCGTTGAAGGTGCAGGAGGTCCGCGAGGCGACGGACTATCGGATCCCGATCCAGCTGAAGCTGGGTGCCGCCCGCGTCTACGACGACATCCGGATGGCCGCCAAGTGCGGGCCGGACATCATCTACCTGGACGGCGCCGAAGGCTCGACAGGCGCCGGTCCGCACATCGCGACCGAGGAGACCGGGATCCCGCTGATGGCGGCGATCCCGGAGGCTCGTCGGGCGCTCGAGGACGTGGGGCTCGTCGACGAGATCGATCTGGTGGTCGCCGGCGGGATCCGGAACGGCGCGGATATCGCGAAGTGCCTCGCGCTCGGCGCGAAGGCCGTGGCCGATCGGCACGAGTGCGCTGATGGCGCTGAACTGCAACAAGGAGATCCCCGGAGTCACGGACTACGAAGGGACGGTCGGCGTGCCCGCCGGGCAGTGCTACCACTGCCACACGGGTCGATGCCCGGTCGGGATCACCACGCAGGACCCGGAGCTCCGGAAGCGCCTCGAGGTCGACTCCGCGGCGACCCGCGTCTACAACCTCCTCACCGCGATGACGATGGAGCTCCAGATGCTGGCGCGGGCGTGCGGGAAGACCGACGTGCATTCGCTCGAGCCCGAGGACCTCTGCGCGCTCACGGTCGAGGCCGCCGCGATGGCCAAGGTGCCGCTCGCCGGCACGGACTACATCCCGGGCGTCACCGAGCAGGGAACGCTGGACGAGATCAAGACCATGATGCAGAAGTACCTGGCCGACACCGGGCAGTTCCCGACCTAGAGGCCAGAGAACGGAGAAGACGATGACCGAACCGCATCACCTGTCGACGAAGATCGGGATCGACGCCGAGGAGCTCGCCGGCCACCGGTTCCCGTACCAGGAGGACATCTCGCTCGTCGAGGACGTCGATCTCGACGCGCTGACCCCCGGGGAGGACCTGAACTGGCTCGAGGACGTCACGCTCCTCCAGGAGGACGGGGTCGCCGCGGTGTTCGACCGCTACTCCAACTCGTTCCTGAAGATCCACTTCGAGATCCCCGCCGGGCGTGAGGACGAGATCGCCCGCAAGGTGCTGATGAAGCATCTGATCGAGGGCAACTCGTACGGGATCCAGCTGAAGACGAAGCACGCGAAGTTCCCGCAGCCGATGCTCGGCCCGTGGGTGGAAGGCTCGGAGATCGTCGGCGACGGACTGGAAGCCGGCGGTGATGGAGGGCTGGGAGCGGCCCGCCGGCCACTGAGCGCGGTGCCCGCCCCGTTCCATGACGGAGCGCCGTCCGCTGATCGCGATCTCGGATCGTCGCGATCTCGGAGGGATTCGCCGACTACGGCGACTACTACGGGTACGGGTATGGGCGCCCGCTGCTCGCAGCGGGCGCCCTTCCCGTCCTCCTCCCGTACTACGAACGGGAGGAGGACCGGGTCGAGCTGATCGAGCGGATCGACGGACTCGTGCTCGCCGGTGGACGGGACATCGAGGCGTGGCGCTACGGTCGCGAGGAGCCCTCACCCGAAGCACCTGCCCGGGCAGCCCTTCCTCGACGAGATCGACCTCTCCTACGCGCTGCTCGCGGTCGAGGAAGAGGTGCCCGTCCTCGGCGTGTGCCGGGGATGTCAGGTCCTGAACGTCGCGCTCGGAGGCACGCTCCACGGGGACCTCGACGAGTTCCCGGCGGAGGGTGCCGATCATCCCGGCGCCAAGTGGGACGAATGGCGAGCGCTCGTCGCCGCGACGCTGGAAGGGACCGAGCGTCCTCCGCACCCCACCCATCCCGTCGACGTGAAGCCGGACTCGCTCCTCGCGTCCCACCTCGGCGAGCGCTACGAGGTCGACAGCTACCACCATCAGGCCGTGAAGGACCTCGGGACGGGCTTGGAGGCCGTCGCCTGGGCGCCGCACGGGACGATCGAGGCGGTCGAGATGCCGGGCTCGCCCGTCGTTCGTCCTCGGCGTGCAGTGGGAGCTCCACGAGGAGTGGCAGGACGACGAGCGGATGCTCGGGATCTGGCGAGACGTTCGTCGCGGACGCGCGGCGACGGATGGAGGAGCGCGAGGAGGTCGGCGTTCCCTGACCGGCATGTCCGTGCGCGGGGCGGAAGACCCTAGAATCCGTTCCGAACCCGAGCCTCGAAAGGTGGTCGGCGGGATGACGCTTCCGGAGCATGCGCGGGTCGTCGTGATCGGCGCGGGGATCCACGGACTCTCGACCGCCTGGCACCTCGCCCAGGAGTGGGCATCCCGCGGCGGTGGCAGCGGGTCGGACATCGTGATCCTCGACAAGACGGGCGTGGGCGCGGGACCCTCGGGGATCGCGTGTGGCGTGATCCGCAACAACTACTTCCAGCCGGCGATGCGAGAGCTGATGGCGCACTCGGTCGACGGTGTGGGAGTCGGATCCCGAGGCGTTCCACTACCACCCCATCGGGTATCTCCAGATCGGACCCGAGGTGATGCGGGCGGACGTGGGCCAGATCTACGAGCAGCAGCAGAGCGATCGGGTACGAGTCCGAGCTGATCGAGGGCGACGACGAGTGCCGGACCTACATGGAGTCGATCTTCTCGGACTGGCAGGCGAAGAACATCACGGTGGTCCTCCACGAGAAGAAGGGCGGCTACGCGGAGAACATGCCGTCGATGGGAGGCCTCCGAGGGAAGAGCGAGGCGTTGGGAGTCGAGCTCCATGCTCCCGTGACCGTGACGGGGTTCGAGATCGTGGGTGGCGCCGTCGGCGCCGTCGAGA
This sequence comes from uncultured Actinomycetota bacterium, assembly GCA_963737525.1. Taxonomy (GTDB): domain Bacteria; phylum Actinomycetota; class UBA4738; order UBA4738; family HRBIN12; genus JAJNBA01. Next base: position 58,899 of record CAVTTD010000022.1, read on the forward strand.
CCGACCAGGGAACGATCGCCTGCGATCAGGTCGTCATCGCCGCCGGCCCGTGGGTGCGCGACTTCTGGCACATGCTCGACCTCCCCGGGGAGATCGACGTGCTGGGTCGCGACGGGAAGCACTACCGCCGCCCGATGTGGACCTACTGGTGCCTCCAGGAAGGCACGCTCGGGGTCGACCCGAGCTATCTCCTCGACAACGACGGGAGCATGCCGCCCGTGGTGCATATCGACACGGACGCGCCATTGATCGACGACATCGACGGCTCGGTCGTCACCGAAGAGCTCTGGGGGATCTACTACAAGCCGGACGTGAACTTCGGTGGTGTCCAGGGCGGGGCGATGCCGTGGATCGTGGAGCAACCGGCGGACGAGGTCGCCGTCGATCCCTATGGTCACCTCAGCACCGAGTTCGTGGTGACGCCTGAGTTCGAGCGGATGTGGACGTCGGCGCTCGCACATTGCCACAAGCGCTTCGAAGGGAAGCGGCCGCTGTACCGGAAGGCTCCCACCGGGGGGATCGGCGCGTTCACGGCCGATAGCTTCCCGGTCTTCGACCGGTTCGTGGAGAACGCCTACGTGATCGCCGACTCGAACCACGGCTACAAGATGATCGGGATCGGGGCGCTCGTCGCGAAGGAGATCCTCGGGGAGACGCAGTCGCTGCTCGAGCCCTTCCGGTTCTCTCGATTCGCCGAGGGCAAGCTCCACCCGGTCAGCCATTCCCCGTATCCCTGGAGCTAGCGGTGGCCGATCGCCCCGCCGCCCAAGCACCGCCGGTCGAGTTCGACCTCCCCGTGCACGGCGGCTTCGCCCCCGTCGGTTTCGGGGAGACCTTCCCGGACGACGCGCCCGAAGACGAACTCGAGATCGCCGGCGAGCCGGGACAGGATCCGGCCGCGGCGTTCCGCCGCACGCTGGGGATGTTCGCGACCGGCGTCACCGTCGTCACGACGCAGGCGGGCGACCAGGTGCACGGCATGACCGCCAACGCCTTCATGTCCGTGTCCCTGCGACCCCCGCTCGTCGTGATCTCGGTGGACCGGCGGGCGAAGATGCACGCGTTGCTCCACGAGGGGCGTCGGTACGGGATCAGCGTGCTCGCCGACGAGCAGCGGGCGCTCTCCGATCGATTCGCCGGTCGGACCGCCGAGGGGACCGAGGAGGTGGAGTTCGATCTGGTGCACGAGACGCCCCTCGTGCGAGGGGCGCTCGCGCACCTGGTCGCCAGGGTGGTGCGGTCCAACTGGGGCGGTGACCACTCGCTGTTCGTCGGTCAGGTGGAGTACGCGCGGTACGGGGAGGGGCAGCCGCTCCTGTTCCAGGGCGGGCGGTACCAGCACCTGCTCGAGCGCGCGCCTCTGTTCTCGTCGCTGCCGCCCGAGATCCTCGACATGATCACGGCGGGTGGCGTCGAGCGGACGTTCGAAGCCGGGGGAGTTCGTCGTTCGCGAGGGCGACCCGGGAGACGAGCTCTTCGTGATCCTCGAAGGGGAGGCTCGGGTGGAACGGAAGGGGAGTCCGCTCGCGACGTTCGGGCCCGGCGAGTTCTTCGGCGAGGTCGCGGTGATCGACGGCAGACCCCGGAGCGCCGACGTCGTCGCGGTCGTCGCCGTTGCGAGCCCTCGCGGTCTCGCGCGAGCTCGTGCGGAGCACGATCGAGCGCGAGCCGCGGGCCGCGTGGGCGATGCTGGAGGTGCTCGCCGGCCGACTCCGCGACGACTGACGTCGCTCGTCCGACGTGTCTTACAGGCGATAGGGGACCGAGGACACCACGACGGAGGGCTCGAAGAGGAACGTCCCTTTGAGCGTCAGGGCCGTCTGGTTGTGCAGGAGCCGATGCCATCGCTTCCGAACGACGAACTCCGGGATCACGATGGTGACGAACGTCTTCGGATGCTCGTCGAGCACGTCCCGCACCCAGGCATGGATCGGCCCGCCGATCTGGCGATACGGCGAATCCAGCACCTCGAGCGGCAGCTCCGGGTACCGCTCCTGCCAGGCCGCCCGGAGCGCCGTGCCCTCCTTCTCGTCGACCTGCACGTGGACGCAGCGGAGCTCGTCGGCGCGCAGGGAGAGGGCGTATCGGAGGCTCTGGTCGGTGGCGTTGTGGGCCCCGGACACCAGGACGACCGCCACGTGGCGCCAGCCTTCCATCGCTCGACGGAGATCGTCGGGATGGGTCACGGGCTCGAGGGCTTCATAACCGGCATGGTGGGCGACGTTAGTGACGACGACGTCTGCTTCGGCAACGAGGGCCGGCTTTGATCCGCTGGACGTGCAGTTGGTGGAGCAGGTGCCGCCATCCCGTCTGCCGAACGGCCTCCGGGATGATCACGTTGACGAGGGCGTACTCGTCCGAGCTCGCTCGGATCTCGCGCGCGAGGTTCCTGATCTCGCTGGAGATGCTCCTCGTCCTCAGGCGGAGCTCGAGTATCTTCCGAGCTGACCCCAGCCCTCCCGCATGTACTCGATGCCCGTGCCGACCGGGGCGAAGTGCACGATCCGTACGTCGAGTGGAAAGACGCGACTTGCGTATGCCGTGGCGTAGACATCCTCGGGACCCGGCTCCCGAACCGGGATGACGACCCGCTGCCGCGGCAGGTCCCGGACCGGGCCGCGCCGCGCGGGATCGATGAGGGCCGCCGCCGTCTCACGTAGTGGTGGTTGACCCGAAACAACCCAACCAGCATGACCGGGATCGCGATCAGGATGATCCATGCCCCTTGGCTGAACTTCGTCGCGGCGATGATCACCGTCATCACCGCGTGACGACGGCGCCGAAGCCGTTGATCGCGAGCCCCTTCTTCCACCCGGGCTCCCGCAACGTCGTGTGGCGCCTCGCCATGCCGGCCTGAGAGAAGGTGAACGAGGTGAACACGCCGATCGCGTACAGCGGGATCAGCTTCGTCACGCTCGCCTCGAACACGATGATCAGCAGTCCCGCGAACACCGACAGGACGACGATGCCGTTGAGAACACGAGACGATCGCCGTAGCGTGTGAGCTGTTTCGGCAGGAAATGGTCGCCCGCGTGGAAGCTCGCCAGGCGCGGAAAGTCGGCGTAGCTGGTGTTCGCCGCGAGCACGAGGATCAGCATCGTCGCTACCTGTACAGCGATAAGATCGCGCCGCCCAGTCCGGAGCGTCCGAACA
>CAVTTD010000023.1:0-42135 GCA_963737525.1 uncultured Actinomycetota bacterium
CTGACGCGAGCGACGTGGTGCTTCAGCCGCACGCCCCACAGGAACCGGAAGGCCTCCTCGAGCTCGGCCCGCGTCTCGTCGTCGATGGCGCCGACGCCGGCTGCGGCCCGAAGCCTGCCGATCGTGCGTTGCTCGGTGAGCCCGGCCCGGATGGCGGCTGCTCGCGCGAGATTGCCGACGATCGTGATGCCCTTGTGCTTGATGTCGAGCCGCCCCGCCTGTTGGCCCTTCGACTCCACGACCAGGTCCTTGAAGAACCCCGTCGGAGGCTTCTCCTCGAGCGCACGGCGCGACAGGTGTCGCAGGAAGTTCGGATAGCTCTTGCACGATCGGAGGAGCTCGTCGAGCGGACCCTCGGCGTCGAGCGGACCCATCACCTGGCGGTAGTCGAAGACGATCGAGAGGAGCACGCTTCCCTCGGCTCCCGGGTCGGTCATCCACGCCTTGTACGCGTCGGTCCATCCCTCGAGCGACTTGCGGAGCGCGCTGTTCGCGGCCATCGCGTCGCCGTTGCAGCGGGGGATGCCGGCGTCCTCGAGACCCGCCGTGACGAACTCGGCGAAGTCCGCGAAGTAGGGATCGATGTCCTCCCGGGTCTGTCCCTGGAGGTCGTAGGCGAGCGCGTGGTCCTGGTCGGTGTGCAGCGCCTGCTCCTGCCGGCCGGCGCTTCCGAGCGCGAGCCAGGCCCACGGCACCGGCGGCGCGCCGTACCGCTCGATCGCGAGGCCGATGAGACGTCGCGTGAGCGCGTCGATCGTGAACCCGACGATGTGACCGACGTCGACGGGATCCATCCCCACGTCGGCGAGCGAGGACACCACCTCGGGGAGTCCGCGCGCGGCCTGGACGGCCGAATCGCGATCCGGCGCGCGTTCGATGGAGCTCTTGAGCGCGAACGGCGTGTGCTCCCCGAGACCGAGCAGATCGCTGTCGGTCACGACGCCGATCGGGCTGCCGGTCGCGTCGACGATCGGCGTGTGATGGAAGCCCTCGTCGAGCATGAGGAGGAGCACCTCGCCGGCCATCGCTTCGTGTGAGGCGGCGCGTGCCGGGAAGGTCATGACCTCGCCGACGGGTGTCTCGAGGCTCCGGCGCGCGGCGACGATCCTCGTGCGGAGATCCTGATCGGTGAGGATCCCCAGCCCGTCGTCGCGGGGGATCAGCAACGCCGACACGTGCTCTCGAGCCATCAGATCGGCAGCATCGGCGACGGTGGTGCCGGCCTCGCAGGTGACCGCGGTCCGGCGCACGAGCGAGCCGACCCGTCGGTATCGGTCCGCCGCCCCCGTGTCCCGGCCGCGCGAGATGTCGACGAGCCCGCGCCGGAGCGAGGAGACCACGAAGGTCATCCCTTTCGATGTCCCGAGCACCTCCTTCGCGTCCTCGGCCTCGACCAGGAAGCAGGTCGAATCCTCCCGGGCGCGCACGGTCGCGGTCGGCCCGAAGCCGCCGAGCAGCGACCAGGCCCCGAAGACCTCTCCCTCGCCGATCAGGTCGACGAGGTGGCCGTCGTCGAGGACCTCCGCGGAGCCGTGACGCATCAGGTACAGGAACTTCGAAGGCTCGCCCGACTGTTGGAGCATCACGGTCCCGGCCGGGAACTGCTGCGGTCTTCACTCGCCCGGCCAACTCGTCCAGCCGGTCGCGCTCCACGCCGTCGAAGGGGGGATGGCGAGCGAGGAAGGCGGCGATCTCCATCCGTGGACCCTACGTCGCGCATCTCGTCCGCGCGAACCGACCTACCACCCTTATCATGGGGTTGACGGCCTACAGCGAGAACCGTGCGGTTGCGCGACCGCACGACCTCTGGGGAGGGGACGAGGTGCAGAGAGGTGGGCGGAGGCGCGCTCGACACGCGCTTCGTGTTGCTCCTCGCGATGCTCCCCGGTTCCGTGGTCGCTCAGTTCGGCATCCGCCGTGGGTCCGGACCCGGCGGTCGTCGGCGAATGGACCACACCGTTCGAGATCGGCCTGGTCGGCATCCATTCCGTGCTGCTCCCGAGCGGGAAGGTGCTGCTGTTCGAGAAGCCAGGACGTGGGCGGGGTGGGAAGCAGGGCGGTGGTCTGGGACCCCGTGACCGGCTTCGTCTCGGGCCCGCCACCGTCCGCCACGGTGGGACACGGTCGACGTGTCCGACCCGCTCGACCTCTTCTGCGCGGCGCAGAGCATGACGTCCGACGGCCGTCTCATCGTGGTGGGCGGGCACAAGTACGGAACGGCCGATCGAGAACGGGATCCCGGAGACGACCCTCTTCGATCCGGCCTCCTCGACGGTGGGCGAAAGGCCCGGTCCTGCGGGAGCCGCGTTGGTACGCGACGACGATCGAGCTCGGGAACGGCGAGGATCCTGACCTTCTCCGGTCTGTCGACCGCCGGGCAACTGCATCAGCCCGGTCGACTCGTACAACCCCTCGACCAACCGACTCAGCCGAGGCTTCCGGTGAGCGCCGACATGACGATGGCGCTCTACCCGCGGATCTTCCGTCCTGCCGAACGGCAAGCTGATCAGGGTGGGCCCGGAGCGTCCAGACGCAAGCTCTTCGATCCGGCGACGGCGACGTGGAGCTCGCTCACGACGATCGACGGGCTCTTCCGGTCGGGCGAGATGGCCGTGATGCTCCCCGGACTCAAGAAGATCCTGGTCGCCGGGGGGGACGCCGGGCCTCGCCAGCGCTCGGATCCTCGACACGTCCGACGGCGTCACCCACGTGGCACGCGACGGGCTCGATGGCCTTCGGCCGGCGCTGGGGCAACGCCGTGATGCTGGCCGACGGGACGGTCCTCGCGGTCGGCGGGGGCGCCGAGGCGACGTACGTGGGGCCGGTGTTCGCCTCGGAGCTCTTCGACCCCGTGAGCGAGACGTGGACGACGATGGCCTCGCAGACCGCCAGCCGGATGTACCACTCCACCGCGACCCTGCTGCCCGGACGGACGGGTGCTGTCGGCGGGTCAGACGAACGGCACCCTGCAGACGACCGGCGGAGATCTACTCGCCGCCGTACCTCTTCCACGGGCCCCGGCCGACGATCTCCTCCGCGCCGTCCTCGGTCGAGTACGGGGCGGGATTCCAGATCTCGACCCCGAACGCCGCGGACATCGCGCGCGTCGCCCTGGTGCGGCCCGGATCGGCGACGCACAGCATGCACTTCGACCAGCGCTACGTGGACCTCTAGTACACGAAGGGGAGCGGGGTCCTCAACGCGACCGCTCCCGCGAACGGCAACGAGGCCCCGCCGGGCTGGTACATGCTGTTCATCCTCAACTCGGCCGGCGTCCCGTCCGTGGCGTCCTGGGTGCACGTCGCGGGCAAGACGCTCGACGTCCCGGTCGCGGTGGGCTCCGACGACGCGGAGGAGAACGTGGCGACCGGCGCTACGTCGACGACGAGCACGGACCTGCAGATGACGACCGCGGGAGCGGCTCGGCAACTCGTGGTGATGCGCTTCGCGAACGTCTCGATCCCGCCCGGCTCGGTGATCACGAAGGCGTACGTGCAGTTCGAGGTGGACGAGGTCTCGACGGGCGCGCGTCGCTGAGGGTGCGAGGTCAGGCGCGAACGACGCCTCACCTTCACGAACACGTCGGGAACATCTCGTCCCGCGCACGGACCGGGGCGTCGTCGCCTGGCAACCGCGATCCTGGCCGACGGTGCAGGTCCACGGCGTGAACCAACGAACGCCGGACCTGTCGCGGATCGTGCAGGAGATCGTGAACCGCCCGGGCTGGGCCTCGGGCAACGCATCGCGATCATCGTGACGGCACCGGACGGCGGACGGCGGAGTCCCGCAACGCACCTACGCGCCGATCCTCCACCTCGAGTTCCAACCGCGGTAGCGACGATTTAAGTGTCTAGAGGTTTTAGCGCGTTGACCTCTCTGGGACGCCTCGATCATGTGTAGGTTGAAGCTTCACCGTAGTACTTCGTCGGGTTGCGCGACCGCACGACGACCTTTGGAGGGGCTGTGGTGCAACGACGGGGGCGGAGCCGCCCGGCACGGCTTCGGGTTGTTCCTCGCGATGCTCCCCGGCATCCGTCGTCCTCAGTTCCGCATCGACGCTGCAGGGGCAAGACCCGTCGGTGGTCGGGGAGTGGACCACACCTTCGACATCGGTCTGGTCGCCGATCCATTCGGTGCTGCTCCCGAGCGGGAAGCTGCTGCTGTTCGAGAAGCCAGGCGACGTGGAGGTGATTGGAAGCAGGGCGGCTGATCTGGGACCCGGTGACCGGGTTCCTCTCGGGCCCGCCCCCGTCGGCCACGGTCCAGAACGGCCGACGTGCCTGACGCGCTCGACCTCTATCTGCGCGGCTCAGAGCGTGACCCCCGACGGCCGGGTCATCGTGGTCGGCGGACACAAGTACGGCGCTGCCGTCGAGTACGGGATCCCGGAGACGACCGTCTTCGATCCGACTTCCTCGGCGTGGACGAAAGGCCCGGTCCTGCAAGAGCCTCGTTGGTACGCGACGACGATCGAGCTCGGAGACGGCAGGATCCTGATCTTCTCCGGTATCTCGAGCCCGCGGTGACGGCATCAGCACCGGTCGACTCGTTCGATCCCACGACCAACACGCCTCAGTCGAGGCTTCCCGCGAGCGCCGACCATGACGATGGCGCTCTACCCCCGGATGTTCGTCCTGCCGAGCGGCATGCTGATCAAGATGGGCCCGGAAGCGGCCAGACGAAGCTCTTCGATCCGGGGACGGCGACGTGGAGCTCGCTCACGAAGATCGAGTGGGATCGCGCGCACGGGCGAGCATGGACGTGTTGCTCCCGGGCTCAAGAAGATCCTGGTCGTTGGTGGGGGAGCAGCCGGGCCTTGCGACCGCTGGGATCCTCGACACGTCCGAGGCGACACCGACCTGGCGCCCGACGGCCTCGATGAGCCTACGCCCGACGCTGGGGCAACGCCGTGATGCTGGCCGACGGGACGGTCCTCGCGGTCGGCGGGGGCGCCGATTCGAGCGTACGTACGGGACCGGTGTTCGCCTCGGAGCGCTTCGACCCCGGTGACGCGAGACGTGGACGACGATGGCCTCCCAGACCGCCAGCCGGATGTACCACTCGACCGCGACTCCTGCTCCCGGACGGACGGGTGCTCTCGGCGGGTCAGACGAACGGCACCCTCCAGACGGACGGCGGAGATCTACTCGCCGCCCGTACCTCTTCCACGGGGCGCGGCCGACGATCTCTACCGCGCCGTCCTCGGTCGAGCTACGGGGCGGCACTCCAGATCTCGACACCCCGACGCCGGCGGACATCGGGCGGGTCGCGCTGGTGCGACCCGGAATCGGTGACCCACAGCATCCACTTCGACCAGCGCTATGTGGACCTCTCAGTACACGAAGGGGAGCGGGGTCCTGAACGCCACCGCCCCCGCGAACGGGAACGAGGCGCCCGCCGGGCTGGTACATGCTGTTCATCCTCAACTCGGCCGGCGTCCCGTCCGTCGCGTCCTGGGTGCACGTCGCGGGCAAGACGCTCGACGTCCCGGTGGCGGTGGGCTCCGACGACGCCGAGGAGAAGGTGGCGACCGGCGCCACGTCGATCGGCGAGCACGGACCTGCAGCTCGACGACCGCGGGAACGGTCCAGGCAAGTGGTGGGGATGCGCTTCGTGAACGTCTCGGTCCCGCCCGGCTGCGGTGGTCACGAAGGCCTACGTGCAGTTCGAGGTCGATGAGGTCTCCACGGGCGCGGCGTCGCTGCGCGTGCGAGGTCAGGCGACGGACGACGCCCTCACGTTCGCGAAGGTGCCGGGGAACATCTCGTCCCGCGCACGGACCGGGGCGTCGGTCGCCTGGACAGCCGCGATCCGTGGCCGACGGTGCAGGTCCACGGCCCGAACCAACGAACGCCGGACCTGTCGACGGATCGTCCAGGAGATCGTGAACCGCCCGGGCTGGGCTTCGGGCAACGCCATCGCGATCATCGTCACGGGCACCGGCCGGCGGACAGCGGAGTCCCGGAACGGCACCTACGCGCCGATCCTCCACCTCGAGTTCCAGACGCCGTAGCGACCGCCGCAGGTTCGCACCGTAGAGTCTGCGCGTGGAGGAGCCCACCCCACGACGCGGGTCGTCGACCGGTCGGATCGTCATCGCCGTCGTCGTCGTGGCGGCGCTTGTCATCGGAGGGCTCGTCACGGGGCTGATCGTCCTCCGGCCGGCGACGGAGCGACGCCACGCACGCCGTCGCCGTCGGAAGCGCCGCCGAACATCGTCTTGATCCTCACCGACGATCAGCGATGGGACAGCCTGTGGGCGATGCCGAACGTGCGGCACCTGCTCGGCGATCACGGGGTCACGTTCACGAACGGCTTCGTCAGCAATCCGCTCTGCTGTCCCAGCCGGGCGAGCATCCTCACGGGGCAGTACTCGCATGGAACGGGGGTCTACACGAACTTCCCGCCGCTCGGGGGCTTCGCCGGATTCGACCCCACGACGACGATCGCGACGGTCCTCCAAGGCGAGGGCTACCGGACCGCGCTCGTCGGCAAGTACTTCAACGGCTACCTCGAGACCGAGGTCCCGCCCGGGTGGGACCGTTGGATGGCGTTCAACGGTCCGAACGGGGGCGTCTGGTACTACGACTACACGATGAGCATCGACGGCGTGGAGCGCCGCTATGGCTCCTCGCCCTCCGACTACTCGACGTCCGTTGCGACGCAACACGCCGTGCGCTTCATCGAGGAGACGCACCGGCCGTTCTTCCTCTACTTCGCACCCAGCGCGCCGCACCTGCCGGCCGTCCCGGGGCCCGGGCACGAGGACGCGTTCCCGTCGCTCGCCCCGTGGCGCGGACGTTCCTTCAACGAAGCCGACACGTCGGACAAGCCGCCCTGGCTCCGCGCCGTGCCGCGGTTCGATCCCGAACACGTGGCACGGGCGGACCGCCTGCGGGCGGCGCAGCTCCGCAGCCTCCCCCCGGTTGACGACGCCGTGCGGGAGATCGTCGAGGCGCTGGACTCGACCGGCGTGCTCCACCGGACGCTCATCCTGTTCATGTCGGACAACGGGTTCATGCACGGCGAGCATCGGCTCGGAGACAAGCAGTCGCCGTACGAGGAGGCCATCCGCGTGCCGATGATCCTTCGCTACGACCCGCTCACGGCCGGCGGCGTCCGCGATCCGCGCATCGTGGCCAATATCGACGTCGCCCCGACGTTCGCGGACGCCGCCGGCACGGAGATGCCGGGGGCGGAGGGCACGAGCATGTTGAACCTCCTCCGCCGCCCGACGGCCGAGGGGTTGCGATGGCTCCTCCTGGAGCACGTGGGCGCCACGAGGGACCCGGACTACGGCTCGAGGCCCGACCGGTACGTGATCCCGACCTACTGTGGGATCCGGGGCCGGCGATGGAAGTACATCTCGTACGCGGACGGCAGCCAGGAGCTGTACGACCTGGCCGCGGACCCGTTCGAGGAACGGAACCTGATCGACGATCCCTCGGCTCGGGTCCCGTTGCGCGAGCTGAAGTCGGAGCTGCGGACGTTGTGCGATCCGCCGCCGCCGGGTCTTCGACGTCCCTGAGACGAGCCGCGAGGTCGATGCACCACCACACATAGACTGTCGCGATGGTCGAACCCAGCCGAGGCTGGCGACGCGCGCCCACGATGCCCGCCGTCGCCACGATCCTGCTCGGACTGGCAGTCACCGCGACGATCCTCGCCCTGATCGTGATCGTGATCGGGCGCGATCCGACGGGCTGGTATCGAGGACTGTCGCTCGACTTCCCGTACTACGTCTGGCGAACCAAGGTGGTCTCGGCCCTGGGTCTGCACGCGCTCAACGCGGACGTGCCCGGCATCAACCTGGAGCGTCCGGGCTTCCCGGTGCTCGCGTCCCTGCTCGGCTCCGCCGTGCGCGTGGACACCGTGACCCTCGTTCACGCCGTCCAGGTGGCGACGACCGTCGGCGTCGGGCTGGCCGCCGGCGCGTTCGCCGTCGCCGTCCTGGGGGAGCCTCGGTGGGCCTTCCCGGTCTTCGCCCTGATGACTGCGGCGTCGGCAGAGGTCGCCTGGACCTCGCTCAAGAGCCTGGACAACCTCCTCGTGGACGCGGTGGCGATCGCGATCGCGGTGGCCGCGCTCTGCTCGGCGACGGGCGCGCGCGGACGCACCCTCGCGATCGCGGGCTTCGCGTCGGTCGCACTCATCCACTGGTTCTTCGGGGGTCTGTTCCTGCTCCTGCTCGCCGGGGTGACCCTCGTGCTCCTCCCGTGGTCGATCGTCGCCTGGCGGCGGGGGCAGCGGCCGCTCGAGACGCCGTCCGCTCGGTTGGGGGCGACGGTGGCCGGCGGCGCCCTGGCGGGTGCGTTCGCCCTCTTCGCGCTGGCTCCTGGTTCGCCCGCGGGGCTGCCGCCGACGCAAGGCAACCGAGGGAACACGAAGCGGTTGCCCACCCTCCGCCTGCCGATCACTGGGCCGCTCGCCGCGCTCGGCGCGGTCGCCCTGTGGTTCCCGGCCGACACCCGGCGCAGGCTCGGGCTCGTCTTCCTCGTGTCGTGGAGCCTGAGCGTTCCGGTGGCGATGCTCGCTTCCGAGTTCATCGACCGCCCGATCAAGGTGTTCCGCGTGGCGGGGTTCGCGCTCGCGATCCCGATCCTCGGCGCCGCCGCGCTGGTGGGAGCCGTCCGGCTCGGACGGCGATACGGAACCACCGGCATGGTCGTCGGTGCGCTGGCGCTCGTCGCGGGGCTCGCGTTCAGCGTCGCGACCAGCCTCGACGTCTACCGCATGCCGACGAAGGAAGGGGAGTCGGCCTCGAGGCTCGATCAGGTTCGGGCCGCCGGCGCGTACCTGGAGACGGTGCCGGAGGACCGGCCCGTGGTCTTCCTCATCAGCATCAGGAACCCGTTCCTCGTGGACCGGCTCGTGCGAGCCGGCCTGCCGCCGGACCGGATCCTGGGGGCACACCTCTACTGGGGCGGGTTCGAGGATCTCATCGCGAAGCAGCCCGGCGCGCAGCGAGCCGACCCGCGATCCGCGGCGATCGGGCGGAACTGGTTCCACCACTGGTGGCACGAGGTGGACGCGATCGTCGCCGCCGACCCGCTGGTCTTCTACCTGAGCACCCTCAACACCGTGGTGGATCCGCCGGCGAACGCCGAACGGCTGGCACGGGGCGTTCTGTTGGTCAACGGGCCCGCGCCGACGTCGCGGACGCCGGCGTCCCCGCTGGGCACGTCGTGGCCGGCCATGCTCGGAACCTCGATCGCGGTGCTCCTGCTCCTCGGGCTGGTGGGCTCCGGATGGACGCGGTGGCTCCTGCCGGTCGAGGGTCTGGAGTGGCTGGGGCTGAGCCCTGCGGTCGGCATCGCGGCGCTGACGCTGCTCGGCACGGCCCTCGCGCGGGTCGACGTGCCGCTCGGAGGGATGGGTGGTGTCCTCGTCATCCTCGCGATCGCGGCCGTCGGCTGGGTGCCTCGGTTGGTGACGTCGCGGGAGCGCCGAGGTGATGGCGACGCCGACGTGCCGGCTCAGCCCAACGAGTCCTGACAGCCCGGGCACCAGTACGTGATCCGGCTCGCGCCGGTGCCTCCCTGGGTGCCGAGGCCTCCCTGGGTGCCGAGGCCCTGGGTGAAGGAGCGGATCGGAGTGCCGCATCGCCGGCACGGACGGCCCGCTCGCCCGTACACCCAGAGCTCGCGGCCCGCTCGTGGATCGTCGGTGGTCACCCGCCTCCCGCCGGCGCGGTTGCGTTCCATCAGGGACTTCATCAGCCGGATCAAGACGACCGGGTCCTCCACCTCACCCACCGGCGCGCGCGGATCGATACCCGCCAGGAAGCAGACCTCGGACCGGTACACGTTCCCCGGTCCCGCCATCACCCGCTGATCCATCAGGGCTTCGCCCACCGGCCGCTCCTCCGACGCCATGAGCCTCGCCACCGCCTCGTCCTCGTCCCAGTCCGGGCCGAGCACGTCGGGGCCCAGGTGACCGAGCACCTTCGACTCGGCTGCGGTCCGGAGCACCTCGAGGCGTCGGAGACGATGACCGACGGCGATGCGCCGGTCCGTCTCGAGCACGCCCCGTACCTCGAAGGATCGGCCCCGCCATCGCTCGCCCGGCTCGTAGAGGCGCCACGCGCCATCCATGCCGAGATGCGAATGCACGGAGGTCCCCCCGCCGGTGCGCACGAGGAGGTGCTTCCCTCTCGACACGACCTCCTCGACGACCTGCCCGCTCAGATCGGCCGTCGCGAAGGCCGGGACGCGGAAGTCCGTCCGCGTGAGGACACGACCGGCCAGCGCCTCGTGCAGGCGGACCGCGGTCGCGAACACGGTGTCGCCTTCTGCCATCCCGACATCATCCGGAACCGGCCGACGAACGACGAACCGGGGGTGGCGCTCGGTCGGCCGAGCGCCCCGGGCCGTCGAATTCCCCCCGCGTTCATCTCCCGTACCGCGGACGTCCGTCCCCATGGAGTAGTTGTTGCGTGTGCGACACGACGGAAGGGGAGCCATGTTCCAGGAACTGGCACGGCCGACCGCGATCACACGCGTCGTTCACGACGGGCTGCGGGACGATCGCGCGGGTCTTTTCCGCGGCGTGTTCGTGGCCGTCGGTCTGAGCATGCCCCTGTGGGGTGCCGTGATCTGGGGGCTGAGCAAGATCGGCTGATCCTGCCGACGGCTAGCTGACGGTGAAGACGTAGACCATGTACTTGCGTGGGTCGGCGTCCGAGCGCGTATCGTCCCCATCGCTCACGTAGAAGCGCCCGCCGATGTACTCGACGGCCCGGGCGTCGTTGATGCCGAAGCGCGTGAGGCCGAACGTCCATCCGGACACGAGCTTCTTGGTGGACCAGCGCACCCGGCGGAGCTTCTCGTAGTACGTGGTCACGAAGAGGTTGGCGCCGTCCGGCGTGAAGCTCATCCCCGTGATCGCCGTGAGATCGGGAACGTTGAAGGCACGGCCCGCGGTGTTCGTCGTGTAGTTGTACGTTCGCAGGTCGGACCCGTGACCGACGTAGATCCTCCCGTTCGCGGCGTTCCACGCGGCGGCGGTGTAGTTCGCGGAACTCGCCAGTGGCTGGTACGACTCGACGAAGAGCTTCCCCCGGGTGTTGCGCTTCAGGCGGAACACGGTCGGCTTCACCGCCGACGAACAGCAGGATCCGGAGAAGACGTAGAGCGTGTCGTGAGCTCGGTCGTACGCCATGCTCTCCATGTCGAGGGTGCGGGAGGTCCCGGCCGCCGACCCACCACCGAACCGCCTCGCGTTCTCGAAGCGATGCCTCCCGATGTACCGCTTCAAGGCTCCCGTCAAGGGGTTCACCTCGTAGATGCGCCGCCCGTTGTCGTCCGCCAGCCAGAGAGACTTGTCCCGCGGGACATAGGCGCTCCCCTCGCTGTCCTTCATCGAAACGGTGCGGTGCGGGAACGGCGTCGTCCGGATCCTCCTCGCCAGATGCAGCTCGGGTGTCGACGTCGCTGGGAGCGCGAAGGCGAGACCGTGTGGGCCACCCAACGTGAACAGCACGATCACGAGGAGGCGGAGCGTCGGACCCCTCCGAAGTCGATGATCTTTCAAGTGCGGGACCGTAACAGTCCCGCCCGGCACCGAGCAGGAACCCCTGCTTGCTATCGTGCCACGATGAGTGAACGGCCTGTCCTCGTCACGGGCGGAGCAGGATTCGTCGGTTCGCACCTCTGCGATCGACTCCTCGCGGAAGGTCACGCCGTGGTGGCCGTCGACGACCTGGCAACGGGACGGAGGGAGAACCTGACGGACGCGTTCGGACACGGGGAAGCGTTCGCCTTCACGGAGATGGACGTTCGCACCGAAGGCCTCCTCGACGTCTTCGCCCGACACCGACCCGATGTCGTGATGCATCTCGCGGCGCAGGCCGGTGTCCGCCCGTCGCTGGAGGATCCTGATCACGATGCCAGCGTGAACATCATGGGCACGCTGAACGTGCTGAAGTGCGCGTCCTCGGTCGGAGCTCGCAAGGTCGTCTACGCCGCCTCGGGCGGCACCCTGTACGGAGAACCGACCCACGTGCCGGTCGCCGAACCCTCCGCCGACGGCGCCCACCCGGAGTCTCCGTACGGCATCAGCAAGAAGGTGGCGCTCGAGTACCTGAGGTTCTACTCGCGTCAGCGCGAGCTGGACTTCACGGCCCTGGCGCTCGGCAACGTGTACGGGCCCCGCCAGGACCCGACGGGGGAGGCGGGTGTGATCGCGATCTTCGCGTCCTCGATGCTGGCCGGTCAGCCTGCGACGATCTTCGGCGACGGGGAGCAGACGCGCGACTACGTCTACGTCGAGGACACGGTCGAGGCCTTCGCCGCCGCGACGGATCGTGCCTCAGGCGAGATCGTGAACATCGGGACGGGTCTGGAGACCTCGGTCAACACGCTGCATGCGATGCTGGCAGACATCGTCGGGACGACGTCCGAACCGGCGTACGGACCGCAACCCACGGGGGAGCTTCGCCGGATCGCCCTCGACAACTCGCTCGCCGCCTCGGCGCTGGGGTGGCGTCCGCGGACCGATCTCCCGTCAGGGCTCTCGAAGACGGTCGAGCACCTCAGGTCGCGTCATCCGGCGTCATCGGGCTGAGCATCCGGATCCGGCGCGGTCGCTCGCGCCGAGCTCACGATGTCGATGAGCTCGTCCGGCCTGCGCCCGGCCGCCGATGCGAGCACCTCGACGTCCCCGGCTCGCAGGACCACCGTCTCGACCTCCCGTTCCCCGCGCTGCGACAGCACCTGGCGGATGAAACCGGTGATCAGGTCGCTCTCCGGCGTTCGCATCCCCTCGAGCTTGGTCAGATCGATCTCGGGCTCCCAGCGTCCCTCCACCGCTCGCAGGATCTCGCCGAGCACCCGTTCGGGGGGGACGTCCAGCAAGCGACACAGATCGCAGAATCTGGCCAGCGAGATCTTCCGTTCACCCCGCTCGTACCCCGCCACGGAGGTCGGCCGGAATCGGTCGGCGGACGCATCGGCAAGATCTTTGAGGGTCATCCCGCGTGCGAGCCGAGCGCGACGAAGCGCACGCCCGATCTCCAGGGCCATGGGTCTCATGCGTTCGCTGTCCTCGACGTCGTCGGTCTCGGGCGGGTGGAGGTACTGTAGACCCTAGTGTCGAGGCCCGCGCTCCGATATGCAGGGGCTTTGCAACGTAGGTTTCCTGCCGAAGCGGCATGATTCGCCGAAGCACACAGAACGGGACGCGCTCCGTGGTTTCCGAGGCGCCCCGGGAGTCAGAAAATGAGTGGTTGAAATGGGAAATGAGCCTGATCCCGCCTTGCGGAAGGTCTCCAGCAGTTTCGTCGATGGGTTTTGCAAAGAACGCCTTCCGCGTTGTAGGGTTGCCTCTACGCCGTTCTGGCTAGTCTGAATGGCGGAGGTTTTCTAGGGCCCGGCGCCCCCCGTCCCGGGGGGGCGAACGTGCTCCGGGGTACGCTGGATGGTCACCCGTCGGGGGTCCGGGTGACCGACCGGCCCGGAAGAAGGGGAGCGGATTGCGGACGGGCGCTCGTCGGCGTAGCGCGGCCACGGCTCCGGTCGTCGTTGAGAGCCTTTCGTATGCGCTCGCTTCGGCGCGCCACGCCGACGAAGCCGCGGCATGCGTCACCGGATGGATCCGGGAGACGGTCGGCCCCGAGACAGCGGTCCAGATCGCGAGACCCGACGCCGCAGGCCGACTCCGCACCGTCTGGCGTGAGGGTGAGGGCGCTCATCTGGAGCGTTCGTACACGACCGCTCGCCGGGTGGCATTCCAAACGAGGGCGTACTCGCACCTCGACCTACCGACCGCGCCGGATCGGCGGGTCGCGTTCTTCCCCTTGGTCTGCCGGGAAGCTCCGTTGGGGGTCCTCGAGATCCAGGCGGGGCGGGACGCCATCCAGGAGCGATCGGGCACGCTGGCGGCCGTGGCATGCCAACTCGCCGGGGTGCTCGCCGCCCTCGACGAGCGACGAGGGTTGGAGCGGGAAGTGGAGACACTCACGGGAGTCGCGGACATCGGTCGTGAACTCCTCCACGCGGTGGGCCCAGAAGGTGCTCTCGACGTCGTCGCGGGCGCGCTCTGGCGCGAGTTCCGCGCGCCGGTCGCGATCTGGTGGGGCGACGATCGCGGTCCTCGGATGCTCACGGTCGTCGCGGGGCTGAACGCCGAGAAGAGCACGCTGCTCGAGCAGCGCATGGGCTCCGTCGTTCCGTGGGCGAGCGCCACGCCGCGTCAGCGGGCCGACCTGCGCGGGCGATTCGCCGATACCGTCGGAACCGGCCGGGTCACGGTCCGTGAGGCTGGGGACGCGGTCGTGTTCGTCGCCGGCGGGGGGCCGCTCCTGCAACGCCGGGTCGAGATGATCGGCTCGCTCCTCGAAGACACGTTGCCGCTTCTGTCCACGTCTGCGCGGGAAGAGGAACGGACGTCGCGGATGCACGTCGGGCTCGCCTGGACGGCTCACGAGCTACGAACGCCCATCCTCGGGGTGAAGGCCGCGCTCGAGACCGTCGTGGGACGGAGCCCCTCGCGGGACGACGAGTTGCTCCGCCTGTCGCTCCGAGAGCTCGAACAGCTCGCCGCCGACACGGAAGGGATCCTCGGGTGGGCCGTGGGAGGAAGCGAGCTGAGTCCGCGCGAGGTGGACGTCGCGCAGCTGGTGGAAGACGCCGTCACGACGTACCAGCTGCTCCACGGGACGCGAGGCACGATCGAGGTCGAGGCACAGCCGCCGGTGATGGCCGTGGCGGATCCGACGCACCTGCGGGCTGCGGTCGTGAACCTGGTTCGGAACGCGGTCCTGTATTCCGATCCGGACGGCGCGGTGACCGTCCGGGTCGAGCGGGAAGAGACTGCGGTCCGGGTGAGCGTGAGCGATCAAGGCCCCGGTGTCCCGCTCGCGGAGCGAGAGATCATCTTCGAACCGTTCGTGCGCGGTGGTGCGGGGTCGCGCCCGACCGGCGGCAGCGGCCTCGGCCTGTTCATCACCCGCCGGGTCGTCGAGGCGCACGGGGGACATGTCTGGGTGGACTCCGATGAGGTCGGCGCGACCTTCCACCTCTCGCTTCCCGTGGATAGGAGGGAACTCCAACGGTTCGCATCCTGATCGTCGACGATCACATCTTGTTCGCGGAGGCGATCAGGTCGGCCCTGGACGGCGCCGGCATGGATGCCGTCGCCGTGGTCACGAGCGGGCGGGCCGCGCTCGCGTATCTCGAGGACGACCAACCCGACGTGATCCTGCTCGATCTCGGATTGCCGGATCGCAGCGGCCTGGCGGTCGGTCGGGAGATCCTCGAGTCGTGGCCCGATGCGAAGCTGATGGTACTGACCGCTCTCGACGATCCGAAAGCCGTCGAGGAGGCGATGCGAGCCGGGTTCCGTGGGTACCTGACGAAGGACACCCCCGTGAGCAGATTCGTCAGCTCGATCGAGGCGATCGTCGCCGGACAGGAAGTGTTCCCTCACCGATTCGCGCAGGCGGTCAGGCGTCCCGGCTCGAGCGATAGCGTGTGGCTCCTCATCTCCCAGCTGACGCCACGCGAGCGGGAGGTGCTCGGGCTCCTGGTGGAGGGCGCGGACGGCAGGACGATCGCGGCGCGACTCGGCATCAGCCGGAACACGGTCCGTACCCATGTCCAGAGCATCTTGACGAAGCTCCAGGTCCACTCCCGCCTCGAAGCCGCCACGCTGGCGGTTCGCCATCGCGTCGTTCCCGTGCCCACCACGATGGGACAGGACCTCCCCGCCGACCGGACATAGGCGTCGTCGCGGGGTGTCGGCCGGCCGTCGATCATCATGCGAACGACGTAGGCACGCTACGCTTTCCGGTGCGTGCTGTAGCCCGGCCGTCTCGGTACCGTTCTCGCGCTCCCCAGGTTCGACCGAAGAGAGGGTGGCGTGAGCGAGACCCCAGCTTCGATCCGCGTGCTCCTGGCGGATCGGCACGCCCTGTTCCGTGAGGCCGTTCGCACCGTGCTCGAGAGCGAGGCCGAGATCAACGTGGTGGCCGAGGCGCGCAACGGGCTGGAGGCGATCTCCGAAGCCGAACGGACGCTCCCGCACGTCGCGATCCTGGACGTCGATCTGCCGATGTCGGACGGCTCTCAGACGACCGCGGCGATCAAGGCCAGCGTCCCGCAGTGCCAGGTGCTCGTCCTGAGCGCGCGCGAGGACTATCGCAGTCTGATGGAGGTGCTGGATGCCGGCGCGAGCGGGTACATCACCCGGGAGTCGCCGCTCGCGGACCTGATCCACGCGACGCGGGCCGTCCATCGCGGCGACACCTTGGTGCCGCCGACGATGCTCGGCCCGCTCCTCACCGGCCTGCTCCGTCGCAAGCGGGACCAGGACAGGGCGTTCGAACGGATCGCCCGTCTGACCATCAGGGAGCGTGAGGTCCTCGCGCACCTTGCTGAGGGATCCGACAACGAATCCATCGCGCGGGCGCTCGTCATCAGCCCGCAGACCGCCCGCACGCACATCCAGAACATCCTCGGGAAGCTCGAGGTCCACTCGCGACTCGAGGCCGCGGCGTTCGTGACCCACAGCGGGATGTTGGCGAACCTCGTCAGATCAGACGGCGTCCGAGCGGGTGTGGGCGGCCCGCGGGAGGACGCTCGCCGCTAGCTGGAGGGCGCGCTGGGCCGGGGCTCACTCGGCCCGAGACCGGAGACGGCCTCCGTCGCACTCCGCATCCACTCCAGGGTCTTCGCCAGCCCTTCGCGAAGCGAGACCCGGGGCTCCCATCCCAGCCGTTCCCGGGCGAGCGACGCGTCGGGCCGCCGGTTCTCGGGGTCATCGACGGGGCGCTCCGTGTAGACCACGGGGGAATCCGTCCCGGTGAGCGACCGGATCAGCTCGGCGAGCTGGCCCATCGAGACCTCTTCGGTGCTGCCGAGGTTGATGGGGCCGGTCAGGTCCGCGTGGAGCACCCGCCAGATCCCCTCGACCAGATCCTCCACGTAGCAGAGGGAGCGTGTCTGGGAGCCGTCTCCGTGGACGGTGATCGGCTCACCGCGCAGCGCCTGGTCGATGAACGTCGGCACCGCACGACCGTCGTGCCGCCGCATCCTCGGTCCGTACGTGTTGAAGATCCGGATGATCCGCACCGGCACGCCGCGTGCCCGGTGATAGGCCATCGTCGCGGCCTCCGCGAAGCGCTTGGCTTCGTCGTAGACGGACCGGGGGCCGATCGGATTCACGTTGCCCCAGTAGGTCTCCGGCTGTGGATGGACCATGGGGTCGCCGTAGACCTCCGAGGTGGATGCGAGGAACACGCCCGCGCCCTTCTCCTCCGCGAAGCGGAGGCAGTGCAGGGTCCCGAGCGCCCCGACCTCGAGGGTCTCGATGGGATGCTCCAGGTAGTCGCGAGGCGATGCGGGAGACGCGAGATGGAACACCCAGTCGACCGGACCGGCGACCGGAAGCCCCTGGGTGATGTCCCCCTCGTGCAGCGAGAACCGCGAGCGGGGAAGCGCGGAGGAGAGGTTCTCCGTCCGTCCCGTCAGGAATGAGTCGACGCTGACGACCTCCCAGCCCTCGTCGAGGAGCCGGTCGCACAGATGCGAACCGACGAAGCCGGCTCCCCCCGTCACGACGGCCCGCGGGGGGCTCATGGAGTGACGGATGGCTGCTCGATCGGGGCCGCGTGCTCGGCGGCCCCCATCGGAAGGGAGCCCTGGACGGCGGGCGCCGGCACGACCGGCGGGCGGCCCGTCGGGTAGTACCAGAACCCCGCATCCGCCATCTCGGCGGGGTCGAACAGGTTCCTTCCATCGACCACGAGGGGGTACGTCATGATCTCCTTGAGGGTCCCCAGGTCGAGGTCGCGGAAGGCCGGCCACTCGGTCGCGATCACGACCGCCTGGGCGCCCGACGCGGCTTCGTACGCGTCGCTCGCGAGCTCGAGCTCGGGGAGGTCCTCCTTCGCGTTGCTCGCGGCGCGCGGGTCGTAGCCGACCACGACCGCGCCGGACGCGAGCAACCGCCGCGCAAGGGCGAGCGCGGGGGAGAAGCGGACGTCGTCGGTCCCGGCCTTGAACGCCAGTCCGAGGAGCGCGATCCGCTTGCCCTCGAGGTTCCAGAGCGCCTCCTCCACCTTGGCGGCGACCGCCTCGACGGCCTCCTCGTTCACGCGCTCGACCTCGTCGAGAAGCGGGAACGGGTAGCCGAGGCGTTCGGAGAGGCGCTTCAGCGCCGCGACGTCCTTGGGGAAGCAATAGCCTCCGTAGCCGAGACCGGCGTCCAGGAACGCGCGGCCGATCCGGGGATCGCGGCCCATCACGTCGGCGACGTCGGCGACGTCGGCACCGGCACGTTCACACAGGCGGGCAAGCGCGTTCACGAACGAGATCTTCATGGCGAGGAACGCGTTGCTCGCGTGCTTCGCGAGCTCGGCCGTGCGGATGTCGGTGACGATCAGGTGCACGCCCGACTGCAGCAGTGGGCCGTACAGGCGACTGAGCACGTCGAGCGACGTTCCGACTCGATGCCGATCACGATGCGATCGGGCTCGAGCGCGTCGCGCATCGCCGCCCCCTCCCGGAGGAATTCCGGATTGGATGCGACGTGGAACTCTCGTCCTCCGCCTTCGCGCTGCAGGGTCACGAGGACGCGGTCCGCCGTCCCCGCGGGGACGGTCGACTTCTCGACCACGACCGCACCGTCCGGGGCGTGACGTGCGATCTGGCTCGCGGACTGCTCCATCGCGAGGAGGTTCGCGTCGCCGTTGGCCCGAGCGGGGGTACCGACGCAGATGAACACGACCTCGGCCTCTCGCAGGGCCTCGGCGGCGACCGTCGTGAAGGAGAGTCGGCCCGACGCCGACTCCTGTTTCAACGCCTCTTCGAGTCCCGGTTCGAAGAACGGAGGGATCCCTCGGCGAAGCAGCTCGATCTTCTCGACGTCGACATCGGTCCCCACGACGTCGTGACCGATGCTGGCGAACGTCACACACGTCACCAATCCGACGTGCCCGGTTCCCATCACTGCGACCTTCAACCGCCCGCCTCCCTGGCCCTCGGTCCGGATGCTATGGCTTGCAACGGCCCGAGCCGACCGACATGGTCGGTACGTTCCGTACGGCCCTCGACGTAGAGAGGATCGGGCACGACCCGACCACTCAGACCCGGGTCGAGGACTCTTCCGATCGAGTGGTCTCCTCGCGGAGCGACGCGAGCTCTCGATCGGCATCGTCGAACTTGGAACGGTGCAGGAGCCCGCTCCGGTTCTCATACGCGCCGTACGCGCTCGGGGTCCTCGACTCGTGCACGCGGTTGAGGACTCCACCCAAGATGGTCCCTCCCACCTGCTCGAGCTGGTGACGCGCCCGCGACACGCCCGCGCGCGTGCCGTCCTGCGCATCTGCGACGAGGAGGATCCCGTCGACGAGATCTGCGAGCACGAGGCTGTCCGCCACCGGCTCGATCGGCGGGCCGTCCACGATCACGAAGTCGGCCTGTCGGCAGCCGCGGATGACCTCGAACATCCGGTCGGATTGCAGGAGCTCGGCGGGCTCGTCGACCCCCGACGCCGGGCCGCTCGGCAGCGCCCGCAGGTTCGCGATCGGCGTATCGACCAGGGCGGCGTTGAGCGGCAACGCTCCGAGGAGGACCTGACCGAGGCCTTGTTCGTTCCCGATCCCCAGGAGCGAGTGCACGCGGGGATACCGGAGGTCCGCGGAGATCAGGACCACGGATCTGCCCACCTGCGCGAGCGCGACGGCCAGGTTCACGGCGGTCGTCGTCTTGCCCTCCCCCTGGCGGGCGCCCGTGACGAGGATCGTCCTCATCTTGGCGCTCTTGCATGCCGCCAGGAGGTTCGTCCGCAGGGTTCGGTACGCCTCGGCGGCCGGGCTTCGCGGCTCGTCGATCGTCACGAGACGGGGCACGTCGCCACGCAGCATGGGGGACTCGGGGATGAGGCCGAGGGTCGGGGCCTTGAGGGATCGCCGGAGGCCGGACGAATCCTCGATGCGGTCCTGCAACTGCTCGCGGACCGAGGCCAGCGCGATCCCCAGGGCGAGTCCGAGGAGGATGCCGAGCGCGAGGTCGACCTGGTGCTTCGGGCTGATCGGCGCTGAGGGTCTGTTCGCGTCCTGCACGATCTGCCCGGGGTCCGTGCTGAGCGTCGCGATGTCGGCGAGCTGACTCTGCGCATCGAGTCGCTTCTTGATCAACTCATCGCGCCGACCGAGGAGTGAGTCGTACTCCGACGAATCGGTCGGCAGGTCCTTGAGCTGCGCCTCGACGTCCGTGGTCTCGGCGTCCAACGCGGTGATCTGGTCCTGCAACGGCGTCGAGAGTCGCTCGATCGTCTCGAGCGCCTGATCGGCTTTGAACTGGAGGTAGCCTCGCGCGAACGCTTGCGCTCCTCGACGCGCGCCCTGCGCACTCGAGTCCGTGAACGAGATCTGGAGGATCTGGGTGTTCTCGGGTGTGGCGACGGAGACGCGCTTCAGGAGCGCTTGGACTTCCTCCGGGCTCTCCGTGAACGATCGGGCCAGCCGGGCGACCTGGGTGGATCGGACCAGTTCCGCCTCGGTCGGCATGCTGAGGTTGTCCAGCGGGTCGGTGTCGAGCGGCTGGATGAGGATCGGTCGGGCGAGGACCTCCGACGTGGATGAGAAGATCTTCGGGCGCGAATACGAATAGGCGCCGGCCAGCAAGGTGACGATCACGACGACCGCCAGGACGTGCCACCTGCGGCGGGTCACCTTCTGCAGGAACTCACGGAGGTCGACGGATCCGTCCGCGGAGGCCGGGGGAAGCTCCTGGAAGGTTCTGCTCATCGTTTCCCGTCTTGCTCGATCGGGCCGGCGTAGACGCCGGCGCGCGGCATCTACGCCGCTTCCGGTCCCGGTTCTCAAGGTAGAGGCCGTGCGCGAGAGCACCATCGTGCGAACGTCGTAGCGGTGCTACGTCATCGTGCCGGTGCCCGGAGACAGGGGCTGGCATAGCGTTCTACGGAATCCCGACCGAGGTGGAGCAGGTATGTCCGATCGGATCGCTCCTTGAGCGCCGGCAGAGATGTGTACCTGCGTGAGACCCAGGATCCCGCGGGGGGCTTCGGTGCGCCGCGCGTCCTCGTGCCCGATGCTCCGGAGTCCGATCGAGGCGGGTCCGCGCTCGCGGACGACGTCCTCGGGCTGATCGCCACGCTCTGCCGTTGCCTCGATGCCGAGGGGGTGCGGTACTGCCACTGGAAAAGCAACGAGTCGATCGCTCGCTCCGCGAGCGGTGAGAACGATCTCGATCTGCTCGTGATCCGATCGGACGCGGAGCGGTTCGAGGGGATCCTCCGTCGGCTGGGCTTCAAGGACACTCGCCAGCCCCGATGGAAACAGCTCCCCGGCGTCTACCACTCGTACGGGGTCGACCCGGAGACGGGCGCGCTCGTGCATATCCATGCCCACTATCAGCTCGTCATCGGCGACGACATGACCAAGAACGTTCACCTACCGGTCGAAGCCGCCTACGTCGCTTCCTCGCGACCGGACCGGACGTTCATGCTTCCCTCTCCGGCGTTCGAGCTCGCCGTGTTCCTCATCCGGATGACGGTCAAGCACTGCACCTGGGACGCGTTCGTGACGTTCCAGGGAGCGCTGTCGCGGAGCGAGCGGCGAGAGCTGGACGACTTCCTCGGACGCGTCGATCTCTCCGAGGTGTGGGAGATCGCGGACAGACACTTCCCATGCATCCCGAGAGACCTGTGGGAGCGGTGTCTTCGATCCGTCACCCCCGGATCGTCGCGTTGGTTCCAGGTCGTGACGGCGAGCCGCCTGCAGCGCTCGCTCTCGGGCTGGAGCCGGCGTCCTCCGGCGCTCGACACGTGGGTGCGGATGTGGCGACGCGTCCGGACCGTGGTCCGGCGCAAGATCCTGCGCCGAGGACCGATCAGGAACCGGCTGGCCTCCGGCGGGGCCCTGATCGCCGTCGTGGGAGGCGACGGAGCGGGGAAGTCGACGGCCGTCGAGTCTTTGTCGCACTGGCTCTCCTCCGAACACCTCGACGTCCACACGATGCACATGGGGAAGCCCAGATGGTCGCCGCTCACGGCGGTCGTCAAGAGCGTCCTGAAGATGGTCGCCGCCACGAGGCGAACGTCCACCTCTTCGGCCAAGGTGCTCAGGTCGTCCCTGGTCTCTGCGGACGAAGGCAGGATGACGCTTCGGAACCGCGCACGACTCGCGTGGGAGGTGCTCACGGCCCGGGATCGCTACCGCACGTATCGCCGGGCGAGGCGGCTCGCATCGAACGGCGCCATCGTGCTGTGCGACCGCTACCCGCTGCCGGAGATCTCGCTGATGGACGGCGCGGTGACCGCCCGCATGAAGGACCCCGCGCGCTGGGGTCGATGGGCTCGGTCGCTCGCCACACTCGAGCGGCGCTACTACGACCGGATCTCGAGCCCCGACATCCTCTTCGTGCTCCGGCTCGACCCCGACGTCGCCGTGGAGCGGAAGCGGGGCGTCGAGCCGGAGTCCTCCGTCCGCCCTCGCTCGGAGGAGATCTGGCGGATGGACTGGCGAGGGACCCCGGCGACCGTCATCGAGGCAGCGTCGCCGAAGGACCGGGTGCTGTCGGAGATCCGATCCGCGATCTGGTCGAGGCTGTAGGCGCCGACGATGAGATCGGAACGCCTGTGAAGACCGAGGACATGCCCCCGGCGGCCGAGCCGAAGGGGCGACTCGGGCGTGTCGTCGCCCGAGTCGTTTCCGACGACACCCTCACCAAGAAGGCGTCGCTGAACGCTGCCGCGTCCGCCGCGGATCAAGCGGCGGGGATCGTGGCCGGGCTGATCATCAACCCGATCCTGCTGACGAAGCTCGGCGACTCCGTCTACGGCATCTGGCAGGTCCTGCAGAAGCTGATCGGCCACGCCTCGCCGGCGAGCGGGCGGCCCGGTGAGGCGCTGAAGTGGACGATCGCGCACGAGCAACGATCGACCGACTTCGACTTCAAGCGGCGACAGGTGGGCAACGCGCTGGCGGTGTGGCTCCTCTTCCTCCCGCTGCTCGTCGCGATCGGTGGCACGCTCGCGTGGTTGGCGCCGATCTGGCTCCACGTCCCGCCGGCGAGCTACGGCACCGTTCGCGTGGCCGGGGCGATCCTCGTCCTCGACGCCGTCCTGTTCAGTCTCCTCTACCTGCCGCAGTCGATCCTGCAGGGGGAGAACCTCGGCTACAAGCGGCTCGGCCTCTCGGTCGTGCTGGTCTTCGTCAGCAAGGCGCTCCTCGTGGTCGCGGTCTACCTGGGAACCGGCATCGTTGGTCTCGCCACCGCGACGACGATCGCCACGGTGCTGTGGGGCGTGACCTACATGTTCATCGTGCGCTCCCGGGTCCCGTGGTTCGGCATCGCGAGATCGAGTCTCGCCGAGGTCCGTCGCTTCGTGCGCCTGAGCTGGTGGTTCCTCCTGTGGAACCTCGTCATGACCGTCATGCTCGCGAGCGACGTCGTCGTCCTCGGCGTCGTGGGCTCGACCTCGCTCGTGACCACCTACACGTTGGCCCGGTACGTCCCCCAGGCGATCACGGTCGCGGTGTCGACCGTGATCGTCGCGATCATGCCGGGGCTCGGAGGACTGGTCGGGTCGGGCGATCTGGTGCGAGCCGTGCAGATCCGGCGCGAGACGATGAGCTTGATCTGGCTCTTCACGATCGTCGCGGGCACGACCGTCCTCCTGTGGGAGGAGTCGTTCCTGCGGCTGTGGGTGGGCGAGAAATACTTCCCCGGAACCGCGGCGATCCTGATGGTGATGCTGATGGTGCTGCAGTTCGCGTTGATCCGCACGGACGCGAACATCATCGACCTGACCCTGAACCTCCGGAAGAAGGTGCTCCTCGGCGCGCTCGCGGCCGCGTTGTCCGTGGGCCTCGCGTGGTTCTTCCTCGGCCCGATGGACATGGGGATCATCGGCCTCGTCCTCGGATTCCTCGTGGGGCGTTCGATCCAGAGCGTGAGCTACCCGCTGATGATCGGGCGGCTGCTGGGCATCCCACCCGAGCGGCAGCTGAGGGGGATCGTCCGGCCGGCGCTCGCGACCGGCGCGCTCTTCGCCGGCGCGAGCGCGCTCGGCCAGGCCGCCCACGCGGGATCGTGGCTGGCCCTCGTCCTGTTCGTCGGCGCGTCGGTCGGGGTCGTCGCGATCCTCGCCTACTTCGGCGGATTCCCGCGCGAGACCAGGCAGCTCCTGTGGCGTCGTCTCCGCAAGGTGGTGCGACTCGCATGAGCGCACGCTCGAACGGCAACAAGCGGGTCGCGATCTTCACGTCCAACATGGACGGTGGCGGCGCCGAGCGGGCGATGGCGAAGCTCGCCGGGGGGATCGCGGGCCGGGGGTACGACGTCGACCTCGTGTTGAGCCGCGCGGAAGGCCACTATCTCGCCGAGGTTCCCGATACGGTCCGTATCGTCGACCTCGATGCGGATCGCGTCCTGGCGAGCATGCCCGCCCTGATCCGCTACCTCCGGAGGGAACGTCCTGCGGCGATGCTGACCTCGATGAACTACGTGAACGTCGTCGGGATCTGGGCCAGGGCGCTGGCTCGGGTGGAGACCAGGCTCGTCGTGAACGAGCAGAACGCGCTGTCTCTCGAGGCCGCACATTCACCACGCCTGCGGCATCGGCTCCTCCCCAGGCTGATCGGGCGCTTCTATCCGTGGGCGGACCGCATCGTGTCCGTCGCGCGAGGAACGGCCGATGACCTGGCGCAGACGACCGGAGTGCCCCGCGAGCGGATCGAGGTGGTGCACAACCCGATCGTGACCCCCGAGCTGATGGAGCTGGCCAAGGCCGACCTGGATCATCCCTGGTTCCGTGCGGGCGAGCCCCCGGTCGTGGTCTCCGTGGGAAGGCTCTCTCGGCAGAAGGACTTCGGGACGCTCCTCCGCGCCTTCGCCCGCGTCCGCGACCGTCGCCCCGCCCGCCTGGTGATCCTCGGGGAAGGACCGGAACGCGGGAGCCTCGAGGCGCTCGTGTCGGAGCTCGGACTCGATGACGCCGTCTCGCTTCCCGGCTGGCTCGCGAACCCGTACCCCTGGATGGTGCACGCCGGGGCCTACGTGCTCTCCTCGAGGTGGGAAGGCCTTCCCTCGGTTCTGATCGAGGCCCTGTACTGCGCCGTGCCGATCGTCGCGACGGATTGTCTCAGCGGCCCTCGCGAGATCCTCGACGACGGCGAGCACGGACTGCTCGTGCCGGTGGGCGACGTGGACGCGCTCGCCCGAGGGATCGAGTCGGCACTGGCCGGCCATGTGCCCGCGCCCGCTCCGGTCGAGCTGGCGACCGTACGAGCAGGAGTTCGTCGTCGGGCGCTACCTCGATGTTCTGGTGGGGGCCTAGCGATGCGCAGGTTCGTGTACTGGCTGTCGCTCGTCATCGATCTTCACGATCCCGTGGGAAGGCGCTTTCCACCTGCCGGGGTTCGGGACGGCGGCGACCGTCATGGGACTCGTCGTCGGCGCGTGCTGGTTGGTCATGATCGCGATAAGCGGCCGGACGCGGAAGCCGACGGCGTACCTGCTCGCCGTCGGGCTCTTCGTCCTGTGGACCTCTGCCACCACCTTCTGGAGCGCGGACCAGGTGGAGAGTTTGGGGGCGGTGTTCCTCTGGCTGCAGTCCTTCCTGTTCGTCTACATCCTCTGGGACCTCTTCCGGACGAAGGCGGCACTGCTCGCCGGTCTGCAGGCGTACGTCCTCGGCTCCTACGCGGCCGTCGGCGGCGCGGTCCTGAACTACCTCCACTCCAACCCCTTCTACACCCACATGGATCGATACAGCCTGGGCGACACGAATCCCGACGGGTACGGTTTCATCCTCGCGCTCGGCATCCCGGTCGCGTGCTACCTCGCCGCGTCGCCGGAGACATCGAGGATCTTCCGCCTGGTGAACTACGGCTATCTCCCCGTCGCGTTCGTCGGCATCGCCCTGTCCGGCACGAGGACGGCTTCGGTCGGGGCCGCCGTGGGCCTGCTGTACGGACTCGCGACGCTCACCCGTCTCCGGCTCTTCGCGAGGGTCGCCGCCGTCGCGCTGCTCGCGGCCGCGCTCTTCGTCCTGCTCCCGATCGTCCAGCCGCTGACCTCGTTCCAGCGCCTGGGGACGACGGGGACGGAGGTGGTCCACGGCGATCTGAACGAACGGACCGAGCTGTGGGCCGACGGCATCCAGGCCTTCATGCAGGCCCCCGTGCTCGGGGTGGGGACCGACATGTATCGATCGGTCAGTGGTCTGAACAAGGTCGCGCACAACACGTACATCTCGGTGCTGGTGGAGGAAGGGCTCATCGGGCTGGTGCTGTTCGTCGCGATCCTCTGGATCGTCGTCCGGCAGGCCTGGCACCTGCCGAGATGGGATCGGAACTTCTGGATGACCACGCTGATCGTTCTCGCGATCGGCGCGTCGACCCTCACGTGGGAGCAGAGGAAGACGACGTGGTTGTTCCTGACGTTCGCAGTCGCCGCCGCGGCGGCAGCCCGGAGCAGTCTCCGGCCGGAAGGACCGGTCATCGACATCTCCGATCGACGCTCGCTGGAGGCCTTGACGTGAGCCGACCGTTGGACGTGCTGATCGTGTCACAACCGGTCGACTACGGGGTGGCCATCTACGTCCGCCACCTGACGGCGGCTGCCGTCGCGGCAGGCCACCGTGTCACGGTCGTCAGCCCTGGCGGGGATCACGGCCCCCTCGCCGCCTGGATCCGGAGCGCCGGCGCGGATCATCGGACCCTGAACATGGCCAGGAAGCCCGCGGCTCGAGACGTGTTCGACCTTCTCGCACTGCGGCGACTCGAGCGGGGGAGGGATCTCGTCCATCTGCACTCCTCGAAGGCAGCCGCGTTGGGACGCGTGGCGGCGCTCTCGCTCGGGGGTCGTCGTCCCGCGGTCGTGGTGACGGCTCACTACTGGTCCTGGCTCGTCGGAGGGCGATGGGCGCCGCTGTACCGGTGGATCGAGCGTCGGCTCGCCGGCCGTTGCGACTCGATCGTCGCGGTGTCCGAAGGAGAGGCGGGGGAGGGCCGCGTCGTGCTCGGCCCCTCGGCACCCCTGGAGCTCGATCCCGAACGGCGTCGATCGTGATCACTTCTCGCCCGATGGGAACCCGGCGGATCGAGACCGGGCCGCCCGCTCCTCGTGTGTGTGGGACGACTGAGCCATCAGAAGGGACAGGATGTGGCGATCCGCGCGCTCGCTCGGTTGCACGATCGGACGGCCCGGCTCCGCCTCGTCGGGGCTGAGAGCGGCGTCGGCGAGCGCGCGCGACTGGAGGTGCTCGCGACCTCGCTGGGCGTGGCGGATCGGATCGAATGGCGTGGCGCGGTCGAGGACACGGCGCCCGAGTACCGTGCGGCCGACGTCGTCGTCGCACCGTCGAGGTGGGACGGCCTGTCCCTCGCCCTCCTGGAGGCGATGGCCTCCGGCGCGGCGATCGTCGCGAGCGACGTGAACGGCAGCGAATCGCTCGGAGACGCGGGGGTGATCGTGCCGCCGGGCGATCCCGAGGCGCTCGCCGAGGAGATCGACCGGCTCCTCGAGGACGCCCCTCGGAGGCGCCGGCTCGGGGCGGCGGCGCGGACGCGCAGCGGTTCGTTCGATCTCGCGACGACGATGCAGCGGAACCTCGATCTATGGTCTGGGCTCACGATCGGTTCCGCCGGGGCAGGTGTCCCTGCCCCGGCGGAACCGATCGTCGAACACCCCGGGAGGACCTGAGCCATGGACGCACGCCTCGATGTGACGACCGACCCTCGACCCTCGATGGAAACCCCCATCCCGTACGTGTGCATGCCGGGCAGCCCGTACACGGGCTCGACGCTCCTCGGGATGCTCCTGGGCAACCATCCGGCGTGCGCTTCGATCGGAGCGGCCACCGGACTCACGGCGCGCGTCGACCTCTCCACGTACCTGTGCTCGTGCGGAGCCAAGTTCACCGACTGCGGGTTCTGGGGTCGGATCGCCCGGCGGACGGTCGAGCTCGAACATCCGGTCACCATCTTCGAGAAGGACTTCTGGAACACCCACGTGCGGGTGTCCGGGCGCCGATCGCTGAACGGTCTGGCCGTGAGCTCGCTCGGCAACGCGTCCTTGGACGCCGTCCGCGATGCGGTCGTGGGCAGGGTGGGTCCCGTCGCCCGGAGGGTCTCGGAAGCGAGGCTCGCGTCGTGGAGCCTCGCGCGAGCGGTGCTCGAGGTGACGGGGAAGCAGGTGTTCGTCGACACGGCCCGGGACCACCAACGGCCTCGGTACCTCGCGGCGATGCCGCTCCTCGACGTCAAGGTGATCCACCTCGTTCGTGACCCGCGGGGGAACGTGGCGAGCATCATGAAGCACACGAAGGTCGGCGTTCGGAAGGCCTCGCGACAGTGGCGTCACTACAACGTCGAGGCCGCTCGCGTCCGGCGGCGCTTCCCCCAGGAGTCGCGGATGCTGCTGCAGTACGAGGAGCTCTGCAACGCGCCGCAAGCGACCCTCGATCGCATCGCCGCCTTCCTCGGCATCGAACCCGTGCCGATCTCCACGCTCTTGGAGAACTCGGATCGCCACGTGATCGGGAACTCGATGCGCCTCCGGTCGTTGGACCAGATCTACGAGGATCTGTCGTGGCAGCCGACGCTTCGGGCGAGAGACCTGCGAACGATCGCCGGCGTCGTCGGGGCCACCAGCCATGGGTTGGGGTACGACTGGCCATGAGCGGGACGAGGCCGTTGCTCGTGTTCGTCCACATCAACAAGACCGCCGGGACGACGCTGCGGTTCATCCTCCGGAGCTCCTACGGCGCTCGGCATTGCGACGTCGAGCCCTGGCACGGAGCCTGGACCGATCCACCCTTCTCGACGGCCGATCTGAAGAGGGTTCGCAAGCTCTACCCGCGTCTGGCGAGCATCGCAGGGCATCGCGTCAGCGGCTCCGTCGACCTCGAGGAACCGGGCACGGACTTCCGCTACCTGACCTTCCTGCGGGAACCGGTGGCGCTCTGTGCGTCCCGTTTCCAGTACCAGCTGGACCATCGGAAGAAGCAGAACCTCGAGTTCGAGGACTGGATCGAGAAGGACTGGGTGCGGAACGCCCAAACGCAACGCATCGGAGGGACGACCGACCCCCGAGACGCCATCGCCGTGATCCACCGGAAAGAGATGTTCGTCGGACTGACGGAACGATTCGACGAATCGGTCGTCCTGCTCCAGGCGCTCCGAGCACCGGATCTGGATATCGCGTACGCACCGGAGAACGTCGCCAAGCGGTCGGACGTGGCGAAGCGCCTCCTCGCGGATCCCGGGACCCACCGGATGATCGTGGACGCGAACCAGGCCGATCTCGAGCTCTACGAGCATGTCGTGCGAGAGGTGTATCCGGCCCAACAGCGTGCGTACGGAGCTTCGCTGGCCGGGTCGGTCGCCTCGTTCCGTGAAGACATCGGCAAGGGCTACGATCGCCGGAATCTCGCTCTCTACGGCGTGAAGCAGCGCATGCTGTTGATGCCGACGATCCGCCTGTACCGAGGGCGCCGGACGAGCGGCCTCGTCCGGGCGCTCATGGGCTAAGCAGGCGGCAGCCAGTGGTCCAGGCTCTGACCGATCAACCCTGAGGTCTTCTCGATGTCGTCCCGGAAGTGCCGGCCCAGCTCGGCCTTCAGGTCCTCGGGGAGGGGAGGAGCCTTCTTCAGGTTCTTCGTGCGGAGCCGCCTGGCCATGTCCGCCGCGCGCCTCGGGATCCACGGCTCGAGCGCCTTCCTGACGGAGCCGCTCGTGAACACCTTCTCGAGCGTCCGGTTCGCCGGCATCCCGCCGATGTTGTGGGGCGTGTCGAGGTCGGGCACGAAGCCCGGGTAGACGCCCACGGTCCGGTAGATGTCGCGGACGCATCGCAGCGCGTCCGCTCGGAAGTCCTCGAACAGGAAGACGTGGATCTGCTCGCGTGGGAAGAGGTCGAAGTATCGGGACAGCGCCTCGTGGTACCTGCTGATCTGCATCCAATGGGAGTCCGGGCGTGCCCAGGCCGACGTCGCGGTCAGGTCGCGGGCGGGATCGAATCGGCGTCCTCGAGCCCGCAGGTACATCAGGTAGTCCGAGTACGCCCGGTCGACGGGCTCGCGGAGGCCGCAGATGATGCGAGCCGTCGGCAGCGTCTCGTGGATCCGTGCCGCCGACTGCGGGCACTCGAGGTAGATCGGTGAGGCCTCGCCGACGGCAAGTGCCTTCCCTGCCCCGGAGAACAGCTCCTCGTACGCCGCGGACGTCTGGACGGGGAAGCGGTGGAGGTCGGGGTCGCCGTACAGGGGCGTGCCGTCGTCGTCGAGCCCGTAGGCGAAATAGTTCGTCTCCTTCACCGGGCTCATGAAGACCTGTGGGTGCTCGGCGAGGTACCAGTACAGCGCGGTGGTGCCCGCTTTCGCGGCACCGATGATCACGAAGCTCGGGAGCACCGGAGCCTCGCTAGCGAGCGGTCGCGCGGCCGTCACCGATCATCTCCTCGATCTCTCGGACCACCAGTTGGAGGTCCCGGTCGGTGTCGATGGCGTGGACGGGAGCCCCGTCGAATCGGAGCCTCGAGCTGAGCGCATGGCGGAAACGCACGTAGTCCTCCGGCTCCTGCTTGTTCCGTGCCGCGTTCCGGGCGAGCGTGACCTCGAGCGGCGCGGACAGGTGGAAGACCATATCCGGCGCGGGGATGTCGCGGTACAGGCGATCCTCGAGCTTGGCGAGCGCCCGTCGGACCGAGAAGCGCCCGGACGGCACCGGCAGATGGGCGAGCTGGGGGCCGTCCGGCGCGCCGCTCGCCTCGGACGGGTACCGGTCGCTCAGGACGACCGTCTCCGTGCCCGAGCGGGCCGCTCGCACCAGGAGCGCACGGCGCTCGTAGGCGAGCATGACGGACCGGATGCCGAACAGCAGGGGATAGGTCCTGCCGGCCGGCTCGTCGCCGTCCTCGTATCGCTCCTCCACGCGGAGCGTCCGCTGCTCCGGGAACACCGCCCGGAGGGCGGGCAGGAGCACGTGCGGGAGGAACGTCGAGCGGGGTGCTCGGAGGCTTGCCGGCATGCACGCGGCGAACGCGACGGGTCTGCCCGAGCCAGCCCTCCACCTCGTTCAGGATCGTCGACTTGCCGGTCGCCTCGGATCCGACGAAGGCGATCACCGTCGACCTCCCTGCGTCCCCTCGACGATCCGCACTCGCGACGGAGGGGTCCGACGGAGTGGGCGATGTCGGCTCGGTGTCGGCGAGGGATCCCGCGAGCTCCCGGACGGCCGCGTCCAGACGTTCGGGCGAGTCGTCCGCGATCTCGACGGTCAGCAGGCGGTCAGCTGATCGGCGCGATCCCTGCCAGCGCATCGAAGAGCTCGACGGCCCGAGCGATCCGTCGTTCCACCTCGCCGACGTCCTTCCGCGCGAGCTCGCGTCGGCGGTCGGGTCGCTCCAACGCCCGTCGCAGCAGGAGGTCCACCGGCGCCTTCACGTGCACGATCCGGTCGGGGAGGGGCACCAACCGAACGAAGCGCTCGAGGTCGGCCTGGGTGAAGGGCGCGTCGCTGTAGACGAAGAGTTGATAGGCCATGAGGATCGTGCCCTCATCGAACAGGAACGTCGTTCCCGGATCGGCCTCGCTCGCCATCTCGTGCATCCCGAGCTTGCGCACGACGTTGCGCAGGTAGTTCGCTTTCGCGAAGGTCGAGGGAGCGTGGTGCCACAGCCGGTCGACGGCGAACCGGAGGAAGTCGCGATCGCGATCGAAGGCTCTGAGGAACCAGGGGAGCGCGCTCACGTCGGCGAGGAGGTTGATCGCGTGCGGGTCGGCGATCGACCGGCGACCGAGCCGATCCGTCACCAGGTCCGTCGCCATCCGGACCCGGCGAGCGGGGATGCCTCGGCGCACGAGGCCCCTGGCGAGGCTCGTCTTGCCCGCCCCCGTCGCCCCGATGAGCTCGACGATCATCGCGTGGGCGCCGCGCTGCCGGCCGAGGGCGCCACCTCTCGATACACGGCCTCCGTGGCCGCCCGCATGATCGGCAGGGTGAACCGCGCGGCCATGTGGCTCCGGCACTTCCGGCCGATCTCCCTGCGCTCCTCCGCCGTCATCTCGCGATACCGACGGATCTCGGCGGCGAATCCCTCCACGTCTCCGGGTTCGACGAACGGGATGAAGTCGGCGCCGTCCGCGAGCTCGCGGTGTGGCGGGATCTCCGAGAGGATCACGGGACATCCGGCCGCCATCGCCTCCAGGACCGCCACCGGAAGACCCTCCCCGTGCGACGTCGACACGAAGACGTCGGCGTCGGCGCACAAGACGAAGACCTCGTCCCGAGGGATGAGCCCGGTGAGGACGACGCGATCCGCGAGACCCAACTCCTTGCGCGCGAGTCGTGATCGTGGGCGCGAGCTCGCCCGCGCCGACGAACACGGCCCGGCTCGCGGCATCATCACCCAAGCTGCGCCGGAAGGCTTCCAGCACGGCGAGCGGGTCCTTCACGCGTTCGAGGCGTCCCACGGAGAGCACGGTGAAGCCCTGTCCGTTGCGCTCGGCGGTGCGAGCGGCGACCGCCCGATCGACCCGATCGAGATCGGCGCCGTTCTGGACCACGCGCGACCGACCGCGCACCAGGCGCTTGAGCGTCCGAGGGAGGCTCTCGTACGCCGAACGACTGCAGAACACGATCCGCGTGAACGTCGCCAGCGAGAGCACCATCATGACCCGGTTGCGCGGCTTGTAGTTGTGGAACGAGTCCTGCGCCGTGTAGACGAGCGAGGGGCGCAGCTTCGAGAAGCGCCGCCATGCGAGCGCGGCCAGCACCAGGAGCGTCCCGGTCTGCGGTGCATGCGCATGCACGACGTCGTACCGCTTCGCCTCGAGCGCGTTCTTCAGCGCGCGGAAGAAGCCGCGGAGCGTCCCGTCGCCGGCGAACACGGTGATCTCCGGCGGCGGTGTGAGCTTCGGGACGAAGTAGGTGACGATCGAGATGTCTCGCTCGTGCATGAGCGGGAGGCAATGCTCGTTGTACTGACCGTTCGTCTCGCCGAGGACGATGATCAGGTGGAGGACCCGCATCTTCGCGTCCGAGGTGTTATCGGCCACGGGAGCCCCTCAACACGGCTTCGACCTTCTCGGCGAGCTGCGAGGCCGTCGTCGAGCCCGTATCGAACCGGAAGACCTGAGGTCCACCGCGATCCTCGACCCGTCGGAGGACGTCCTCGAAGGATCGGCGATAGCGGGCGATGAAGCTGCGACCCGCCTTCGCTTCGTCTCCCTTCGCCCTGTGATCTTGGGGGCGCTCGTTGATGCGGTCCCACAGGACCGCATCGGGCGCGTCGAGGAAGATCAGGACGCTCAGCTCGTCCGCCCAACCCTCCACCATCTCGTCACGCCAACGTTCGAACGCCGGGCGGGAGGTGAAGGGCTTCCCCTCGGCCTCCAGGCGGACGAGCGCATACAGCGGGCCCTGATCGAACAGGAGAACCGTCCCGGGAGGCGTTCGTCGCTCGAGGAAGGCTCGCCAGCGGGTCACGTACGCGAGCAGCTTCCACTCCGGCCAGCTCATCCGCGGTCGGCGAGTGAGTCCGACGGCGAGGATCGGGAGGAGTCGAGGGACCCCTCGGACGACCTGCAGCAGGTGCGACGGTCGACGCGTGTGGATGAAGTCGGCCATCTCGACCCCGGCGCCGCCGGAGAGCCGGGTCGCCAGGGTCGACTTGCCTGCGCCCGCGACGCCGAGGATCTCGACTCTCTGGTCCCCGGACGGGGCCGGCGATCGCCGGCCGACCGCTGCTGGAACGATCCGCGTCAAAGGCCCTCCCCCGGGCGGTGGTCGGTGCTCCCCAACGCTAGAGCGGACAGGAGCTAGGAGTCATCTGTTGGACGGCGTACGTCGCATACGCTCACCGCTGCAGCCGAGAGCCGTTGGGTGGCTTGCACGATGCCGGCGACGCAACCATCCGACTCGGGTGAGCGCTCCGTCGGATGGGAGCTCCTCGCCCGTCGGGGTCCTGACGTACGCAACATGCGGCGAACAGACGATGCCTCCGACGGCACCTGCCGTCAGTCTAGGAGCGGTGGATCTCATGCTGTCCGGAGGGGGAGGGGCCCCGGCGACCCGTCGTGCCATGGTGAGGCGCGCGGGTCTGTTCCTCCTGATGCTTGCCGGGTTGCTCGTCGGGTCCATCGTCCCCGCCCTCGCATCCCTCCCCAACACGTCGAATCCGACATTGCACTTCGATCGGACGATCCGCACCACGCCGTTCGTCGGCACGTCCGTCTCGATGAAGGACGGCGAGGGAAGCGCGTATGTCGCACCGGATGCCTCCCTCTGGCTGGCGGGGGACAACGGGCGGTCGATCTTCGAGGTCAACCCGGGCACCGGGAGCACTGAAACGCGAGATCACCCGGACCGCCTTCGAGTCCGCGCCGAAGTTCGGCGGGGGTCCCGCCGCGGGCCCGAACCGCTCGGCCGACATGGAGAGCATGGCCTACGACGACGTGAACGACATCCTGTACGTCTTCTCGGGCAACTGTTGCAACTCGACCGTGTTGCCGACGGTGTTCCGTCTGGTGCGCGACGGGAGCGGCACGTTCCAGGTCGAGTCGTACCAGGCCCTTCCGTCGTCGAGCGACTTCACCGCGTCTGCCTGGAACCGGAGCGACGGGAGCGTCTGGGTGGGGAAGGGGCGGGACCTCCGCACCTACAACTACCTCACGAACGGCATCGGGCCGATCGTGCGAGTCCCGAACCTGACCGGGATCCTCGGGCTCGACTTCTCCGACGACGGCGCGGACCTCTTCGCCGTCACGAACCAGCAGCGGCTCATCCGCGTGAAGTGGGCCACGAAGACGATCCTCCCCGGCTGGAACTTCGACCTGCGGCCGTCGGGCGTTCGCGACAGCCGGGCCGTCGACCTGATCGGGGATCAGTTCTTCGTGCTCGACGGATACGACGGACGCTCGAGCGGCGACCCGCTGAAGTACGCGGTGTTCGTCTACAGCGTCACATCGCCGGCGGCGACGGCGCCGACGGCTCACTTCACCGCATCCCCGACCTCGGGGGCCGCGCCGCTGACGGTCAACTTCGCCGACACGTCGACCGGCGATCCGACGCCGAGCCCGTCGTGGAACTTCGGTGACGGGAGTGCCGTCGATACGAGCTCGACGCCCTCGCACACCTACACGACGCCGGGTGTCTACACCGTCGTTCTCACGGCGACGAACACCGCGGGTTCCGATACGGAGCAAGCCACCATCAACGTGGGGCAGCCACCGCCGCCTCCGACCAACCTCATCGGGAACCCCGGGTTCGAGACGGACACGTCCGGGTGGGGGACCGCGACCTCCGGGTCGGGCGTCACGCTGAGCAGGACGACGCCCGGCCGCAACGGCAGCAGCGGGGCCGCGCTCCTGACCAACGGGTCGGCCACCAACCAGCGGTGCGTCCTGAACGATCAGCCGAACTCGGTGCCGACCACCTCGGCGGGCGTCTACACCGCGAGCATCTGGGTGCGAGGCGAGACGGCGGGTGGCGTGTTCAGGCTCGTGCTGAAGGAGTTCAACGGAACCACCGAGATCGGGTCGAAGAGCGTCGAACGCCCACTGACCACGGACTGGCAGCAGTACACGATCTCCTACACACCGACGGCTCCAGGGACCTCGACCCTCGATTTCTGGGGACTCATGCCTCCGGCGTCCGGGGCCCCCGGCACGTGCTTCATCGCCGACGACGCATCGCTCCTCAAGACCTGACCGTCGACCACGCTCGACACCGCCTGGGGCGCCGTTCAACTCGCGTGCTCTCGGTACGTTTCGTACGGCGAACCGCGCATGTGCTGGGCCTAACGCTCTTGTCACACTCGTACTCAGATGGTGCTGGGAGGGATGGGCGCCGTGGGTGACGGGAAGTTACCGCTCGAACCGCGCGGAGGCGCGTGAACCCATGACCCTCCAAGAGCCTCTCGAGATCACGTTCTCGACCCCCCGGGCGCTCCGATCCCGCCCCCCGTTGTCGAGTCTGTTGCCGGCCGCCGACGCCCTGATGCTGCTCGGGGTCTCGGCCGTGCTGGGCTTCCACGTGGTGTCGATCGCCTACGGGGTGGTCACGTTCCTGATCCTCAACGGCGACACGTCTCGGAAGTTCCGTATCACCCCACGTCTGGGGGACGAGGCCGGATGGCTGCTCGGTCGCGTGTCGGTGTCATTCCTCGTCCTCCTGTCCGTGGGATCGGCCTCCGAGCTCGCGAAGATCGAACTCCTCGGAGGGAGTCTCCACGACCTCACGAAGGTCGGGCTCGTCGGCGCGGCCGCGGTCTTCCTGGGGCGGGGTGCCGCCTACGCGCTGGAGCGGGCCGCGAAGGCACGCGGCGTCGTGTCGGAGCGAACCCTCATCGTCGGCGACGGGGAGCTCGCCGTCGGGCTGGCGGAGGCCCTCGAGGAACATCGGGACTACGGGCTTGCACCCCATCGGGTTCCTCGGACGGCCGAGAGGGGGGAGCCTTCGGCTTCCGTGCCTCGGTCGAGCCGGCGACCTCCAACGGGTGATCCATGAACACGAGGTGAGGCGCGTGCTCGTCGCGTTCGGCGAGATGCAGGACCAGGAGCTCGTCACGATCCTTCGCGCGAACGAGCGGGTGCCGGCGGAGATCCACGTCGTTCCGCGCTTCTTCGAGCTGAGCGGCGTTCCCCAGGGAGCGGCCGTGGACGACATCGACGGCATCCCCCTGTTCCATCTCCGACGGCCGGCCCTTCGCCCGGCCGCGAAGCTCCAGAAACGAGTCTTCGACATCGTCGCCGCGTCGCTCCTGCTTCTGCTGAGCCTTCCCCTGCTCGCCGTCCTGGCGCTCGCGGTGCGGCTGTCCAGTCCCGGTCCGATCCTGTTCCGACAGAAGCGAGTGGGGCTGAACGGCCAGGTCTTCGAGATCGTGAAGTTCAGGACGATGTTCGAGAACGAGGATTCCGATACGACCTGGTTGTCGGAGAAGGACGGCGATCGGGTGACGGCCGTCGGCCATCTCCTCCGCCGCACGAGCTTGGACGAGGTGCCACAGCTGCTCAACGTCCTCCGGGGCGAGATGTCGCTGGTGGGACCACGCCCGGAGCGGCCCCACTACACCGGTCAGTTCATGGAGACGGTTTCCCGCTACGACGATCGGCACCGGGTGGTCGGCGGCATCACGGGCTGGGCCCAGATCAACGGCCGGAGCCGGGGCCTCGACAGCGTTCCGCAGCGTGCCCGCTTGGACAACTACTACATCGAGAACTGGTCCCTGTGGCGAGATCTCGTGATCATCGCTCGGACGATCGGTGTCCTGTTCCGCGGTCGTTGACCTGAGGCTGGTCCTCCCTATCGTTCGTCGGGCGCTGCATGGCCCCGGCTCGTCAGCGCCTCGTCGATCCGGGAAGAGCCGAACTCCCCGATGAGTCGACGAAGGTCGCGCTTCACGCGGCGCCGGCCCGTGTAGGCGCGGAACCGGAGGGATCGAGCCATCCCGGGCGGTGCCGTCTCCTCGGCATCCAGCTCCCAGGGATGAAGGTAGAACGTGAACCAGGACGTGGATCGAAGCTGTCTCGCGACG
The DNA here is from genome assembly GCA_963737525.1 of uncultured Actinomycetota bacterium. GTDB lineage: Bacteria > Actinomycetota > UBA4738 > UBA4738 > HRBIN12 > JAJNBA01. Next base: position 37,509 of record CAVTTD010000023.1, read on the forward strand.
CCGCGCCGGAAGACCGGGTAGGGGATCAGCCGGAAGTACGCTCCGCCCGCCCAGGGGACCATCAGCGGGCCGATGGGCACGCGTGTCATCTGGATCTCCAGCAGCCCCGGACGGATCTCCACGACGGGAGCGTGCGCGTCGATCGTCGCGGAGATCCGTCCGTATCGATCGTGCTGGGCGAACCCGAAGTAGCTCGAGTCGTACCAGTAGCCGGCCTCGGCGAGGACGTCGAGCACGTCGTCGCTCACGGAGAAGTTCGGTGCGCGCACGCCTCGGACGGCACGCCCCGTCACCTGCTCGAGCGCGTCCTTCGCCTGTGCGAGCTCACGGACGACCTCATCCCGCGAGAGCTGGTTCAGGTTGCGATGGAGGTGCGTATGACTCGCGACTTCATGCCCGTCCGCCACGATGCGCCGGACGACCGCCGGGTATCGCTCCGCGACCCATCCCAGCACGAACATGGTCGACCGCACGTCGGCGTCCGCGAGGATGTCGAGCAAGGCGTGCGCGTTGGGCTCCAACCTGGCTTCGAGCGAGTCGGGATCGGAGGTGGGGAGGCTCGCGCGAACGTTCTCGGCGTGGAACCAGTCCTCGATGTCGAACGTCGGCACGAACATGGGTTCGGTCGAGGAACCTCGTGACTCCTGCGTCGGCTCCATTGCGTGGCAGCGTAGCTGAGCGACGGTGTCCTGCCGATGGGCGATGCGACCATCTCGGTCAGATTCCCCTTTGACAAGCGCGCCGAGATGGCGAAGGGTTGTCCGCACATGCGGTCGGATCTCCGTTTCCCCGTGCGCCGACGCCGTTCCTCGGCGCTGCTCTTCATCGTCGCGATAGCCGCCACGATCGTGCCGTTGTCGGCAGCGCCCGCCTTCGCGAGCGCCGGCTTCCATGTCGAATGCGACTTCCACCATCTCGGGATGGCCGATCCGATCGTTCATCCCGAGATGGGGATGGGTCATCTGCATGAATTCTTCGGCAACACGTCCACCAACGCGGACTCGACGTGGCTCTCGCTTCGTCGGGCGAGAACCACGTGCAACCACAGGGGCGACAAGGCCGCCTACTGGATGCCCGCGGTGCTTCACAACGGGAACGTCGTTCGAGCCATCGCGGGCAACTTCTACTATCGCGGCGTGCACCACACCCTGAGTGCGATCAGGGCGTTCCCACCGGGCCTGAAGATCATCGCCGGCAACGCCCATGCGATGCGCACGCAGAGCACGAGGATCGTGGCATGGGCGTGTCAGGGCAGCAGCACCGGCTGGGCGACGATCCACGATTGCGGTATCGGTGGACACATCAAGGCGCTCATCCACTTCCCGTCCTGCTGGGACGGGAAGAGGAAGGACAGCCTCAACCACAAGTCCCACATGGCGTACGCGACCCGGCTCGGCGGCGGACGGCGTGGCTGCCCGAGGGCGCATCCGGTACCGGTGCCCGAGCTCACGATCTCGATCGTCTTCCCCGTCCGAAGTGGGAGCGGCGTCAGGCTCTCGAGCGGGCCCTTCTACACCTTGCACGCGGACTTCTTCAACGCGTGGAATCAGACGGCTCTGAAGAACCTGATCCAGAACTGCATCCGCGCCAACCGGGACTGCTAGGACCATCACCGGGAGCCTCGCGCGGGCCTGTGGGATGACTCCGTGACGTGATGTGTGAACTCCACCCCCGTCGGGTATCGGCGTTGAGAGCTACTCGACAAGGGGAGGTGACCAAAGATGATCTGGACCATCCTGGCTGTGATCGGATTGATCGCCGTCCTCATGTGGCTGTTCTGACGCCCACGGAACGCGCGATCGTCTCGGACCCCGCCGCGACCCGGATCTTCGATCCGGTCGCGCGGGGTCCGCGCTCTTCTACCTGGTGAGGCGCGGGTTCGGCTGGTGCACCAGCGGGTCGACGGCGCGACTGAACCGATTCACGTTCCGCTCGAAGTCGTAGCGCCGGCGATAGGCGGTCGGGCTCATCCCCATGTGTCGCCGGAACGTCGTGGTGAAGTGGCTCGGGCTGTGGAACCCGACCCGATGGAGGATCTGGGTGACGGTGAGGTCCGACTCGCGGAGCAGCTCGGCCGCCCGCTGGATCCGCAGCGTGATGAGGTACCGGTAGGGAGGCGTGCCCACCATCGCCGTGAACTGCCGGGTGAAGTAGTACGGGCTGAGGGCGGCGTGGGCCGCGATCGCGTTCAGGTCGACGTCGTAGGCCAGATTCTGGGCAAGGAAGAGCTGGACCTCGTTGATCTTCCGTTGGAGGTGCGGGCTCGGGAGCCCGTCAGCGGTCACCGTCATGCGGCCCTCATCGTCTTCCCGGAAAGGGTACGTCGGGGAGCGTTCCGTTGGCTTTCGGAATCCTGCCCGTCTCCAGTTGGCCTACCACTGCAGGTCAGACCATCTTCTCCGGGACGACGATATCGTCGTATTCCTCTTCCGTGAGGTATCCGAGCGTGAGAGCGGCCTCCTTGAGCGTCGTCGCCTCCCGGTGGGCCTTCTTGGCGATCTCCGCCGCCTTGTCGTAGCCGATCTTCGGCGCGAGGGCGGTCACGAGCATCAGCGAGCGGTGCACGAGCTCCTCGATCCGCTCCCGGTTCGGCTCCAGCCCTTCGACGCAGAACTCGCGGAAGGTGCCGCAGACATCGGCGAGCAGCCGGGTCGAATGGAGCAGGTTGCGGATCATCACGGGCTTGAAGACGTTCAGCTCGAAGTTCCCCTGCGAGCCGGCGATCTTGATCGCGGTGTCGTTGCCGAACACCTGCGTCACGACCATCGTCATCGCCTCGCTCTGGGTCGGGTTCACCTTCCCCGGCATGATGGAGGAGCCGGGCTCGTTCTCCGGGAGGAGCAGCTCGCCGATCCCGGCGCGTGGGCCCGACCCGAGCCACCGGATGTCGTTCGCGATCTTCATGAGCGATGCGGCGAGGGTCGCGAGCGCTCCGCTCGCGTGGACGATCGCGTCGTTGGCGGCCAGAGCTGCGAACAGGTTGGGCGCTTGGACGAACGGCCGACCGCTGAGCTCCGCGATCTTCCTCGCGCACTCCTCGCCGAAGCGCTCGGGCGCGTTCAGGCCCGTACCGACCGCCGTGCCGCCGATCGCGAGCTCGTACAGGTGGGGGAGCGTCTGCTCGATCCGCTCGACGTCGTCGTCGAGCTGCGCGACGTAGCCCGAGAACTCCTGCCCGAGCGTGAGCGGGACGGCGTCCTGCAGGTGCGTCCTCCCGATCTTGACGATGTCCGCCCAGGCGGCGGCTCTCTCGTCGAGGGCGTCGCGGAGCGCCCGGACGGCGGGAAGGACCCGGTCGAGGAGCTGCTCGGCGGCGGCGATGTGCATCGCGGTGGGGAACGTGTCGTTCGACGACTGGGACATGTTGACGTGGTCGTTCGGGTGAACGGGCACCTTGGAGCCGAGCTCGCCGCCGGCCATCTCGATCGCGCGGTTCGAGATGACCTCGTTCACGTTCATGTTGGACTGCGTGCCGGAGCCCGTCTGCCACACGAACAGCGGGAAGTGATCGTCGAGGCCGCCGTCGAGGATCTCGTCGGCGGCCGCGACGATCAGGTCGGCGAGCTTCCGGTCGAGCAGGCCGCGCTCGGCGTTGACCATCGCGGCAGCCTTCTTGAGCAGCGCCAGTCCGCGGACGACCTCCATCGGCATCCGATCGGCCGCCGGGTCCCCGATCGAGAAATGGAGCAGCGATCGCTGGGTCTGGGCCCCCCAGTAGCGGTCGGCCGGGACCTCCACGGCCCCGAGCGAGTCGGTCTCCGTGCGGGTGCCGGTCATCGCGTGCGCAGCCTCCTTGCGTCTCCCACCCCATCCTCCCATGTCACGGGCGCCGGACATGCCAGGGGCGGCCCTTCCGGGCCGCCCCTGGCACTGCGATGGATGGAGGGTAGCTCCTACCCTCCGGGCTGCACCACGCCGTTCACGGTCAGCTTGTACGGCGCGTACTGCGTCACCAGCTGGGTGCCGTCGTGGTAGGTGACGATCGCCGCCACCACGTCGGCGGTGGTTCCGATCGCGGCGGCCACGTCGGGGCTACTCAGCGAGCCGTGGAAGTTGCCGTCGGGCCCCAGGCTGAGGGCAGGCTGAACAGGTGTGCCTCACCGCCTCCTGCCGAGTCGTAGGCCACCAGTTGCACCGTGTAGCCCTCGACCTCGACCGGGTTGAACTCCGTGGCGGATTGCCAGCCGGCGAGCGTGCTTCCGTCGGAGATCTCGGTGCCGCTCGATCGCGACGTTGTCCACCCAGAACCCCTCGAAGTGCACGCCCCCGTCGTTGAAGACGCGGAACGCGATCCCCACGGTCTGGCCGGCGTATGCGGAGAGGTCGCAGGTCTGCGGCGCGAACAGCGGCGTGGCGTTCTCGCCGTTGAACCCCTGACCGAAGCCCGGTCCGACGTTATCGCCCGCCGTGTCGTCCACCGTGTCCGTGCACTGGAGGCTGGTGTACGTCTCGCCGCCGTCCGTCGTCACCTGGGCGTACCCGAAGTCGAACGTCGTCTCCAGGTCCCAAGCCGCGTCGAACGTCAGCGCCGGGTTCACGGTCGGCACGTCGATGCCGCCCTTGACGATGACCTCGTTGAGGTTGTCGCCCACGGGCGAATGGAGCGCCGAACCAGCCGTACCACCAG
>CAVTTD010000024.1:0-61700 GCA_963737525.1 uncultured Actinomycetota bacterium
GGTGATCCGGCCGACGAGCCCGAGCGGATGGCGGAGAAGATCGTGAACCTCCGGCTGTTCTCCGACTACCAGGGCATGACCAATCTGCCGCTCGCCGGCGTGGACGGAGAGATCCTCGTCGTCCCGCAGTTCACGCTGTACGCGAACCTCCGGAAGGGCCGGCGGCCGTCCTGGGGCGATGCGGAGGACCCCGAGATCGCCGCGCTTCGCGTCGAGGCGCTGGCCGAAGCGCTCGAGTCACACGGCGCGCGTGTCTCGCGCGGGGTGTTCGGGGCCGTGATGGATGTGGAGCTGCTGAACGAGGGTCCGTTCACGCTGGTCCTGGAGGGACGGTCGCTCAGCTCGATGTAGGCCGCCCCGACCGCACGCTCGGGTCGACGGCGCTAGGCCTGTTCCACCAGGTCGGCGACCGCGGGTGTGTCCCGATGGCTGGCTCGTCGTAGAGCACAGGGGTCGTTCCATCGGTCCCGGGGTACGGCTGGGCGTCGGCCGCGTCGGGTCGCCCGGTACGATGCCGCGAGATGTACCTGGACGTCTTCGATCGGAACCCATTCGGCACGAACTGCTGGCTGCTCGCCGCCGACGGAAGCGAGGACGCGGTGGTCGTCGATCCCGGCTTCGAGCCGCAGGAGGTTCGGTCGCTGCTCGAGCGTGCGGGGAAGCGGCCCGCTGCCGTCCTGCTCACGCACGCCCACATCGATCATGCCTACGCCGCAGGCGATTTCGCGGGTGAGGACGTTCCGGTCTTCATCCACCAGGACGACGCCGTCGCGTTCGATGACCTCGAGGCGTGGGGGTCGGGCTTCGAGAACCCGCTCACACCCGTGAAGGATCTCCGTCGGCTCGTCGGCGGCGAGGATGCTCGCGTTCGCGGGGTTCACGATCGGCGTTCAGCACACGCCCGGACACACGCCCGGTCACTGCTGCTTCGTGACCGACGCCACCGTGTTCTCCGGCGACCTCGTCTTCGCGGGTTCGATCGGGCGCTCGGATTTCCCGAACTCCTCACCCCCGGCGATGCGACGGAGCCTCCAGTGGTTCCTCGAGCCTGGACGACGACGCCGAGGTGCTTCCCGGCCACGGCGCGCGCACGACCGTTGGGCGCGAGCGCGCCTCGAACCCGTTCCTGGCGGATCTCGCCTGATGGAGCTGCGGCCACCTCGGGGCACGCTGGATCTGCTCCCGCCGACGGGGAGCCGGATGCGCGCGCTCTACGACCGCGCCGCCGCGCTCGCCCGCCTGTACGGCTACCGGTACGTCGAGACGCCCGGGTTCGAGGCCACGGAGCTCTTCTCGCGCACCTCGGGCGAGACGAGCGACGTCGTCACGAAGGAGATGTACACGTTCGAGGATCGGAAGGGTCGCTCGCTCACGCTCCGCCCGGAGGGGACGGCGCCGGTGATGCGCGCGTATCTCGCGGACATGCAAGCGCAGCCCTCGCCGTTCAAGGCGTACTACCTGACGCGGATGTATCGGTACGCGCGCCCGCAGGAGGGTCGCTACCGCGAGCATCGCCAGTTCGGCATCGAGGTGTTCGGCACCGAGGATCCCGGCGCGGATGCCGAGGTGATCGCCGTCGGCGACGCGTTCCTGCGGGCGCTCGGCCTCGCCCGGATCGAGCTGCAGCTGAACTCGATCGGCGACGAGGTCTGCCGGCCCGCCTACCGTGAGGAGCTGATCGCGTTCCTCCGAGCCAACCGGGATCGCTTGACCGACGAGCACCGCGATCGCTTCGAGGACAACCCGCTCCGGGTTCTGGACTGCAAGGACGACGCGTGCCGCGCCGTCGCGAAGGAGGCCCCGAAGATCATCGATCGGTTGTGCGATCCGTGTCGCGCGCACTTCGAGGGCGTGCAGGCCGGGCTGAAGGACGCGGGGCTCTCGTGGGCGATCGAGCCCACGCTGGTGCGAGGGCTCGACTACTACACCCGGACGGCGTTCGAGTTCGTGAGCCCCGGGCTGTCGCCGCAGCAGGCGACGCTCTTCGGCGGGGGCCGCTACGACGGGCTGGCCGAGGTGCTCGGCGGGCCGCACGTGCCCGGCGTCGGGTTCGGGATGGGACTCGAACGGGTGCTGATGGCGATCGACCAGGAGGGGCTCACGCCGCCCGAAGAGCCGGGGCTCACGGTGTTCGTGGTGGGGGTCGGCGACGCCGGCCGCGCGCGGGCGCCGGAACTCGTGCGTGAGCTCCGCGCGGCCGGCGTCGCCTCGGACACCTCCTTCGAGGACCGGCCGCTCAAGGCGCAGCTCAAGATGGCCGACCGCGCCGGGGCCGTGTACGCGGCGATCGTCGGGGATCGCGAGCTCGAGGCCGGCACCGTGACCCTTCGTCGGCTGGAGGACGGGCAGCAGGACGACGTGGCGGCCGACGCCTTCGTCGCCGGGCTCGTCGGCGAGGCGGAAGCCGGATGACGGAGAGCGTCTATCGAACGGCGATGCGCACCCACGCGTGCGGGGAGCTCACCGCCGAGCACGTGGACGCCGCGGTGGTCCTCTGCGGCTGGGTCGCCAGCCGTAGGGACCACGGCGGCGTCACGTTCATCGACCTGCGCGATCGGGAGGGCGTCGTCCAGGTGGTGTTCCATCCCGAGGAGGCGGCGGACGCCCACGCGGTCGCGCAACACCTGGGCTCCGAGGACGTGGTGAGGGTCTCAGGCGCCGTTCGTGCGCGCCCCGAAGGGATGGCGAACCTCCAGCTCCCGACGGGCGAGGTCGAGGTCGCCGCCGCGTCGCTCGAGGTGCTCTCGGAGGCGGAGACACCCCCGTTCCCGATCGAGGACCGGGTCGAGGCGGGAGAGGAGCTCCGCCTCCGTTTCCGCTATCTCGATCTTCGTCGACCCGAGATGACGTCGATCCTTCGCATCCGGCATCGGATGAACGCGATCACGCGTGACCACATGGAGTCCCTCGGCTTCCTCGAGGTCGAGACGCCGATGCTCACCCGCTCGACGCCGGAGGGCGCGCGCGACTTCCTCGTTCCCTCCCGCCTGTGGCCGGGGAGCTTCTACGCGTTGCCGCAGTCGCCGCAGCAGCTGAAGCAGCTCCTGATGGTGGCGGGGCAGGACCGCTACTACCAGATCGTCCGGTGTCTCCGGGATGAGGCGCCGCGCGCCGACCGGAGCTTCGAGTTCACGCAGCTCGACGTCGAGATGTCGTTCGCCGACCAGGAGGACGTCTTCGCCGTCATCGAGCCGCTCTACGCGCGGTACGTCCGGGAGATCCATGGCGTGGAGGTGCCCACGCCGTTCCCGCGGATCCCGTACGACGAGATGCTCGCCCGGTTCGGGACCGACAAGCCCGACCTCCGCTATGGGATGGAGCTGGCCGATCTCGGATCTGTGTTCGAAGGGACGGGCTTCAACGCCTTCGCATCGGTCCTCGCCTCCGACGACGGCGCGATCAAGGGGCTCGCCGCCCCGGGGGGCGGACAACTCTCGCGCAAGGAGCTCGACCAGCTCGTTCAGGACGCCAAAGGGCGAGGTGCGGCCGGGCTCGTCTGGATGGTCGTTCAGGCCGACGGGGTTCGTTCGCCGGTCGAGAAGCACCTGTCGAAGGAGGAGATCGACGGCGTGCTCCGGGCGACCGGCGCCTCGGAGGGTGACCTCGTCTGCATCGTGGCGGACCAGACCGACCGCGTGTACGTCGCTCTCGATGGGGTGCGGCGGCATCTGGCGGACCACCTCGAGTTGATCCCCGAGGGCCAGTGGCGATACGTCTGGTACACGGACCCTCCCTTGTTCGATTGGAGCGAGGAGGAAGGCAAGTGGGTCGCGAACCATCACCCCTTCTCGGCGCCCGCGACCGATGACCTGGATCCCAAGACGGCCAAAGCCAAGGCCTACGACCTCGTCCTGAACGGATTCGAGGTCGGTGGGGGCAGCATCCGGATCCATCGCCCCGAGATCCAACGGAAGGTGTTCGAGGTGCTCGGTCTCTCCGAACCGGAGATCGAGGAGAAGTTCGGCCACCTGATCCGAGCGTTCCGCTACGGCGCGCCGCCGCACGGTGGGATCGCGATGGGCCTGGACCGGATCGTGATGCTGATGGCCGGGAAGGATGCGATCCGTGACGTCACCGCGTTCCCGAAGGCGCAGTCCGGTGCCGACCCGCTGACGGGCGCGCCCGCGCCCGTCGACGAGGCGCAGCTCCGGGAGCTCGGGCTCCGGGTGATCGCGCCGAAAGCAGAGGAGGCCTCTGTGGAGAAGGAGTCGGGATGACGAGCCTGAACGACGAAGACGTCGAGTTGCTCAAGGGGAAGAACTTCGCCCATCTCGCCGTGATCCGACCGGACGGGACTGCCCACGCCACCGTCACGTGGATCGACGCGGCCGACGGCCACGTGCTCGTCAACACCGCGGTCGGCAGGGTGAAGGACCGGTACGTGCGCCGCGACCCGCGGGTGTCCGTGAGCCTCCACGACGAACGGGACCCATATCGGTGGCTCCGGGTCGACGGCATCGTGGAGGAGTTCGTGACCGGCCCCGAGGCGGAGGCGCACATCGACGCGCTCAACCGGCGGTATCACGACGGCGAGGCGTGGACGTACACGCCGGGGCAAGAGCGGGTCATCTACCGGATCACGCCGCAGCGGATCCTCCGCCGCTACGACGGCTGACCTTGCAGCGCAGTCTGTCTTGACGTCGCGGTCCGGCGTCTCGAGGTTCACCGGCACTCCGCCCTAGGACTCCCGACGGTTCCTTCGGGGGAGATGAGGGCCTATCATCCTGGTTTCGGCTTGACGGAGCCGAGCACTCGGATCGTCGGAAAGGAATCCTCGTATGGATCGACCACTCGCGACGCGTATGCGCCCGCGCAACTTCAAGGAGTTCGTCGGGCATCACCATCTGCTCGGGGAAGGGAAGCCGCTCACCAAGCTCATCGACGGCGGGCACCTTCCCTCCGTGATCCTGTGGGGCCCGCCGGGCACCGGGAAGACCACCCTCGCCCACCTGCTCGCCGTCGCGGTGGGAGCCGACTTCCAGCAGCTCTCCGCGGTGAGCTCCGGCGTCTCGGACGCGCGGCGCGTCATGGACCACTCCAAGACGACGCTGTTCCGAACGGTCCTGTTCGTGGACGAGGTCCACCGTTGGAACAAGGCACAACAGGAGATCCTCCTGCCCGCGATCGAAGACGGCTCGATCACGCTGATCGGCGCGACGACCGAGAACCCGTACCACAGCCTCGTCGGACCGCTGATCTCGAGGTGTCTCCTCCTCCGTCTCGAGCCGCTGGAGCCCGATGAGATCCGAGTCCTCCTCGAGCTCGCCGTCATCGACGCCGAGCGCGGGATGGGCGCGCTCGGCGTTTCGCTGACGGACGACGCGCTGGATCACCTCGTCGAGCTCTCCGCGGGGGATGCCCGGGCAGCGCTCACCGCGCTCGAGGCCGCCGTCCTCCTCGCCGACGCGGGCGAGACCGTGATCGACGGAGCGCGGGTGGCCGACGCGGTCCAGAAGCGGATCGTCGCGTACGACCGCGGCGACAACCACTTCGACGTGGTCTCCGCGTTCATCAAGAGCATGCGGGGCTCCGACCCCGATGCGACGCTGTTCTGGCTGGGCCGGATGATCCATGCGGGCGAGGATCCGCGGTTCATGGTGCGACGCATGGTGATCTTCGCGTCCGAGGACGTCGGGCTCGCCGATCCGATGGCGATGCCGGTCGCGGTCGCCGCCGCGCACGCCCTGGAGCACGTCGGCATGCCCGAGGCGAGGTTCAATCTCGCGGAGGCGGCCCTGTACCTCGCGCGGGCGCCCAAGTCGAACTCGGTGATCGACGCCTTGGACAAGGCGATGGTGGACGCGGACTCGACCGACCCCGTCCCGGCGCACCTGCGCGACGCGCACTACGCGGGTGCCGCCAAGCTCGGGCACGGCGAAGGCTACGAGTATCCCCACGACTTCGAGGGCCACCATGTCGAGCAGCGATACCGGCCCGAGCGGTTCGAAGACACCTCGTACTACGAACCCTCCGGCCAGGGCGAGGAGGTCGAGGTGGAGCCCGGGACCGGCGCGCCGATCGAGGAGCCCGGGGAGGAGCCTGCCGACGACTGAAGCGTCTCCGATGGCGTGGGTATGCTGGGCCGAACGTCCACCCACGGCCAAAGAACACGGAGGTAACGGATGACGCTCCTGGCTCTGACCGGCGGCGAGACCGCTCTCATCGTCCTGGCCGCGTTCTGGGGACTGCTGGTCCTGTTCCTCTGCCTCGTGCTCCTGAACACGTTCCGGGTACTCGAGGCGACCCGCATCACGGTCGACGCGATGCGCGAGGAGACCGTCCCGCTGCTCCGGGAGATCAAGGGTTCCGTCGAGCGGACGAACGGCCACCTCGATCGGCTCGGGAACGTCCTCGACTCCGTGGGCGGCATCGTCGGGAGGGTGGAGCGGCTCACGGGCCTGATCGAGCACGCCACCGCGAGCCCGATCATGAAGTTCATCAGCGTCGGTGCCGGCGTGAAGAAGGCCGCCGAGTCGTTCGGCAAGAAGAAGTCGAAGACATCGCCGCCGGCACCGGGCGCGACGGCGCCCTGACATGCGGCGGGGCTTCTGGGTCGCGCTCGGGCTGGGCGCCGGCGTGACCGGCGCCGTCCTCACCTCGCGGTGGGCCAAGCGCCAGGCGAACAAGGTGAAGCCCGCGACCCTGGCGCGGGAGGCACGAGGCGGGCTGATGGACCTCTCGAAGCTCGTGGCGGAGTCGATCGAGGAGGGCAAGCGGGCGATGCAGGAGCGGGAACGCGAGCTGCGCGCGGAGATGGAGCCGCCGGCGCAGGAGCCGGATCCCGACGAACACACCGCTGCCTGAGAGGCGGAAGACCCCTCGGTAGACTCCGGTCGTGGAGGGGGATCGGATCCGCGAGCAGTTCCTGTCGTTCTTCGAGGAACGCGAACACAAGCGTGTCCCGAGCTCGTCGCTGATCCCGCCTCCTGAGTCGGGTCTGCTCCTCACGAACGCCGGGATGAACCAGTTCATCCCGATCTTCCTCGGACAGGCCGAGCCGGACTACCCGCGTGCCGTCACGGTGCAGAAGGTGATGCGCACGAACGACATCGAGAACGTGGGTCGCGACGCTCGGCACGAGACGTTCTTCGAGATGCTCGGGAACTTCTCCTTCGGCGACTACTTCAAGGCGGACGCGATCCGATGGGCGCACGAGCTGGTGACGGAGGGATACGGCATCGACCACGACCTGCTGTGGGTCACGGTGTTCGAGCAGGATGAGGAGGCCGTTCAGGGGTGGGTCGACGGTGTGGGCCTCGCGCCGGAACGGATCGTGCGTCGCGGGATGGTGGACGTGACCGGTGAGCTCGCGAACTATTGGCACACGCATGCGGCCGGTCCGGGAGGCCCGTGCAGCGAGATCTTCGTCGATCGCGGATCGAAGTACGGACCGGAGGGTGGACCGGACGTCGACGAGGAACGGTTCCTGGAGATCTGGAACCTGGTCTTCATCCAAGATCGCGTCGATCAGGAGCTCCGGGTCACGGGCCCGCTCCCCGCGAAGAACGTCGACACCGGTTCGTCCCTCGAGCGTGTCGCGATGATCCTGCAGGGGGTCGAGAACGTGTTCGAGACGGACCTGCTCCGGCCGATGCTGGAGGTCGCCGAGTCGCTCTCCGGCCGGACCCACGGACGGGACCAGCGGGACGACGTCTCGTTGAAGGTGATCGCCGAGCACGGTCGCGCCACGACGTTCCTGATCGCGGACGGCGTCCAGCCCTCGAACCAGGGACGCGGCTACATCCTTCGGAGGATGCTCCGCCGCGTCGTCTCACACGCGCGGCGCCTGGGCATCGAACGCTCGGTGATGGAGCCGATCATCGACGTCGTGGTGGATCGCTTCGGCGTGGCCTACCCGGAGCTCCGGGACAACGAGGCACTCGTTCGGCAGGTGGCGGGCTCGGAGGAAGAGCGGTTCGCCGTCACGCTCCGACAGGGGCTGGTGCTGTTCGAAGAGGCGAGGGATCGGGCCGACGGAGGCCGCATCAGCGGGGAGGACGCATTCAAGCTCTCGGACACGTTCGGGTTCCCGGTGCAGCTCACCGAGGAGCTCGCCGCCGAGGCGGGGCTCACGGTCGACGGCGACCGGTTCGCCGAGTTGCTCGAGGAGCAGCGGGGCCGTGCCCGCGACGCCGCGAGGAAGATGCCGATCGGTCTGGACGCGGGCGCGGCCCCCCCCTCGACGTTCGTCGGCTACGACCACCTCGACGCCGACGGGACGATCGTGTCGCTGCTGGATCCGGAGTTCCGTGAGCTGCAGGGTGCCGAGGAGGGCGAGGAGGTCCGGGTCTTCCTCGACCGGACCCCGTTCTACGCGGAGGGCGGGGGGCAGGTCGGGGACCGAGGGCTGATCCGCACCCCTTCGGGCGTCATCCGAGTGATCGACACCATCCCCGCGGGCGACCGCTCGATCGTCCAAGCGGGCGTGGTCGAGGCGGGCGAGGTCCGGCCGGGCGAGGAGGCGCACGCCGAGGTCGACGCCGAACGCCGGGAGGCGACGGCTCGAGCGCACACCTCGACCCACGTCGTGCACGCGACGCTCCGCGAACTGCTCGGGGAGCACGCGCGTCAGGCAGGGTCGCTCGTGGAGCCCGGCCGTCTGCGGTTCGACTTCCCCCATCCGTCGGCGGTCGCGCAGGACCAGCTCCAGGAAGCAGAGCTGACCGCCAACCGCCGCCTGGCGAGGGACGACGCGCCGAGCATCTTCGAGACCTCGATGGAAGAGGCGAAACGGCTGGGCGCCGTGATGCTCTTCGGAGAGAAGTACGGCGACACCGTCCGCGTCGTCGAGATCGGCGACTACTCCCGCGAGCTCTGTGGCGGCACGCACGTGGTCCGCACGGGGAACATCGGTGTGATCAGGCTGCTGCACGAAGGATCGATCGGGGCCGGGATGCGACGCGTCGAGGCGTTGGTCGGCCCCGACGCGCTCCGCGAGATCAACGCCGAACGCGCCCTCCTCCACGACCTCGTCGCCGCGATCGGGAGCAACGACCCGCGGTCGGCGATCGACCACGCGCGGAAGGTGATCGAGGAGAACAAGCGTTTGCGGAGCGAGCTGGGGAAGCTCCAGAAAGGCGATCGCGACGCGATCGTCGCTTCGCTCGCCGAGGGTGCCGAGGACGTGGACGGCCTGGCGCTCGTCGTCTCGGAGGTACCCGGGGAAGACGCGAGCGGCCTGCGTGAGCTCGCGCAGAAGGTCCGCGACCGCCTCCAGGGCCGACCGGCCGCGGTCGTCCTGGGCGGAGGAGCCGACGGCAAGGCGCAGCTCGTGGCCGCGTCCACGTCCGAAGCCGTCGCGAGAGGGGTTTCCGCGCCCGAGCTCCTCCAGGAGGCCGCGAGGGTCATCGGCGGCGGGGCCGGAGGCAAGGACATCCTCGCCATGGCGGGCGGGCGGGACGCCTCCGCGATCACCCAAGCGCTCGGCGGGATCCCCGCTCGGGCGCGGGAGCTCCTTTCGGCCGGCTGAAGTGTCCGTCCCTTCCTCTCCGGACACCGGCACCGCGCCGCTTCCCGACCCGGTCCCCGGGCCGGTGCTGGGCCTCGATCTCGGCGAGGCGAGGATCGGGGTGGCGATCTCCGATCCGGATCGGCGGCTGGCCGTGCCCGTCGGCACGGTCCACGTCGGGCAGCCACCGGGCGAGCTCCTCGCCGTGGCGGCCCTCGTCCGTGAACGCGGCGCGACGCTCGATCGTGCTCGGTCTCCCGCTCTCTCTGCGAGGAGAGCGAGGCGAGAGCGCGGCCCACGCCGAGTCGTTCGCCGAGGCTCTCCGCACCGTCGTCGAGGTCTCCGTCGAGCTCCACGACGAACGCCTCTCCACGGTCGAGGCCGAGCGGGCGCTCGCGGCCGCGGGCACCCGCGGCCGCGAGCGCCGCCGCGTCGTCGATGCCGCCGCGGCGGCCGTGATCCTCCAGTCCTGGTTGGACGGCCAGCAGCGCAACAGCTGAAGTCCGAACGACCGGTATCCTCGCCTCATGTCGGCGGACCCGAGCTTCCGGCGGGCCGAGCGCGGCAGGCGCCCCCGCCGGCTGTCCCTCCTGATCGCGCTCGTGCTGTTCCTCGGCGTCATCGGGGTCGGCGCCTGGGGAGCCAACTACTACCGGCGGTGCCGGGAGGCTGCGCAAGGTTCCCGCCGGCCCGTGACCGTGACCGTGGTGGAGGGAGCGACCGGGGAGGAGGTGATCCAGGACCTCCACGCCCGAGGCGTCATCCCGTGCGGCGGTTTCGTCGGGAACATGCTTCTGCGGGGAACGGGGAAGGCGGACCGGATCCGCACCGGCTCGTTCGAGCTCACGACCGGGATGACGCTCGACGCGGCGATCTCGGTTCTCACCGCCAAACCTCCGAAGGTGCCGACCGTCGAGCTGGTGATCCCCGAGGGGCTCCGCCTCACCCAGATCGCGGAGAAGGTCCAACGAGACCTCAAGATCCCCGCGAAACGCTTCCTGAAGGAGGCGTTGAGCGGACGGTACGTGCTCCCGCCCTACCTGCCCGAGAAGGCGGCGACGCCGGAGGGGTTCCTGTTCCCGAAGAGCTACGAGTTCGTGAAGAAGGGTCTCTCCGCCGAGATCGTGGCCCACACGCTCCTCGAGCAGTTCGGCAAGGAGGCCGGGTCCTTGCCCTTCGATCGAACGAAAGCGTTGGGCGTGACACCGTACGAGCTCGTGACCATCGCATCGATGATCGAGGAGGAGGCCAGGGTCGACCGGGACCGCCGGTTGATCGCCGGCGTGATCTACAACCGGCTGAAGAAGGGGATGGCGCTCGGCATCGACGCGACGCTCCTCTACGACGACCCCACTCCCGACGGCGAGTTGTCGACGTCGGACCTCGAGTTCGACAGCCCGTACAACACGCGGATCAATCCCGGGCTGCCGCCCACACCGATCGCGAGTCCGGGCGCGGAGTCGCTCCTGGCGGCCCTCGAGCCGGCGCACACGAGGTTCCTCTATTACGTGCTCTGCGGCGCGGACGGTCACCACAAGTTCGCGCTGACGCAGGCGCAACACATCCGGAACGTGCATGAGTGCCTCGGCTGAGGTGCGGATCGGCGGCGGCACCCACGTCGTCGGGATCATCGGTTGGCCGGTGTCGCACAGCCTCTCCCCGGCGATCCACAATGCCGCCTTCGCCGCGGCGGGCCTGGACTGGAGCTACGTCCCGCTGCCCGTCCGCCCGGAGTGGCTGCGTGCGGCACTCATCGGGCTCGTCCCCTTGGGGTTCCGCGGGGCGAACGTGACGATGCCGCACAAGACGGAGGCAGCCGAGCTCATCCAGCGGTGCTCCGAGGATGCCACCCTCCTTCGGGCGGTGAACACGATCGCCGTCCGCGGCGGCGAGCTCGAGGGACACAACACCGACGTCGCGGGCTTCGATCGATTCCTCCGGAGGGATGCCGGGTTCGATCCCGCCGGCAGGTCCGCACTGGTGTACGGAGCAGGCGGCGCCGCCCGGGCCTGCGCTCTCGCGCTCGCCCGTGCGGGGCTGGCGCAGCTCACGGTGGCGGCCCGCGACGAGGCCCGGGCCGCGCCCCTCGTGAACATGGTCGAGGAGCTCGGGATCCCCGTCGCCCTCGTGCGACCCGGCGAGACCGGCGAGCTCGTCGCCGACCTCGTGGTCAACGCGACGCCCGTCGGTGCTTCCGATGCGGAACAGGTCCTCCCGAGCCTTCCGCACCTCGGTCCGGACGTCCTGGTGATCGATCTCCTCTACGACCCGCCGTCGACCGATCTCCAGCGGCGAGCGCGAGCCGCGGGGGCAACGACGTTCGGCGGGCTCGGCCACCTGCTCGAGCAGGCCGCACTGTCCTTCGAGCTGTGGACGGGGACGCCGGCGCCGCTCGAGGTCATGTCGGCCGCCGCCCTCGCCACCATGGCGGAGCGGTAAACGGTCCCTCGATTCAAGCGCCACGCCAGGGCGGTCGATGCCCTCTCGGAGGGATGAACGACTATTCGGCTCTCGCGCAGCGGGTCTCGATGAGCATCGGCGGGGTCCGCGGTTGTTTGATGCTGTCCCGGGACGGCATGATCCTCGGCGCCCATCCCGAGGGCGAGGCGGAGACGCACATCAGGGCTTCCTGGATGCGATTCGCCGCCGTCGGGGACCCGGAGCGTTCCTACGTCGAATACCCCGATCAGGTGTGGGCGTTCGTTCGCCGAGGCAGTTACGCGGCGTTCGCGGTCGCCGACGCGGGGGTGCGCCCCGGCGTGCTCGTCGATCTCCTCGACCAAGCCCTGATGGTGGGGGAGCAGGATAGGGCACGGGACCGGGAGACCTTGCGGGTGCCCGAGGCGCCCGCCGCGCCGTCCGGCAAGCCCCGGATCAGCATGCACAAGCAGGAGCGATCGGTGGCCCCGGCGCCTGCACCCGTTCCGTCGGAGCTCTCGTCGCAGGCCACAGGGTCGGTCGATCGAGAGGACACGCCGGCGGAAGCGCCGGTCTCGGCGGAGGCAGAGCCCGCTCCCGCGGATCCGGGAGCGCAGGTCGGGAGCGAGCCTCCGGTCCCGGAGGAAGAGGTCCCGGCTCGTGCTCAGGACGAGGATCGCACGGAGGAGCCGGAGCGAGCCGAGAGGAGAGAGGACGAGTCGGAGGTCGACCGGATCCTGCTCGCCAAAGAGTTCGCGGGCCTCCTTCAGGTGCCCAAGGAGGATGACGAAGCAAGCAGGTAGCGCCCTTTGCGGGTGCTCTGCGCGGCAGACCTAGACCGAACGGACCGGCGATGACGACCGTCAAGCGGAAGTCGAAGCAACTCGGGCAGATCCTGATCGAGCTCGGCCTCATCACGCCCGAACAGCTCGAGACCGCGCTCGAGGAGCATCAGAAGACACCGAAGGCGCTCGGCCGCGTGCTGATCGATCTCGGCATGATCAAGGAGGCCGACCTGGTCCGCGCGCTCGCGGAGCAGGTCGGCCTCGAGTTCGTCGACCTGACCGACGCACAGATCGACCCCGCGTCGACCGCCCTGCTGCCCGAGGCCCTCGCGCGCCGATACCGGGCGCTGCCCATCGGCGACCGCGACGGGAAGTTGCTGGTCGCGATGTCCGATCCGGCGAACGTCTACGCCCTGGACGACATCCGGACCATCACCGGCCGCGATGTGCAGCCGGTGGTCGCCACCTCCGCGGACGTCGAAGCGGCGATCGCGAAATACGCCGGCCTCGATTCCCACGTGGAGCAGCTTGCGGCGGAGGCGGCCGAGGGGAGCGAGGGAGAGGAGCACGATCTCGAAGCGGCGCTCGAGGACGCGCCCATCGTCAAGCTCGTCAACGCGATCATGTCCCAGGCCGTCGCCGAACGCGCATCCGACGTCCACATCGAGCCGGGGGAGCGCGACGTGAGGATCCGGTTCCGGGTCGACGGCGTGCTCCATGAGCCGATGCGTCCCCAACCGAAGAACCTCCAGGGCGGGCTCATCTCGCGCCTGAAGGTGATGGCGGACCTCAACATCGCCGAGAAGCGGGTCCCGCAGGACGGTCGCATCTCGATGAAGGTGGGCACGAGGCAGCTCGACCTCCGTGTCGCCACGCTGCCGACCGTGCACGGCGAGAAGGTCGTGATCCGCGTGCTCGACAAGAGCAACGCGCTGCTGGCGCTCGAGGAGCTCGGCTTCATGCAGGACTCGTACACGCGGTTCGCGACCGCGTTCTCGAAGCCCTACGGCGCGATCCTGGTGACCGGGCCGACGGGCTCGGGCAAGTCGACCACGATGTACTCGACGCTCAACATCTTGAACGAGGAATCCAAGAACATCATCACGGTCGAGGACCCGGTCGAGTACCGCATGGCCGGCGTCAACCAGATCCAGGTGAACCCGAAGGCCGGTCTCACCTTCGCCTCGGCCCTGCGCTCGATCCTCCGCGCCGACCCGGACATCGTGCTGATCGGTGAGATCCGCGACAAGGAGACGGCGACCATCGCGATCGAAGCCGCCCTGACCGGCCACCTGGTGCTGTCCTCGCTCCACACGAACGACGCCCCCTCGGCGATCAGCCGCCTGGTGGAGATGGACGTCGAGACGTTCCTCGTCGCCTCCGCGATCGACGCGGTGGTGGCCCAGCGTCTCGCCCGGATCCTGTGCGAGAAGTGCAAGCAGCCGTACCGGCCGGATGAGGCCGAACTGCGGGCGGCCGGCTTCCCCGAGGAGCTCCTGGCCGACATCGGGGAGGTCTTCCGGGCGCCGGACCTCCGGATCGCCAAGAACGACTGCAAGGCGTGCTCCGGCACCGGCTATCGGGGCCGGATCGGCCTCTACGAAGTGATGCTTCGAAGTGAAGAGATCGAAAGGCTCACGGTGGAGCGCGCATCTGCCGATGTCATCAGGACGGTCGCCATCGACCAGGGGATGCAGACCCTGCGCGAGGACGGTCTGGCCAAGGTTCGTGCAGGGATGACGTCGATCGAGGAGATCGCGAGGGTGGTGAAGTGAGATGAGCTCAGTGATCCAAGAGGAAGAGGACGTACAGATCCCCGTCCCCGAGTTGCTCGGTGCGCTCCTGGAGAAGGGAGGGTCCGACCTTCACCTCACGGCGGGTTCCCCGCCGATGGTGCGTGTCCACGGGGAGCTCGAGGCTGCAGGTGAGTACCCCCCGCTCACGCCGCGGGCGTTGCAGGGCATGGTCTACGCGATCTTGCCGCAGAAGCTCCGCGAGCGATTCGAACAGGAGCTCGAGCTGGACATGTCCTACTCGCTCCCCGGGCGGTCTCGCTTCCGCGTGAACGTGTTCCAGCAGCGCGACGCCGTCGGCGCCGTCTTCCGCGTGATCCCGTTCGAGATCAAGGACGTCGATGAGCTCGGTTTGCCTTCCGTCGTCATGGACCTCGCTCGGTTCCAGCGCGGGTTCGTCGTCGTGACCGGTCCGACCGGATCCGGGAAGTCGACGACGCTCGCCGCGATGGTCGACATCGTGAACCGGGAGCGGGCCGGCCACATCATGACGGTCGAGGACCCCATCGAGTTCCTCCATCGGCACAAGGGCTGCGTGGTCAACCAGCGGGAGGTCGGCGCGGACACCCACGGTTTCGCGCAGGCGCTCAAGCACGTGCTTCGCCAGGACCCCGACGTGATCCTGGTCGGTGAGATGCGTGACCTCGAGACGATCGGAACGGCGATCACGGCGGCCGAAACCGGTCACCTGGTCTTCGCGACGCTGCACACGCAGGACGCCCCCCAGACGATCGACCGGATCATCGACGTGTTCCCACCCCACCAGCAGCAGCAGGTCCGGGTCCAGCTGTCGACCACCCTGCAGGGCGTGGTCACGCAGCAGCTGGTCCCGACGGTCGACGGTCACGGACGTGCCGCCGCGGTCGAGGTGCTCGTGTGCACCCCGGCGGTGCGCAACCTGATCCGTGAGGGCAAGACGCACCAGATCTACTCCTCGATGCAAGCGGGAGGCCGCTACGGGATGCAGACGATGGACATGGCGCTCGCGCAGCACATCAAGAGCGGCGCCATCTCGCAGCAGATCGCCTTCGAGCGCTGCCACGACCCCGAGGAGCTCCAGCGGCTCCTCGGCGGCTCGATCTCGAGCGGCTCCTCCGACGGCTACGACACGCCCCTCAGCTCCTACGGGAGCTCGTCGGGCGGGATGCTGATGGGAGGCTGAGATGCCAGATACCTTCCAGTACAAGGTTCGCGACCGCGCCGGGAACGTCACGAGCGGGTCGCTGATCGCCGACAGCGAGGCGCTCGTCCTCGCCCGCCTGCGGGAGCAGGGGTTCACGCCGCTCGACGTCAAGCGCCAGAAGAAGGGCATCGGGCAGATCGAGTTCGGCGGCAAGAAGGTCAAGCTCAAGCAGATCGCCGTCTTCTCGCGCCAGTTCGCGACGATGGTGAACTCGGGGCTGCCGATCCTCCGCGCGATCGGCGATCCTCGCGGATCAGACCGACAACAAGGAGCTGTCGCGGGTCCTCAACGAGACCCGCCTCGACGTGGAGCAGGGGTCGTCGCTGTCGGGGGCGATGGGCAAGCACGACCACGTCTTCAACAACCTGTACGTCTCGATGGTGCAGGTCGGGGGAGACCGGCGGGTCGCTGGACACGACCCTCCTGCGCCTGGCCGAGATGATCGAGCGCGAGGTGCAGCTTCGCGGCAAGATCAAGTCGGCGATGACCTACCCGGTCGCGGTCGTCGCCCTCGTGATCCTGATCATGTCGGCGATGCTCCTGTTCGTCGTCCCGCAGTTCGAGGGGATCTACGGTCAGCTCGGCGGGACGCTGCCCGCTCCCGACCCGGACCCTGCTCTTCATGTCGAAGGCCTTCAAGACCTACTGGTACGTCGTCCTCGGCGGGGCGATCGCGGCGCGGTTCTTCCTCCGTCGCTGGAAGAAGACCGAACGCGGTCGCGAGGTGATGGACTCGCTCAAGCTTCGGGCGCCGGTGTTCGGGTCCCTGTTCCACAAGACGGCGCTGTCGAGGTTCTCCGGCACCCTCGCGATGCTCCTTCGCTCGGGAGTGCCGATCCTCCAGGCGCTGGAGATCGTGAGCGACACCGTGAACAACAAGGTGATCGGGAAGGCGATCCTCGACGTGCAGGTCTCGGTCCGTGACGGTGAGTCGATCGCCAAACCGCTCGCGAAGTATCCCGTCTTCCCGCCGATGGTCGTCCAGATGATCTCGGTCGGGGAGGAGACCGGCCAGGTGGACCTGATGCTCGAGAAGATCGCCACGTTCTACGACCAGGAGGTGGAGGCGTCCGTCGACGCACTGACGTCGCTGATCGAGCCGATCCTGATCGCGATCATCGGTGGCTGTGTGGGTGCGGCGGTCGTCGCCCTGTACATGCCGATGTTCAACATCATCAAGCTGATCAAGTAGAGCTCCGTCATCGCCGGACGGAGACGGCGGGCCGGCGGCGCCTTCGGCGCCGCCGGCCCCCGTCGTTCTCCGCCGTCGGCCGGCAGGAGCGCGTCCTCCTTCCTGGGTAGTCCTTCTGGTCCATTCCGATGTTCCTTCGTCGGGGAGCTTCAGTTCGCGCCTCGAGGGGCCGACATCAAGGGGGAACGCGCATCGCTGTGATGCGCAACAACCACAGGAAGGGAGGCGAAGGCAGAATGCTCAAGCGTTTGCGTGAGCGTGAGGAGGGTTTCACCCTCATCGAGTTGATGGTGGTCGTATTGATCATCGGCATCCTGGTCGCCATCGCTCTGCCGACGTTCCTCGGCGCCCGTGAGCGGGCGCAGAACCGGGCGGCTCAGTCGAGCCTCCGGAATGCACTGGTCGCTGCGAAGACCGCGTACACGGACGACAGCGACTACTCCAACGCGGACAACGCTGGGTTGACGGCGATCGAGCCGTCGCTCAACTACCTGGACGCGGGTGACTCGACCGGCCCGTCTGTGGTCAGCATCGACATCTCAGATGCCGGCGCGGGCGCCGACAACCAGGTCTGGTCGGCCGCGGCTCTGTCCGAGTCGGGAGTCTGTTTCTACCTCTCGGACAACGCAACCGGTCCCGGCACGCAGTACGGCGAAGACGCCACTGCCAACGCTGCGACCACCTGCGCGGGTGCTGACTCCCTGGCGGGAGCCACCAACCCCGAGTGGTAGGCCAGTAGGACGCACCAAAGGCTGGAAGGGCGGCCCCTCGGGGCCGCCCTTTCCGCGTCTAGGGTCGGTACCACCTGCGAGGCAGCGGCTCCGGGCTCTCCAGGCGCTCGGGGGACCCTCAAGTGAGGGACAGGGCGTGCCGACATCGTGAGGAGAAGCTTCTTGGGTTTCCCGAAGGACTGACATGAGTCGACGCCATCTCATCCGGCGGATCCGCGCGCGCCTCGACGGCGAGCGCGGATTCACCATCCTCGAGACGGTCATCGCGCTGATGGTCGTCTTCGCGTCGCTCACCGCGCTCGCGTACACCGCGTCGATCGGCTTCCGCTACTCGGCCTACGGGCGTGATCGGATCCAGGCGAGCGGTATCGCGAACCGGATCATGGAGGACATCCGGGGCCTCGCCTACACGAAGATCACGAGTGGGCTCCCGAGCACGGAGCTCGCGGCCGACAGCCGGATCGTGTCGTGCGCCGGGACGTACCGATTCGAGTCGTGCAGCGGGGAGAAGATCGTCTCCTCGACCTTCGCTGCCGGCTACACGGCCGCTTGGCTCAAGCCGCACACGGGCTCGATGACGGTCGGGAACCTCGACGTCACGTACGGCACCTACGTGACCAACAACACGCCGACGACGACCCCCTACCGGGTCACCGTGATCGTCAAGTGGACCAACGGCGGGATCGTGAACGCGCCGAACAACTCGGTTCGTCTCCAGAGCCTCTTCTGGTCACCGAGCGGCTGCGTGAACCCGAGCACCCACCCGTTCGCGGCCCCGTGTCAGCCGTTCTTCTACGGTCAGGTCGATTCTCCCCAGCCGCGTCTCGACGTCACCGGGAGACCTGCACGACTTCGCGATCGACTTCGACTCGTTCACCCTCACGCGTCCCGGGCTGTCGGCATCGACCCAGGAAGAGCAGACGAAGCAGATGACCGTGGACACGACGCTCTCCGGACTCACGTTCATCGACAGCACCGGCACGAACACGACGGGGAATCTGCAGGCCACGTCGGATGCGGACGACGAGGTCGAGACGACGGCCGCGACGACGGCGGGCGGGACATTCACGACGATCGGTGCCCTTTCCCTCTCGCACCTGAACGCGGACTGCTGCAACCAGATCGGGCTGATCGCATCCGTCCCGGCGGGGGAGCAGGAGCACCGTTCCGACGTCGGTCGCCGCGAAGGTCACCGACACCTACGCCTGCCCCACGACGGGGACGCGGGAGACCGATTCCCTCTCCTGCGCGGGCGGTCACGTCCGGGCGGCGGGGACGACGACCGTCTCGATCCCGGTGACGCATGTCACCGCAGGCGGTCGGGGCCGCCAACCTCGTCCGGATCGTGGCCTCGGGTGTCGACACGATCGCGACGATCGACCGTGACGCCTCGGCCGGAACCAGCGAGGACGGCCTGATCGACGTCTCGACGTCCCGAACGCTCGGCACGGTCCAGCTCGGCGGGTTCCCCCCGTCGGGGATGACGGCGCCTGCCGGGATGTCGTCGAACCAGACGCTCGACACGAACTACTGCGTCCGGCTGGTCGGATATGCGGACACCGCTCATGCGATCGCCGGCGAGCGTCAGGCCACGAACCCGTCCGCGGCCGTCTCGGCCGGAACCTTCTTCTACTACAACGGCGCCGGCTATTCGAACAAGACCACCACCGACGCGACGCTCGACACCCTCACGGTCACGTGCTCGAAGACCCAGGTCGTGGGTGCGCAACACCGTGACCTGGCGCGTCACCGTCGCCTCGGGCGGCGTCAAGCACGCCACCACGACGACGTCGCAGACCGCGGACCCCGCCGACGCCCAGACCCGCTGGGACGCCCAGGCGATCACGCATCCGATCGAGATCACGATCCGCTACGAGTACATCGTCGACGGCCTCCACCAGGTCGACCTGTCGGCGAAGTTCGACCCGGGAGACCTCTTCGCCCACGGGATCTATCAGCCACCACCGGCGGCACAATCGTGATGACGGACCGATGCCGGCGGGTCTCGGCGATCGAGCGACTCCGCGATGAGCGCGGCATGACGCTCGTCGAGCTGGTCGTGGCGATGGCGATCCTCTCGATCGTGATGCTGGTGCTCACCACGCACGCTGTCGAGCATCCAACGGGCCGTCGTCGAGGAGGACGTCCGCATGCGGCTCAACGATCGAGGCCCGCCTCGCGGTGCAGTCGATCGACCGCCTCGTGCGATCGGGCAACATCCTCTACGACCCCGTCGACGAGTCGGGGAACGACCCCTACGGCGCCGCGACGGGCTACATGTTCCGGATCTACACGCAGGCCGAGCAGTCGCCGACCCAGTCCGCACGGTGTGCGGTATGGCTCCTGAACGACCAACAGCAGCTGCTGTACCGGACCTGGCCGATCCTCGAGCCCGAGAACGCATCCACCTGGCACGTCGTGGCGGACTCCGTCGTGAACCGTGATCTGAGCCACCCCGCCTTCTCGCTCGACGCGGCGGGGCGCACGATCGCCGTGAACTTCTACATCAACCCGGACCTCGCGCGCCGGCCGCAGGCGACCCAGGTGGTCTCGGCCTCGCTCACCGGACGGAACACCTCGTTCGGCTATCCGGTGCAGCTCTGCGCCACCCTCCCCGACCCGCTCATCTGAGAAGGAGAACGACGATGCTGACCCGACTGCGAGACGAAGAGGGCGGCGTCGCCATGATCATGGCGCTCGCCGTCGCGTTCGTCGTCCTGCTGCTGACGACGGTGGTCGTCGCACAATCGATCCATTCGCTGGAGTCCAGCGGGTACGACCGGGAACGCCTCCTGTCGGTCAACGCCGCCGAGGCCGGGACGAACCAGTGGTACGCGTACCTCCAGTCGACGCCGTCGTTGAGCATGTCCGTCGACCCGGGGTGCAACGCGTCCACCGGCACGCTCTCGATCGCGCAGACCGTGCAGTCGGGGCCGTCGGCCGCGGCGTTCAACGCCGTCGGCACGTTCTACGGGAGCGACGGCGTGACGACGATGAACTGCTCCACGTTCTCCGACACGAACTTCCCGTCCTTCGTGAAGGTCCGGTCGACCGGCACGATCAACGGGTCCCCCAACCGGACCCTCGAGACCTACGTGCGGCTGACGCCGAACTACGGAGGGTTCGGAGCCGCGATCCTCGCCGTCAACGGCACGACGATCACGAACAGCTTCACGATCAACGGCAACAGCGGCAACGACGGCGACATGTACTTCCTGAACGGCAACTTCCGCGTGACGAACTCGATGACGCTCTCCGGGAACATCTACGTCCCGAACGGGACGGCCTCGATCGAGAACACCTCGACCGTCAAGGGCAACGTGTGGGCGAACGGCACCGTCACGCTCCAGAACTCCGCGACGATCCAGGGAGACGCGCTTGTCCTCCACCGGCAACATCACCGGGGTCGGCACGATCAACGACGACGCGACCGCCGCGGGGAGCGTCGTCACGACGAACCTCACGATCGGAGGCATCGTGACACAGGGCGTCACGATGCCCGCGGTGCCGACGCAGACGTTCCCGCAGATCACGTCCTCGACCGCGCCCTGGATCGCGAGTGGCTACACGCTCGTCGATCTCAGCACGTCGACCGGCGCCACCCTCTGCGCGAAGGCCCGGGACTGGATCATGAACCGGTGGTCGACGAGCGGGATCACGAACGCCCTGATCAGGATCAACACGACCTGCACGTTCAGCAACCCCAACAACGACACGTTCTCGGTCCTCGGCAACCTCGCGATCCTGATCGACGGCGGGTTCAACTTCTCGCAGCAGTCGAACTGGAACGGCACCACCGGCACGATCAAGCACATCCATTTCATCAGCGTGTACTCGGCGACGTGCAGCGGGACGACGAAGGACATCAGCGTCGGCAACAACACGAACTTCAACACCTTCACCAACGTGTCGTTCTACACGCCGTGCCTGGCCACCATGAGCAACCAGAACGCGTTCTCCGGTCAGGTCCTGTCGAAGGACGTCTCGCTCGGGCAACAACTACAAGATGACCTACAAGCCGGTCCTCGTGCCGGGGATCACGGGTGTGACGGGGTTCAAGCAGGACATCTCCTACATCCACGAGTGATCGGTCGCCGTCCCCCAACGCCGGGCGACCTGCGGGTAGGGTTCGGCTCCGTGAGCGACGCATGGATCCGCGCGATCGTCGCGCTGCCGTTCGGCCTGGGGGTGGGCAGCTTCATGACGGTCGCCGTCTACCGGCTGCCCGAGGGGCGAGTCCGTCGTCCGGCCTCGATCGAGGTGTCCGTCCTGCGGTGCCGAGATCGGTGCCCGCGACAACGTGCCGGTGCTCTCGTGGCTCCTGCTTCGGGGCCGTTGCCGCCGGTGCGGTGAACGCATCTCCGTCGAGTACCCCCTCCTCGAGCTGACCACGGCGGCCCTGGTGGTCCTCGCGGCGATCCGGTATCCGAACCCCTGGCAGGCCGGGCTGGTCGGCGGCCTCCTCGCGCTGATGCCCGGGATCGCGCTGATCGACCTCCGGCATCGGATCATCCCCAACCGGCTGACCTATCCCGTCGCTCGTCCTGTTCTCCCTGGTCGATCCTGCTCGCCTGGTGATCGGCACGGCGGCGAGCCCGGCGCGAGCGGGCATCGGGCTCTCCTGTACGGGGGGATCCTGTTCGTCGTCGCCGTCGGTGTCCAGGGGGATGGGGATGGGGGACGTGAAGCTCGCGGCACTGATCGGCCTCGTCCTCGGTTCGCTGGGACTCCGTTTCGTCGGTGTGGCCGCGGCGGCGGCGATCGTCCTCGGCGGGCTCGGGGGACTCGTGGCCCTCGGGATGGGGAAGGGGCGGAAGAGCGCCATCCCCTTCGGGCCCTACCTCGCCGCCGGCGCGGTGGTGGCCGGTCTGTGGGGCGAGTCGATCGCCTCGTGGTACATCGGCCGCTTCCTCTGACCCTGCCCGCCGGCTTCCGTTCGGACGCTCGTCTCCTCGCAGTGCCTCGGCATCGGATACCAGATGTTTGACTTCGCGGGTTGCCTGGTGTTTCGTGAGGACCCTCAAAGAGGCAGGTGTGCTTCTAGTTGCTCACTGTGACTAGTGTGCTTCATGTGGCACATGAGACGACGAGGACGTGAGACCCGAGGAGACCGGTGGCCGGATCGCGAGCGTTCGTGACGGGAAGGCTCTTCACCGTGGCCGAGGTGGCCGAGGCGATGCGCGTGTCCAACATGACCGTCTACCGGCTCATCCGATCGGGTGAGCTCCCCGCTCTTCGGGTGGGCAAGGGCTACCGGATCTTCGAGGCGGACCTCGAGCGGTTCCTCGAGGGACGGTCCGTGCACGTGGAGGGCGGATAGTGCCGAAGACGAGGATCGGGCTCGATATCGGTTCGACCGCCGTTCGGGCTGCCGAGCTGACCGAAGGATCGCCACCGTCCGTCGTACGGGCGGCACAGGTGCCCCTGCCGGTGGGCGCCGTCGAGAACGGGGAGGTCCGAGACGTCGAAGCCGTCGCGGAGGTCCTTCGAGAGCTCTGGTCGCCTCACACGGGGGGTTCAAGTCGCGGAAGGTGTGGATGGGCGTGGGGAACCAACGCGTCGTCGTCCGTGAGATCGCGCTCCCCGCGATGCCCGAGAAGGAGCTCCGGCAATCGCTCGGGTTCCAGGTCCAGGAGTTCATCCCCATGCCCGTCGACGAGGCGGTCCTCGACTACCACCTGATCGAGGAGCTCGAGATCGAAGGACGCCCGATGCTCCGCTTGCTGCTGGTGGCCGCGCAGAAGGCGATGGTGGACACCCTCGTTGCGGCCGCGACGAGCGCGAAGATCGAACCGATGGGGCTCGACCTGGTCCCCTTCGCCTTGGTCCGGGCGGTCGGCGCGACCGGAGCAGGGATGGAGCTCGAGACGACCGGGGGCGAGGCCGTCGTCGACGTGGGTGCCCACGTGACCAACATCGTCGTGCACGCGGCGGGGGAGACACGGTTCGTGAGGATCCTGCCGTCCGGCGGCCGGGACATCACGCTCGCCATCGCTCGGGGGATGTCCGTGGAGGACGATGTCGCCGAGCGACTGAAGCGTGGAGACCCCGCGAGTGAGCAGGTGCCGACGCCCGAGGAGTCGACGGACATCGCGAGGCAGCTCGCTCAGGCGAGCGAGATCGCGATGCAGCGCGCCACGCAGTTCGTCGACGAGATCCGTTCCTCCCTCGAGTTCTACACGGCGCAGACCCAGGGCGCCCGCATCGAGCGACTGCTCGTCTCCGGTGGCGGGTCCAAGCTCGAAGGGTTCATCGACATCCTGCGGCAGCGGATCCCCGTGACGGTCGAGCCCGGCCGCGTGTTCAGCCGCGTCGGCTCGAAGCTGTCCCTCTCCGAGGGAGCGCAGGCGGAGGCAGAGCCACTCCTCGCGACCGCGGTCGGTCTGGCGATCCCGTGGGGAGGTGGCTCGTGAGCCAGGTCAACCTCCTCCCTCCCGAGATCCTCGCGGCGCAGCGCCAACGGCGGCTGGCCGGTGTGGTGGCGCTCGCCGGCGTCGGCGTGATCGGTCTGATCCTCGTCTTCTACGTCCTCCAGCTCGGGAAGGTGAGCGGCATCCGGAGCGACATCGAACAGCAGAAGCAGACCAACCAGGGTCTCCAGACCGAGATCGAGAAGCTCCGCGAGTTCGAAGCGCTCCGCGCGGAGGCGCAGGCCAGGCAGCAGCTGCTGAACGACGTCTATGCCAACGAGATCTCGTTCTCCGGTGTGCTCATGGACGTTTCTCGCGTGATCCCGAGCACCGCGGCGCTCACGTCGATGACCGCCACATCCCAGGAGCCGACACCGACGACGGGTGGCTCCACGCTGCTCACGGGGCGGATCGACATCGCAGGGCTCGCTCTGGACTACGACACGATCGCGTCCTGGCTGACCCGGCTCGAGCGGGTACGCGGCTGGGTCAATCCCTGGGTCACCTCGATCGCGGACGCGGAGAACGGACCGATCACCTACAGCTCGGGCGTCGATCTCACCACGGCCGCGCTGACGGCGCGGGGACGGCAAGCGGGCGGGGTGCCCGATGCAGGGTAGGCGGGCCGTCATCGTCGCCGGCGTGGGCGCCGCGATCCTCGGCCTACTGCTGATCCTGTTCCTCGTCCTGCCGAAGATGGCCGAGGTCACGGAGGCCCAGGCAGAGCTCACGGACGCGAAGGCGGAGCAGCAGAACCTGAGCGCCAGCTGAACGCGCTCAAGCAGGCTCGCGACGAAGCACCCCTGAACGAGGCGACGATCCGTGAGATCGAAGGGAGGGTGCCGCCGACCGCGGATCTCCCGGGCGTGATCCTGTTCCTCCGGAACGCGGCGGCGGTCTCCGGCGTGCAGGTGTTGAGCCTCACGCCGGGGACTCCGACGCTCGCGCCCTCCGCTGAGTTCTCGAGCATCGGCGTCTCCGCGAGCGGCCAGGGTTCGTACTTCGCCGTCGTGAAGTACCTGCACGAGGTGGAGACGCTTCCCCGGGCGGCGACCGTCGAGTCGATCGATCTCGCCCCGGCCGAAGGAACCGCTCTCGCCTTCACCGCGACGATCACGCTGTACACGAGCGACGTCAGCTCGGGACCGGGGTCGGAGCCCGGCCCGACCGAGCAGGGAACGATCCCGGAGGCCTAGAGCGATGGCGCTATCTGCACGAGATCGACGGACGGTGACGATCGGCGGCATCGCCGTGGGCGTGCTCTTGGCCGGCTTCGTCCTCTTCTCCTTCCTCGGAGGGGGCGAGGAGCCATTCCCACCGATCCCGCCGACGACTCCCGGCACCGGGTCGCCGAGCCCTTCGCCGGGGGGCGGGGGACCGCCGATCCAGAGCTTCACCGGGCGGGACCCCTTCTCCGTCCCGCCCGCCCTCTCGCCGTCGCCGCCGCCTCCGCCGCCGGGCGGCGGGCGGGAGCCAGAGCCCGTCGCCGTCCGGCGGCGGCGGTGGCTCCCAGACGCCGTCTCCGACGGCGCCGGGCAACGGGTCGAGCCAGAACGTCGGCGGATCCACCGTCGTCCTGCTCGACGTCTTCCAGCGCGACGGGGCGACCCACGCGCAGGTCGAGGTCGACGGAACCGTCTACGACGTCGGTCGTGGGCGAGCAGTTCGCGGGCGGCAGGTTCGAGCTGCGCTCGGTGGGAGGCAACTGCGCCACGTTCCTGTTCGGGGACGAGTCGTTCACCCTCTGCATCACCGCGCAGAAATAGCCCCGGCGATCCGCCCACGGGGGGAGCGGTCGCCGGCCGCGGGGGCGGCGCTCGCGCCGCCCCCGCACTTTCCGAGCGGCGCGAGGGGGTCCGATACGATGCTGCCGTGCTCAGGATGCTCACCGCAGGGGAATCGCACGGCAAGGCGCTCGTGGCCGTTCTCGAGGGCATGCCGGCGGCCGTGCCCGTGGCACCGAAGGAGATCGCGGGTGAGCTCGCTCGGCGTCGCCACGGGCACGGCCGTGGCGGGCGGCAGCGCTTGGAGACCGACGCGCTCGAGATCGTGAGCGGTGTCCGCCACGGACGGACCCTCGGCTCGCCGATCGCGATCACGATCCCCAACAACGAGTGGGAGGCGAAGTACCGGGACCTCATGGCCGTCGAGGGTGAGGGCGACCCGGCCGATCGACTCACACGGCCCCGACCGGGCCATGCGGACCTGGCGGGGGCGATGAAGTACGGGTTCGACGACGTCCGCAACGTCTTGGAGCGCGCGAGCGCCCGCGAGACCGCGGCCCGGGTCGCGATCGGCGCCGTCTGCAAGGCCCTCCTCGCAGAGCTGGACATCAGGATCGTGTCGCACGTCGTCCGCATCGGGAAGGTAACGGCGCGCGTGTCGGGCCGGCTGCCCGCGCCGGAGGACCTCGACGCGGTGGACGCGTCACCCGTGCGCTGCTTCGACGAGACCGCCGGGGCGAAGATGGTGGCCGAGATCGACCGTGTGCGGAAGGCGAGGGACACGGTGGGGGGCGAGTTCGAGGTGATCGCCTACGGGTGCCCGCCCGGCCTCGGCTCGCACGTCCACTACGACCGCAAGCTCGACGCGCGACTGGCGCTCGCGCTGATGAGCATCCAGTCGGTGAAGGGCGTCGGCATCGGGGATGGGTTCGCCTCCGCCGCCCGATACGGCTCGGCGGCGCACGACGAGATCGTCCGTCGCGACGGCCGGATCACGCGGGCGACCGCGCGGGCGGGCGGGATCGAGGGCGGCATGAGCACGGGCCAGCCGATCCGGGTGCGAGCGGCGATGAAGCCCTTCTCGAGCGTCCCGAAGCCGCTCGCGACCGTCGATCTCGCCTCCGGCGAGGACGCGGTCGCGATCAAGCAGCGCACCGACGTCTGCGCCGTCCCCGCCGGCGGCGTGGTCGGCGAGGCCGTCGTGGCGTTCGAGCTCGCGAACGCGGTCCTGGAGAAGTTCGGCGGGGACTCGCTCCCCGAGACCCGCCGCAACCTGCAGGCGTTCGTGGAGACGCTCCCGTGATCGTGTACCTGGTCGGCATGCCGGGCGCGGGCAAGTCCACGGTGGGAAGAGAGCTCGCGGGACGTCTCGGCGTGCCGTTCCTCGACCTCGATTCGGAGATCGAGGCCGAGGCCGGGGCGGCGGTCGCGGACATCTTCCGCGACGAGGGCGAGGCGGCGTTCCGCGCCCTGGAGGCCGCCGCCCTCGTGAAGGCCTCGATGCAGGATCCCTCCGTGGTCGCCTGCGGTGGCGGGGTCGTCTTGGAGCCCGCGAACAGGATCACGCTCCGCAACACCGGTGTCGCCGTGTACCTGGACGTCCCGCTCGAGGAGCTGCGTCGCCGCGTGCGGCCCGCGTCGGATCGCCCCCTCATCAGACAGGAGGGAGATCTCGAACGGTTGCTGGCCTCGCGCGGGCCGTTGTACCGGGAGTTCGCGGCTCACGTCGTCGATGCCAGTGGCCAACCCGGGGTCGTCGCGGAGGCGATCGTCGAGGAGCTCCGTTGGTCCGTGTGACCGTCCCGATGCCGGGGCGTGCGTACGAGGTGACGATCGGGCCCGGGATCCTCCGGAGCGCTCAGGACCACCTGCCGGAACTGCCCGGTGCGAGCACGGCGTTCGTGGTCTCGGATCGCACGGTCTCCGATCTCCATCTCGCGGCGCTCGCGAAGGGGATCGAGGCTCGCGGTCTCGCATCCGTGCTCCTGCTCGTCCCCGAGGGCGAGGAGGCGAAGTCCCTTCGCGGTTACGAGACGCCTCCTGCGTCAGCTGGCGGGACGTGAGGCGCACCGGGACGATGCGATCCTCGCACTCGGCGGCGGGGCGGTGGGCGACCTCGCGGGGTTCGTCGCCTCGACGTACATGCGGGGCATCCCGTTCGTCCAGATCCCGACGACGCTGACCTCCCAGGTCGACGCGGCGATCGGCGGCAAGTCCGCGGTCAACCTGCCGGAGGGCAAGAACCTCGTCGGCGCGTTCGCCCAGCCCCTGGCCGTCCTGGCCGACCTCGACGCCCTCGCGACGCTCGACGATCGCGATTACCGCTCGGGGTTGGCGGAGGTGGCGAAGTACGCCCTCACGCTCGATGACGAGCTCCTCGCGCTGCTGGAGAGCGACCCGGCTCCCGTCGTCGCGCGCGACGTGGTCGTGATGGAACACGTGATCGCGCGATGCGTTGCGGCCAAGGCCCGGATCGTCGCGGAGGACGAACGAGACACGAACGCCCGGTTGGTTCTCAACTACGGACACACGCTCGGGCACGCGCTCGAGCGGCTCGACGCGTTCCAGGGGAGAACGCACGGAGAGGCGGTCGCTCTCGGGATGGTCTTCGCCGCAGCGCTTTCGGAGGCACGTGGCCTGGCGCAGGGCCTGGCGGCTCGCACCGAGCGGCTCCTTCGGTCACTCGGCCTGGGGTCGCCTGAGCCGCTGCCTCCCTCACACGAGGTGTTGCACTGCCTCCGTCTCGACAAGAAGTATCGGCGTGGGGTGAGATTCGTGCTCCTGGAAGACGTCGGCCGCCCCGTCGTCGTGGACGATGTGTCTGACGAAGAGGTGGGATCCGTCCTGCGCGAGATGGGAGCTCCGGCATGAAGGTGCTGTTCCTGTTCGGTCCGAACCTGGGAGCCCTGGGACGCCGGGAGCAATCCCTCTACGGCGCCGAGAGCCTCGAGGACATCATGCGCTCCGTCGAGGAGCGAGGGGCCGGGCTGGGCCATGAGGTCGGCTGGCGACAATCCGATCACGAGGGAGACCTCGTGGGTTGGCTCCTCGGGGCCGGAGCCGAGGGGGTCGGCGCGGTCGTGATCAACCCCGGTGCCTTGACGCACTACTCCTACGCGCTCCGCGACGCGATCGAGGCGAGCGGCCTTCCGGTGATCGAGGTGCACATGTCCAATACGCAGGCGCGAGAGGACTTCCGTCACCGGTCCGTGGTGAGCGAGGTCTGCCGCGCGTCCATCATCGGCCTCGGGGCCGGTGGCTATCATCTCGCTCTGGAGGCGATGCCGTGGATCACCTGATGAGAAGGAACCTGCTGACCGAACGCTGCGCGGAGCTGGAGGTCGACGCACTGTTGGTCACGAAGCTCGCGAACGTTCGTTACCTCACGGGGTTCACGGGTTCGTCGGCGATGGTGATCCTCAGCCCTCCGGAGTCCGTGTTCTTCACCGACGGTCGGTACGGGGAGCAGTCGCGGCACGAGGTGCCCGACCTCACCCGCGTGGCATCGATGGAGAACCCGTCCGGGGCTCTCCTCGAGCACGCGAGACGACTCGGGGTCGGACGCCTCGGGTTCGAACGCCACGCGGTCACCGTGGCGCAACGGGATCGGTGGGAGGAGACCTTCGAGGATGTCGAGCTGACCGGGGTCGGCGAAGAGGTCGAGCGGCTCCGATGGGCGAAGGACGCGGAGGAGCTCGCGATCCTTCGGTCGGCCCAGGACGCGACCGACGGCGCGTTCGAGGACGTCCTCGACCTGCTGGTGGTCGGCGTCACGGAGCGACAGGCCGCCGCACAGCTCGAGCTCGCGATGTCGCGACACGGCGCCGACGCCTTGTCGTTCGATCCGATCGTCGCCTTCGGCGAGCACGCCGCCGAACCACACCATCGGCCGTGTCACCGCGCGCTCGCCGAAGGCGACGTGATCAAGATGGACTTCGGCGCGATGGTCGACGGGTATCACACAGACATGACGCGGACGGTCGCGTTCGGCGAGCCCGCGAGCGAACTGCGGAAGGTGCACGACGTCGTGGCCGCCGCCCAGCAGGCGGGCATCGACGCGCTGCGCCCGGGCGTCGTCGCGGGCGACGTCGACCGGGCGGCGCGGAGCGTGATCGACGACGCCGGCTACGGGGACCGTTTCACGCACGGCCTCGGGCACGGCGTGGGGCTCGAGATCCACGAGGGCCCGTCCCTGCGACGAGACGGTGAGGACGTCCTGCCGGTCGGCGCCGTCGTCACCGTCGAGCCGGGCGTCTATCTCCCGGGGATGGGCGGCGTCCGCATCGAAGACGCCGTCGAGGTCACGGAAGACGGGCCGAGCGTCCTCGGCACCTCGACGCGTGAGCTGATCGAGCTGTAGGGACCGATGAGCGTCTCGACGAACGACCTGAAGAACGGGATGACCCTCGAGCTCGACGGCACGTTGTTCCAGATCGTCGAGTTCCAGCACGTGAAGCCGGGCAAGGGCGGCGCGTTCGTCCGCACGAAGCTCCGGAACGTGAAGACAGGCGCCGTGGTGGACAAGACCTTCAACGCCGGCGTCAAGGTCGGTCTCGCGATCGTCGAGCGCAAGGAGATGCAGTACCTGTATCCCGATGGCCCCGACCTGGTCTTCATGGATCTCCGGACCTACGAGCAGGTGCATGTCCCCGGCGCGGTGGTGGGCGAAGCGGGTCGCTACGTGACGGAGGGTGGGCAGGCGACGATCGCCACCCATCAAGGGGTTCCGATCTCGGTCGACCTGCCCGCCTCGATGGTCCTTTCGGTCACGGATACGGATCCGGCCGCCAAAGGTGACACGCGCACGAACGCGCTCAAGCCGGCAACGCTCGAGACCGGAGTGGTCGTCCAGGTCCCCCTGTTCGTCGAAGAGGGTGATCGTGTGAAGGTGGATACACGCTCGGGCGAGTACATCGAGCGCGTGAAGGCGTGACGTCGCCTCCGTGACATCGCGGCGCCACGCTCGCCGGACGGCGATCGACATCCTGTACCAGGCCGACATCACCGACACGGACCCCGCCAGGGTGCTCGCCGAGTGGGTCGGTGCCGGCCGTTCCGTCTCGGCGTTCTCCGCCGAGCTCGTCGAGGGTGTTGAGCAACACCTGCCGGAGATCGACCTGCTCCTGGAAGAACACTCGGAGGGCTGGACCGTCGCGCGCATGGCTGCCCTCGACCGGACGATCCTTCGCGTCGCGGTGCACGAGCTACGCCATCGGGCCGATATCCCTCCGTCCGTGGCGATCAGCGAAGCGGTGGAGGCGGCGACGGATCTCTCCGCGGAGAGCGCGCCCCGATTCGTGAACGGGATCCTCGGGAAGATCGCGAGCGAGATGCGGCCCGCCGCCGCCGAGGATCCGAGCGGTTCTTAGAGGGTCGTCTCCGGTCGACGCTCGTCCCCGTCGGGTGCGAGTCCCGGTGGGGGGGCGGCGGGGGCGGGCCCCACGCCCGATGCAGGCGGCGTGGCACTTTCGGGCTCCCCCTCGTTCCCCTCCTTGAGGCCCTTCTTGAACTCACCCGAGGAACGGCCGAGGTTCCGCGCGATCTCGGGCAGCTTGCTCGCGCCGAAGACGACGGCCACCGCGAGGACGATCCATCCCCAGTCAGGCATCGCAGCTAGCTCCTATCCGTTCGGTTGACAACAGTCTACGCCGGGCTCCACACACGGTCGGCCGGCCGTTCGTTGCGCCGAGGGTCGGGGCCGGGTATCCTCCGGTCGGAACTTCCCCTTTAAGTCCGGTCCCGTGAGGCCGGGAAGGGAGCCAACCGATGCGGCAGCACCCATGCGCCTCCTCGCTTGCTCGAGGGGGCGTTCCCGTGTGAGCCGGATCCTCGGCCCCGACGACGTCCGGCGGGCGCTCGCCCGCATCGCCCACGAGATCGTCGAGCGCGAACGGATCGACGGGCTCGTGCTCGTCGGGATCGCCGATCGCGGTGACCACCTCGCGTTCCGCCTCGCCCGAGAGATCTCCAAGATCGAGGGCGTCGACGTGCCGGTCGGGGTTCTTGACATCACGTTCTACCGGGACGACATCGGGCTCACCGCGGAGGCTCCCGAGGTCCACGAGACGAGGATCCCGTTCGACATCACCGGCCGCACGGTGGTGCTGGTCGACGAT
This sequence comes from uncultured Actinomycetota bacterium, assembly GCA_963737525.1. Lineage (GTDB taxonomy): Bacteria > Actinomycetota > UBA4738 > UBA4738 > HRBIN12 > JAJNBA01. The sequence goes on from CAVTTD010000024.1 coordinate 31,801, forward strand.
GTCCTCTATACGGGTCGGACGATCCGAGCGGCGATGGACGCGCTCATGGATCTGGGGAGGCCTCGCCGGATCCGCCTCGCCGTCCTGGTCGACCGCGGGCACCGCGAGCTGCCGATCCGGGCGGACTTCGTGGGGAAGAACGTCCCGACCCAACTGGAGGACGATGTCCGCGTGATGGTCACGGAGGTCGACGGCGAGGACGGCGCCGAAGTCCAGGAGGGATCGAGCGGTCGGACCCTCAAGGAGGCCCCCGCCATCGCCCCCCGAGAGGAAAGCGCGTGAACGAGCATCTCCTCTCGATGCACGACGTGACCGCGGAGGACGTCGTCCGGATCCTCGACACGGCCGAGTCCTTCCGAGAGGTGGGCACGCGGGTGATCAAGAAGGTCCCCGCCCTGCGCGGCCGGACGGTGGTGAACCTCTTCTACGAGAACTCCACGCGGACGCGGATCTCGTTCGAGCTGGCGGCCAAACGCCTCTCGGCCGACGTGATCAACTTCTCCTCGGGCGGCTCGAGCGTCTCGAAGGGGGAGTCCCTGAAGGACACGGCGCTCACCCTGCAGGCGATGGGGGCCGACGCGATCGTGATCCGGCACTCGTCGTCGGGAGCGCCCTCCCAGCTCACGAGATGGGTTCGCGGTCACGTGCTGAACGCCGGCGACGGCACGCACGAGCATCCGACGCAGGCCCTCCTCGATCTGTACACGATGCGCGAGCGCCTCGGTCGGGTGGAGGGACTGCGCGTGGCGATCGTGGGCGACGTCCTGCACTCGCGCGTGGCACGATCGTTGTCCTTCGGCCTGGTGAAGATGGGCGCGGAGGTGACGCTGGTCGGCCCGGCCACGCTGATCCCGCCCGATGCCCGGGCATGGGGTGTCGAGGTGAGTCACGACGTCGACGAGGTCCTCCCGAAGCTCGACGTGTGCTACCTGCTCCGGGTCCAAACGGAGCGACAGCGTCTCGAGTACTTCCCGTCCGTCCGCGAGTACTCGCGCCTGTTCGGTCTCAACCGCTCGAGGGTGGCGCTCCTGCCCGAGGGGACCTTGATCATGCACCCGGGTCCGATGAACCGCGGCGTCGAGATCGACTCCGATGTCGCCGACCTGCCGCAGAGCGTGATCGAGGACCAGGTGACGAACGGGATCGCGGTCAGGATGGCATTGCTCTACCTCCTGCTCGGCGGACGTGGCGAGTCGGCTCAGGTGGCACCAGATGGCTAATCCCGATCTGCTCTTCCGGGGGGCCCGGGTGGTGGACCCGGCGGGGGACCGTGACGAGATCGCAGACGTCCTCGTCCGGGACGGCCTCGTCGCCGACGTGGGACGGGGGCTCGACGCCGCGTCGGCGGAGATCGTCGATTGCGACGGGCTCGTCCTGGCACCCGGACTGGTCGACATGCACACGCATCTGCGCGAGCCGGGCTTCGAGCACAAGGAGACCGTGGAGACGGGCACGCGGGCAGCCGCGGTCGGCGGCTACACGGCGGTCGCGCCGATGGCCAACACGGATCCGGTCGCCGACGACGCGTCCGTGATCGCTGAGGTCCGGGCCGCGGCCGCCCGTGCCGGCCTCGCCGATGTGTTCCCGGTCGGGGCGATCACCAAGGGGCTCGAGGGCGAGGCGCTCGCCGAGATCGGCGAGATGGTCGCCGCCGGCGTCCGCGTGTTCAGCGACGACGGCCGATGCGTGCCGACCGCACGCACCTTGCGCAACGCGCTCACGTACGCCCTGGCGTTCGACGACGTGGTGCTCGCGGAGCACTGCGAGGACCCCTCGCTGTCGATCGGTCAGCAGATGCACGAGGGGCTCAGCTCCTACTCGCTCGGCCTCGCGGGGCAGCCGGCCGCGGCCGAGGACGCGATCGTCTTCCGCGACATCGAGATGGCCCGGCTCACTGGCGGCCGGCTCCACCTGTGTCACCTTTCCTCGGCGCGATCGGTCGCGCTGGTGCGGAACGCGAAGGCCGACGGGCTGCGCGTGTCCGCCGAAGTCACGCCGCATCACCTGGTCTTCACCGACGAGGATCTGCGCACGTACGACACCAACCTGAAGGTGAACCCTCCGCTCCGGTCGGCGGAGGACCGGGACGCCCTCCGACGGGGACTCGCCGATGGCACGATCGATGCGATCGCCACCGATCACGCCCCGCATGCAGTGGAGGAGAAGGAGTCCGAGTTCGACCGGGCACCGCACGGCACGATCGGCCTCGAGACGGCGCTCGCCGTTGCCCTCACGGAGCTCGTGGAGCCCGGTCTGCTCACCCTGTCGCGCGCGCTGGACACTCTGTCGTCGGCACCGGCTCGCCTCATCGGCGCCAGGGACCACGGCGGTCCCATCGAGCCCGGACGCCCTGCGAACCTTCTGGTGTTCGACCCCCAGGAGCATTGGACCGCCGAGCCGCCGTTCGTCTCGAAGTCCAGGAACAGCGCCTTCACGGGGCGAGCCCTCCGGGGACGCGTCCGCCACACCGTGCTCCACGGGGAACTCACCGTCTCGGAGGGGAAGGCCACGCGGTGACGGCTCCGGCCGCGCTCCTGGCCCTCGAGGACGGGACCGTCTTCCGGGGAACGGGGTTCGGGGCGAAGGGCGAGGCGTTCGGCGAGGCCGTCTTCAACACCGGGATGACCGGCTATCAGGAGGTCCTCACGGACCCGTCGTACCGCGGTCAGATCGTGACGATGACGGCTCCCCAGCAAGGCAACTACGGGATGCACGCCGCCGATGCGGAAAGCGATCGGATCCACGTCGCCGGGTTCGCGGTCCGCGAGGCATCCCGGAGAGCATCGAGCCCGCGGGCCGAGGGCACTCTCGGTGACGGTCTCGCCGCGGCGGGTGTCGTCGGCATCGAAGGGATCGACACCCGGAAGCTGACGCTGCGGATCCGGGACGCCGGGGCGATGCGGGCCGCGATCTCCACGGAGGACCTGGACGACTCCTCCCTCGTGGACCGGGTGCGCGAGACCCCGGGGATGGCGGGCGCCGACCTGGCGCGGACGGTCACGACGCGGGAGCCCTACGACGCGGGCGCGATCGCCGGTCCGGCGGACACATCCCGGGGGCGGGTGCTGCGCATCGCGGTCTACGACTTCGGGATCAAACGGAACATCCTGCGAGCGCTGGCGACCGCCGGCATGCAGGCCACGGTCCTCCCCGCGGAGACGTCCGCCGGCGACGTCGTCGCCGGCGGCTACGACGGCGTGCTCCTGTCGAACGGACCGGGCGATCCGGCCGCGACCCCGTACGGGGTCGCGGCCGCTGCGGGGCTGCTCGGGCGGATGCCGCTCTTCGGGATCTGTCTCGGCCATCAACTGCTGGGGCTGGCGCTCGGTGGACGTACGTACAAGATGCCGTTCGGTCATCGCGGCGTGAACCAGCCGGTCCGGGAGACGCGGACGGGCGAGGTCCGCATCACCAGTCACAATCACGGCTTCGCGGTCGATCCCGCCGGGTGGGAACGCGGTCCGGACGGAACCGTCCGGACCGCGTTCGGCCGCGTGGAGCTCAGCCATCGCAACCTGAACGACGACACGCTCGAAGGGTTGCGCTGTCTCGACGTCAGGGCGTTCTCGGTCCAGTACCACCCCGAGGCGGCACCGGGGCCTCACGACGCCCGAGGTTTGTTCGATGACTTCCGAACCCTCATCGAGGCCGGGGGATCAGGGGGCTCGAGCCGCGAGCGTGCGAGCGAGAGCCCCTCCGGAAGGAAGACGGCCTGATGCCGAAACGGACGGACCTGTCGACGATCATGGTGATCGGTTCGGGACCGATCGTGATCGGGCAGGCATGCGAGTTCGACTACTCGGGCACGCAGGCGTGCAGGGTGCTCCGGCAGGAGGGGTATCGCGTCGCGCTCGTCAACTCGAACCCGGCGACGATCATGACCGACCCCGAGTACGCGGATCGAACCTACCTCGAGCCGCTCACGCCGGGATCGGTGCTCGCCGTGATCGAGCGGGAGCGCCCGGACGCGCTGCTGCCGACGATCGGCGGTCAGACCGGGCTGAACGTGAGCGTCGCGCTCGCCGAATCGGGTGACCTCGAGCGGCTCGGTGTCGAGCTGATCGGCGCGAACCTGGAGACGATCCACCGGGCCGAGGACCGAAGCGGCTTCAGGGAGACGATGACGAAGGCGGGTCTCGACGTGCCGAGGGCGGGCACGGCGCACACCCTCGAGGAGGCCCAAGAACTCGGAGCCTCGCTCGGGTTCCCCGTGATCGTCCGGCCGTCGTTCACGCTCGGCGGCGGAGGGAGCGGGTTCGCGGCGTCTCCGGCCGAGCTCGTCACACTGGCGAAGCGCTCGCTCGCCGCGAGCCCCGTCTCGGAGATCCTCGTCGAGGAGTCCATCGCGGGCTGGAAGGAGTTCGAGCTCGAGGTGATGCGCGACGCTGCCGACAACGCGGTGATCGTGTGCTCGATCGAGAACATCGACCCGATGGGCGTCCACACGGGGGACTCCGTGACGGTCGCGCCGCAACAGACCCTGACGGACCGCGAGTACCAGGCGATGCGCGACGACGCCCTCGCCTGCCTGCGAGCGGTCGGCGTCGAGACCGGCGGGTCGAACGTGCAGTTCGCGGTGGATCCGGTCAGCGGGCGACGGGTGCTGATCGAGATGAACCCGCGCGTCAGCAGATCCTCGGCGCTCGCCTCGAAGGCGACCGGGTTCCCCATCGCGAAGATCGCGGCGCTGCTCGCGGTGGGCTATCGCCTGGATGAGATCCGCAACGACATCACCGGCGCGACCCCCGCCTCGTTCGAGCCGACGCTCGACTACGTCGTGGTCAAGGTTCCGCGGTTCGCCTTCGAGAAGTTCCCGGAGGCCGACCCCGCGCTCACGTCGACGATGAAGTCGGTCGGCGAGGTGATGGCGATCGGCCGGACGTTCAAGGAGGCGTTCGGGAAGGCCTGGCGCGGTCTGGAGAAGGCCGGCTCGGACCTGGGGTCCGCGTACGTCGGGCGCCACGACGATGCGCTGGGGCCGCTGCACGAGGGCAGCGAGGGACGGTTCCACCTGATCGAGCGGGCGCTCGATGCGGGTCACAGCGTGGACGAGATCGCCGCCGCCTCGTCGGTGGATCCCTGGTTCGTCGATCAGATGGCGCAGGTGTGGGGGCTCGCCGGAGCGCTCGGTCAGGTCCCACTGGCCGAGATCGAGGGGGACGCTCTCCTCGAGGCGAAGCGCGCCGGGCTCTCGGACGCGAGGATCGCGCGCGAGACGGCATCGACGGAGACGGACGTGCGAGCACGGCGCGAGTCGTTGGGCGTCGTGCCCGTGTTCAAGTCCGTGGACACGTGCGGCGGGGAGTTCCCCGCTCACACGCCCTACCACTACTCCACCTATGAAGAGGAGTCGGAGGTCCAACCCGCCTCCCGTCCCCGCGTCGTGATCCTGGGCGCCGGCCCGAACCGGATCGGCCAGGGGATCGAGTTCGACTACGCGTGCGTCCACGCGGCGTTCGCACTGGACGAGGCCGGCTTCGAATCGGTGATGATCAACTCGAATCCGGAAACGGTCTCCACGGACTACGACACCGCGAGCCGTCTGTACTTCGAGCCGCTGACGGTCGAGGACGTGCTCGCGGTCTGCCGCGCCGAGCAACCGATCGGGGTGATCGCCCAGTTCGGCGGACAGACACCGCTCGAGCTCGCCCGGATCCTCCAGGGAGCGGGGTTCCGGATCCTCGGCACATCCCCGGACGCGATCGATCTCGCGGAAGACAGAGGCAGATTCGCGGCGCTCCTGCAGGAGATGGAGATCGCGGCGCCTCCGCACGGGCAGGCGCGAACGATCGAGGAGGCGCGTGTCGTGGCCCGCCGGATCGGCTATCCGGTCGTGGTGAGGCCCTCCTACGTGCTGGGCGGGCGCGCGATGGAGATCGTGTATGACGACGACGACCTGGAGGCGTTCGTCAGATCGGCGGCCGAGGCCTCCCGCGAGCATCCCGTGCTGATCGACCGGTTCCTGGAAGGCGCGATCGAGGTGGACGTCGACGCCGTCTGCGACGGCGTCGACGTGTTCATCGGCGCGGTGATGGAGCACATCGAGGAGGCCGGCGTGCACTCGGGCGACTCCTCGTGCCAGATCCCCCCCGCGACCCTGTCCGATGAGGAGCTGGATCGGATCGAGGACATCGCCCGACGTCTCGCGCGCCGGATCGGCGTCGTCGGGCTGCTGAACCTCCAGCTCGCGGTCAAGGACGAGAAGATCTGGGTCCTCGAGGCGAATCCGCGGGCGTCGCGTACGGTGCCGTTCGTGTCGAAGGTGATCGGCGTGTCGCTCGCCCGGGTCGCCACCCTGGTACTCGCCGGGAGGACCCTCGCTGACCTGATGGCCGAGGGGACGATCCCGGCCGACGTCGGGCACTATCGCCGCCTGCCCTTCACGTCGGTGAAGGCGGCCGTGCTTCCCTTCGGCCGGTTCCCGGGCGTGGACACGGTGTTGGGTCCCGAGATGCGGTCGACGGGCGAGGTGATGGGGATCGACGCGGACCCGGGCGCCGCGCTCGCCAAGGCCATGGTTGCCGCCGGACACGCGCTCCCGACATCCGGCACCGTGTTCGTGAGCGTTGCGAATCGCGACAAGCGCGCGATCGTGTTCCCGGCGAAGCGGCTCGCCGATCTCGGCTTCCACCTGCTCGCCACGACGGGGACGGCCGGCGTGCTCCGCAGGGCGGGCGTCCCCGTCGAGGCGGTGGCGAAGGTGAGCGAGTCACCAGATGACGAGAAGCCCAACGTCGCCGAGTTGATCCGCGCGGGCCGCGTCGACCTCGTGATCAACACGCCCTTCGGGCGGGGGCCGAGGACGGACGGCTACCACATCCGGACCGCCGCCGCGGCGGCGGGGGTCCCGTGCCTCACCACGATGCCCGGTGCCTTCGCGGCGGTGCGCGGGATCGAGGCCCTTCGAGCTGGTGCAACGGAACCTATGTCGATCCAGGAGCACCAGGCGGGCGCGCGGGCGCGACCGGTTCAGGAGCGTTTGGGGTTCGAGGTGGGCCACGCCCGGGCGCGCGGTGGTGGGGTGGCATGAAACGTGTCCGCGCGGAGGTGCTCTCGACGCGCAAGGTCGGCGCCTACCACCAGCTGACGGTGGTCGCACCCGAGATCGCCGAGAAGGCGAGGCCGGGGCAGTTCGTCGCGGTGCAGATGCCCGAGGGCCGGGAGTTCTTGCTCCGGCGACATCTCGCGATCCACGACGCATCGCGCCGCGGCGGCTGGGCGGGCACCTTGGAGTTCGTCGTCGATCCCGCGGGGCCCGGAAGGTCGTGGCTGGCGTCGTCCCGAGCGCACTCCTTCCTCGACCTGATCGGCCCGCTGGGGAAGGGGTTCGCGCATCCGCGACACCTGACGAACTGCCTCCTGGTGGCCGAGCGCCACGGAGCGGCCACCCTCTACTTCCTGGCGCAAGAGCTCGTCGCGGCGGGCAAGAGGGTGGACATGGTGATCGGTGCCGAGACGCTCGAGCAGGTGCTGAAGCCGATCGATGCGAAACGGCTCTCCCAGACCGTGGCCATCGTCACGGCCGATGGCACCTTGGGTGACCGGGGCGACGTGATGGATGCCCTTCCCGAGGCCGCGGAGCGGAGCAAGGCGCAGGTCGTGTACGCGGCCGGCCCCGCCCGCACGCTGGAGCGGATCGCGCTCTTCTGCAAGGAGCGAGGCCTCCCGTCGCAGATGGCGCTGGAGGAGCGGATGGGCTGCGGCTACGGGTTGTGTCAGACCTGCGTCGTCCCGGTCGCCCGCAAGGACGGGAGCGGATACGACAACCTCCGAGCGTGCATCGACGGACCTGTCTTCAACCCGGCTCGCGTCCTGTGGGATCGATGGCTCGGCGAACGACCCATGATGCTCCCCACGCCGCCGGAGGGCCTGCCGGCCGTTCGGGCGTGGCCGGGATGAGATGAGTCCGGCGAAGCGCACGCTCGCGGTCGACCTCGGCGCGGGTCTCGTGCTTCCCACGCCGGTCGTCGTCGCCTCCGGTTGCTCGGGCACGGGCCGAGAGTTGAGCGGCCTCGTCGATCTCCGGAAGGTGGGAGGACTCGTCAGCCGGAGCATCACGATGGAGCCTCGGAAGGGGTCGCCGCCTCCGCGGATCGCCGAGACGCCGTCGGGGACGGTGTGGACGACCGGACTCCAGAACCCCGGCATCCACGCGTTCGTCGACGCGGAGCTGCCTCGACTCGCGAGAGGGGGGGCCCCGGTCATCGTCTCGGTCGCCGGTGGTTCCCTGGAGGAGTACGTGCGGCTCGTCGGCGCGCTGCAGACACGTCCGGAGGTTTCGGCGATCGAGCTCCATCTGTCCGGGCCGGACGAGGAGCTCCGGCGCGACGTGCTGGGGGAGCACGTCGACCGGACGGGCGAGATCGTCGGTGCCGTGGCGCGGATGTCGTTGGTGCCGGTCTTCGCGAAGCTGCCGATGACCACCTCGGCGCTCCCGCAGCTCGCGCTGACGGCGGTGAGGGCGGGCGCGCACGGCCTGACGATCGGCGGTCCGCCGCCGGCGCTCGGCGTACGGTCCGCGACGCTTCGCCCCGCCCTCGGCGCGGTGACCGGATGGATGTCGGGTCCCGCCTTGAAGCCACTCACGCTCCGAGCCGTCTTCGAGGCGGCACGCGCCGTGCCCGATGCTCCCATCCTCGCCGTCGGCGGCGTCCGGACCGCGGAGGACGCGATCGAGATGCTCCTCGCCGGAGCCTCTGCCGTGCAGGTGGGGACCGCCGTGCTCGTCGATCCCGCCTCGCCGGTCGAAATCGCGAGAGGGATCGCCGGCTACCTCAAGGAGAAGGGCCTCGCGTCGCCGGGGGATCTGCGAGCTCGCCTGCGGGTGCCGGCGGGGTTCCGGGCGGCCGGACGACTCGTGATCCCGCGCCCGGACGATCCGATCGTCGCCGCCCTCGACGTCTCCACGCTCGAGGAGGCCGAACGTCTGGCCGGGCTCCTGTCGCCTCACGTGGGGATGCTGAAGGTGGGTCTGGAGCTCGCGTGGGCCGCCGGTCCGGAGGCCGTGCGCCGCATCGCGGCACACGGCCCCGTCTTCGTCGATTGCAAGTTGCACGACATCCCGAACACGGTGGAGCGGGCGGCCGCCAACGTCGCACGGCTCGGCGTGGCGATGCTGAACGTGCACGCCCTGGGCGGCGAGGCGATGATGCGCGCCGCCCGCGAGGGGGCGGCGCGAGGCGCCGAGCACGCCCGCGTCGACACGCCGCTCGTGATCGCGGTCACGGTTCTGTCGAGTCACGCCGGGGAAGGACTCGCCAGCCCTGCGTCGCTCGCGTTCGAGGCGAAGGTGGCGGGACTGGATGGCGTGGTCGTCTCCGGCGAAGACGTCGAAGACGTTCGGACCGCATGCGGAGAGGAGTTCTGTCTCGTCGTTCCCGGCATCCGCCCCGCGGGCTCGAACGGTCACGATCAGGTGCGGGTCCTCACCCCGTCGGAGGCGATCGAGAAGGGCGCCGATTACCTCGTCATCGGCCGGCCGTTGACGGAGGCTTCCGACCCCGTGGGTGTCGCGCGAGGGATCCTCCGAGATCTCCCCTGATCGGTCCGGCGGTTGCCGAAAACCGCAGGCCACACGCGAGACCTCCGTTTGCCACGCCGATACGAGCCGTGCGTATACTCGCGCCTCACCGCCACCGAAGTTGGCCACCGAACAGAAGGAGCACCGGCATGCCACTCCCAGTCCTCACCCCGGAACAACGCGCGCAGGCCCTCGCGAAGGCGGCGGAGGCGCGGAAGAAGCGCGCGGAGCTCAAAGGAGAGCTGAAGTCCGGGAAGCGGACGTTGGGAGATGTGCTGATGCGATCGACCGAGGACACCGTCGGGAAGATGAAGGTGTCGGCCGTCCTCGAGTCGCTTCCCGGCGTCGGCAAGGTCCGGGCTCAGAAGCTCATGGAAGAGCTCGACATCTCGGCCAGCCGTCGAGTTCGGGGGCTGGGTGCGAAGCAGCGCGCACAGCTCCTCGAGCGCTTCAAGAAGTAATCCGGCCATCCGCACGGGGAAGCTCTTCGTTCTCGCCGGGCCCTCGGGTGTGGGCAAGGGCAGCATCGTGCGTGAGCTGGTCGCTCACGACCCGGAAGGACTCTCGCTCTCGGTCTCGGTGACCACGCGCGCCCCCCGGCCGGGAGAGGTCGACGGGGTCGACTACTTCTTCATCGACGACGACGCGTTCGACCGGATGATCCGTGCGGGCGAGCTCCTCGAATCGGCGGAGATCGTCGGACACCGCTCGGGGACGCCCCGGGGTTTCGTGGAGGACCGGCTCGCCGCGGGCAGGGACGTGATCCTCGAGATCGATGTGGTGGGTGCCTCGCAGATCCGCGAACAGGTCCCCGGATCGGTCCTGATCTTCATCGAGCCGCCGTCCATGGAAGAGCTCGAGCGGCGCCTCCGCGGACGCGGCACCGAGACCGAGGAGCGCATCCGGATCCGGCTCGAGACGGCCGCGTGGGAGATGGAACAACGTCCCTGGTTCGATCACGTGATCGTGAACGATGAGCTGGAACGAGCGTGGACGCAGGTCGCTGCTATCATCGAGGCATCCCGCTCCGAGTCCCTCTGAGGCACTGAAAGAAGGCCCTGCCCGTGATCGAACCGAAGATCGACGACCTGCTCGCCGCCGTGGATTCCAAGTACTCCCTCGTCATCCTCGCGGCGAAGCGAGCGCGCGAGATCAACTCGTACTACAACCAGCTCGGCGAGGGTCGTGGCGAGTTCGTGCCGCCCCTGGTGGAGACCGGCTTCTCCAACAAGCCGCTTTCGATCGCCCTCGAAGAGATCGCCGAAGGGAAGATCGACTACGAGCGACCCGAGGAGCCCGAAGCCGACTAGCGACCCGCTCGCCGGGCGACGGGTGTTGCTCGGTGTCTCCGGTGGGATCGCGGCCTACAAGGCGGCCATCGTCGCGCGCCTGCTGAAGTCGGCGGGCGCCGAGGTGACGGTGGTGTTGACGGAGGCCGCCACCCGATTCATCGGCGCCGACACGTTCGCGGCGCTCACCGGCGAGCCGGCCTACACCTCGCTCTGGGAACGACCGGGCGAAGTCCTCCACGTGCGACTCGCGCGGGAAGCCGACGTCGCGGTCGTCGTTCCGGCGACCGCGAACGTCATGGCGAAGCTCGCCCACGGTCACGCCGACGACCTGCTGACCGCGACGCTCCTCGAGGCGACGTGCCCGTTGGTGATCGCGCCCGCGATGCATTCGGGGATGTGGGAGCACCCGGCGACGCGAGCGAACGTCGCGATCCTCATGGATCGCGGCGTCCGATCCGTGGGCCCCGGTGACCGGTCCCCTCGCCCACGGGGACGAAGGGATCGGCAGGCTCGCCGAACCCGAGGACGTCGTCGCTGCGGTCCGAGGAGCGCTCGCACCACAGGATCTCGCAGGTCGCAGATTGTTGATCACGTCCGGCCCGACCCACGAGCCGATCGACCCGGTCCGCTTCGTTGGGAACCGGTCGACCGGGAAGATGGGGGCCGCGCTCGCGGCCGAAGCCCTCGGTCGCGGCGCGGCCGTGACCGTCGTCCTCGGGCCCGGGGCGGAGGCACCGCCGGGTGTGGACGTCGTGCCGGTGGAGACGGCAGAGGAGATGCGCGACGCGGTGCTCGCGAGATTCGAGGACGCGGACGCGGTCGTGATGGCCGCCGCCGTCGCCGACTTCCGTCCGAAGGCGATCGCCGAGTCGAAGCTCAAGAAGGACTCGGGCGTGCCCGACCTGCTCCTCGAGCCGACTCCCGACATCCTGCGGGAACTGGGAGAGCGCCGAAGCCGCCAGGTGCTCGTCGGGTTCGCCGCCGAGACCGAAGATCTGGAAGCGGCCGGTCGCGGCAAGCTGGGATCGAAGCACCTCGATCTCGTGGTGGTCAACCTCGTGGGCCGTGACGACACCGGCTTCGGCGCGGATACCAACGAGGCGATGTTGCTGGCCGCCGACGGTGACGACGTTCCCCTCACCACCTGGACCAAGCGAGAGCTCGCCGGAGCCGTGATCGACCGCGTGACCGCGCTGCTCGCAGCCGCGACGCCGGGCGTCGGACCCGGCAGCTAGACTCCCGCCGCGATGAGCCGCTCCTATCTCTTCTCCTCGGAGTCCGTCACCGAGGGACACCCCGACAAGCTGGCCGACCGCATCTCGGACTCGATCCTGGACGCCATGCTCCGCGAGGATCCCCGGTCGCGGGTCGCCTGCGAGACCCTCGTGACGACCGGGTTCGTGATGGTGTCGGGCGAGATCACGACGGAGGGGTGGGTCGACATCCCGTCGGTGGTGCGCGCGACGATCACCGATGTCGGCTACACCAACGCGAAGTTCGGCCTCGACGGCGAGACGTGTGGCGTCGTGACCGCGATCCAGGAGCAGTCGCCGGACATCGCCCGCGGGCGTCGAGGACTCCTTCGAGCATCGCGAAGGGCATTCCGGTGACGAGATGGACATGCTCGGCGCGGGCGACCAAGGGATGATGTTCGGTTTCGCGTGCCGCGAGACCGAGGAGCTGATGCCGCTTCCGATCGCGATGGCGCATCGTTTGTCACGGCGCCTGGCCGACGTCCGCAAAGCGGGCGTCGTTCCGTATCTGAGGCCCGACGGCAAGAGTCAGGTGTCGATCGAGTACCGGGACGGGAAACCCGTTCGGGTCGACTCGGTGCTGATCTCCGCTCAGCACCGCGAGGAGGTCGATGTCGAAACCCTGCTGAAGCCGGACATCATCGCCGAGGTGATCGACCCGGTGCTCAGGGAGTTCCCGGAGGTCGACGCCGCCGGCATGAAGCCGCCGATGGTGAACCCCACCGGACGGTTCGAGATCGGCGGACCGAAGGCCGACACGGGGCTCACCGGACGCAAGATCATCGTCGACAGCTACGGCGGCATGGCGCCGCACGGAGGCGGCGCGTTCAGTGGGAAGGACCCCACCAAGGTCGACCGCTCGGCCGCGTACATGGCGCGGTACGCCACCAAGAACATCGTCGCCGCCGGACTCGCCGACCGCGCCCAACTCCAGGTCGCGTACGCGATCGGCACGGCGCACCCCACATCGATGAACCTCGACACGTTCGGGACCGAGCAGGCCGACCCCGACGCCATCCTGGACGCGGTCCGGGAGGTGTTCGACTTCCGGCCGGCCGCGATCATCCGTGACCTCGATCTTTCCCGGCCGATCTACGCGGAGACCGCGGCATACGGGCACTTCGGGCGCAAGGAGTTCCCCTGGGAGGGGACGGAACGCGCCGATGACCTCCGCCGGCTCGTCGGCTGACGCCCTTTCGGGCCCGGTCGGCGTCTGCGTCGATCGTCCGCTGTTGTCGCTCGACCGCCCGTTCACCTACGACCTTCCGGCCGAGCTCGGGGCCGGCGTGGGCTCGCTCGTGCAGGTTCCGTTCCACGGTCGAGCGACGAGGGGCTGGGTGCTCGGCTCGACCGAGGATCTCCCGAAGCGGATGCTCGAGGTCAAGAACGTCGTGTCGCCGATCAGGTTCTTCGACGATCGGCGTCTCGAGCTCTTCCGCTGGGTGAGCGAACGATACATCGCGCCATTCGCGGCGGTGGTCGCGCGAGCGGTGCCGCCGCGGGTCGCGTCCGAAGAAACGGGCTGGGATCAGCAGGGAGTTGTGGCGCGCTCGCCGGGAGACGACGCGCGGCAAGGATCCGTGTTCGCGGCGTATCGGGGCGGCGAGCAAGCGCTCGAGGCCATCGCCCGAGGGACGGGGGCGTTCGTGGCGCGCCCCGCCCCCGACGACGAGCAGACGCTGGCGGTCGACGCGGTGGCCGCGTGTGTCGCCGGCGGGCGCCGGGCGATCGTCGTCGTTCCAGAAGCGGTCCCGGTCCCCGCGACGGCCTCCTCGCTGCTCGATGCCTTCGGCGATCGGGCGGCTCTGTTCCTCGGGGGTGGGAAGCGCTCGCGATACCGAACGTGGCTGGAGATCGCGTCGGGCCGATACGACGTCGTGATCGGGACGCGGCCGGCGGTGTTCGCACCGCTGGACGACCTCGGCCTGATCTACCTGGCGAGGGAGAGCCATCCCGCGCACCGGGAGGATCGGGCTCCGTACTACCACGGACGTGACGTCGCGCTCGCGCGGTCACGTCTCGAAGGAGCCGTCTGCGTCCTCGCGGCCGCCTGCCCGTCGGCCGAGGCGACCGCGCTCGGCTCGCCCACGGTGTCACCCGCCTCCCGTCGCTGGCCGCCCGATCGAGGTGGTACGGCCGGGCCCCGCCGGGCGTGCGCCGAGGCTCGTCAAGGCACTCGCCTCGACTCGCCGCGGGTTCGTCTTCTCACCGCTCCCCGGCTCCGGCGTCGCCCAGGTCTGCCGCGTCGTGCGGCGAGCCGGCGGCCTGCGCGTCGTGCGGCGGGCTGCTCCGCGCCGCCGCGGGGGCGGTCACGTGCGTGGTTTGCGGGGCGACGGGACGCTGCCGGTCCTGCGGGGGAACGTCGTTCGGCGTCCGGCGCGGCGGCGCGGAGCACGTGGAGGAGTGGGCCGGCCGAGCCGCTCCCGTCCCGGTTCGGCGGCTCCGCGAAGACGAGCCCGCCCGCCTGCCCGGTCCGGACGAGATCTTGATCGGAGGACCGGACGACGTTCGCGACCTGGGGCCGGGCGATCTCGACCTCGTGGCGATCCTCGACGTCGACTTGGCCGATCGGAGGCCGGGGCTCGCGTCGCGCGAGCGAAGTCTCGCGACATGGATGGAGGCGGTCGGGTGGGCGCGCCCGCACGGTCGGGCGATCGTGCAGGCGTCGAGGCCGAGCGAGGCGATCGTGCAGGCCCTGGTCCGAGGGAACCCCGATCGCTTCCACGCCGACGAGATGCGGCGGCGACAGGAGGCGGGACTTCCCGTGGGCGCCGCCGTCTTCCGCGTCACGGGAACCGACGCTCTGGAGGACGAGCTCCGCGTGTTCGATCCCTCGACGCTGCTCGTCTCCGCCTCGGAGGGACGGACGATATGCTTGCTCGCCCTCGACCCCGAGCGGGTGAGCAAGCTGGGAGCGCGACTGCGCGAGCTCGCCGCAGACGGAGTCGTCGAGCGCGTCGAGGCCGAGCCGCACCTGTAAGGCACCTGATCCGCAAGGCTCCGGGAGGGAGACCCGCACGTGATCCTTCGCATCCGAACGCTGGGCGATCCGGTCCTGCGTGAGCCGGCCAAGCCGGTCACGGAGTTCGGTCCGTCTCTCCGCGAACTCTTCGACGACATGGTCGAGACGATGGTCGACGCGCCCGGCGTCGGTCTCGCGGGCCCGCAGGTGGGGCTGTCGCTCCGGCTCTTCGTCTTCGACGACGGGGAGACGGGGCCGATGTTCATGGCCAATCCGGAGCTCTCGGAGCCGGTCGGCGAGCTCCTCGAGGACGAGGGCTGTCTCTCCATCCCCGGTCCGTACTACGCGACGCCGCGATTCGCCCGCATCCGCTGCCGGGGTCAGGACGTGGAGGGCACGCCGTACGAGGTGATCGGCGAGGGGCTCCTCGCACGGATCTTCCAGCACGAGACCGATCACCTCGACGGGATGCTCTACATCGACCGCCTCGACGACGAGGGACGTCGAGACGTGATGGCGCAGCTCCGACGGATCGAGATGGGACTCGCCGAACCGGGACGAACCCCGCCGGAGTGACCGCCGTATCCTCGCGGCATGCGTGTCGCGTTCCTCGGCAATGATCCCTGGTCTGTGGCACCGCTTCGCGCGCTGGCGAACGCGCCGGACATCGAGGTCGAGCTCGTCCTCACGAACCCCCCGCGTCCCGCCGGGCGCGGGTCCCAGCTCACTCCGACCGCCGTCGCCGACGCGGCTCGCTCCTCGGATCTTCCGCTGCTCGAGGTGGACCGGGTCCGGGACGGAGCGGGCTTCGACGCCCTCGACGCGCTCGAGCCCGACGCGATCGTGGTGGTCGCGTACGGCGAGATCCTCACCCCCGACGTCCTGGATATCCCGAGGCTCGGTGCCGTGAACGTCCATTTCTCGCTCTTGCCTCGGTGGAGAGGTGCGGCGCCGGTCCAGCGAGCGATCCTCGAGGGCGACGAGGTCACCGGCGTGACCGTGATGCTGATGGATGAAGGGCATGGACACCGGGCCCATCCTCGCGACCGCCGAGACGGCGATCGGACCCGAGGAGGACGCGGGATCGCTCGGCGCGCGGCTGGCGGAGCTCGGCGGGCCGCTCCTGGTCGAGACGCTCGGAGCGTTGGACGCAGGCAGGATCGAGCCCCGATCGCAGGACCACACCGCCGCCACCTACGCGCCGAAGCTGCTGCCCGAGGAGCGGACGATCGATTGGAGCCAGCCCGCCGACGCGGTCGTGAGGAAGGTTCGCGCCTTCGCGCCGGATCCGGGAGCCGTGACCACGTTCCGTCGAGGGACGGCTGAAGGTGATCGTCGCACGATGGCGTCCCGGCCGGGCGGTTGGATGCTGGCGGATGCCCCGGCTCCCGGTGCGGTACTGACGGGGACGGCGACCCTGGGTGCAAGGCATGGCCGGGTCGTGGTCGAGCTCCTCGAAGTCGCGCCGGCGGGACGCAGAGCGGATGTCGGGCGAGGAATGGGCGCGGGGCGCGCGGATCGACCCGGTCGAGCGTCTCGGATGAGCCCCAGCGCCCGGCAGGTGGCGCTCGAGGTGATCCGTCGCGTCGCCGATGAGGGCGCCTACTCGAACCGCCTCCTCCCTGCCGCCCTCGGGCGCTCCGGGCTGGACGAACGCGATCGCGCGCTCGCGACCGAGCTCGCCTACGGAACGCTGCGACACGTTCCCGAACTGGATGCCGCGATCGGCGCGCGCGCCGCTAGACCGATCGCCCGGATGACGCCGGGCGCGCGCGCCGCGTTGCGTCTGGGCGCGTACCAGCTCGTTGCACACCCGGATCCCGGCGCATGCGGCGGTCGGCGAGACCGTCGGCGTCGTGGTGCCGCGCGAACGCGGGTTCGTGAACGCGATCCTCCGCCGGCTGGCGAAGGAGCCGTCCGGCTCCTCCTGAAGGTGACGACGAGCACGCGATCAGCCTTCGGACCGGGATGGCGCCGTGGGCGGTGGCGGAGCTCCGCAAGCTCCTGCCCGCCCGATGAGGTGGAGCGGGCCGCGCTCGCCCTCGGCGAGCACGGCCCGCTCACCCTGCGCGTGAACACGTGCCGCGCGACCGTCGACCAGGTCGTCGCGAGACTTCGAGAGGGGGCACTCGAACCCGAGGTTGGTCCGATCCATCCGGAGTGCGTCCTGTTGCCCGGCGGGAACCCGACGTCGCTCCCGGGATGGGACGAGGGGTGGTTCACCGTGCAGGACCAGGCCTCGGCGTTCGTCGTCGGAGACGCTCGCTCCCGAGCCCGGCGACCGCGTGCTCGACGCATGCGCGTCGCCGGGAGGGAAGACGGCGTTCATCGCCTGTCGGATCGGCGAGGACGGCCGTGTCGCCGCCGGTGATCTCCGTCCGGACCGCACCGCCCTGATCCCGCGGGACTGGAGCGGCTCGGGCTCCGTGCCCTCGTGCTCACGCAGGACGCCACCCGCCCCGGCGTCCGTGGTCCCTTCGACCGCGTGCTCGTGGATGCACCGTGTTCCGGCATCGGCTCCGCTCGCCGGCGTCCCGAGTTGCTCTGGCGCGCGCGGCGCGAGGAGCTCTCTCAGCTCGCGCGGCTCCAGGTCGAGATCGCGGTTGCCTGCGGGGACCTGCTTCGGCCCGGCGGCAGGCTCGTGTTCTCGGTCTGCACGTTCCCCCGAGCGGAGACCGACGCCGCCTCCGACGCGATCGTCCGGCATCGCGCCGACCTCGTCCCGATCGAGACGCCCGGACCGGACGGGGACCTTGCACCGCGTCATCGCCTCTGGCCCCATCGCCACGGCACCGACGGGATGTTCGTCGCTGCGTTCCAGAAGTCCGGCTGACGGCCCCCATCGTGTCCGCCGTTACAATCCGCCACCATGGGGAAGCTGGCGGCATCGATCCTCGCGGCGGACCTCGCCCACGTGGCCGACGAGGTCAAGCTCGTCGAGCCCTATGCCGACATCATCCATATCGACATCATGGATGGTCACTTCGTCCCTCCCATCGCCTTGGGCACGGTATTCGTTGCCTCGCTCCGCCCATGGACGCAGCTCGTTCTCCACGGGCATCTCATGGTCGACGCGCCGGAGTCCTTCTTCGAGGAGCTCGCCGAGGCGGGCCTCGATGTCGTCTCCTTCCACCACGAAGCGGTCGGCGATCCCGAGCCCGCGATCGCGAAGGCACGCGCCGCGGGCTTGCACACCGGTGTCACGCTCAATCTGGAAACACCCGTGGAGGACGCGTTCCCCTATCTGGAGCACATCGACGACGTGATGCTGATGAGCATCCGCCCGGGGTGGAGCGGTCAGGAACTCAACGCCGACGTCTATCCTCGGATCGAAGCCGTCCGCAACGAGGTGGATCGGCGAGGCCTCGCGGTGGACGTCGAGATCGACGGCGGCGTGAAGGTCGAGAACGCGCAGCGCGCGGTCGATGCGGGTGCCACCGTCCTCGTGTCGGCCTCCGGGATCTACAAGGCGCCGGACAAGGTGGAGGCGGCACGGACGCTCGCCGAGATCGCTTCACGGGGGCGGTCAACGCTCCCCGCACGTGAAGGTTCGGCCTGATGCCCGAGTCGATCCTCGTCGTCGACGACGATCCGGACATCGCTCGATTCGTCGAGGTCAACCTGCGATCGGCGGGCTACGAGGTCTCGGTGGCGGGAGACGGTGAGGAGGCGCTCGAGCGGGCGGGGGAGATCCGCCCCGATCTCGTGCTGCTCGACGTGATGATGCCGCGCCTCGACGGTTTCGAGGTCGCGCAGCGCCTCCGGAAGAATCCGCAGACGGCCAACACGAGCATCATCATGCTCACCGCCAAAGCGCTGTCGTCGGACAAGGTCACGGGTTTGCAGTCGGGTGCGGACGACTACATCATCAAGCCGTTCGATCCGATCGAGCTCCTGGCGCGGGTGAAGGGAACCCTTCGGCGGGCCAAGGAGATGCGGAACCTCTCGCCGCTCACGGGCTTGCCCGGCAACATCCGGATCCAGGAAGAGATCGAACGTCAGGTCCGGGAGCACCGGCCGTTCGCGGTCCTCTACGTCGACCTCGACAACTTCAAGACCTACAACGACAAGTACGGCTTCGTGCGAGGAGACCGGCTGATCCAGGGCACCGCCCGCATGATCCAGGACGCGGTGATGGCGAACGCGCAGGACGGCTTCGTGGGCCACGTCGGCGGGGACGACTTCGTGGCGGTGGTGGAGCCCGACGTCGCCGAGGACGTCGCCAAACGCGTATGCGAGCGGTTCGATCAGGATCGCTCCCTCTACTACGAGGACGAGGATCTCGAACGAGGCTTCGTCCGGATGGAGGATCGCAAGGGCGTCGAGCAGGACATCCCGCTCGTGAGCGTGTCGGTCGGCATCGCGACGACCTCGAAGCGGGCGTTCGCGCACTACGGGGAGGCGGTCGCCGTGGCCACGGAGATGAAGCAGTTCGCCAAGCGCGACGGCGGCTCCTCCTACGCCGTCGACCGTCGGGCGCCGTAGCCGACGTACCGCACCTACGCGGACGCGGTCCTATACTGGGCGAAAGCCTGTTTCCGGGGCGGGGTGCGAATCCCCACCGGCGGTGACAGTCCGCGACCCCTCGCGAGCCACGCGAGGGTTGACCCGGTGCGATCCCGGGACCGACCGTGATAGTCGGGATGGGAGGGAACAGGCGCGGGAGCCGCCGCGTGCGGTTCCGCAGCGCCTTCCCACCTGTGTCCCGCTCCGGGAGAACGGAGGAGCGTGGACCGGGAGCAGCACATGCGTCGCGCGTTGGAGCTCGCCGCGAGAGGCTGGGGACGCGTTTCACCCAATCCGCTGGTCGGCTGCGTCCTGGTCCGCGACGGGCGAGTGGTCGCCGAGGGATGGCACGAAGGCCCCGGGACCGAGCACGCGGAAGCGATGGCGCTGCGTCTCGCGGGTGAACGCGCCGCCGGCTCGACCGCGTTCGTGACCCTCGAGCCTTGTGATCATCACGGCCGGACGCCGCCGTGTGCACGCGCCCTGATCCGACGCCGGCGTCGAAGGTGTGATCGCGGCGACGGGCGACCCCAACCCGATCGTCGACGGGAGCGGGTTCCGGGCGCTCCGAGACGCGGGATTGACGGTCGAGGAAGGACTCCTCGCCGACGAAGCGCTCCGCCAGAACGTCGCCTTCCGGACCCACGTCCGCATCGGGCCGGCCGTACGTGAGATTGAAGATGGCCTCGTCCCTGGACGGGAAGGCCGCCGCTCGGGACGGGTCATCGAAGTGGATCACGGGCGAAGCGGCTCGCGAGGACGTCCAACGTCTGCGCGCGTGGGCCGACGCCGTCGTCATCGGCTCCGGGACGGCGCTCGCCGACGACCCTCGGCTGACGGTCCGCGATCCCTCGTTCTCGTCGGCGCGGCAGCCGGTCCGGGTGATCGTGGACCCGTCCGGTCGCGTCCCCGGCGACCGGCGGGCGTTCGATGCGGCTGCGCCGACGCTCGTGGCGACGACGGAGCTCGCGACCACGGCGCGGCGTCAGGAGTGGGTGGAGGCGGGCGTGGACGTGGCGGTGGTCGATCGCGATGCGACCGGCGGCGTGTCGTTGCCCGCGCTCGTCGAGCTGCTCGGGAAGCGGGACGTGCAAGGTGTGTTGGTCGAGGGCGGCCCCACCTTGGCGTGGAGCGCGATCCGCGATGGCGTCGTCGACCAACTCGTCCTGTACCTGGCCCCGATGCTGGTCGGCGGGCACGGAGCGACCGGATGGCTCGCCGGCGATGGCTTCGCGCCGATCGGGCGCGCGGCGCGGGTCGAGATCGTGTCGATCGATCGGATCGGATCGGACATGAAGGTGGTGGCGGATGTTCACCGGGATCGTTGAGGAGCTCGGTCGGGTCGTGTCTCGGGACGGCGGGCGATCGTCGTTCGGTGTCCGATCGCCGCAGCGGACGCGTCGATCGGCGATTCGCTCTCGATCGACGGCGTGTGCCTCACGGTGATCGTCCTGGACGGCGATGACGCTCTCGTTCGACATCTCCCGAGGAGACCTTCGATCGAACGAGCCTCGGGACGCTCGACGCTGGCGCTCCCGTGAACGTCGAACGACCGGCCACGCTCGCCTCCCGTCTCGGGGGGCCATCTCGTGCAGGGCCACGTGGATGGCATCGCGAGGGTCACGGGTGTCCAGCCGGACATCGATGGCGGCGCCCGGCTGTCGGTCCGCCTGCCCGCCCATCTCTTGCGCTTCGTCGTCGAGAAGGGGTCGATCACCCTCGACGGGGTGAGCCTCACCGTGGCGGCGCTCCGAGGCGACGAGATCGATGTCGCGCTGATCCCGCACACCCTGGGGGCGACCACCCTCGGTACGGCCCGCCTGGACGATCCCCTCAACGTGGAGGTCGATGTGGTCGCGAAGTACGTGGCGAAGAACATGGAGAGCCTGCTGGCCGGCGGCGACGCCGTCGAACCCGGAAAGGAACGAACGGCATGAGCGCGGTGACGAAGGAGAAGGTCTTCGCCCCGATCCCCGAGGCGATCGAGGAGATCAGGCAGGGCCGGATGGTGATCGTCGTCGACGACGCGGACCGGGAGAACGAGGGTGATCTCATCATGGCGGCCGAGCGGGTCACGCCCGAGGCCATCGCCTTCATCGTGCGGCACACGAGCGGCGTGATCTGCATGCCCGTGATCGGCGAGCGCCTCGACGAGCTGGAGATCCCGTTGATGGTCGCCGCGAACACCGACAGCCGCCGCACCGCATTCACGGTCTCCGTCGACGCGCGCGCCGGGCGTCACGACCGGCATCTCCGCCGCCGATCGAGCCCGCACGATCCAGGCGATCATCCACCCCGGCACGGGGCCCACGGACCTCTCGCGTCCGGGCCACATCTTCCCCCTGCGCTATCGCGAAGGCGGCGTCCTGAAACGCGCCGGTCATACCGAGGCCGCCGTGGATCTCGCGCGCCTCGCAGGGCTCTACCCGGCTGGTGTGCTGTGCGAGACGGTGAACGAGGACGGCACGATGGCGCGGCTCCCGGATCTGACCGTCTTCGCTCGGGCTCACGGCCTGAAGCTGATCTCGATCGCCGACCTGATCGAATACCGCCGGCAGCACGAGGTGCTCGTCGCGAAGGTCGCGGAGGCGAACATCCCGACGCTTCACGGCGAGTTCCGCTCCATCGCTTACGAGAGCGTCGTCGACGGGCGCACCCACGTCGCGCTGGTCACGGGGGACATCGGCGAGGGAGCGAACGTCCTCACACGCGTCCACTCCGAGTGCCTGACCGGCGACGTGTTCGGGTCGCTCCGGTGCGATTGCGGTGAACAGCTGGACCGGGCGATGGAGCTGATCGGGCGAGAGGGACGCGGCGTGATCCTCTACATCCGCGGGCACGAGGGTCGCGCGATCGGCATCACGCACAAGCTCCGCGCCTACGAGCTCCAGGATCGGGGTCGCGACACCGTCGAGGCGAACATCGAGCTGGGATTCCCGGCCGACCAGCGCGACTACGGCATCGGCGCGCAGATCCTCTTCGACCTCGGGGTTCGGTCGATGCGCTTGCTGACGAACAATCCGGAGAAGCGGGCCGGGCTGGAGGGCCACGGGTTGACGATCGAGGAGCGGGTCCCTCTGCAGACGGATCCGACGCCGCAGAACGTCGGCTATCTCCGTGCCAAGCGCGAGAAGCTCGGGCATCTCCTCGATCTCCCCGATGCCGACGCATCGGGGATCGACGAAGTGAAGGCTGGGGCGTGAGCGTCACACGGGGCGAGCCGATCGGTGAGGGGCGCCGCGTCGCCGTCGTCGTCTCCCGCTTCCACGAGCACGTGACGGGAAGACTCCTGGAGGGAGCGCTCGAGGGTCTCCGCTCTCACGGCGTGGCCGACGAGGCCGTGGACGTGGCCTGGGTTCCGGGGGCGTTCGAGATCGCGTTGGTGGCCAGGCGCATGGCCCTCACGGATGCCTACGACGTGGTGATCTGTCTCGGGGCCATCGTGCGAGGCGAGACTGCGCACTTCGATCTCATCGCCGCCGAAGCGGCTCGCGGGGCGGCCGAGGTGGGTCGAGAGACCGGCGTCCCCGTCATCTTCGAGGTGCTGGCGACGGAAACCCTCGCGCAGGCCGAGGCACGGGCGGGAGGAACACACGGCAACAGGGGTGGGACGCGGCGGAGGCGGCGCTCGAGATGGCGGATCTGCTCGATCGGCTTCCCGAAGGAGGCCCAAGGAGCGGAGAGAGGGAGCCTGCGATGATCGTCGAGAAGCCGTGGGGCCGGGTGGTGACCTATGCCCTGAACCAGCCTTCATCGGTTCGGGTGATCACCGTGGAGACCGGGTCAGGAGACCAGCGTCCACTACCACCGGATGCGGGACGAGACCTGGGTCGTGCTCGACCCCGGCCTCACGGTCGAGATCGACGAGCGGGCGGTGGAGGCGGCACCCGGCGAGGAGTTCGTGATCCCCGCGGAGCAGGCACATCGGATCCGCTGCACCGGTCCGAACCCGGGAAGGATCCTCGAGGTGGCGTACGGATACACCACCGAAGACGACACGCAGCGACTCGAGGACGCATACGGGCGCCCGCTGGAGCCCGACTGGTGAGGGGGCGGACCTGGGCCTATACTCTGGCGCACGTGTTCCGACGTGATCCGCGACAAGCACCGGCCGGTCCGGTGCTTCGTTTTCGAAGGGAGTGATGCGGGGTCTCGACCGAGCCACGCTTGAACGAAAGGATCCGATCGCCTCAGGTTCGCCTGGTCGGGGCCGACGGTGAGCAGATCGGGGTGGTCGCCGACCCAGGAAGCGCTGCAGAGAGCACGCGAGGCCGATCTGGACCTCGTCGAGGTTGCTCCGCAGGCGAACCCGCCGGTCTGTCGGATCATGGACTACGGCAAGTTCAAGTACGAGCGAGACATCCGCCAGAAGGAAGCTCGGAAGAAGCAGTCCCGGACCGAGCTGAAGGAGATCAAGTTCCGTCCCAAGATCGACGCGCACGACTACGGCACGAAGAAGGGACATGTCGAGCGGTTCCTCCGGGGTGGCCACAAGGTCAAGGTGACCATCATGTTCCGCGGACGTGAGATGACCCACACGGAGCTCGGGCGCAAGATCTTGGACAGGTTGGTGGGAGACCTCGGTGAGATGGTGACCGTGGAATCGATGCCGAAGCAGGAAGGGCGGAACATGATCATGGTGATCTCGCCCAACAAGCGGTACATGGAGCAGCTCGCACGGGCGAAGGCGCGTGAGCCCGAGCAGCGGTCGGAGCCGGAAGCAGGACCGGAGCCGGTCGCTGAGCCGGAGCCGACGCCGAGCCGGAGCCGGCGCCGAACCCGAGCCGGTCGCCGAGGCGGTCGCCACCGCGGCCGCTCCCGAGCCGGACGAAGGATAGGCGATGCCGAAGAACAAGAGCCACCGAGCCACCGCGAAGCGGTTCCGGATCACCCGGAACGGCAAGGTGCTGCATCGCAAGGCCACGGGGAACCACATGCTCACCAAGAAGTCGGGATCGCGTCGGCGGCGCGTCGAAGGCATGGCGGAGGTCGGCTCGAAGGCCGACGCCAAGACCGTGAAACGGCTGCTGGGGGAGTAGGGATGGCTCGTATCAAGCGCTCGGTCCACGCGAAGAAGAAGCGCCGCCAGATCCTGGAGGCGGCCAAGGGCTACACGGGCAGCCGCCGCAAGCGGCTCCGGGTGGCCAAGGAACAGGTCATGCATTCCGGCATGTACGCGTATCGCGACCGCCGGGACCGCAAGGCGCAGTTCCGCCGTCTGTGGATCACGAGGATCAACGCCGCCGTCCGTCCGCACGGGCTCTCGTACTCGCGATTCGTGAGCGGTCTCCATGCGGCGGGCGTCGAGGTCGACCGCAAGATCCTCGCGGACATCGCCGTCCACGACCCGGGCGCGTTCGCGCAACTCGTCGAGCAGCGAAGGCGTCGTCCCCCGCAGCTCGTAGCGCGGCCGTCCGGCCCCACGTAGACTCCGCCCGTGCGAGGCGTGCGAGCGACGTCGTGCTGACGTCGGCGAAGAATCAGAAGGTCGTCGCCGCGGTCCGTTTGAAGAAGCGAACGCTCCGCGAGGAGGATCGTCGCTTCCTCGTCGAGGGTGCGCAGGCCGTCGGCGGAGGCGCTCGCGGAGGATGGGCATCTCCTCTCCCTGTTCGTGAGCGACGATCTGCGATCCGCTCGCGGTGCGGGCGAGCAGGCAGGGGTCCCGTCGAACACGTGAGCGAGCGGGTGATGGAGCGGCTCACCTCGACCGTCACGCCGCAAGGCGTCGTCGGGATCGCTCCCTTCGTCGACGTGGGGATCGACGACCTCGTCGTCGCCGGGTGTCGTGGCGGTGCTGCACGAGGTGCGCGATCCCGGGAACGCGGGCACGATCCTCCGGTCCGCGGATGCCGCGGGTGCCGCGGGCGTCGTGTTCGCCGGCAGCTCGGTCGACGCCTACAACCCGAAGGGCGTACGCGCATCGGCCGGCTCGATCTTCCATGTGCCGATCGTGCGCGACATCGCGACCGACGACGCGATCTCATCGCTCCGCGCGAAGGGCTTCGCCATCATCGCCATGGACATGCACGGTGACGAGGACCTGTTCGAAATCGAGCTTCCGAGATCGCTGCGCGTTCGTGTTCGGCAACGAGGCTCGCGGGCTTCCGGCCGAGATCCTCGACACCGCCGAGCACCGCGTGCGGGTCCCGCACGCGGGCCGCGCGGAGAGCCTGAACCTCGCCGCGGCGGCGACGGTGTGCCTGTTCGAATGGGTGCGCCGCGGCCGCACGTCCGCCGAGACGCTCGAGGACGCTGGTGGCGGCCGCGGCGCACGACATCCGGTCTCCGCTGACGGCGATGAAAGGGTTCGGCTACGCCCTCGGCAAGCGATGGGTGGACATGACGGAGGACCAGCGCGACCTGATGCTCGACGGGATCGTCCACGACGCCGATCGGATGGACACGATCGTCCGGCAACTCGTCGACGCGGCGAGGGTGATGAGCGGGACCGGTTCCAGGCCTACGTGGAGCTCACGGACGTCTCCGACCTGGTCCGGCAGGTCGCCGAGCAGCAGGTCGCGCGACCCGGAACATCCACCGATCGAGTGGGCGGGCGACGGCGAGAAGGTGCTGATCGACGCGGGCCGTCTCCGGACGACGCTGCTCGGGTTCGTCGAAGCCCTCGTGTGGTGGGGGAGCGAGGGCCCGATCCGGGTCGAGAGCCAGGTTCGCGACGATCTCTTGCTCGTGTCCGCATCGCGCGAGACGGCCACCCCAGTGGACGTCGAAACCCTCTTCGAAGCCCGTCGGCCCGGGACGGGGGGAGGTTCCAAGATCGGGCTGTACGTGGGGCGCCGGATCGCGGAGGCGCAGGGCGGACGGGCATGGGGTGAGCTGACGGACGGACGCCTCATCCTCCACGTCGAGCTGCCGATCGCAGGTCGCGAGTCCGTCACCCCGTAGACTCGGCGACCTCGATGGACGCCCAGCAGATGCTTCGATCGCTCGACGACGAGCGCGAGCGAGGGCTTCGCGCGTTCTCGGAGGCGTCGTCCGTCGAGGAACTCGAGGCTGCCCAGATCGCCATCCTCGGGCGGAAGAGCCCTCTCGGGGACGTCCAGCGCGCACTCGGGACGCTGGACGACGCCGAGGAGCGCAAACGCCTCGGCAGAGTCGATGAACGAGGCGCGCTCCACCCTGACCGAGGCGGCCGCCGGCCGGCGCGCCGAGCTCGACGCCGAGGCCGAGGCGGTGCTCGCGAGCGCCGATCGGGTCGACCTGACCCTTCCCGGGCGACGACCGCGGACGGGGTCGCTCCACCCGTTCCCGCTGATCGAGTACGAGATCGTCGACATCTTCACGAGGATGGGCTACCGAGTGGTCGAGGGTCCCGAGGTCGAGGACTCGTGGCACAACTTCGACGCGCTGAACATCCCGTCGGATCATCCGGCTCGGACGTCGATGGACACGACGTTCGTGGACGTCCCCGGCCACCCCGAGCTGGTCCTACGGACGCACACGTCGCCGATGCAGATCCGGACGCTCGAGTCTCAGGAGCCCCCCGTCCACGTCGTCGTCCCCGGCCGGGTCTATCGCAACGAGGAGGTCACGGCGAAGAACATGCCTGTTTTCCACCAGGTCGAGGGTCTCGTGGTCGACGAGGGGATCACGTTCGCCGACCTGAAAGGGACGCTCGAGACCTTCTTCCGCGAGCTCCTCGGCGAGGAGCGACGGATCAGGCTCACGCCGTCGTACTTCCCGTTCGTCGAGCCGGGCGCGCAGGTCGACGTCTCGTGCTTCGTGTGCGACGGGTTCGGGTGCCGGACCTGCGCGTTCTCGGGCTGGCTCGAGCTGATGGGCTCCGGGATGGTGCACCCCGTCGTCCTCGAGAACTGTGGCATCGACCCGGAGCGCTACACGGGCTTCGCGTTCGGCGGGGGCTACGACCGGCTCGCGATGATCCGGTTCGGGATCCCCGACATCCGGCTGCTCTGGGACAGCGACGTGCGGTTCCTCGGGCAGTTCGAGGTACTGAGCTGATGCGCGTTCCGTTGGGATGGCTCCGGGAGCACTGCCCGGTCGAGCTCGCGCCGGAGGAGTTGGGCGACCTCCTCGCGCTCAAGGGCCTCCACGTCGAGGGGATCGAGCGTCCGTGGGACGGTCTGCAGGGCGTGGTCGTCGCGCGGGTGCTCGACGTGCGCGATCACCCCAACTCGGACAAGCTCTGCCTCGCGCGGATCGACGGTGGTGCGGGCGAGCAGGAAGTTGTCGTCGGTGTGCGCAACATGGGGCCGGGGGACCTGGTCCCCTACGCGCCCGCCGGCTCGCGGGTCCCTGCGCTCCCCGAACCGCTCGAAGCACGCACGATCCGTGGCGTGGTCTCGAACGGGATGCTGTGTTCGCCGCGTGAGCTCGCGATCTCCCAAGAGCACGAGAGCGGGATCTTGGTGCTCCCATCGACGCTGGTGGTCGGCTCGGACCTGAGACGGTCCCTCGGTCTCGACGACGTGGTGTTCGACCTCGAGATCGAGTCGAACCGTCCGGACCTGTTGTCGATCGTCGGCGTGGCTCGTGAGGTCGCGGCGGCCACCGGCACTCCGCTATCGATACCCGATGCCTCCGTCAACGAGGTGGCGGAGTCCGCGTCGAGCGCCGCGACGGTCGAGATCAAGGACCCCGCCGGATGCCCTCGGTACCTCGCCCGCGTGATCGCCGAAACGGGGGAGGGGCGGACCCCGATCTCGGTGCAGGCGAGGCTCACGGCGTGCGGGATCCGGCCGATCTCTCCGGTCGTCGACGCGACGAACTACGCCATGCTCGAGATGGGGCAACCGCTCCACGCGTTCGATCTCCGAAGGCTGGCAGGGCCCGGGATCGTCGTCCGTCGCTCGGAACCTGACGAGGGGGTGGTGACCCTCGACGGGGTGGAGCGCGAGCTGCGACGACGACCTTCTGATATGCGATCTGAACGGACCCGTCGCGATCGCGGGCGTGATGGGGGGTGCGTCCTCCGAAGTCGGGCCGGAGACGAGGGACGTCCTCCTCGAGAGCGCGTACTTCGAGCCGCGATCGATCTTGCGGACGTCCCGGCGGCTGCAGCTCCTGACGGAGGCCTCCGTGCGGTTCTCACGCGGGACCGACCCCGAAGGGGTCGGTGCCGCGGCCGCTCGGGCCGCCCGCCTGATCGCAGACTGGACGGGCGGCCAGGTGCTGGCGGGCGCGATCGACGCCGGGTCGCCGCCGCCGCGGCGCCGGCTGTCGCTTCGCGCAAGCCGCGCCACGGCGGTCCTCGGCTACCCGGTTTCCGCGGGGGCGGCCGCCGATGCGCTCGGGTCGATCGAGATCCCAGCGACCGTGGAGGGGGAACTGGTTCGCGTCGAGGCGCCGAGCTTCCGGCCCGACCTGGAACGGGAGGAGGACCTGATCGAGGAGATCGTGCGGGTGCACGGGTACGACCGGGTGCCGTCGACCGTGCCGCCGTCCCGTGGCGCGGGAGGCGAACAGGACACGTACCGGATCCGCCGTCGACTCCGCGAGCTGCTCGTTCGCGGGGGCCTGCGCGATTCCGCCTCGCTCACGTTCGCATCCGCCGCGGAGGTCGAGCTGTTCGTCGGTGGGGAACCCGTCCGCGTCGCGAACCCTCCATCAGCCGAGGAGCCGTACCTCCGCACGAGCCTCCTGCCGAAGTTGCTCGAGGCCACGAGCCGGAATCTCCAGCGAGGGGAGCGCTCGGTCGCGTTGTCCGAGATCGGGCACGTGTTCCACCTCGGCGATCCGGTAGTCGAGCGTGAGCATCTCGCGTTCGTCCTGGCCGGGCCGCCGGGCGACGACCTCGACACGGGCGACCGCGTGTTCGACGTCGCCGACGCGAAGGGGATCGTGGAGCTGTTGCTCCGTGGGACCGGCATCGATGCGTGGACCCTCGAGCCTGTGGCGGAGCGCCCGTTCCACCCCGGTCGGTCGGGCACCGTGCTGGTCGGCGATCGGCGCGTGGGTACCCTCGGGGAGCTGCATCCCGCTGACGCGGCCAGGCTCGACCTCGCCGGTCGGGTGGCCCTCGCGGAGCTCGACGTGACCGGGCTCGAGGTCTCGAGCGAGCGCTCGGTCTCCTTCCGTGACGTGCCTCGGTTCCCCCCGGTGCGCCGCGATCTCGCGTTCGTGCTCCCGATCGAGGTCCCGGCCGGGGACGCGCTCGCGGCGATCGTCGACGCCGGTGGACCGCTCCTCGATCGCGCGAGACTGTTCGATGTGTTCCGCGGCGGCGTGATCGCGGAGGACCGCAAGAGCCTCGCGTTCGCGCTCGAGTTCCGAGCCCCTGACCGCACCCTCACGGACGAGGAGGTCGAGCCGGTCGTCGCGACGATCGTCGACCGACTCGGCTCGGAACTCGGAGCCGAGCCCGGGCCTGAGCTCGCACCCGCGCGTGG
>CAVTTD010000025.1:0-32642 GCA_963737525.1 uncultured Actinomycetota bacterium
CCCGAAGAGCGGGGCCTCGCCTGAGGCCGCCCGCGCATCACACCACCCTCTCCGTGAAAGGACCCTCGACCATGTCGCGTCGTGTCCTGATCATGGGAGCCGCGGGTCGCGACTTCCACAACTTCAACGTCGTCTATCGCGACGACCCCACGACCGAGGTCGTCGCGTTCACCGCGACCCAGATCCCGTACATCGACGATCGGCTGTACCCGGCGGAGATCGCCGGGTCTCGCTATCCGAACGGGATCCAGATCCACGAGGAGGAGCGAGCTCACCCGCCTGATCGGTGAGCTGCGGGTGGACGACGTCGTCTTCGCCTACTCCGACGTCACGCACGAATACGTGATGCACAGGGCGAGCGAAGCGCTCGCGGCGGGCGCGAACTTCCTCCTGCTGGGGCCCGACGCCACGATGCTCAGGCCCCGGTCCGACGGTGGCCGTCACCGCCGTGCGGACCGGCGTGGGCAAGTCGCAGACGACGAGCGCGGTCGCCGCGACGCTCAAGGAGGCGGGGAAGAAAGTCGTCGCGGTCCGTCACCCGATGCCGTACGGCGACCTCGTGGCGCAGCGGGTGCAGCGGTTCGCCGAGCTCGAGGACCTCGACCGGTACGAGTGCACGATCGAGGAGCGGGAGGAGTACGAGCCGCACATCATGACCGGCACGGTCATCTATGCGGGCGTGGACTACGGCGCGATCCTCGAACAGGCGCAGGACGAGTGCGACGTGCTCCTGTGGGACGGCGGGAACAACGATCTCCCGTTCTACCTCCCGGATGTGCACATCGCGCTCGTCGATCCGCTGCGGGTCGGTCACGAGACCAGATACCACCCCGGGGAGGCCAACCTCCGACGGGCCGACGTCGTCCTGATCAACAAGATGGATTCGTCGACCCCCGAGCAGGTCGCCCAGCTCGAGGCGACGATCGAAGAGACCAACCCGACGGCGACGGTCGTGAAGGCGAACTCGTCGGTGTCCGTCGACGATCCCGACGCGATCGCCGGCAAGCGGGTGCTCGTGATCGAGGACGGTCCGACCCTCACGCATGGCGAGATGAAGATCGGCGCCGGTGTGGTCGCCGCCCAGCGGTACGGCGCGGCGGAGATCGTGGACCCCGGCCCGTGGGCGGTCGGCACGATCGCCGAGACGTTCGAGAAGTACGACGTCGGCGCCGTCCTGCCCGCGATGGGCTACAGCCAGGGTCAGCTGGACGAGATGGCGAAGATCATCGACGCGGCCGAGGCCGACCTCGTCGTGATCGGGACGCCGATCGATCTCCGCTCACGTGATCGAGATCAGCAAGCCCGCCGTCCGGGTGCGCTACGACCTCGAGGTGCTCCCGGACTCCCCGCAGCTGCTCGACGTGCTGAAGCCGGTGCTCTCGTAGCGGGGGCAGCCCGAACGGACCGGTGAAGGGAGCCGCCGAACATGGAACGCGTCGTCGTCGCGCTCGGCGGCAACGCGCTGCTCCGCCGCGGTGCGGACGACACGTTCGAGGAGATGTACAAGGCCGCCCGCGTCGCGGCGGAGCAGATCGCCGAGATCGTGGCCGAGGGCTGGGAGGTCGTGGTCACGCACGGCAACGGTCCCCAGGTCGGGCAGGATCCTGATCCAACAGGAGGCGGCGGCCAAGACCGTCTCGCCGATGCCGCTCGACGTCTGTGGCGCCGAGAGCCAGGGCCTGATCGGCTACCTGCTCCAGGTCACGATCGGCGACGTCTTCTTCGAGCGAGGGATGGAGCGTCCCGTGGCGACGGTCCTGTCCCTGACCCGGGTCCGACCGCAGGACCCCGCGTTCCGCAAGCCCTCGAAGTTCATCGGGCCCTTCTACACGGCTGCCCAGGCGAGGAGGCATGAGGAGCAGCGGGGCTGGGTCCTGAAGGAGGACCCGCACGGGGGCTGGCGCCGGGTCGTCCCCTCGCCGCGCCCCTACTCGATCGTCGAGACGCCGATCGTGAAGCGATTGGTCGCCGACGGGGTGATCGTGATCGCGGGCGGTGGGGGCGGTGTGCCCGTGATCGAGAAGGGTCCTCGGCTCATCGGCAAGGAAGGCGTGGTCGACAAGGACCTCGCCTCGGCGATCCTGGCCGCCGAGGTGGAAGCCAGCACGCTCCTGATCCTCACGGACGTGGCGAAGGTCCAGCGCGGGTTCGGCACGCTCTACCCCGCCGCGATCGACCGGATGACCGCCGACGAGGCGGCCGATCTCCTGAAGCGGGGCGAGTTCGGTGCCGGGTCGATGGGGCCCAAGGTCCAGGCGGCGATCGATTTCCTCGAGGCCGGCGGCTCGCGCGTGGTGATCGGCGATCTCGACGACGCGCCCGCGGTGCTCCGCGGCGAGGCGGGCACCGAGATCGTGCCGGCGTGAGCACCGGCATCCTCCGCGTCGCGACCTGGAACGTGCACGGCCTCCGGGGCGGCGTGGCACCCGTCGCGCGGCGACCGTGAGAGACGAGGCGATCGACGTCCTGCTGCTCCAGGAATCCGGACCGCGCAGGCGGCTCCGGGAGCTGGGGACGGAGCTCGGGGTGGATCGTGCGTGCCGACCCGCGAGCGTTCCCGCAGCGGCGGATCCAGAACGCCGTGCCTCCTCCATCCTCGACTGGTTGGGCAGGATCGGTACTCCATGTTCATCCGGTTCGATGACGCGCCGTTCCTGCAGCCGCGAGGCGCCTCGATCGCCGGCGTCCGCGATCGGCATGGACGACGTCCGTCCACCATCTGGACCTACGCTCGAGGCGAGCGGCTCGATCAGGTCGACAGCTCGCGATCTGCCTCGCACAGCATCGACACGCCCGTCGTCATCGGCGGCGACATGAACGGCGCATCCCGAGCGACCCGGCTGTCCGCAGCGCTGACCGAGCGATACGACGGATGCGTGGCGTGCCGCGGGTGAGGGCGAGGGGTTCACGATGCCGGCCGAGCTGCCCGCCGCGCGGATCGACTATCTCCTTGCGGGACCGTCGATCCGGCCGCTCAAGCGCGTGGACCACCGGGGGTACGGTCTCGGACCACCTGATGGTGGTCGCGGACCTCGAGCTCTCATCTCGTGGTCTGAGCGGACGACCCCGGCGTTCTTTTCGCTTCCCTCGTATGTCTTGATGATGACTCGCGAGGGGAGCTAGATGACCGACGATATTCCCGAGACGCGCGGCCCACGATACGGTCTTGAACTCGCGACCAACCACAGCGGTCGGACACGATGGATCGACAAGCTTGCGCTCATCGCCCTCGGGGCTGCCGTTGCGTTGTTCGGCGCGCTTCTCGTCGGCCTCGGCGAGCACGACGTAGAGCCGGGCGCTCGTGGTCGTCAATCGAACGGATCAGCGTGTGTGGGTCTACTCGGTCACCGGGACCGGCGGCGAATCGTTCCACGGCAACGTGGCTCCTCGACACGGCCTCTGAGACCTCCGTTCATTGTGGGGCTGCATCGCTCGATCGCCCGACTGGAGGACGGCACACGGATCGCTAGTCGCGGTCCATCTAGCGAGTGCGACATGGAGGACTGGCTGATCGAGGAACCTCGCGCGTGAGTTCCGTCCTCACAAGCAACTATCGGCGCGGTCGAGGAGAACGCCCGGGGGTCCGGAAGAGCTGGAGCGCCATGAACAGGCCGGCGACGGTGACCGCGACCACCAGGAACGACAGCAGCCCGAGGAAGAACCACTCCAGGAAGCCGTTGATCGCGAGCACGTCGCCATCCTACCCAGCGGTCGGCCGCGATCCGTTCGGTAGGGTGACGTGATGCGCCTCGGGGTGCTCACCGGAGGGGGAGACTGCCCCGGCCTGAACGCGGTGATCCGCGCGGTCGTCCGCCGGGCGTCCTGGCCCACGGGATGGACTTCCTCGGGTTCCAGGACGGCTGGCGAGGCCTGCTCGAGGACGCGACCCAGCCGCTCGGCATCGCCCAGACGACCGGGATCCTGCCCTCGCGGAGGCACGATCCTCGGCTCCTCGGGGGCGAATCCCCTCCTCGTCTCCGGCGGCCCGGAGAAGGTGCTCGCGACCCTCGAGCATCACCAGGTGGACGGCCTCGTCGTGATCGGCGGTGAGGGCACCCTCGGGGCCGCGGCAGAGCTCGCCGACCGGGGGATGAAGATCGTCGGCGTCCCGAAGACGATCGACAACGACCTGGGTGGTACGGACGTGACCGTCGGGTTCCACACAGCGGTCCAGGTCGCCACGGACGCGATCGACCGCCTGCACTCGACCGCCGAGAGCCACGATCGCGTGATGGTGGTCGAGGTCATGGGCCGCCACGCCGGCTGGATCGCGCGTCTATTCGGGGATGGCCGGCGGTGCCGACGTGATCTTGAT
Source organism: uncultured Actinomycetota bacterium (assembly GCA_963737525.1). Lineage (GTDB taxonomy): Bacteria > Actinomycetota > UBA4738 > UBA4738 > HRBIN12 > JAJNBA01. The sequence continues at coordinate 4,316 of CAVTTD010000025.1, forward strand.
CCCCGAGCAGCCGTTCGACCTGGACGAGGTCTGTCGCCACCTCCGCCATCGGCACGCCACCCGGACCTCCTTCTCGATCGTGGTCGTCGCCGAAGGCGCGATGCCCAAGGACGGGACCCTGGAGCTGCCCGCGCCCCCTCTGGACGAGAACGGCTTCCCGAGGCTCGGCGGGCTGGCGGCCCTCCTGGCGCCGGAGATCGAGCGGCGGACCGGGTTCCAGACGCGGGTGACGATCCTCGGACACGTGCAGCGGGGAGGCTCCCCGGTGGCCTTCGACCGCGTGCTCGCGACCCGCTTCGGGGTCGCGGCCGCCGACCTCGCCGCCGCGGGAGGGTGGGGCAGGATGGTCGCGCGGAAGGCGCAGGACGTCCGCGACGTGCCGATCGCGCGAGGCGGTCGCCGAGCGCAACCTCGTCCCGGTCGCAGCGATTCCGAGAAGCGGAGGTCTTCTTCGGATAGGGCCGCCCGGACCCGATGTAGGGTCGAGACATGCGCATCGGCATCCTCACGGGAGGCGGCGACGTCCCCGGACTGAACGCCTGCATCAAGGCCGCGACCAATCGCGCCGTCGGCGACGGGCACGAGATGGTCGGGATCCGCCGCGGCTGGGCAGGGCTGCTGGAGCTCGATCCCTCCGATCCGTCGTCCACGGCGACCCACACGGTCCGGCTGGACCCCGACGTGGTGCGGACGATCGACCGGACCGGCGGCACGATCCTCCACACGTCGCGCACGAACCCGGCGAAGGTCAGCGCCTCCGACGAGCCCGACTTCCTGAAGGCCGGCCGCGTCGACGACGAGGCGCGGGACCACACGGCGCACGTGATGACGGTGCTGGACCACCTCGGGATCGACGCGATGATCCCGATCGGCGGCGACGACACCCTCTCGTTCGCGCTTCGGCTCCACGACGAGGGCGTGCCCGTCGTCGCGGTCCCGAAGACGATGGACAACGACGTCCACGGCACCGACTACTGCATCGGGTTCTCGACGGCGGTGACGCGGACCGTGATCTTCATCCACCAGCTCCGCACGAGCGCCGGCTCCCACGAGCGGCTCGCGGTCGTCGAGGTGTTCGGTCGCTACAGCGGGGAGACCTCGCTCGTCTCGGCGTACCTCTCGGGCATGGATCGCGCGATCATCAGCGAGGTCCCGTTCGACGTCGAGAAGCTCGCGACGTTCCTGATGGACGACAAGCGGAAGAACCCCTCGCGCTACGCGATGACCGACGATCTCCGAGGGCGCGCACTTCGTCGGCGGCGAGATGGTGATGGGCGGGACCGCGGACGCGTACGGGCATCGCAAGCTCGGCGGGATCGGTGCCCAGACCGGCGAGGCGCTGAAGGAGATCACCGGCGAGGGCATCATCTACCAGCAGGTCGGCTACCTGATGCGCTCGGGGCAACCCGACGCCCTCGACCTGATGGTCGCGACGAACTATGCGGTGATGGCGGCCGATCTGCTCCTGGAGGGCACGCGCGGGCGGCTCGTCGCCCTCCGCAACGGGATCTACGTGAACGTCCCGATCGAGGTCGTCCGGCAGGGCGTGAAGCGGGTCGACATCGAGGCGCTCTACGACGCGGACGAGTACCGCCCGAAGATCCGCCACGTCGACGGCAAGCCGATGTTCCTCTACTGAGGCGGGGGAGGCCGTAACGAGGCCGCCGCTAGACTCGGCGGCCATGGGCTCCTTCCGCGTCGATCTGCGCTCCGACACCGTCACGAAGCCGTCCGAGGCGATGCGCCGCGCGATGGCCGAGCGCCGAGGTCGGCGACGACTGGTACGACGACGACCCGACCGTGAACCTCCTCCAGGAGCGCTGCGCGGAGGCGGTCGGCAAGGAGGCCGGGCGCCTTCGTCCCGACGGGCACGATGGCGAACCAGATCGGGCTCCGCCTGCACTTCTACGGGCCCGGACACCTCGTCGCCGCTGCGGCCGGGCTCCACGTCACGAGCGTCGAGGTGATGACGGCGGCGGCGCTCGCCGGGATCGCGTATCGGACGATCGACCCCGGCCCTCGGGGCTGGATCGATGCCGAGCAGGCGGCACAGCTCCTCGAGCCGGACGAGTTCTACGACGTCGAGGTGGTCGACCTCCTCTCGGTGGAGAACACGGTCGGCGGGGTCGGTGGTCGTGTGATGCCCCTCGAGGAGCTCCGCGCGGTGCGCAAGGTTGCGAACGATGCGGGCGTGCCGATCCACCTCGACGGCGCGCGGATCTTCAACGCGGCCGCCGCCGCGGAGATCGACGTGGCCGAGATCGCGGCGGAGGTCGACACCGCTCATGTTCTGCCTGTCGAAAGGTCTCGGCGCCCCGATCGGGTCGGTCCTGTGCGGGCCGGCCGACATGGCTCGCGAGGCTCGACGGCTGAAGATCCTCTACGGCGGCGCGTGGCGCCAGGCCGGCATCGTGGCCGCAGCCGGCCTGATCGCCCTCGAGGAGGGACCGAAGCGCCTCCACGAGGACCACGAGCGGGCGCGCCGCCTGGCGGAGGGTGTCGAGGAGGCGCTGCCCGGCTCGGTGGACCTCGAACAGGTTGAAACGAACATGGTCTTCGTCGACACCGAAGCCGTGGGGCTCCCGCTGCTCGAGACGATCGAGCGGCTGGCCGCCCTCGGGGTCGGCGTGACGCATTCCGGCGGCAAGATCCGGATGGTCACGCACCTCGATGTCGACGACGCAGGCATCGGTGTCGGCGCTGGACGCCTGGCGCGAACTCGCTGCCGAGACGACCAAGGAGGGAAGAGGAACCTGATGGCGCTGTTCTCGAAGAACTACCCGCCGGAGATCGCTCCGCGGATCCCGCCGGGCCAGCGACTCGTGAAGACCTGGCCGGTCCTGCATTACGGGCCGATCCCGAGGTTCGACGGGCAGAACTGGGATCTGGAGCTCACCGGGTCTGGTCGAGAACCCCGTGACGCTCTCCTATCAGGAGCTGCGAGCGCTGCCGAACGTCGACGTCCCCGCGGACATGCACTGCGTGACCGGCTGGACGACGCTGGACAACACGTGGCATGGCGTGTCGTTCCGGACGCTCACGGAGCTCGCGAAGCCGACGCAGGAGGCGAAGTGGGTGATCACCCACTGCGAGTACGGCTACACGTCGAACCTCTCTCTCGAGGCGATGGACGACGACGACGTCCTCGTGGCGTGGGCGAACGGGGGCCAGGACCTCGAGCCCGAGCACGGCTGGCCGCTCCGGCTCGTGGTCCCGAAGCGTTACGCCTGGAAGAGCGCGAAGTGGCTGACGGGCCTGGAGTTCGTCGACAAGAACAAGCGGGGGTTCTGGGAGGTCCGCGGGTACCACACCCACGCGGAGCCGTTCGCCGAGGAGCGGTACTCCTACCAGGAGGGTCCGAGGGCCGAGCTCGAGCCCTAGCCGTCGCGCAGGCTCCGCAGGGAGGCGATGTCGGCCCGTTGCCGCGCGACATCGCCGGGGTATCTCGAGGAGTCACGGGACCGAGCCAATCGACGGGTCGTTGACCAGCGCCCGACCCCTCGTCGGAAATCATCGCTCCGGATCTCGTGAGCGCTGGTCTCCTCGGCCCGGCCGGATCTCAGTCAACAGCGCGTCGGCAAACTGAGCTGTACCAACGGCACCGAAGGCCATGAGAAAGGCGTGCGTCGGGAGCAGAAGGCGGATCTCCAACCCCACGGTAGAGAACTGGGTCGTGTCTAATAGCGCTACGAACAGCAGCCTGCTCAAGGCACCGACGACGAAGGCGGCGGACAGGACGGACAGGGAGGCGTGCGGCCATCGGGGACGCACGATAGGCAACAAGAAGCCGATCGCCGCCAGCACCAGCAAACAGGGAAGTAGCAGTCGATACACGCGGGAGAGGATTCGGTACGGCCAGGTGTTCGCAGTGAATCGGCGCAACTGGTCAGTGGCCACACTCTGGCTGGCCGGCAGACCGCGCACGATCTGCGCATAAAGCGCCCATCTGTCTGATTTGAGTGGCCTGAGCTCGATAGGTGGGTCATGAAAACCTGTCGACGCGATCGTCATTCCCGCCCAACGCCTGAGGTAGCTGAAGAGAGGGCCGGCGGTGACGCGTTGGAGGGATTGCAGCTCGGTCGGAAGCCGGGCGGTGCAACTCAGCTGGGCGCTCGCGCAGGCGGACCGAATCTGCGCGTCCAGCTCACCGAAGAATCGCTGGGCGTCCGACTCCGATTGGAAGTAACCGGCGTTCGCTGCCGCGTCGCGCAGAGCCCAAATGACTAGGTTGCCGGCGAGCTCGCCGCAGGGCTTAAGGATCCGGCAGCTACGGCGGAGCCAGCGGCTGTCGGGGTTCTCCAAGTACGGCTCCAGCTGCCTTGCCGCAGAACTGACCAGGTAGACGGCCTCCCGCTGGGATCGCCCAAGGGGAGTGGTAGTACTCGGCGTTCCCGCCTCGACCCGCATCCAATCGGCGTAGGCCCGCGCGAACTGACCCGATGCAAGGTCGTTGGTCAAGGCCGCACCGTAGTACCTCGAGTTCTCCATGGTCACTGCCGCGATCGGAGCAACCAGCGCCATCCCGACGAACGCCAAGACCAGCGCAAGACGGGCGCCCTTGCGCAGAACACGGCTCCGCTCCGGACGCGTTCGAGGCTTTGCATACCACCATCGGACCAGGAGGCAGAACGGGAGCCCGAACGCCACCGAAAGCACCGCAGGGAGGATCCATGCCCCCTCCTCGCGGCAAAGCCAGAAAGCCCCGCCGCTGATGCCGGCGAGCAGGGACAACGCGATTAGCCAGAGCAGTCGCACGTGCGTGGCCGCTCCGTAGACGGCGAGGAAGAAGGTGGCCACGAAGAGCGTCGAGAGGGAGGCGTACCAACCGTCCCGGATTATCTGCGAGTTATGGGTACTGAAGTTGACCGGGTCCAGCGCCAACACCATGAAAGCGACCAAAGCCACGGCCGTGCGTCGAGTCACTACCCAGACACAACCCGCCAGAGCGGCGACCGCAAAGAGATACGTTAGCTGCTCTCCGACCTTCAGCGCCACGTTATACCTGTGCATCAACGCGATGAAGACCGGGTAGCCGGGACCCTTCGCGAGCGTGAGCTGGTCGAAGGGGCCCAACCACTGCCCATGGGCCATGAACGTGGCGCCCCGTACGAACAGAAAGTCGTCGACGCGCCCCCCATAAGGCGTAATGGGAACGTGCCGCCGCAACTGCACGCTGAGCACCGAGGCGGCCCCTGCGAGGACGACGCAAATCAACGTGGACCACAATGGTGTCCAGCGGCTCGACCAGCTGAGAGGAGCAGTTGGCGGGACGTCCCTCATGGGAACCTAGGCCCCGACATTGGCTCGAGGATAGTCGAGAAGCGGTACGTTCACCGCGCTGGGCACCCGGCTTCGTGGAGAGCTTGATGTTTCCCACTTTCGCGGAGTGGGGTTTGGTTGAAGCCTCATGCGATGACCGCCTATTGGCGCACGGGTACGCGATTCCTTGTCACATAGTCTGCAGGTGTCAAAAGCACAGGTCCACGCCGAGCCCGTTGGCCGCGAGGGCTGCTCGGAACCGCTCAACCTCGGCCTCGTCGTATCGCGGGGCGGCCCAAGCCCTCGGATTCGAGATGAAGACCTGCAGGCAGTCGGCGCCGCGGGATGTCGCCTCCTCGATCGCCCCGCGATACCGGTCTGCCGGCGCCGGACGTGGGCGCCGAGGATCACGCGTAATAGACGGTGACCGTGGAGCCGTAGCGGATCCGGGTTCCTACCCCGGGGATCTGGCTCACGACGTTGTGCCCGCTGCTCCCCGGGACCGGGAGGGCGGTGAGCTCGAGGCCGTGTTGCGACGCCAGAGCTCGCGCCTCGTCCACGCTCATCCCGAAGAAATCCGGGCAGTCGAAGTACTCGAGGCCGAGGGACACCGTCAGCACGATCGTCTCGCCTGGCTGGAGTTCGGTCGCGGCCGCGGGATCCGTACCGACCACGTCGCCGCGAGCGACCTTCTTCGAGAACGCCTGCTCGATCACGACCTCGAATCCCTTCGCGCCGAGGGCTTTCACCGCCTTGTCCTGCGCCATCCCGCGAACGTCCGGGATCGAGACCGGCCTCGGCCCGTCGCTCACGACGAGCGCGACGGTCGACCCCTTGGGGATCCGACCGGTGACGGGCTCCTGCGAGATCACATGATCCGCCGGGACCTTGCCGTCGTAGCGATGCTTCACGGATCCCACGCGGAGATCGGCGTGCTTGATCGCGTCTTTCGCCTTCTTCAGCGGATCACCCGTCACGGAGGGAACGGTGACCGGCGGGGGCCCCTTCGATGGGACGATGGTCACGCGCCTGCCTTGGTCGAGCGTGACGCCGGGCGCCGGATGCACGGCCAGCACGTGATCCGCGGGGACCTGCATGTCGTACCTGCCGTCGACGAGCACCACCTCGAAGCCGAGCGCGGTCAGCCGGTCGCGCGCGGCCGCAACGGTTCGGCCTTCCAGCTCCGGGATGACCGCCGTGTGCGGGATCGCGTACGTCCACGTGCCCCACGCGGCCCCGGAAAGCAGCCCGAGCAGAAGGATCGCGCCGATGAACCGCTTGATCGTCCGGCGCCGCCTCCGGTGGCGTTCCATCCGTGGGATCGAGGCGGTCTCGAGCCGAACCCCGACCTCGGTCGTCTCGCCTCCCTCCACGGTGATCGACGGGATGTCCTGGACGAGCCCGGAGAGCCGCCGGGCGGGCGGGAGCTGGTGGGAGATCGCGTCGAGGTCCATCCGCATCACGTCGGCGGACTCCGGCCGGAGCTCGCGGTCGCGATCCGTGGCTGCGGCGACGAAGCCGTCCAGCTCACCCGGGAGGTCCGGGAGGATCGAGGACGGTGCGGGCACGCGATCGGACAGATGCTTGTACGCGACGGCCATGGCCGTCTCGCCCGTGAACGGGAGCCTCCCCGTCAGCAGCTCGTACGCGACGATCCCCAGCGAGTAGAGGTCGCTCCGCGGGTCCGCCGGCTCGCCGCGGATCTGCTCGGGTGCGAGGTACTGCACCGTCCCCGTGACGGCGCCCGCCTGGGTCACGCGGCCGTCCGCGTACGCCCTCGCGAGTCCGAAGTCGGCGACCTTCACGACCCCTTCCTTCGTGACGAGGAGGTTCTCGGGCTTCATGTCGCGATGGACGAAGCCCTCCCGATGGGCGTGTCCGAGTGCGAGGAGCGTCTGTCGGAGGATCTCGGCTGCCTGCGCCGGTTCCATCCGCCCCTGCTCGTTCAGGAGGTGGCGGACGCTCGGCCCGCGCACGTACTCCATGACCATGTAGTACACGCCGTCGACGGCGCCCCAGTCGTAGACGGCGACGATGTTGGGGTGCGCGAGGCCGGCGGCCGCGCGCGCCTCGCGCCGGAACCGGTCGACGAACGCGGGATCGCCCGCGAGGGAGCGATGGAGCACCTTGATCGCAACCTCGCGCGCAAGGACGGCGTCGTGCGCCCGGAACACCTCACCCATCCCTCCGGCGGCGATGCGTTCCACCATGTGGTAACGGCCGTCGAGGGTGACGAAGGCCTGCCCTCCGCTGTGCGAGAGCGCCGGCTGCGTGATACTTCTCGCGATGGTGCTCTCCTCCCTAGGGAAGCGCTCGAGGGCAGGTCGGAGCGCGTTCGGCGCATCGTAACGCCCGAGGGGGATCCAACCGTGGAAGCTGGAGAAACTCCGTCCGGAGGGCTCGGAACCGAGCTCGATCGCATCGAAACCGCTCTTGACGCGGGAGACGCCGACCTCCGCCGGCTGGGCTTCTGGCGGGTGGTTGCGCTGATCAAGCGGGATGACGAGCTGATCGATCGGCACGCGGAGCAGGCGGGCCGCATCGACGGGAAGGCGTTCCGGGCTCGGGTCCGATTCCGGGTCCCCGTCTGGATGGGGAATGGGCTCCTTCTCGGAGGAGCCGCGATCGGGGTCGTGGCCGTGATCCTCGCGGTGCGCAACGCGAACGCGAACCCCGGTCAGCCTTCCGACGTGGAGCTGCTTTCGGGACTCGCGTTGCTCCTGGCCGCCGGGGCGTGGTCGATCGGTCTCCATTCGCCGACGCATTGGCTGGTGGGACGGCTCGTGGGGATCCGCTTCACCGACTACTTCCTCGGCGGGCCGCCACCCAAGCGGCCTGGGCTGAAGACCGACTATGCGACCTACCTCCGCGCCGATCCGCGAGCGCGGGCGTGGATGCATGCATCCGGTGCGCTCGCCACCAAGCTGGCGCCGTTCCTCGCTCTGATCTTCTTCGGCGCGTCCGACGCAGCGTCCTGGGCGCGTTTCGTCCTCATCGGTTTCGGGATCCTCCTGATCGCCACCGACGTGGCGTTCAGCACGAAGACGAGCGACTGGAAGAAGGTCCGCAGAGAGCTGGCGGTGGCGCGCGAGCGGGAGCGTATCCGTTCGCAGGGGCGCGTAAGCTGACGGGACCACCGGGGAGCTCGGACATCGGGCTGAGAGGCGGGAGACGTTCCCGCGACCCGCAGGACCTGAACCGGACAATGCCGGCGGAGGGAGCGATGGCGAGACTGGATCCCAGGAGGCTCGGCGTGTACGTCGTCACCTCCGATATCGGCCCGGGTCATCGAGCGATCGCGGCGGCGGCGATCGAGGGCGGTGCGACGGCGATCCAGCTTCGGGCACCGGAGCTCCCCGACGACGAGCTGGCGTCGTTGGCGGCGTCCCTGGTGCAGACGTGCCGTGACGCCGGCGTCCCCCTCCTCGTGAACGACCGCGTCGAGGTTGCCGTCCGTTCGGGCGCCACGGGGGCGCACGTGGGTCAGGCCGACGATCCGGGCACCGCGCGCGGCCGTCTCGGCCCCGAGCGCCTGCTGGGGGTGAGCGTGTCGAGCGCGGAGGAAGCGTGGATGGCCGAGATGGCGGGCGCCGACTACCTCGGCCTCACCGTGTGGGCCACCTCGACGAAGCCCGAGGCCGTGGCGGTCGGGCTCGATGGGCTCCGAGAACTTGCCGGCGCGACGGCGCTCCCCGTGGTCGGCATCGGCGGGATCGACGCGCGCAACGCTCGTGAGGTGCTGGCGGCCGGTGCGACCGGGATCGCCGTGATCGGCGCCGTCGCGTCCGCGGACGACCCGGCCGAGGCGGTCCGCGAGCTCCGCGGCGTTGGTGGACGAGTTCTACGAGGAGAACCTCCGATGAGCGAAGAACGGCACGAGCAGCGGACCGGGAAGGCGACGGCGGAGCTGTTCGAGCAGGTGATCCTGCGTCGCCTGGGCGCGAAGGATGACGATGTGCTCGTGGGCCCCCAGCACGGCGTGGACGTGGGCGTCGTCCAGGTCGCCGGGGGAGTCGCGATGGCGCTCACCGCCGATCCGGTGTTCATCGTCCCCGCCTACGGATGGGAGCGCGCCGCGTGGTTCGCGGTGCACATCCTGGCATCCGACGCCTCCACGAGCGGCCTGCCGCTGCGATGGATGTCGGTCGACCTCAACCTGCCGCCGGCGCTCTCGGACGCTGACCTGACGGCCCTGTGGGATGCCTTCCATGCGACCTGTGAGGACCTCGGCATCGCGATCGTCACCGGACACACCGGGCGCTACGAAGGGTGCGAGTGGCCGATGGTCGGCGGAGCGACGTGCATGGCGTTGGGTCCCGCGGACGCGTACGTCACGCCGACGATGGCGCGGCCCGGCGACGCGGTCGTCGTCACGAAGGGGGCGGCGATCGAGACCACGGCGTTGTTCGCAGCCACGTTCCCCGGCCGGCTGGCGACAGCCGTGGGGGAGGACACGGTGAGGGCAGCCGACGCCCTCTTCGGATCGATGACCGTCGTCCCCGAGGCGATCGTCGCCCGCGAGTTCGGCCTCCGCGACGCGGGCGTCACCTCGATGCACGACGCGACCGAGGGCGGCGTCCTCGGCGGGCTGCTCGAGGTCGCGATCGCCTCGAACCGAGGGATCCGCGTGGAGCGCGAACGGATCCCGGTGCGGTCGGAGGTACGCGCGGTGTGCGATCACATCGGGATCGATCCGTACACGTCGATCAGCGAGGGCACCCTCATCGCCACCGTGGTTCCCGGCCGAGCCGAGGCCTTCGTGGAGGCGCTCGACGGCGCGGGGATCGAGTCCGCCGTCGTCGGAGAGATCCTGGGCGTCGACGCGGGCCGAACGCTCGTCGCTGGAGGGCGCGAGGAACCATTGACGCACCCGGGACTGGATCCGTTCTGGGGCGCCTTCGGCGCATGGGCCGCGGACGCGGCCGCCGGGGTCCCGGCGCCGCCCCCTGAGGCGCTCGGTACGCTCAGGCGCCGATGGACCTGATCTGTGTGGGCGACGTGATGCTCGACGTGCGGGTCGACGCGGGTGAGCTGGCGCGGGGAGGCGACGTCCACGGACGGGTGGGGCTGCAACCGGGCGGCACCTCCGCCAACGCGGCCGTGTGGGCGGCCGCGTCGGGCGCGAGCACGCGGGTGCACGGCCGCGTCGGCGCGGATCTCGTGGGGAGGCTCCTTCGAACGGAGCTGGAGGTTCGAGGTGTCGAGGCGGCGCTCGTCGAGGACCCGGGTGCGCCCTCCGGGACGATGCTCGTCGTGTTCGAGGCGGGCGAACGTTCGATGGTGGCCGATCGCGGGGCGAACGCCCGGCTGGTGCCCGCGGACCTTCCTGACGTCCTCGAGGCGGGGGCGGTCCTCGTGTCGGGGTACCTCCTGCTCCAGGAGGGAGCCCGGGAGGCGGGGCGGGAGGCGATCCGTCGGTCCCGGGCGGAGTGGGTCGGGGTGGAAGCCGCATCATGGCCGCTGGTCGAGGCCGTCGGCTCGGAGGGGTTCCACGAGCTCGCCATCGGAGCGTCGGTGGTCCTGGCCAACGAACGGGAGGCGAGGTCCCTGACCGGGCTGCCCCCGGTCGCCGCGGCCCACGCCCTCGGCGGGCGCTATCGAGCGGCGTGCGTCAAGCGAGGAGTCGACGGAGCCGTGCTGGTGCTGGACGGAACGGCCTACGAGGCGGTGCCCGAGGCCGTCGAGGAGCGCGATCCGACGGGCGCGGGCGACGCCTTCGACGGCGTCCTGCTCGCGTCGCTCGCACGCGGGATCGGACCCGCAGAAGCACTGGAGGAGGCGTGCCGCGCCGGAGCGAGCGTGGCGGCGAGCACGTCCGTCTGGCCGGCGGTGCCGTCGTGAGTCCGGAGGCGAAGTCGGGACCGACCGCGGGGCTCCGGATCGGCCTCGAGGCCGGCGCCGCGCTCACCGAGGGGAGTCCGATCGTCGGACTGGAGACGAGCGTGATCGGCCAGGGTCTGCCGCACCCTCGGAACCTCGAGTGCATCGATCGGATGACGGGAGCGATCCGCGGCGCGGGCGCGGTCCCCGCATGGGTCGGTGTGCTCGGCGGCCAGGTGGTGGTCGGACTCTCCGATGAGGAGCTCGATCGGTTCACCGAACCCGGCCGGGCGGACAAGGTGGCGCGGCGTGATCTCCCCGCGGCATGCGCGCGCGGCGGCCTCGGTGCGACCACGGTGTCCGCGACGATCTGGGCCGCCGCGCGCGCCGGGATCCACGTGAGCGCGACCGGCGGCATCGGGGGCGTGCATCCCGGTCGGCGGTCGGACGTGAGCGCCGACCTCGTGGAGCTCTCCCGCACGCCGGGCCTGCTGGTGTGCGGCGGGCCCAAGTCGATCGTGGACGCGGCCGCGACGGTGGAGCGCCTGGAAGAGCTCGGGGTGAGCCTGATGGGCTACCAGGTGGACCGCCTGCCGTTCTTCCTCGCCCGCGAGGCGCCCGTCGAGCTCGAGCATCGCGTGGACACGCCGGCCGAGGCCGCGGACGCCCTCGCCGCCGCGATCGGGCTCGACACGCGGTCGACCATCCTCCTCTGCAATCCGATCGCCCGGGAGTTCGCGATGGACGCCGGCGAGGTCGCCGCCGCGACGCGCCGGTGCGAGGAGCGAGCGGATCGGGAGGGCGTCCGCGGCCGCGACCTGACACCGTTCCTCCTCGCGTGCCTGGCGGATGAGACGGGCGGCCGATCGCTCGAGGCCAACCTCGCGCTGCTCGAGTCCAACGCGGCGCTCGCGGGGGCGGTCGCGGTTGCCTTCGCCGCGGTCGCCGGCGGACCTACCGCAGCCAGGTCTGGATGATGACCTTGAGGAAGTTCCACCCGTACCGGAGGGACTTCGGCTTCTTCGACTCGCCACCGGCGCGCGCCAGGAACGTGACCGGCACCTCGACCACGCGGGCGTGGTGTCGGAGCGCCTCGATCAAGATCTCGCTCGTCCAGAACTGATCCTGCTTCAGGACCACCTTCTCGAGGAGGTCGGCGCGGGCCGCTCGATACCCCGACGACGGGTCCGTGATGCGCTGTCCCGTGAGGGTCGTGATGATCCGCGAGAAGACGTGGACCCCGAGGTGCCTGATCAGGCTCTCCCGCTCGAAGGAACCGAGCAGGCGCGACCCGTTCACGTAGTCGGCCCTGCCGGCGACGATCGGCGCGATCACCACCGAGATCTCCTCGGGGAGGTGCTGGCCGTCCGCATCCAGCGTGACGACGACCTGCGCCCCGAGACGGAGCGCGATGTCGTAGCCCACGCGGAGGGCCAGCCCGCCGCCGCGCCGGATCGGAAGCTCGGCGACGAACGCGCCCGCCTCACGGGCGGCGGAGGCCGTGCCGTCCGTGGACCCGTCGCTCACCACCACCGGCACGACGTGGTGACCCTCGATCATCCCGGGGATCTGCTTGATCACGTCGCCGACGTTCTCCGCTTCGTTGAACGCGGGCGAGACCGTGACCAACCGAGGGCCGTCCGGCAAGCGACTCGCACGATCCCAGTCGAACCGTTCCTGGCCGAGCGCCTCGACCAGCAATCGGATGCTGCGTTCGTTCGTGTCGGCACTGGTCTGCGCGCGCAGGTACAGGAAGAAGAGCACCCCGACCGCCATCAGCAAGGCGAAGATCACGCCGTTGGTTCCTCGTTGGAAATTGAAGGTTCGCAGCAGCGGGTCGAACAGCGGCGGATACATCGCGAGCGCGACGACCGACGCGCACAACGCGAACAGGATGATCAGGTTCAGCCGGCTGATCTGGCGGCGTTCGTGGCCTCGGACGGCCAACACGAAGATGCCGACCGCCGCGAGACCGGCCAGGATCCGGAGCGCAGGCATCCGCTAGCTCGAGGGGGCCTCGACCCCGCCCGCCAGCGATCCCGCGGGAGGATGGCGTCGGTGATCACGCGATCCTTGTGACGCTCGATGATGCCGAACATCGACTCCACCAGCGTCTCCGACAGGAAGTGCGGCTGGAGGCCGAGGTCGAGAAGCTTGGTGTGCTTGGCGTTGTAGTAGTGCTCTTCGAGCTCGATGCGGGGATTCTCGATGGGCTCGATCCGGACCTCGAGTCCGTGTTCCTTGCCCGCGCGCTGCACGATCTCGGCCAGCTCCATCACCGAGAACTGCTCCGTGAACTGATTGAAGACGCGGAACTCCCCACGATCGGCCGGGTTGATGACCGCGAGCTCGACGCACTGCAGGGTGTCGAGGATGTTCAGGTAGCCGCGGGTCTGACCGCCCTTCCCGTAGACGGTGAGCGGGTGACCGATGATGGCCTGCAAGCAGAACCGATTGAGCGCGGTCCCGAAGACGTCGTCGTAGTCAAAGCGCGTCGCGAGCCGCTCGTCCCGTTTCGTCTCCTCCGTCTCGATGCCGTAGACGACGCCCTGGTTCAGGTCCGTGGCGCGGATCCCCCACATGCGGCATGCGAAATGGATGTTGTTCGAGTCGTGGACCTTCGAGAGGTGATACAGACTGCCGGGCAGCTTCGGGTAAAGGATCGTTTCCTTCCGCCCATTGTGCTCGATGTCCAGGTACCCCTCTTCGATGTCGATGTTCGGCGTCCCGTATTCGCCCATCGTGCCGAGCTTCACCAGGTGGGAGTCGGGCGCGAACTCGCGCATCGCCCACAGCACGTTCAGCGTGTTCACCACGTTGTTCTGTTGGGTGAAGACCGCGTGGTCGCGATCGCGCATCGAGTACGGGGCGGAGGGCATCTCCCCGTAATGCACGATCGCCTCGGGCCGGAAATCGCGGAACAGGTCGGCCGTGAGATCCCACTCGACGAGGTCGCCCTCCGTGACGGCGATCTCCTTGCCGGAGACCTCCTTCCATGCGGCCGCGCGGTCGGGCAGCGAGCCGAGGATCGGAACGAGGGTGTCGGTGCCGACCTCTTCGTGGGCACGGCGCCGCAGATAATTGTCGACGACGTGGACCTCGTGTCCGCCTTGCGAGAAGCGCATCGCGGTCGGCCAGCCGAGGTAGCCGTCGCCACCAAGGATCAAGATTCGCATGTCGGGATTCCTTTCGGATGGTTGTGAGACCAGTGCGGATTGTACCGGGGTGGTCTCGGCTCTTACCTCATGAGCACGGGATTTCCCTTCACGGCAGCGCGTCGGCGCCCCTCCTTCTGGACGCGGTGTTCTCTCATCAGCCGCGTCGCTGAGATGGAGGGCGCCGCCCGGATCTCGTTCTAGTTGTGCGACGGCGAGCGACTTCGCTCCCGCATCACCAGCAGGACGGCGGCCCCGAGAAACGCCATAAGGGCGAGCCCGGATCCGGCAAGCCCGATGCCGACCCATGGGTCGTCGTACCGGAGATCGATCGTGTGGGTGCCTGCCGGCACGGCGATCGCCTGGAGGAAGCCATCACCGACGAGGACGGGGGCGGACTGACCGTCCACGGTGGCGTGCCAATGAGGGTCGTACGTGTTGCGAACCAGCACGATCGCTGGGACTGGCGTCGACACGGTGACGACAGAGTGATCGGACCCGAGCTCCCGGTACGAGGCGGGGACCGGCTCTCCCGCGACGGCTCGCGAGACGACATCAGGGCCCTCCCCCGTGACGATCAATGTCCCTGGGTCGAAGCCGGGCGCGGTAACATCGCGGAGAGCGACGTCCGGCGAGCTTGCCACGGACCACGATGGGAACGCGGTCGCGCGACCCGCATCGGAATTCCGCCGGTACAGTGCCCAGGCGCCGTCGCGTGAGACCTGCTCCCAACCCTTCTCGGGGGGTGCGCCCACCTTCGCGATCACCCAGCGCACTCCGAGAAGGTCCAGCGTCGTCGCCGTGGGCTGCACGAAGTAGGACAGGTTGTAGTTGATCGGTTCGGGTGTCGGCGCATGTGAGTTCACCGCCCGGACGAATCGCCAGTAATCGAGGGGTTGCGTGGGGTTGTAGGTCTGCGCGTCCTCGACGCCGAAGAGGATCGCTCGCTGGTCGGCGAGAGCCGGCCAGTCGGCCGGAGCCTGCAGCGGGTGGTACATGCCGTACGTGAGGTAACGGCCACCTCCCCCGGCGATCTGCCGCGCAAAGGGTTCCTCTGCGACGTAGGCAGCCGCGTCGATCATCGGCCGGAGCAGCGGGACGAACCCGCTCGGGAGGCTTGGACCCACGTGGTAGTAACTCGGTCGCATCGGTTCGGCCGCCATCAACGCCTGGCCCGCGAACGCACTCGCAGTCAGTTCCACCGCGACGAGCAGCGGCACAACCACCGCGAGGCGTGGGCGGATGGACGCGAGGAGAAGCGCGATCGCGCCCGCAAGCAAGCCGACGAAGAACCGTCCGAGAAGCGCAGCGGGGACCCCGACGACGACCGGCAGGAATCCCCAGACGACGACTCCCGGCGCCATCATCACCGCGCGACGAGCGAGGCTCGCTTCGTCGAGCCAGGTCTCCAGTCCGATCGCAGCGAGGATGGGAACCAGTAAGAAGAAGGCGATGCCGAACCTCCACGGTTGGTGCGAATACAGCTGATCGGCCAATGGCACCATGCTCAACCTGACTGAGAGCACATCGGCTACGGGTTGCGTGCTCAAGAATCCACGACCCGGCGAGGCAGACGATGAACGCGACCGTGAATGCTCGTCGCCTGCGCGACCACAACGCGGCGAAGGCGAGGACGAGGACGGTGGCCCCGAAGAACGCACCGGGGGCCGTCGTGAACTTCAGTGGCCACGCAACCGGCATGGCCCGCCCCTCGCGATCGGGGTTCTCCCCCGCTGAAGCCGCGCGGTTCAGCTGGACGAGTCGAGGGTAGCCGGCCGAGAGGGTCGTTCGGGGGACGTACTCGACTCGGGGTAACAACACGGCCAGGTTGAATCACGACAAGGGCCGACACCAGCAGGCCAGCGATGGCTCCTGCCGTTGCCCACCGAAGGTGCCGGGCCCAGATCTGCCGGAATGTTGTCGCGAGGAGATAGACGAAGAGAGCGCTCGTTCCGATCAGTTGCCCGTTGCTGAAGTGCGCCGACGCGACCTGACCCCACACGACTGCGGTCAGCGTCACCCAAGCGAGGCGTCCGGACCAGGAGCGAGCGTGCATGAGGCGCGAGGCGACGGCCAGGAGGACGGTCGTCCACGCGAGCGTTGCTGAGAAGGGCAAGGCGAGCGCTATCTTCGCCTGGATGAGCCCGAGGGCCACCGCGAGGCCGCCAAGCGTCGCGGACGGCCGAGCGAGACCCTCGCTGCGGAGGAACGCATACAGCCCAAGTCCCCTCGATCAAGGGCTGCGCAACGACGAACCACCGGACGGCCGTATCGCACCCCATCGTCGAGTACAGGAGCATCGGTAGTAAGTAGCCCCACCCCGACTGTGGGTCGGCCGCGAACGGGGCACCGGTCATCACCGAGGGGTTCCAGACCGGGATGTGACCGCTCGCGAGACTCCGCCCGAGGAGGCACTGCGTCGGGAGGAAGAACCCCAGGATGTCCACCTGCTGAGCGCTGATGAGACCCCTGAAGGCGAAGTCGCGGAGCACGACAAGCACGGACCCCACGAATCAGCATCGGCCCTGCCAAGAGCGCCGCCGCCCGGCGTAGCAGCTCGGTGGAAGTCCAGCGCGCCCGGTCGCTCATCGGCCGCTGGACGGCCCCGCGCGGCTCAGCTGGGGCGCGTCAGTCGCCACGCGTGCGGCGAAGATCACCTCCGACCCCCCGACGTACCGGTATGACAAGACCTCGAGCCCGAGCTCGACGAGCTCCTGCTGGAGACCTTTGCGCGTGTACCGGTTGATGTGTTCCTTCACGTACCCGTTCGGAAACACTTTGCCGTAAAGCCACTCGAGAACGAGCCAGCGCCGGCGAGCGTAGTCGGGGGTCCCGAGCACCAGCAGACCACCGGGCACGATCACCCGCACGAGCTCTTCAAGCCGAACCTCGGCCTTCGAGATGTGTTCGATGACCTCCGAACAGATCACCGTGTCGAACGTGCGGTTATGAAACGGCAGCCGGTTCATGTCGCCCTGGAGGAGGAACCGGCCCGGCGCCCGCAACCACCGGAGTTTGCGCAGGGCGAGGTCCATCCCGACCACGCCGGGCAGCATCTGGACGATACGACTGGAACCGCAACCGATGTCCAGGGTCCGGGCCTCCGGCAAGGGGCGCGACGAAGTCCCGGATGATCTCGAAACGCTTCCGCTGCCAGTATCGCTGCAGCGGGATCCACGAGTCGAACGCGCGGTGGTCGTAGTCGGCGGCGCGCACGGAGTTGCGCAGTCCGAAGAGCCGGCCGAGCGTGCTGGCGTATCCGACGCCGAATCGGATCATGCGCGCCCGCGTCCACGGGCTCGAACCCCGATACCAGAAGGGAACCTCCACAACCTTCCAGCCTTGGCTTGTCGCTTTCGCGATGATCTCCGGCAAGATGTCGAGTCCATGAGCGTCGAGCGGGGCAACGTCGGCCAGCACCTCTTGGCGGTACATCCGAAACCCGCTCGAGAGGTCGCGGAAGGGGAGCGACAGACCCCCTCGATAGAGCGCGTTGAGAAGGCGCGAGAGATACCGACGGCCGAGCGGCATCTGCGCAACGGAGCCGCGAACGTAGCGTGACCCGATCAGAACCTCGGCCGTTGATCGGTTCGCCCACATCGTCTGGACGAAATCGGCAGTGTGCGGAGAGTCAGCATCCATCGTGACGACCCACGACCCCTTCGCCTCTACCAAGCCGGCGCGCAGGATGTCCCCGTATCCGCCGTTGTCGCGCACGACGAACTTCGCGCCCTGGGCTTCGACGACCTCGCGCAATGAGCTAGGTCTGCTCCCCGCTGCGACCAGAACCTCCGCCTCGACACCGATTGTGCCCAAGCTCGCCGCGAGAGCCGGCAGCAGTCTTCCGAGGTCGTGCCGGCCGATGTCGTCCGGACCGCTCCAAACGGGCACGACGACACTGAGTTCCGGTTCGGTCATGTGCGGTCTCTCGAGACGTCGTGAAGTCGTGCGTTTGGCCCTTGCCGCCGGTCCCGTCGAGCTCCTTTGCGGGTTCGGAGCGTAGCAGGCGGTCTAAGACTTGGGCGCGGAGAGTGCCGGTCGGCGGGTGAAACCACCTTGAAGTAGCGAACCCCGCAGATCGTCCCGAAACCCATCCGAGGCTCAGCGAACCGTGCCTCGGATCAGTGGCGTTCGGCTTGGCCTCCCATGTCATCGGCGCCCGACGCGAGCGCTCGTTCCCGCCGGCCTTTGATCGCGAGCCCGATCGCGATCGCGAGGAGAAGGCCTACCGACGCCGCCGTTCCCGCGAGCCCGTACCCGATGGGGGGTCTTCGTAGGAGAGCAGGATCGTGTGGTGGCCCCGAGCCACGGGAATCCCCTGCACCAAGTAGTCGGCCGCAAGCACGGGGACCGGCTTGCCGTCGACGGACGCCTTCCAGTTCTCATCGTACGGGTTCCGGACGAGCACGATGGCCGACGTGGGCGTCTCCACGGTGATCCGAGCGGAGTGAAGCCCCAAGGACTGATACTCGGCCGATGCGGAGCCGGTGGCCGCGAGTGATGTTCCGGGCTGGCCGAACGTCGGAGGACGCTCGAGGACCACGTTCGCTGCCGGGTCGAAACCTCCCTCCGTCACGGCGCCAAGTGCTTGGCCTTGTGTGCTCACGACCTGCCAGGAGTTCACGACCGATGCCTTGGGATCGGCCGGCCGAGCTTGTAGAGCTCCCACAATCCTTCGGCCGCCTGCGGTCGGGCAGGAAGGGGGAGGTCGGGGCGACGCGCGGCGCGTCCGACCAGCCCGTTCACCTGAAGCAGGTCCAGGACCACCTGAGGGAGGTCGAGGAACACACCCGTGTTGTATGCGATCCGCCGAGGTGTGACGGCGCGGACGAACGACCAGTACCGGCGAAGCTGGACCGAGCTGTAGCCCTGCACATCCTCGAGTTCGAAGAGGACTGCCCGCTGATTCGCGAGGAGCCCCCACGTGTCGGGACCCTGGCCGCCGAACGTCAGGTACCCACGGTGAGTCGCGGCGCGGGGGTCGAACCCGAGGAAGCGGCCGGCACCGGGGCGACGGAGCGCCGTCGCGATCGGACCGGGGCGTAAGTACGCCGCCGCATCGACGTTCGGCGCGCCGGGGGGCGCCAACGCAGCAGGGTAGGGCGTTCCTAGGTCGGGGTGCTCCGGCGAGGTCTCTCCAGCCGCGGCGTTCACACAGAGTTCAGCGGCAACGAGCACCGGCAACAGCACTGCCAATGCGGGACGGCGAGCGGCCATGACCAGGAGGAACAGCCCGACGCCTCCGGCCACCAAGGGAAGAACGAGATGGGAGCGATCGACCCCTGCGAGAAGGGGAAGAGCGCCCCATACCACGATGCCCGGCGCGAGCAGCAGACCGCGTTCCCGCGCCGAACTCGCCGCGAGCCACGCTTGGACGCCGAATCCCGCGAGGGCTGCAAGGGCGACTAGCACGCCGAAAAGGTTCCGCAACGGGACGTGGACAAGGATGGAGGCCACAGTGTCGGGCAGGGGCAATCGCGGGACCCAATCGTTCACCGATGGGAGGGTAAGGAGGTACGTGAGTGTCCCGAACGAGGTGAGGGCAGCGATGACCGGCAGCCGGTCCCGAAGCGCGCGGGATCCCCAACCGGCGAACACGAGTGCCAGCGCGACGGCCCCGAGATAGGTTCCGGGAGAGGCGACGAGTTTGAGAGGCCACGTGGGCACCTGGGCCATCGCCGAGACCGGGTCATCGGGTGTCAGCTGTTGGAGACGTTCGTACCCGAGAGCGATCGTCGTCCGAGGCAGGTAGACGAGCCGTGGCCACAGGTAGGCAAGGTTGACCATCGGGAGCGAGACCACAACGATGGCCCCGAGGATCAATGATTGTGTTCTTTCGAGCCGGCCGGCCCGAACCTCGATGGAAACGCGAGCCACCCCATACAGCACGAGCGCCATCGTGCCCAGCAAGACGCCGGTGGTGAGGAACGACGCGGCGAGCTGACCCCAGGCAAACGCCGTCGCCACGCACCAGCTCAGCCGCCGCGGCCAGGACCTCGCCCGAAGGCAACGCGACGTGGCGCCGAGCAGGATCGGCAGCCAGGCCACGACGCCGGCGAAGGACAGCATCACCCCGAACAGCGATCCCACGACCGAAAGGGAGAGGACGAGACCACCCACCGTCGCCGCCGTCCGGGAAACGGACTCGCCGCGGAGGAACCAGTACATCCCGAGCCCGGCGATGAGGGGCTGGAGAACGATGAACGCTCGCATCGCGGTGCCGCAGGGGAGCGCTGTGAACGTGAGCATCGCGGGCAGGTACATCCAGCCGGAGAGCGGGTCTGCCGCGAACGGAGTACCGCCGAACGTGTAGGGATTCCACAGTGCGATGTGGCCGGCGCCCAACGTCTTGCCGAGGAAGCAGTAGTTCGGCAAGGAATAGGCCAGCACGTCGACATGCCGAGACGTTAAGAGGTCGTGAAACACGTACCCGCGGTACATCGTGATGACCGCCGCCACGATCAACGCCGGTCCAGCGGCGGCGGCCACCACCGGCGGGAGCCGGCCGCTCCAAGCCGCCCGGGAAGCGAAGAATCGAGAGGCCTGCCCCCACGGACGCCGCCAACCGCCGGGTCACCGTCGAGCTTATCGGCCCGTCTCGCGAGCCCGATCAGCGGCCGTTCGATCGGGGTGACCGAGGAAGCGCGCTCGTGAAGGTGCCTGTGGATCTTGGACCTACACTTCCCCGCTGTGCCTGCGGCGTTGATCCCCACTGTGTTGCTCACGCTCGCGTACCTCCTCGTCCCCGGAGCCGGCATCTCGTTGTCGACCGGCATCGCTCGAGGGCGCGGGCCCGTCACGTTCCTCGCGGCGTCGCTCGGATGCGGGTTCGCCGCGGTGGCGACCCTCTCGCTCGTCCTCGCGCTCATCGGGATCCTCACCCTTCCGGCGATCGCGATCGGCTGGACGCTCGCCGGTGCGGGCGCGTGGTTCGTCGCGATCAACTCGGGAGCGGTGAGTGCGCACACGCGGGACTGGCGCCGGGCCGTCGGTGAACGCTCCGTGGAGCGCGGTCGCGACCGTCGCCACGGTGATCGGCGTGGTTGCGGTGCGGTGGAGCTACCCACCCCTCGCGAACATGGGCGCCACGGCGATGCGCTACTGGGCGGACGCGATGGAGATCGCCGACGCGAAGGGCATCCCGGCGGACACGCTCCAATGGGGGACGCTGCTCCGGCCCGCCACCAGCAAGTCGGTCCTGAACACCTTCAACGCCGGCTTCTCGCTCCTCACGGGACGGGGGCCTCTCGAGTCGATGAGCGTCCTGTTGTTCATCGTTGCCGTCTCGCTCGTGATCGTGACGATCGCGCTCCTGATGGCGCTGGGGGTGAAACGCCTCGCTCCCATCGGCGCCGTCATCCTCTTCGTGAATCACGTGACCGGCAGTGAGCTCACCGCGGACCTCACGCGGAACCTCGCGGAGAATTGGGGACGCCTCGCGGCGTTGGCCGGCGTCCTCGTCGCGATCCTCGTCCTGGGGCGTTCGCCCGAGGACGGGCAGACGACCGACTCGATCGCCGACGAGGGTCCCGTTCCGCGCGGCCACCTGGTGCTCGCCGGCTGGGTGCTCGGAACGGCGGCCGGCACCCATCTGGTGGCGGCCGCGTTCGGAGCCCTGTTCGTCTTCGCGTATGCGATCGCCCGGATGGTCCTCCGCCGATCGCCGATGGCGACGCTCAGACGGACCTCCGCTGTCGCGGCCGTCGCGCTCGTCGTGGCGACGCTCAGCCTCGTGCTCCCCGTCGGCGATCTCGGCTTCGGGGGTGCCGTCGGAGATGCGGAGTATCGAGCCCTGCGCTCGGAGCTCGGACTCCCGGCGACCTTCGATCCGACGCGGTTCCTCGTCACCGGGAGGCTGGAGACATCGCCCGAGACCGAGTCCGTCGGGATCCAGGATGTCGCCGAGGCCTTCGCGTACCGCGCGGTGGGGCGGAACGTCCAGGTCGTGCCCCCCGACCGGGGGCCGCTCCCTCGTGGGCCCTGACCGTCCCGCTCGCCGTGGTGCTCGTGATCGTGATCACGGTGACGGCGTGGGGACCGCGCGACCTCCGTGTCGCCGTGCTGTGCGCGAGCATCCTCGCGGTGCTCATGTTCGTGGTCGGCGTCGCGTTCGCGCTGCGGTACGACCTCTACGCCCTCGAATGGTTCGGGAACCGACGCCTGTTCAACTACGCGATGCTTCCGTACGTCGTCGTCCTCCTCGCCGGCGGCGAGGCGGTCTTGCGATGGATCGCGGCCCGCGGCCGGCCGTACGAGCGAACCGTCTCGATCGCCGCGTGCGGGCTCGTGATCGTCACCCTGGTTGGTTTCCTGCCCTCGGCGGGTTGGCCCAAGGCGGGGAAGATCGGCAACCTCCGGCAACAGGTCCAGCTGTTGCGGTGGATCGAGGACCACGTCCCCTGCGAGGGGAGGGTGTTGGCGGACCGGCGGACGCTCGCGACGTTCCAGACCATGACGGGCCATGCCGCGGTGCTGGAAGGGATGGGGCCTCACCTCCGACCCGAGGTCTTGGTGCGAGCCATCGGCGAGCTACTCCGCGCGAAGACCTTCTTCGAGGACCCGAGGGGACAGCGGAGGTACCTGGAGGAGCGGGGTGTCGCGGTGGTCGTGGCGACGCGACCGTTCGCGGAGTTCGCGGGGTGGATCCGGGTCCTGCGGCTCCCGCCCAACCCGTTCCGCGACATCGGGTACCTCCGACCCGTGTACCAGAGTCACGTCGGCACCGTGTACCTCGTCGAGGGGTCGGTTCCGAACCCGTCGCTCCCGAACGTCGAGGGCCGGCCGGGTTTCCGATGCCCGGCGGGCTGAGCGGGTCGACGGCTCGCCCGGTTCGACCGCGCCGTCAGCCGCTGAGGTCGGCCAACGCCTCCAGCACTCGGTCCACCTCATCGGCCGTGTGGTAGTGGCAGAAGCCGATGCGCACGGCCCCGCCGCTCTCCAGGAGCCCGAGGCGGGTCATCACCTCGCGTGCGTAGTAGTCCCCGTCCCAGACGAAGACCCCGAGGGCCGCGAGGGACTTCGCGGTCTCGGCCGGATGCTGCGAACCCAGCCGCACGGCGAACGTGGGGGTGCGCTCGTCGAGGCGGTCGTGGTCCTCGATCCCCCAGAGCCGCACGTCCGGCAGCGCGGCGATCCCCTCCAGGAACCGCCGGGCCAGATCGTGCTCATGCTCGCCGATCGCCTCGAACGCGGAGGCGAGTCGATCGCGGCGCGAGCTCCGGTCGGCCCCCAACCCGGCCAGGTAGTCCGCAGCGGCGGACAACCCCGCGAGACCCTCGTGGTTCTGCGTTCCCGTCTCCCATCGCTCGGGCGCCTCGTCGGAGGCGGGGACGAGCTTGTACGGGACCCAGCTCTCGAGGAGCGCCCGCCGAGCGGCCACGATCCCCAGGTGCGGCCCGAAGAACTTGTACGGCGAGCAGGCGAGGATGTCGGCCCCGAGACCGTGGAGGTCCATCAGCCGGTGCTGGGCGAAGTGCACGCCGTCCAGGGCGACGAGCGCACCCACGGTCTTCGCTCGGCGGATCAGCTCGGCGGCGGGCGGGATCGTGCCGACGGCGTTCGACGCGAGCGTGAACGCGACGAGCTTCGTCCGCTCCGTGAGCGCGTCGTCGAACGACGCGAGGTCGAGCGTGACATCGCGGTCGTCGACGTCCACCCATCGGACCGTGGCCCCGGCGTCGGCTGCCGCGAGCGCCCACGGACGAACGTTCGCGTCATGGTCCAGGCGCGTGAGGACGATCTCGTCCCCGGGACGGAGCGTCTTCCCGAACGAACGCGAGAGATGGAGCAACAGGGTCGTCGAGTTCGGCCCGAACACGATCTCGCCGGGATCGGCACCCGTCAGGTCCGCCGCGGCACGCCGCGCGTCCGCGACCAGCGCGTCCGTTTCCTCGCTGGAGACGAACGCGCCGTGCAGGTTGCTCAGGCCTCGTCGGTAATGACCGGCGACCGCCTCGATCACGCTGTCGGGGACCTGCGAGCCCCCCGGTGCGTCGACCCAGACGAACGGCCGGCCGTCCTCGTCCGTTCGGGCGAGGGCGGGGAACCTGGCGCGGAGACGATCGACGTCGAGCACGGTCACAGGCTCCCTCAGGGGGACGGTCGCGGCAACCTCACCGGTCAGCCCGGATCGAGGTCCCATCCCTCCGGCAGCTCGGGCATGGCCCAGCCCGGGTCGGGCCGCCAGTCCCGCCAATCGCGGTCGAACGGGGGCTCGCCTGCGAGCACCCGTTCGACCGCGCGCTCGCCCCAGACGGAGAACTCGGCCGCCTCCGCCGCCGAGAACAGCCCTTCCCGCACGGCGTGGGCGAGCTCCTCCTCGTCCTTCCATCGCCAGGACGAGCCGTCGAGCTCGATCACCACGTCCAACGCGTGGTCGACCGTGTCGAAGCCGATCGGCGTGCGCGCGATCGGATCTTCGAGGTTGACGTACCAGACGCGGCGGTCGTCCTCGGCCACCCACAGCAGGACCGCATACGGCGTGTCGGGCCATGCGAAAGAAAGGGCCGGTTGCGGGCCGCGGGTTCGGACCTCGAGGCGCCAGGGCCGGTCGGGGAGACGGAGCTCGGCTCCGTCCTCGCCGATCGGGAGGCCACATCGGACACCGCCCGGCAGGAATAGGGTGGTCTGATCGGGGTCGTCCTGGACGACGATCATCGGCCGCGCCTCGAAGATCCGGCCATGCCAGAGCTCACGGAGGACGATCGCTTCGCCCGGGCGGAAGGCGCTTCGCACGTCTGCAAGCGTACGGTGTGGTCGCATGGAGGGAGGGTCGAGCGTTCCGTGACAACCACGGTCGATCGGGAGCCGGGAGAGCGCGAGGAGGGGTCCGGAGGGCACACGAGCCGAGAGCGAGCGTTCGCACTTGGCCTCGTGATCGCCATCGGCGTCGTCTACCTCGTCGTCCACCTCCTCTTCATCCCCCGTGACTGGCCCCCTGGTTGGGACGAGTCGGTCTACCTTTCCCAGGTCACACCAGGCATGGAAGGCGTCTACTTCAACCCATGGCACGCGAGAGGTATCACGCTCATCGTGGCTCCGGCCACGGCGTTGGGCGGATCCACCAGCGACGTCCGCCTGTATCTCATGGTGCTGTCCGCGATCGCGATCGCAGCGACGTTCGGACTCTGGGCTTCCCTCGTCGGTGTCGCGGCAGCGATCGCCGCGTTCCTCTTCTCCTTCTCGTGGCTGGGTCTCCTTCTGGCGAGCCAGGTGGAGCCGAACTATTGGGGGGCGATCCTCTGCCTCGCGACAGTCGGGACTCGTTACGAGGAGGCTCGACGGTGGTCAGACGCGAGACCTGGTGCTGGCGTCGGTGCTTCTGGCCGCAACGGCGCTGGTCCGGCCGACCGACGCGACGGTGCTCGCAGGCGCGGTGGCCGTATACGTCCTCGTGTTCAGGAGGACGTCGTGGCACGACCTCGTCCCGCTGGGCATCGGTCTCATCGGGGTTGGTTGCCCTGGGTCATCGAGATGTCCGCCCGGTTCGGGGGCCTGGGGGGGGCGTTTCGGGCGGCGGGCCAGGGCCAACATTTCGAGATCGTCCCGGTCGCGGACAACGTGCTCCGACACCTGCTCTACACGGACGGGAACGACGCCGGCACGCGCATCCCAGGCGCGATCTGGTGGGGCCTCCTCATCGTGATGGCGGCGGTCGCGATCGGCCGAGGGATGACGAAGTCGGATCGGGCGGCCGCACGCCTCGCCTCTCTGGCTGCGCTGGCCCTCGCGAGCGAATACCTCCTCTTCGTCCCGGCGCTCACTCCCCGGTTCTTACTCCCCGCATACGCGCTCGCCTCGGTGCCATTCGGGATAGGCCTGGCCTCTTCGCTGCGGCGGAGAGGCATCTCGCGGGTCCTCGGTGTGCTCGTGCTCACCCTGATGATCCCATGGACGATCTGGCAAGGGACCGTGACCGCGAGGCGGGCTCCGGGGGTGAACGTCGGTTCGGCTCTTTCCTTGCGTGTGGGGTTGTTGATCCGTCGGCTGGCTGAGGGTCGCCCCTGTTACGTGCTCACTCAGCGCACGTATCCGCAGATCACATACACCGCGAGGTGCTCAGGTGCGAAGGCGGGGCGCGAGCTCCCCTCCACAGAGGAGCTGAGGGCCCTCGCGAAACGCGGGCAAGAGGTGTTCGTGGTGCTCGGTAAGGAAGCTCCGGACGCTTCGCTTCTCAGCTCCATCGAGCCGGTGCACGTCCTCGGTACGAACAGGGGATGGTACGTCTACCCGCTTCCCGAGTCGATCGGCTGAGGCACCCGGGATCCACGACTCACCGGTCGCCGATAGGTTCGAATACCGCCCGCTGGATGAGCCCGATGCGCCGCCGGAGCCCTGCCGCCCAGGGTGCCGAATCGAGAGCTCGGAGTCCCGGTACATCCTTCGGCATCAGCAGGGACCGGTCGAATGAGCGCTCGCGCAATCCGGCCCGGCCGGCGGCTGAGGCCAGGTCAGCTCGGGAGCGCCATTCATGATCCCCCTCGGGCATCTTCAGTCGGAGTCGCTCGGCAGCGTGCAGGACAGGGGACCACAGCGGGTTCGCGGTCACCACGACCGCGACGCCCCGCTCGGTCAGCATCCCCGCGATGGACCCCATCATCGTGTCGAGGTCCGGTACGTGCTCTGCCACGTCGGCGGCCACCGCGTAATCGAACCGCTCCTCGAGCGGTCCCTGCATCAGGTCGTGCACCAGGAACCGCAGTTCCGGGTGCTTGCGAGTGGCTTGCTCGATCATCGCCGGGCTGATGTCCAGGCCGAGGCCCTCCTTGGGAGCGAGCGACGCCAGGATGTCGCCGGTCGCGCACCCAACCTCCAGGACACTGCTGCCGGGGGGAACGATCTCTCGGAGGCTCGTCTTGAGCGCGTCGTAGTAGCGATGTGCCTTCGCTTTCCACCGGTCGTAGTCGGGCGCCACGCGGTCGAAGTGGCTTCCGACCGGGTCCGGTTTCATCGGAACCGCAGCTTCCGCGCGCCGATCAGCGCCATCCGAGTGAGCAGGAGGCCGTGTCGCCATCGATCGATGTTGGTCGCCCCGTAGGTCCGCTCCCGGTATCGCACGGGCACCTCCCGGATCTTCAGGCCGAGGTTCGCCGCGCCGAAGAGGAGGTCGAAATCTCCGAATGGGTCGAAGTCTCCGAACGTCTTGCGGTTCGCCGCGATGCGCCGGTAGTCGCGAGCCCACAGAACTTTCGTTCCGCACAGGGTGTCGGTCACCCGTTCCCCCAGGATCCAACTGAAGATCAGGCTGAACACCTTGTTCCCCGCCGTATTCGCGAGGCGCATCGCGTTGTTCTCCATGGGGTAGACGAGTCTCGTCCCGTTGATGAACTCGCCTCGCTCTTCCACGAGGGCGGACCAGAACTTGGTGAGGTCCTCGGGAGGGACGGTGAGGTCCGCGTCGAGGATCATCAACACGTCCCCGGTCGCGAGCTCGAATCCTTTCCGGACCGCATCGCCTTTGCCGATCCCGTCTTGGCGCGTGACCTTGAGGTCGAGTTCGGGGCGCTCCGAAGATGACCGCTTCGATCTCCTCGAACGTGCCGTCGGTGGAGTGCCCCTCGACGAAGATGAGCTCGGTGTGGCTCCCGAGAGCAGGGAGCCGCCTGACCGCATCCCGGATGTTCCCGCGCTCGTTCCGTGCCGGGATGACGACGGTGCAGGTCGGCTCCACGATCCTGGGAGCCACGTCCGCCTTCCGGGGTCTGGCGGTGACGAAGGAGATCAGCCCGAGACGATCGACGAGGGGGACCGCCGACAACAGGTTGTTCAGCGGGCGCGTCAGCCAGGCCGGCCCTACGGGCAGAGGCGTTCGGTAGCCGGACTTGACGACCTCCAGGTCTGCCATCTCGACGAGGTTCGCCAGGCCGTCGTTCGACAGCCAACTCTGCAGTGGCTCGCGCGTCTTGAGTCCGAACCGCTCCGCGAGCCACAGCAGCGGTTCCCAGGCGAAGTTGTAGTAGGCGACGATCACCCGTGACGAGGGATGCGTGACACCGATCAGCGCACGGAAGAGATCCTGGACGTCGATCAGATATCCGACCACGTTGCTCGCGATCACGTAGTCGAAGGTTCCTGAGATGGGCAAGGCCTCCACA
>CAVTTD010000026.1:0-66117 GCA_963737525.1 uncultured Actinomycetota bacterium
CTGTCCTTTCCCGTCGTAGCCGAGGCGACGGGTCTTCAGCACGCTCGGCACGCCGATCACGTCGAGCGCCTCGAACAGCTCCTCCCTGGACGCCACGGGAGAGAAGGAGCCACGGCCAGCCCCACGTCTTCGAACAACGTCTTCTCGAGGAGCCGATCCTGCGCGAACTCGAGGGACTCGGGCGGAGGGAACACCCGGACGCGCTCCGCGAGGAACCGCGCGGAGGCGACCGGCACGTTCTCGAACTCGTACGTCACGACATCGGCGGCGGCGGCAAGTTGGGCCAGCGCGGTTTCGTCGTCGTAGTCACCGACGATCGCCGGTGCGACGCGCGAGGCGGGTGAATCTGGCGCCGGGTCCAACGTCAGGGAGTCGATCCGATCCGTGCTCCCGCTTCGGCCAGCATCATGCCGAGCTGGCCGCCGCCCACGATCCCGACGAGCGTCACCTCTCGTCGGGATCGATGGCGATCACGGTGTCCGTCTGAACCTCCCGGAAATTCAGGAGCTGCTCGCGGACGTCACTCATCCTCGAGCGCGACGATCTCGGCCGCGAGCGGCCGGCGTTCACCGCCCCGCTCACACCGATCGCGAGCGAGCCGACCGGCACGCCGGCCGGCATCTGCACGATCGACAGCAGCGAGTCCATGCCTTTCAACGCCTTCGTCTCGATCGGCACGCCGAGCACGGGGAGATGGGTGTTCGCCGCCGTCATGCCCGGGAGGTGTGCGGCCCCGCCGGCGCCGGCGACGATGACGCGCAAGCCTCGATCGGCGGCGACTTCGCGTACTCCACCATCAGCTCCGGCGTCCGATGGGCCGAGACGACCTTGGTCTCGAAGCGCACGCCGAGGTCCTCGAGGGTGTCGCGCGGATGCTTCATCGTCTCCCAGTCGGAGCGGGAGCCCATGATCACGCCGACCTGCGGCTCGTCCACGACGGCGAGTCTACGCGCGCGGGTTCGTGACCGCGGCCGCGAACTCCTCCAGGTTGTCCACGTAACGATGGACGTCGTCGTCGGCGTGGACGATCGAGGTCGTCCAGCTCTCCCACTTCGAGCCGGGAGACTTGAAGACGCCACGGTTCAGCTGCCAGAGCCAGGCGAGCTGCGGCACGCGGTCGTCGATGTCCCACAGGTCGCGGTACTCGTGGATGGGCTCGCGCCGGAACTCGACCGAGCCTTTCGCGCCGAGGAGCTTCACGTTCGCGGGCAGCCCGTGCTTCGCGCACACCTCGTCGCTCTTGGCGAGGATCGTGTTCAGCTCATCGAACCGCGCGTACGCATCCGGTGTCAGCACGTCGAGCAGGTTCGCCTTGGCGGCCGCCATCGTGAGCGGGTACCCGTTGAAGGTGCCCTGTTCGTCGAGCTCGCCGCGGATACGCCATGCCCATGGCTTCCTCGGTGCCGCCGATCGCCCCGCACGGCAAGCCGGCGCCGAGCGCCTTCGCCAGGCACACGAGGTCGGGCACGACACCGAACGCTTCGATGGCACCGCCCCACGCGAGCGTGAAGCCGGTCTTCACCTCGTCGAATACGAACAGCGCCCCGTCCGCCCGGCAGAGCGACTGCAAACCCGCGAGGTAGCCGGGATCGGGGAACACGAGGCCGCAGTTCGTCATCGCCGGCTCGACGATCATGCACGCGAACTCGCCGGCGTGGTCGGCGAACGCCGTGGTCGCCGCCTCGAGATCGTTGAACGGCACGTTCACGACGAGGTCGACGAACTCCTCGGGGAGGCCGAGGGTCTGCGGGACCGCCACCGGATGGTCGCGCGGCCCCGCCTTGGCCTCGTCCGGGAACACGCTCACCATCAGCGAGTCGTGGTGACCGTGATAGGTGCCCTCGATCTTCAAGATCTTCTTGCGGCCGGTCAGGGCGCGAGAGATCCGACAGGCGTCCAGTGTGGCCTCGGTCCCGGAGTTCCCGAACCGCCATTGCGGCAGGCGGTAGCGCTCGGCGAGGTTCTCGGCGACCGGGAGCGCGTCCTCCGTGGGCTGTGCGAAGTGGGTGCCCAGCTCGACCCGCCGTTGCACGGCCTCGACGACCTTCGGATGGGCGTGGCCCATCACCATCACCCCGTAGCCGTTGTGCAGGTCGACGTACTCGTTGCCGTCGATGTCCCAGACGTGTGATCCCTCGCCGCGGCGGACGTAGATCGGGTGCGGCGGCCACGATTGCCAGGACGAGGACACCCCGCCGGGAAGGAACCTCTTGGCGTCCTCGCGATAGGCGAGCGAGCGAGCGTGACGCCGATCGAGCGCCTCGGTCTCACGCTTCGTCAGCTCTTCGACCCACCCGAGGTCGATCTCGACCGACTCCGTCGTTGCCATGGTCTTCCCTCCCTTCCGGCCGGTCAGTTTAGGCGGGTCGCTCGAGCCCGGCGGCATCGAGCAGATCGTCGAAGATCTCCCCGATCGCGCCGACCCAGAGCGAGAGATGGCCGTGCTCCGGCCGAAGGTGTGCTCGGGCGCCCGGGATGTGTGCGGCAAGCCACTCGCCGTGGGTGATCGGCACCATCAGATCCTGGCGTCCTTGCCAGATCGACACGGGGGCGCGGATCTGGGTCAGGTCGAACCCCCAGTCGCCGACGAACGCGAGATCGTCGTCGTACCAACCCCATGGACCGTGGCGGAACGCCGATCGGAACGAGGCCGCGAGGTGCTCGCCGACCTCCCCGGTGACCTGCGCTGCGTCCACGTCCGAGATCAGCGAACGCATCTCGGCGACGATCTCGTCCGCTTCGATCTTCGCCATGGCCTCGACATGCGGCTTCATCCATTCGAACAGCTCGTCCGGATCGCGAGATGCCGTTGGGTATTCGATCTGGTTGTCCTCGCCCATCCCGGCCGTCCAATCGAGCCCCTCCGCGTCGTACGGGGCGACACCGGCGATCGTGGCGGCGGCCCGCACGCGATCGGGAAGAAGCGCGGCGCAGGCGAGCGCGTGCGGGCCGCCGCCCGACCAACCGACGGTGAGGAACCGCTCGTGGCCGAGGTGATCGGCGAGCGCGGCGGCATCCGCCGCCGCGCTCGCCACCGTCCGCCCCTCGTGCCGGCTGGAATCCCCGAAGCCGGGGCGCGAGTAGAAGGCCAGCACGATGCCGCGATCGGTCGCGGCGCGATGGAAGGGCTCGAACGGTTCAGCGGCCCCCGGGCTCCCGTGGTGGAAGACGAGCAGGGTCCCCTCCTCGGCTCCCTGCACGACCGCTTCCAGCGACCGGCCATCGGCCAGTCGAACCCGCTCATCCATGATCCGGAGGATAGGTGGTGCGATGGGTCTCCGGAGGCGCGTGCCTCGCTCCTATCTACGATGGAAGCCGTAGGTGGATTCCCCGTATCATGGCCGCGAAACCGCTTTCACAGAGACCTGGGGGGCGGTGTCGAGCATCAGGCTGCATGGAATCGGGTGTTTCGACACCGGGAGAAACGTGGAAAGACGTTTACGCCGTGGGTAGACAGAAGAACCTCCTCCCTCGTGTCGCCCCGGGGCCGGTCGAAGCACGTCCCGCGTCGCGCCTGTCGTCCAGGCGGCTGAGGCGCGAGCGGTGGCTCGCCAACCGCCTCGCTCGCCTCGCCGATCGCATGGAGCGCCGACGCGAGCGGCTCACCGTTCGATGGGACAAGATCGCCCGCCAACGCAGACGCGAAGGGCTCGCCTTCCGGGTGCGGCACCGTTGGTACCTCCTCACCGAACGGGTCGAGCCGCTTATCGAGCTCTTGATGATCCGTTGGTACCGGTTCATCTTCCACCTCGCGGCCCGGTGGGAACGAGCGGTGTTGGCCGTGGGCCTCTCGGCCGCGCTCGCGGTCACCGTGATCGGCCTGCTCCCTCTCGGAGCGGCTGCGCCCGACCCCACGGACGGCTCGGACCCGCGTTCTCCATCTCCCGCTCCCTCGGCCGGTGTCTCTTCCGAACCGGGAACGCTGCCGTCCTCGGTTCCTCCCTCGGGTCTCTCCGTGTACACGAACGGTGTCTCCGGCTACGTCTTCTCCTATCCGAACGATTGGGATGTCTCGACATCCGGCGCCGTGGCAGTCCTCTCGGATCCCGAAGGTCAGATCGAGATCTCGTTCCATGACGCGCCACCCGGACCGCTTCAGGAGTCTTCTGATCAAGTCGTGGAGGAGCTCAGCAACCCCTTCGGCTCTCCCGAGACCATCGCGACGGAGGTCAACCGCACGTCACAGGGCTACCTATCGATCGCCGTGGGTGGGCTCGCCAAGGACGAGACCGGTGCACAGATCCGCTTCCTCGCCATCACGATCAAAGGTCCAGACGAGAACCAAGCCATCATGGTCCTTTTCCCCGACGAGACGGACCCACTTGATCTAGATGCGCTCCTCGGAGTGGTCGACTCGTTCAGGATCGCTCGGTAGAAGCGCCTTCCCCGCCGAGGAACGCCATCCGACCCACGACTTTCGGGTTAGGAACGAGTGAGGGGGGTATGCGAGGGATGAGGGCAGGGTCGACCATCGGGGAGGGGCGTCATGGCGAAGGGATCGATCGGAGCGCACCGCTTTTCGATCATGTGTGCGACGGTTGTCGTCGTATCTTTGGGATGGGCTCCATCAGAGGCCTTCGCACTTGACGCGCCGATCGATCCGGCACCCGTGACCGCGGCCGTGACCCCCGTCGTAAACGCTGTGACGAGCACGACATCCGATCCGGTCGATACCATCACCAACACTGTCTCGAACACAGTCCCGAACCCAGTGGACACGGTCTCGAACACGACATCCGATCCGGTCGACACCGCGACGAATACGGTCTCGAACACCGCATCCGGCGTGACCGACCCGGTCTCGAACACGGTCTCGAACACGATCGACACCGTCTCGAACACGGCCTCCGGCGCAACCGACACGGTCTCGAACACGGCTTCGGGGGCCGTCGGCACCGCGTCGGGGGCGGGGGGGACCCTCGAAACCGTGAACGGCGCGACTGCCGCCGGCGGCACCATCGCGGGCGTCGGGCCCGCAGAGACCTCGAGCACCCCGCAGTCGGGCCAACTGTCGGCGATGGCCGGATGGTCGCCTCGCCTCCCGAGCGGCGCCTCCGACGTCAACCAGATCGGTGATGAGGGGCACGCAGCCTGCGTCGCGGGTGTCGGCACCGCATGCCAGTCCCTGGAAGGGACCGGCGGTTCTTGGACGAGATCCGTCGCCGACATCATCAGGAAGCTGCTCGCGTACACGGGGATGAGCGCGCTCCCCTTGTTCGTCCTGGCGTTCTGCCTCACCCTCGCCGGAGCGGTCACGCTCTACCGGTCGAGGGATCGCTCCGAGCTCGGCTCCGCTTGACCTTCCCTGACCCCTTTGAGCTGGGTCATTCCTTCCCTGACCCCCTTGAGCTGGGTCATTCGACCTACAACTTTTGGGTTAGAAATGTCTGACTCGGGGTATGCGCCGAGGGGCACGGTCGACCGGTCGGGAGGCATGGTATGGACGAAGCATTCGCATACGGACCGGCAATGACGAAGGTATCGGTCCGAGCGCACCGCTTATCTGTCTTGTGTGCGCTCGCTGCAATGCTATCGCTTGGAATTTCGCCACTGCAGGCGCTCGCAGCTGATGGGGTGAGCGATGCCGTGACTTCGACAGCGGATACAAGCGCGGATCCTGTAATCGACGCCGTCTCCGAAACGACCTCAGGCACGGTCGATGCCGTTTCGGACGCAACGACAAGCACGGTCGACACCGTTTCGAATACGACCTCGAGCACCGCTGATGCGGTCGCGGAGACGACCTCGGGCACCACGGATGCGGTCGCGGACACGACCTCGAGTACCGTGGATGCGGTCGCCGACACGACCTCGAGCACCGCGGATACGGTCGCGGACACGACATCGAGCACCGCGCAAACGACCTCGGGCACCGCAGATGCGGTCGCGGACACGACCTCGAGCACCGCGGATACGACCTCGGGCACCACGGATGCGGTCGCGGACACGACCTCGAGTACCGCGGATGCGGTCGCGGACACGACCTCGAGTACCGCGGATGCGGTCGCGGAGACGACCTCGAGCACCGCTGATGCGGTCGCGGAGACGACCTCGAGCACCGCTGATGCGGTCGCGGAGACGACCTCGGGAACCGGCGACACCGTTTCTGACACGACCTGGAGCACCGCCGATTCGGTCGCGGACACTACATCGAGCGCCTTGGGCGCGGTATCGGACACGACATGGAGCACCGCCGATGCGATCGCGGACACGACCTCGGGAACCGTCGACACCGTTTCTGACACGACCTGGAGCACCGCCGATGCGTTCTCGGACACCACTTCGAGCGCTTTGGACGCGGTCGCGGCTACGACCTGGAGCACCGCCGATACGATCGCGGACACCACTTCGAGCGCCTTGGATGCGGTCGCGGATACGACCTGGAGCACCGCCGATACGATCGCAGACACCAGTTCGAGCGCCTTGGATGCAGTCGCGGATACGACCTGGAGCACCGCCGATACGATCGCAGACACCAGTGTGAGCGCCTTGGACGAGGTCGCGGATACGACATGGAGCACTGCCGATGCGCTCACGGACACGACCTCGACCACCGCAGATCCGGTTGTGAAGGCAGCCTCAGGCACACTCGGCACCGTCCCGAACACTGCCTCCGGCGCGGTCGACACCGTTTCGAACACCGCCTCCGGCGCCGTCTCGAACGCCACCTCCACCGCTGTCGACACCATCTCGAACACAACCTCAGGCAGCGTCGACACCGTCTCGAATATGGCCGGCAACACGACGGCGGCGGTCGATGGAGTCCTCGGAAGCCTTGGCTCCGGAATCCAAGCCGGCCTTGCTCAAGCGGATCAGTCGTCGGCCACGACCGGAGCTGCGTCGTCTCTCCGATTCTCTTCAGCGCAGCAGACAGCTGCGACGGGGCGATCGCCACTCCGGCTGCCGCAGGGCGGCCTCCAAGAGAACCTGGTCCTGCTCGCGCAGAGGAGCCGAGCGGAAATGGTCATCGGTGACCAGGGTCACGAGTCCTGCATCGCGCTCGTCGGCATCGCATGCCACACGACGACCGAGGGAGACGCCCCAAGTTCGTGGACGAGATCTGTCGCCGACATCATCAGGAAGCTGCTGGCCCTGACCGGTGGGAGTGTCCTCTTCTGGATCCTCGCGTCATGCTTCCTGACCCTCGCGGGGATGATCTCGCTCTTCGAGGCCAGGAATCGCTCGGAGCTCTGGTCAGTCAGATCGTCCTGAAACGGCGATCGCGAACGCTTCGAAGTTGTCGACGTAGCGCTGCACGTCCTCGTCGGAGTGCACGATCGAGAGGGTCCAGGTCTCCATCTTGGCCCACGGTGACTTGAAGACCCCGCGGTTCTGCTGCATGAGCCACGCGAGGTAGGTGACACGTTCGTCGATCCCGATCGTGTCGCGGTACTCGCGAACTTCCGTCGCGGAATACGTGACCGATCCCTTGGCACCGATCCCCGTCACGTACGCGGGGAGCCGGTACCGATCGATGATCGGCCGGATCCCGTCCTTCAGGGCCCGGTCGATCACGTGCAAGCGATCGTAGGCATCCGGCGTGAGGACCTCGAGCAAGGTGGCCCGCGCGGCGGCCATGGTCAACGGGTTCCCGTTGAACGTGCCGGCGATGTCGTGGTCACCACGGAGGACGGGCCCGAACAGTTCCTCGGTCGCGCCGATCGCCCCACAGGGAACACCGCCGCCGAACGCCTTCGCGAGCGTCACGATGTCGGGCTGGACGCCGAAGGCCTCCACGGCGCCTCCCCATGCGATCGTCCCACCGGTCTTCACCTCGTCGAAGGCGAGATAGGCCCCGTGCCGGTGGCAGAGATCGAGCAACCCCTGCAGGTATCCCGGCTGCGGGAGCACCACACCGCAGTTCATCATCGCGGGCTCCACGATCATCCCGGCGATCCGGCCCTCGTTCTCCGCGAACGCCCGCTCGGCCTCGGCCAGGTCGTTGAACGGCACGACGCGGACCAGGTCTGCGAACACCTGCGGGATCCCCATGGCCTGCGGGACCGTCACCGGATGCTCACGAGGGCCGATCAGCTCCGGGTCCGGCCCGACGGAGAACATCAGGGAGTCGTGATGGCCGTGGTACGTGCCTTCGATCTTCACGATGAGGTCTCGGCCGGTGTTCGCTCGCATCAGCCGGACGGCCTCGAGCGTCGCCTCCGTGCCCGAGTTGCAGAAGCGCCAGAGCGGCAGCCCGAATCGGGCGGCGACGTTCTCCCCGATCTCATGGAGCTGCGCGGTGGGCTGCGCGAAGTGCGTCCCGAGGCGCGCTCGCTTCTCGATCGCTTCGACGACCTTGGGATGCGCATGCCCGACGACCATGGCGCCGTACCCGAGGTGGTAGTCGACGTACTCGTTCCCGTCCAGGTCCCAGATGTGGCTGCCCGCACCCCGGTCGATGTAGATGGCGTGCGGAGGGGAGGCCTGCCAGGACGATGCCACCCCGCCGGCCACGTGTCGCGCCGCGACGTCCCGGTACTCGATCGAAGCCCGATGCTTCGGCTCGAGCGTCGCCTCCTCGTCGGCGATCAGTCGGTCGATCAGCTCGAGGTCGAAATCGATCGTCTCCCTGATGGCCACGTGGTCTGCTCCCTGTCGGTGGTGATTGAACGGCCGTTCAATGATGCCCGAAGGCGCGAGTCCCGGCAACTCCGGAGGTGGCTTCGGGTACGCTTGTTCCTCGCACGTGGTGGCCGTAGCTCAACTGGTTAGAGCGCCAGGTTGTGGTCCTGGAGGCTGGGGGTTCAAGTCCCCTCGGTCACCCTAGAGATGGAGCGGCCGCGGCCCCTTCGGGGCCGCGGCCGCTGCTCTTCGCGTCGTCGCTTGGACTGTCCTGTTGGTCAGGTCAGGGCCGGGATCAGGTACACCGCGAGGAAGACCAGGATCGCCACGACGATCGCGACGATCGCCACGTACTTGATGGCGGCATACCCGACGAGCCCGCTTCCGGGTTCGGGGTCGCGGACCACCGGCGTGGTGGTTTCCTCGTGCACGTGCTGGTGCTCCGGTGTCATGCTCATGTGAACGCCTCCTTCTGCTCGAGCCGTCCCGATGACGGCATCAGCGTTCAGTCGGAGGACATATCCCCAGTTCCCGAAGCCGGCAAACATCGTCCGCGACGCCTGGCAGAGGACCCACGGTTGCTACACTGCGCCGGGCCTCTAGCTCAATCTGGCAGAGCAACGGACTCTTAATCCGCAGGTTCGGGGTTCGAGTCCCCGGGGGCCCACTATCTTGTCCAGCAGGGACGCTCACGCGCCGCGAACGCGCCAGTCGCTGTTGGGGTGAATCTGGGGCGAATGATTCACGCGCGAGGTCCCGGATCGCTCGGGGCAGCCGGAGCCCGGACTACCTCGTCGGTGTCGGCCATCGCGATCAGAGTGCCGAGGTCCGCGGCGGTCGAGAGTGCTCTGAGGATCAGTCTTGTCCCAGAGCGCTTCGGAGCTGATCCAGCATGCGCCTGCTCGCCTTCGCTGACCTGCACCGCGCCGAAGCCCATGAACCCGCCTTCCTTCGCGGCCTCAGCAGCCGCCTGCGCCGCCATGACTAGCCAACCGCGAAACGCTTGGGTCTCTTCAGGCGTTGCCTTCTCGGCGACGATCGCGTCGACGGCACGCAGTTCGTCGAGGATCTCGGTGCCAGCGGTTGCTGCACTCGTCGGCTTGAAGTTCCGCGCCGGGTTCTGTTTCTGTTGGACCATGGCCTGGATGTCGAGGGCCACCGCAGCGAGCAACTCTTCCTGGCTGGGAGGAACGGTGGCGGCGCGGAGGGTCGCCATCATCTCCTTCGAGATCTCGATCGGACCGCCGGGGTCAGCGATCGTGATCGCCATCCCCGCCACCAACGGCGCCCGGAGCACGCGATCCCACTCGTCGTCGGTGAACGATGCTTTCGATGTCATGGACCTCCCCTCTCATCCCCCGGAAGTCAGCCTACCCGTGGCGCACGGCGGCGGGAGCCCTCACCCGGAGACGCCGCGCGGCTGCTCGATCGACCCGCCCGGCGCGGCTCAGATGCCCGAGGCCTTTCAGATCCGGTTCCACGTCTCGAAGCTCGGCGAGCGAACCCGGCCTGCGAGTGCATAGCACCCCCGCTCGGATCGTGCCAAGATCAGCCCGTGGGTGAGACTGTGGCAGCAAGCGAG
Source organism: uncultured Actinomycetota bacterium (assembly GCA_963737525.1). Lineage (GTDB taxonomy): Bacteria > Actinomycetota > UBA4738 > UBA4738 > HRBIN12 > JAJNBA01. The sequence continues at coordinate 10,145 of CAVTTD010000026.1, forward strand.
CCCGAGCCTCGTGAGTCTCCTCTCGGCGATGCCGTTCTCGACACCATGCGCGGAGCTCTGCGCATCTTCGGCGGGATGGTGCAGATGGCAGCGGGCATCACGAGGTTGTTAGCCGTTGCGGTGCTCAAAGCCGCGGCAGCAGCAGAGGACGCAGTGGAGGCGACGGAGGAAGATGAAGATAAGCCGGGCCGCACGGTGAGCCCGCGGACTTAGAACCAAGAAGGAAGCGGAGAGGGTTGAGCCAGATGCCTCCTCCCCGCTGAGAGTCAGGCGATCGCACCCTCTGGGAATCTGGTCTGGAACCTCGGTCGAACAGGGGACCCCGTTTCAGCGGCTCGTCGGGCTGCGATCGGTGGTCGCTTTCTCTCGTGACGCCCTGCCTACCGACTGGCGCCACCCGCCGCGAACGTCTGCGGCCACCCCAGTGCGAACGGTGCCTTGTTCATCGAGCGGGCGTGGGCTCGTTCGGGTCAGCGCGACGCGGGCTGGAAGAGCTCCACCACGTTGCCGGAAGGATCCTCGAGCAGGATCTGCTTCCCGCCGGGCCCTGACACGATGTCGTTGCGGAAGGTCGCTCCTGCATCGCGCAGCCGCGCGACTTCACCCTCGATGTCCTCGACGAGGAAATGGATGCGATTCCACCCTCCGGGGCCCGGCGTGCGTCCGTCGGGCATCGAACGACCCGCCGAGCTCTTGGGTCCGGCGAGGAGCAGCCGCAGGTTCCCTCGCTTGACGTCCGCGAAGGCTGGCGATGCGTTCGTCGAGAGCTCGAAGTCGAGGTACGTGGTGTAGAACGCGATCGACTCGTCGACGTCGTTGACCATGTAGCGGACGTTGACCATGTCATCGTCGGTCATGCGCATGCCTCCTCGGGCAGACGGTCCGGCGACGGCAACGAGCACGAGTGGTTGCGCGTCTCGAGCTGCGATCACCTTGGATGTCTGAGGATAGCGCCCGCCTGCCGACGCCGCGGCTAGAGATCTGTCCCTCCCGCGTCGCCATCAGTGTTGAGGGGGGCGAGGGCGTGGACGTCGTCGCGCGAGAGGAATCGACCCCGAAGGTCCGCGTCGGCGAGTCCGGCAGCGATCTCCTCGACGATCGCGCGCGCTCGGCGACGGAGATCGCTCGCCGTCTGCGTGGCATCGATCCGAGCGTGCACGTCCGCGGACACCGCCAGCGCCTCCCAGAGCACTCGACGCTCCCCGAGCCGTTCCGCCTTCTCGATCGCCTCAGCGACGTCGTCGCGGGCCTCCTCGAACCGGTCGGCGGCAACGTGGGCTCGCGCCAGCGCGAGGTGTGCCTCCGCCTCCAGCACCATCACCCCATCCGTCCGGAGCTCGTCGACCAGCCCTCGCGCGATCGCCTCGGCCCCGTCCACGTCGCCGTCGGCGAGCGCGAGTCGGGATCGGATGGTGCGTGCCGCGACCATGAGGAACGTCCGATCGGGCTCCGGAAGCATCATCAGGTCGACCTCGTCGAGCGGTGCGTGCGCCTCCACGTGCCTCCCGAGGGCGATGAGCGCATCGGCCCGGGCGACGTGCGCCAGCGACGCCGCCGGGGGCACCCGCTCGAGCGCGATCGCGAGCGCTTCATCCGCGAGTGCGAGGGCCCGTTCGCCGTCTCCGAGGTAGGCGATCACGCGGGCGAGGTCGGCGCGCGTGGCGATGCCCGCGTACGCGAACCCGCCGCGCTCGCCGAGCTCCATGCACCTCTGGACCGTGTCCATGGCGGCGCCGAGCTGCCCGAGCTCGACCTCGACCCGGTAGACCGTGATCAAGGCGTGCGACTCCCCCCACGCGTTCCCGATCGACGCGGAGATCTCGGCGGCCCGCTGGGCGTCGGCGAGCGCAGCGGCGAAGTCGCCGCGGAACATGTGCATCGAGCTGCCGACCGTCAGGTTCTCCCCGAGCATCGGGCGGTTGTCGAGCTCCTCCCACAGCAGCCGAGCCTCGGCGAGACGCTCCGCCGCCGTCGTGAAGTCCCCCTTCGCCATGTAGGCCCGGCACACGTCGTTCAGGGTGAACGCAACCTGCTCGCGCTCCCCGAGCTCGCGAGCGATCGCGAGGGACGCCTCGCCCGCCTCGATGGCCCGGGTGGCGTCTCCTCCCCCGTACACGTTCGCCACCACGATGTTCCACAGGGCGCGCGCCTCGGCGGCCCGGTCCCCGATGCGGCGCGCCATCACCACGTTCTCCTCGGAGAGCCGGCGCCCCAGCGGCGGATCGAACTTCGGCGTGGCCGTCGAGTACAGGAGCGCGATCATCGAGTTCGCCGCGAGCTCCATCGCGTCGTCACCTCGCACCGCGGCCTCCGCTTGCATCTCCTCGTAGTTGGCGATCGCGTCGTCGTAGCGGCCGATCAGCTCCAGCGCGTTGCCCCGCCGTTCGTACATGGTTCGGAGGAGCGCCGGAGCCGCCCCGATGCGGCGTGCGACGTCCAGTCCCGTGCGGTAGTGCGCCTCGGCCTCGGCGCTCGCGTGGAGGCGCGCCGCCGCGTCCCCTGCCATCGCCGCGTAGGTGAGTGTCTGGGCGTCCTCCCCCGCCTCCGAGAAGTGCAGGGCGAGCTGCGGTGCGACCTCCTCGAGACGATCCCCCGCCATCCCCTCGAGGACCTCCGCGACCCGCCGATGTGCGGCCCGGCGATGCTTGGCGAGCAGCGTGCCGTACGCCGCCTCCTGCGTGAGCGCATGTCGGAAGGTGAACTCGGCCTGCGATCCGTCCTGGATGACCCGGATCAGGTCGCGGCCAACCAGTTCCCGGAGATCGTCACGAACCCCGGGGTGGTCGACGACGGCGACGAGGAGCTCTTCCTCGAACGTCCGCCCGATCACGGCTGCGGTCTGCGCCGTCCGGCGAGCCGACTCGGGCAGCCGGTCGAGACCGACCGTGATCAGGCTCTGGATCGTGTCGGGGATCGCGATGTCCGCCGTGTCCCCCGTGATCCGCCAGCCGTCGTCTGCACGCTCGACGACGCCGCCGTCGATCAACGCGCGCGCCACCTCCTGGAGGAACAGCGGGTTGCCCTCGGTCTTCCCCAGGATCCGGCGCCGGTCGGCGTCCGTCATCCCCGGAACCGGAAGGAAGGCGTCGATCAGCTCGTCGCTCTGCTCCGCCGAGAGCGGCTCGAGGTCGAGGACCGTGGCGTGCTGCGCGAGCTCGGCCTCGACCCAATCCCTGAGCCCCCACGACACGGCCCGGCGGTCGGGGCGGAACGAGATCACGACCACGATCGGCGCGCCGGCCACCAGCTCCGTGGTCGCCCGCACCAGCTCCAGCGATGCGTGGTCGCACCAATGCAGGTCCTCGAAGACGATCAACCGCCTGCCGCCCTGCGCGACGGTCGAGCCGACGACGAGCTCGGTGGCCTGGCGCTGGAACTCCTCGCCCTCGAGAGGCTGCTCGTCCGGCAGTTCCACGCCGAGGAGCGCCCGCGCCACCCGTTCGCTCTGCGCTTCCCACCCCTCGAGGGCGATGGCCGCCATCATCGCCGCGATCTTCGCCCGCACCGTCTCCGCGGCGTCGGTCTCCTTGATGCCCGCTCGCTCGCGGATCAGCCGCCGGTACTGGGCGTACGGCTGCATCGTGTCGAAGGGGACGCACCGCCAGAAGTCCCAGCGGCGATCGTCGTCCGGCTCCAGCTCCGACCAGATCGCGTTGGCCTCCTCGATCAACCGGCTCTTGCCCAACCCGGGTTCGCCGGAGAGCAGCACCACTCGCCCGCGACCCTCCCGCGTCCCCTCGAGCGCGGCGCGGATGACGCTGATCTCCCGCTCGCGCCCGACGAGCGGCGCATCCAGCCGCCGGGCCGCGCGAACCGTCCACGGGGCATCCAGGCGGCCGAGCACGCGGTAGGACTCCACCGGACGCCGTTTCCCCTTGAGCTCCACGCCGCCGAGCGATTCGACCTCGAACAGGTCCGCGACGAGCCGATAGGTGTCCTCGGTGATCTGGACCGTCCCCGGCTCCGCCGTCTGCTCCATGCGAGCGGCGACGTTCACGGCATCACCCATCGCCGAGTACTCCTGTTTGAGCTCCGAGCCCACCTCCCCCACGACGACCGGGCCGGTGTTGATGCCGACGCGAACGTTCAGGTCGAGCCCTCGCTCGCGGGCGAGCTTCTCGCGGAGCGCGATGACCGAGGCGACGATCTCGAGGCCGGCCATGACGGCGCGCTGCGGATCGTCCTCGTGCGCGGTCGGGGCGCCGAAGAACGCCAGGATCGCGTCGCCCATCAGCCTTGCCACGGTCCCTTCGTGCCGCACGACGGGCGCGATCAGGTGCTCGTACGCCTCGTTCATCACGTCGGTCCAGTCCTCGGGGTCGAGCTGCTCCGCCATCGCGGTCGACCCGCGCACGTCGCAGAACAGCATCGTGACCACGCGACGCTCTCCCGAGGGAGCCGCTCGATCGGTGGCGGAGACGGGTTCGAGTCGCTCCCCGCATGCGTTGCAGAACCTCGCGCCCTCCGGATTCTCGGCGCCGCAGGTCGGGCAGAGCGTCATGGTCCGAACGATAGCTTCAGAGCCGATACATTCCGCGCGTGAGCTTCGCCGTCGCGGCTGATGCGTACGACCGCTTCATGGGCAGGTACTCATCTCCACTCGCGCCTCGGTTCGCCGATTTCGCATCGATCTGCGGCCGGACAACGAGCGCTCGACGTCGGGTGCGGTCCCGGAGCGCTCACGGCCGAGCTGGTCGTCCGGCTGGGGCCGGACGCCGTCTCGGCCGTCGACCCCTCCGAGTCCTTCGTCGAGGCGGTGGCCGAGCGCCACCCGGGTGTGAGCGTCCAACGCGCCTCGGCGGAAGAACTCCCCTTCGAGGACCGGGCGTTCGACGCCGCCCTGGCACAACTCGTCGTCCACTTCATGGCGGACCCGGTCGCAGGACTTCGCGAGATGGCGCGTGTGACCCGCGATGGCGGTGTCGTCGCGGCGTGCGTGTGGGATCACGCCGGCAGCCGGGGACCACTCAGCGCGTTCTGGCAGGCGGCGCGCGAGCTCGAGCCCGATGTCGAGGACGAGTCGCAGCGTGCAGGCGCGCGCGAGGGGCATCTCGGCCAGTTGTTTCGAGAAGCCGGACTGCGCGATATCCGCGAAGGCGCACTCTCGGTCAGCGTCGAACATCCGACATTCGAGGATTGGTGGGAGCCATTCACGCTCGGCGTCGGCCCCGCCGGCGGATTCACGATCGGTCTCGACGCGAAGCGTCGAGCCGAGCTGCGCGAACGGTGCCGCGGGCTGTTGCCCGCGGCACCGTTCGTGATCACGGCCGGGGCGTGGGTGGCACGCGGGCTCGTCTGACCGAGCCCGCGATCGGATCAGGGCTTGATGATGACCGGCGTTCCGAGCGGCAGGTCGGTGAGCTGCCGGAGCAGGGCGTTCGGCACACGCACGCAGCCCTTGCTCACCGCATGACCGGCGTCGCCGGGGTCGTCGGTCCCGTGGATCGCGAGACGCGGCTGCCCCGGCCACTCCGTCCACGGCTCGATCGAATCGGAGAATCCGGACAGACCGAGGATGAAGTTGCCGTAGGGGCCTGAGGGACGGTCGGTGTCGACCTTCGCCCATACGAAGTACCGGCCGGGCGGCGTGGGCGTCCCGACAGAGCCGATCGCGACGGGAACCTTCACCACCGCTCTCCCCTCGCGAAGCCGTACGAGCTTGCGTTCCGAGAGGTCGACGACGAGACGTTCCCTGGTCGTGGCCACTCGCACGTCCGAGGCCGCAACCCAACCCGCCTGGCCGTTCGGCCAGATGGGAAGTTCGGATCCGAAGCCAGATGTCGCCGTCATCGTCCGTCGTGCCACGGATGACCAGGAGCCGGAGACGCTGGCCCCACGGGTTCGCGGCATCGAGACTCATGTAGGCGCGATCCGTCCCGGGCGCCGCGTGCACGCCGAGCACGGAGCTGCGAGAGATGGCCACGAGGGTCTCGCCGCTCGCGAGCAGCTTGGCTTCCCTGACGTCGGCCGGTGGCCTGGGTCGCGAGCGTGTTCCCGAGGTCGGGTCGGCGGGGGCGACGGCATCTCTCGCGCACGAGGCCAGGGCTGCGACCATCGCCATGAGCAGGAGTCGGCGCGGCATCACTGCATGATGTCGCGCGCCGGGCGGCGGCGTCCATGTGGCGCCCCGCCGAGGGACCGTCGGTATAGTCCGCGGATGACCGACGGCACTCGGGAGAACGACCCCCCGAGCCTCTGCGTCAGGTGGTCGGTCGTCTGGGCGATCGTCAGCGTCATCGGACTCGTGGGCGTGATCGCCTTCGCGATGGCCCTCTACCTCAAGGCTCCGATCGAACGCGAGCTCGTGGTCCCGAGCGGGGCGGACATCCCCTCGCATCTGTGGCGCGTTCGACTCGTCACCGCGCAAGGGCTCGACGCGTTGTTCACGTCCGCGCCGCTCACGATCCAGACGAACCCGGATCGCCTGGGTCTCCCCGTCCTCGGCTCGATCCTGTCCGGTCTCGGGGTGACGCCCTGGCGGCTGATGTACGTCACGGCCGCCGTGGCGGCTGCGGTGCTCGCGGCCTCGGCGTGGGGCTTCGCCCGAGCCGTCACCGAACCGCGATGGGCGGGACCGATCTACGCCCTCGCGGTCGTGGCGTCGATCCCGTTCGCGCTCACCAGCCGCGCCTACCTCGACAACTCGCTCGCCGAGGGGTTGATGGTCGCGGTGGCGGCGGCGGCGCTTCTCGCCGCCGCGGGCCGAGGAGCGACGCTCGCCGGTGTCGTGTTGCTGGCGGGCACGCTCGTGATGCACTGGCCCACCGGCGGCCTCTTCGGGGCGGTCCTGACGCTGTTCACGGTGGGCCTCCTTCCGTCCGCGCTCGCGGATCGGCGTGCCGGCAGGCCGCTCACCTCGACCGCCGCCGCCCGGGTCGGCACGATCGCCGTCGGCGGCCTCGGCGTCGGAGGTATCCCGTTGGTGATCGCTCCCGGCGCCAACACGCCGACACAGGGTCCCGGCACGTTGTTCAGGATCAACGTGGAGCGGCTCCTCCCGACGTACCGCCTGAAGGTGAAGCTGCCGCTGGCCGCCGTGGGCGCGGCGGCACTCGCACTCCTGGACCCCAAGGTCCCCCGGCGGCGCACGCTCCTCCTCTACGTCGTCTGGCTGCTGCCCCTCGGGATCGCGGCGCTCGCGTATCAACAGGGTCGGCCCATCCCGTTGATGCGCTTCTTCGGCACCGCCCTCGCGATCCCCCTCCTCGGCGCCGCGGCGTTCACCGCACTCATCGCGCTCGCCTCGCGCATCACGGGAGTGAAGGCCCTGGATCAGGTCCTGGCCGCCGTGGCGACCGTTCTCGTGGCGACCGCGCTCTGGGGATCCACGCGAACGGCCTACGAGAACGTGAACAACACCACGATCTCGGTCTCCCCGATCGAGCTCGAGCCGATCCGAGCCGCGAACGCGTACATCGACCAGGTCCGACCGCCGGCCGCGGTCTTCGTGGTCGACGGACCGACCCGATCGTTCCGGAGACTGCGCATGCTCGCTCGGGCCACGCTCGTCGACCGGATCCACGTGTTCCCCGGCACCCCGGCACAGCTCTTCGGGCGGGCGAAGGAACCGGGCGGTCCGTCCCCCGACGAGATCTCCGATGAGGGGTTCGGTGGGCGCAAGGCCGTGATCGAAGCCGACGCGATCCAGGCGATCCGCGAGCCGGGCGCGGTCGCCCTGGTGGTGCGTCCGTACTTCGGGGACTACGACCGGTTGGCGAAGGATCCACGGAACGTCGAGATCGCGGACGGCGTCCTGGTGCTCCGGCCGGAGTCACGACCGCCGATCGTCCGAACGACGCCGCTGTCGCCACCACCGACGTCGGGGTTGGTCGCCGCGGCCTTGATCGCGTTCGGGGCCTTGCTCGCGGCGGGGTCGGGATGGTCGTTCGCTCTGTTCCGGCAACCGTGGGAGCTGCGGCTCGCCCTCGCGCCGGCGATGGGGATGGCGGTATTGGTGCTCGTGGGCTCGGCGCTCGGGCTCGCCGGCGTCCAGACCGGCCACCGACCGGGACTCCTGATCTGGATCGGCGTTACCGCGGCCGGATGGGTGGCGGCGTTGTGGGTCCCGAGCGGAGATGAACCGGACGCCGAGGAAGAACCCGCGAGGTAGTCTCGCCCCGTCGCGAGAGTGGCGGAACCCGGCAGACGCGCCGGCCTTAGGAGCCGGTGCCCGAAAGGGCGTGGGGGTTCGAATCCCCCCTCTCGCACAGCTCTGACCAACGGAAGTCTCGGGGCAGCTTCTGGGGCTTTGGGTCGGCTGCGATCCATGATCATCGCGTATCGACCATGGGACGACTCCGGGTCAAGCAGCAAGGGATCCCTCGACCGGATGTCACCAGACGACTTCCTTCCGTCTGCGAAGTAAGCCATCCTGGCTTGTATGGGGGCCGGGCCCACGCCCGTTGAGTCGATACCGCGGATCAGCCGGACTGAGGCACCTTGGCATGCCCGGACCGCATACCAGCGCGTCATCCAGCTCCTGAAGGGTTTGTCGGAGCCCGACTGGTCTCGGCCGACCGATTGCGTGGGATGGGACGTCTGGACGATGGTTGCGCATCTGGCCGGCGCCACGGCTTCCTGCGCGTCGATCCGTGAGGCCGGCAGGCAGGTGATCGCCGGGCGCCGGTTGGTCAAGGGGACCGGCCGGCCGATGATCGATGGGATCAACGACGCCCAGATCCGCGAACGGGCTGGGCGGACGCCGACCGAGCTGTTGAAGGAGCTCGAGCACACGCTGCCGCGAGCGGTGCATCGACGCGCGACGTACCCTCGGCTCCTGCGGCGTGTCCCCATCCCCGATCCGACCGTCGGCTCCGTCAGCCTCGGAGAGCTGATGGACGTGATCTATACGCGGGACACGTGGCTGCACCGCGTCGATCTCGCGCGTGCCACCGAGCAACCGCTCGAACTGACGCCGGACCACGATGGACGCGTGGTGGCCGACATCGTCCGCGATTGGGCCGACCGTCACGGGCAGCCGTTCCGCCTCGAGCTCGATGGGCCGGCAGGAGGCTCGTACGTGCGCGGCGCCGGCGGTGAGAACCACAGCCTCGACGCGGTGGAATTCTGCCGGATCCTTTCGGGCCGGCGGGAGGGAGCCGGTCTCCTCGCTGCCCGGGTCCTGTTTTGAGCCCGCCGGACCCGGCGACGTGAGGTCCGCAAGACCGTCACGGTGCTCTTCGTGGACCTCGTCGGATCGACCGACCTCGGCGAGCGCCTCGACCCGGAGGTCCTGCGGAACGTCCTGCAGAGCTACTACGAGCGGATGGCCGCGGTCGCCGCGCGGTTCGGAGGTACGGTGGAGAAGTTCATCGGCGATGCGATCCTCGCCATCTTCGGAATCCCGCTGGTCGGTGAGGACGACGCCATCCGCGCGGTCAAAGCGGCAGAGGCGATGCGGGGCTCGATGGCAGAGCTCAACGCGGAGCTGACGGATCGATGGGGTGTAGCGATCCAAACGCGTGCAGGGATCAACACGGGCGAGGTCGTGGTCGGCAGCGAGGTTGCGGTCGACGGCATGGTCATGGGCGATGTTGCGAACGTGGCCGCGCGACTCCAGGCAGCCATCGGACCGGGAGAGATCGTCGTCTCAGGGACGACCGCGCAGCTCGTCCGTTCGTCAGTGGAGCTCGAGCAGATCGAGCCGCTGACGGTGAAGGGGAAGCGTGATCCGGTGATCGCCTTCCGTGTCGTAGGCCTCCTAGCGCCCGAGGCGCGGAAGTCGCTCTCGTCTCCATTCGTCGGACGCACGACCGAGCTGGCGGTCTTGGAGGCCGAGCTCGCACACGCGGTCTCGGATCGCTCCTGCCGGCTCACCCTGATCCTGGGCGATCCGGGCATCGGCAAGTCTCGGCTCGTTTCCGAGTTCGTGGCGCGCACCGGTTCGAGCGCAACCGTACTCCGAGCGCAGTGTCCGGCGCGGGGAGAGGGAGCGACCATGCATCCGTTCGCGGATCTCGTGCGAATCTCGGCGGAGATCGTGCCCGCAGACGGCCGGCGCGAGGCCAGGGCCAGGCTCGAAGCGCTCGTCGGGCGGATCGGCGCCGACCGAAGCACGGAGGACGCCCTCGCTTCCCTCCTCGATCTCGACGAGGCGATCCGTCCGCTCGAGGACATCTTCCGGGGCGTCCGACATGTGCTCGAGTCGGTTGCGCACCTGTCGCACGCGATCGTCGTCATCGACGACCTTCACCGGGCCGATCCCGCGACCGGGGATGCGATCGAGTACCTGCTTCGGGCTACGCGAGACGCGCCGGTGCTCATCGTCGGGACGGGACGGCCTGAGTTCATCGAGGACAGACCCTCGTTCGGCGGAGACAGCGGGAGGACGTTGTTCCTTCCCCCCTGCCAAGCAGACACGGCACGAACGCTCATCGAGTGGTTGGTGGGCGAAGCGGGAGATGCGCTCGAGGGGATCCGGATCGAGGAAACCGCGGAGGGGAATCCCCTCTTCATCGAGCAGGTCGCCCTGATGTTGCGCGAATCCCTCGATGTGTCCGCAGACGATACGGCGGCGTACGGCGCCTCCCGTGGACCTCTCGCCGTGCCTCCGACGATCTCCGCGCTGCTGGAGGCTCGCGTCGACGGCCTTTCGTCCGACGAGCGGATCGTGGCGCAGCGCGCATCGGTCCTGGGGCGGACGTTCGCGCTGGAGGATGTGGCGGCGCTCCTGCCGGAGATCGCTCCGCCGACGCTGAGGGACACCCTCCAGCGACTCGTCGCGAAGAGGATCCTTCGATCCGGTGAGGGTGGCTCGGGCAGCGAACGCGTGTCGTTCGGGCACGGCCTGATCCGAGACTCCGCGTACCGATCCCTGTTGAAGTCGCAGCGCGCCGAGCTTCACGAGCGCTGTGCCGACCACCTCGAGCGGACCCGTGGAGAGCGCGTCGCGGAACACGCGGTGGAGATCGGGTCACAGCTCGAAGCCGCGGTACGGAACCGGCTGGAGCTCGGATCGGACGCGGAGGGTGTCCGATCGTTGTCGATACGGGCTGCCACGTGGCTCGCCGCGGCCGGCCGCCCCGCGCTGGCTCGGGGGGATGTCACGAACGCGGAGGACCTCCTCAAGCGGGCGGCGGCTCTCCTCCCCGCGGACGAGCCCGAACGGCTCGCCGTTCTCGAAGATCTCGGGATGGCCCGCTCCGATCTGGGACAGCTCGTGTCCGCCGAGGCAGCCTTGTCAGAGGTCGTCGCTCGGTCGAGCCCGGCTTCGGCGATCCACTGGCGTGCGCAGGTGGACCTGGCACAGCTCGTGTTCGGCGCCGATCCGGAGCGGATGGGGCCGGACACCGTTCGACGAACCGTCGAGGACGCGATCCGCGCTCTCGCAGACATTGGGGACGAGCGCGGGCTCGCCCGCGCGCACTACGCACTGGCGAGCGTCCACATCGTCTCCGGCCGGATCGCCGACATGGTCGAGAGCCTCGAGCGCGCGCTGGCGTACGCGCAACGGGCCGGGGACGCACGGACGATCTCTGGATGCGTCGGCGACCTCGGGAACGGCCTCCTCTATGACGCGACGCCGGCGACGGCGGGACTCGAGCGGCTCACCGAGCTCGCCCGGACGTTCCCGGATGCGCGGCCATCCGTGTTGGGGCCGATGGCCTCCCTCTCCGCGATGCTCGATCGGTTCGACGAGGCGCGACGGATGGTTGAGGAGCGGTTGAGCCTCGCCCGGGAGTTCGGTCAGGGCTGGGCCCTGGCGCAGACGGAGTGGGGGGCCGGCTTCGTTGACACGATGAGGCGCGAGCTCGCGAGCGCCGAGTCGCATCTCCGCGCGGGCCACACCATCTCACTCGAGTTGGGCATCCGACGGATGGCGGGCCAGATCGCATGCGACCTCGCCGAGGTCGTCTGGGAGCTCGGTCGAGAGGAGGAGGCGTTCGCGATCGCCGAGGACCTCCGGACGAACCCCCCGGCGCACGATGTGCTGGTTCTGAACATGTGGCGGGGCGTCCATGGCAAGTTCCTCGCGTCCCGGGGCAGGGGCGCGGAGGCCGAACAGGAGGTGCGCGAAGGAGTGACTTTCGCCGAGCGGGCGGGAGCACCGATGCTCGCCGGCCGCTTCCTCATGGATCTCGCCGAGGTCCAGCGGCTCTCGGGAAGAAGGATGAGGCCATCCAGGACGGTGGAGGCAGCCCTTCGTTCGTACACCGCGAAAGGCAGCCTCCCGTCCGTCCGTGAGGCGGAACGAACCCTAGCGGGGCTCCTCGGAGGTCATGGACGTTGACTCACCATCCCCTCGAAACGGATCGGCTCGATACGACAACTGACGACACGTGCAACGAGACTTCGTCCGTCACGCAGCAACCTTAGGATTGGGTGCCCGAAAAGGGCGTGAGAGTTCGGATCTCGCCTCTCGCAGCCTTCCTAACCGCGCCCGATCAACCTTCGTTCGGCTCGAAGGGTCCCACCTCGATCGTCGATGGAAGCTCGCTTCCGTTGCAGGGGGGAACCGCTGTCGCGTCGATGCCCTCGACGTCGACCTCGCCGTTCCCGGGGATCCCGATGTGCCAACGAGGGATCGCGATGCCATCGGCACACCAGTTCGACCAGCGAACGCGGACCGACGCGGACTCATCCTGCACGAGGGTGACGACGGGCCATCCCGGCGGCTGCGGCGAGCCTTGCGACTTGCCACTGGGGCGGCACCGAAACGAACTCGATGCCGGAGACGATCGGATGCTGATCCTGATCGAGAAGGGTCAGTGTCGGCGTGCCTTTCAGCGAGCAGGTCTCTGAGGTGGTCCTCAGCTCGATGGCGCCCTCCCGGGAACCTGCGGCCCCCTCCATCGAGACGATCGCGCGAAGGTGCGCCGAGGTGCAGGGCGTCGAACCCGCGGTTTCCGAGGGTTGGGAGCGGAACGCCCGTATGGTCCCGAACGCCCCTGCCGCCACCACGACCACCGTGACCGTGACGGCGAGCGCGTTCAGCGCGATCCGGCGACGGACACGCGTCGTCAGGGATCCGGGAAGGTCCAGGTTGGGCGGGATGTCGTTTGCCTTCTCCCGGAGAAGGTCGCGAACCTCTTCATCGACGTCGTTCATCGGGGTTCTCCTCGCATCTCGTGCCTCAACGCCTCGAGCCCTCGCGACACTCGGGATTTCACCGTTCCCGGACTGCATCGAAGGAGCTCGGCGACCTGTGCTTCGGGCAGGTCCTCGTAGAACCGGAGGACGATGGCGGCGCGCTGTCGCTCCGGCAACCGACCCAACGCTCGCCACAGCAGCTCGCGGTCCTCGAATGAGGACGTCGGCCATCGGGCCGTATCCCGCTCGGCGGTCGCCATCTCACGTCTCAGGAACGCGCGCTCCAGCATCTTCCGCCGCACGTACGAATGGCTGAGGTTCACGACCGTCCGTCGCAGGTACGCGTCGAACGCGCCCGGATCACGGAGATGGACCAAGCGCCCGGCGACCCGGACGAACGCGTCCTGCACGATGTCCTCCGCGACGGAGCGGTCTTGGAGGAGCAGGTACGCGAGGCGGACGGCTGCGCCGGCATGCCGTTGGTACAACTCGTCGAGCTTGGTGCTCTCTGCGGGTGCCACTCGAGTCACCTTCGCACTCACCATCTCGCGATCACGCCTTCAGGACGCGTAGCCCCTCGGACCGGTTCCATCGCGGTGAGCGCCCTTCCAGCGCCGGATCCAAAGGTGATTCGGCCGCGCCCGGATCCGGTTCGTCGTGGGGTTCGGATCGGCTCCGCGGCGCTGAGGGTTCATCGAGAGGGAAACCAGGCGTAACCCCCGTAACTTCCCGATGAGTGAGTCACCTGAGAGAGCCCCGTCCCGTCGACGTTCACGGTCCAGAGGTCCGTGGAGTCGAGCTCGTCCAGACCGCGCACGAACAGGAGCTTCGTGCTGTCCGGGGACCACACCGGACCGAACGAGAAGAGGCCGTCTTCCTCGGTGGAGGTGATCTGCGCCAGCCCGGTTCCGTCCGGATGGATGACGAACAGATCGTGGGGACCCCCATCCGAGTTATCGAACGCGATCCAGCGGCCGTCCGGAGACCACTGGGCGCTGAGGATGTCTCCCCGAGGGGTGATCCGCTTCACGTGGCTCCCGTCCGCATCGACGACGTACACGGCGCGCGCATCGTCGTCCCAGAAGGAACCAGAAGAAAGGACCACGGCGACCTTCCGGCCGTCCGGTGACCAGCTGGCCGAGATCCCACCACTGACCAATCCTGTCGTGGTGCCCCGGGGGATCCAGCTTCCGGAGTCCGGTCCCGTCAGCGTTGACAACGAACAGGTCCATCGGCGCGCTGTCGTCCTCCGAGCGTGTCGACGGCCGGAAGAACAGGATCCTCGACCCGTCCGGTGAGTACCCGCCCGGGGTCATCGGGAAGTCGTACGGATCCCGGCATCGGTCAGCCGGACGATGTCCCCACCGTCGGCGGAACGTCGCGTGTAGAGGCCCTTCCGACCGTCGCGGGTCTCGTCCCAGCCGTCGGTGACGAATCGTTTCCCGTCGGGCGACCATGCGCCGTATCCGAGCTGAAGCGTTGGGTCGTCGATCGGCAGGACCTCGTATCCAGAACCATCGATGTCGAAGACGCTCGTCGTGAGCCTGCCGTCATCGGCTGGCCGAGGGTCCATCAGGCGGGTCCCGTCCGGAGACAAGACCGCTCCGTCGCCCGCGGGACGGATCCGTTGCTCGCCTGTCCCGTCCAGGTTGATCGTGAACACAGCGAGATCGTTCCCAGGAGCGCTCCGGTTGAAGACGATCGAGCTTCTTCCGACGGATCTGCACTCGGGCTCCCCGTCGGTGACCCCTCTTCCTTCTGCGACGTGCATCCGGCGAGCAGCAGCATCGCGCCGATCGAGATCGCTGCGACATCCGACGACGTCTCATCCTTGCCTCCATCGTTCGACTTCCAGGCGATCGATCGGCTCGGGGGGACCCGTGCCATCGGCGCGCGCGACGACCCACTGGATCGCGTCACCCGAGAACGCAACGAGCTGCGAGTCCGGCGACCACACCGGACCGTCCCACGGGTCGGGGCAACACCCGAAACGACCGATGCGCACGCGATCTCGCCCGTCGGCGCGGACCACCCAGAACTCCAGCTCGTAGTCCCCCGACTTGCCCGGCGTCCTCAGGTACGCGATCGAGCGGCCGTCGGGCGACCAGACGGGGCTGCCCGGTCCGTCGAAACTCGGTCCCTCCACCAGAACCCGCTCGTCGGATCCGTCCGCCGATACGACCCCCACCAGGCTGCGAACGCCATCGTTCGAGTCGAGCAACAGGGACGTGCCGTCGGGAGACCAGGCGATCCCGTACACCCCGGGCACAGCGCTCACCCGATGCGGTTCACCACCGGAACGGAGGACGAAGACGCCCAGGGACTCGGCAGGCGGCGTCACGCCACGGAGAGGTTCAACCGAGTATGCGATCGACCGGCCATCCGGGCCCCACGCGATCGCAACGATGTGTCCCTCCGCCGAGGCGATCCGCGTGCCCTCCCACGTTGTGGGATCCAACAGGATCAACTTCGATCCGTCGGCGTACGCGAGCTGGCCACCCGCCGGCGACCAACTCCAAGGATTCATCCAGTCTGCCGTCGACACGTGTCGTGGCGGCCCCTTCGCTCCCGCGATCCAGAGCCCGGCCTCCGGCTCGACGGGGTCGCACGCGCCGCCGCACGTGAGTACGTCGTAGGCAACCCAGCCACCATCTGCCGATCCATCGAAGTCTTGGATGGCCGCACAGTCGCTCTGGCATCGGACGATCGTTCGCTCCGCCCCGGTAGACGTATCGGTTGCGACCAGGGACCCTCGATCCAGCGGACGTGTCAAGACCTCGCCTCGCTGCACGATCGGCGTCGCCGTGATCTGGGGCGAAGGCCAATCAGCGGGCTGAGGTTCGCGTGCGGACCGCAAGACGACCGATCCGAGCGCGATACTCGCGATGGCGATCGCGAGACCGACCGCGCCCGCGGCGATCCGCTGGTTCCGGCGCTTCCGGTCTCGACGACGGAGCATCCCTTCGAATGGCAGGTCCGGAACTTCGAACCGAGCGCTGGATTGCTCGAAGAGGGTCGTGTACTCAGTCATGGCCTGCACCCACCCACTTCCTCAGGTCCGCGTGCGCACGGGCTGCGTGCGTGCGGACGGTCGCGGCTCGGATGCCGAGCACGTGGCCCGCTTCCTCCGACGAATAGCCGAGGAGGTCGACCAGGACGACCGCGGCCCGTTGGCGAGGGCTCAGTGGAGCCAGCGCACGAACCACCACATCCTCGGATTCGACCTCTGCGATGCGGTCGTCGCTCGCCGTCAGACCGATCGTGCGCTTCAGCCCCAGAGCCGCCCGTCTGTGCCACGTTCGGAACGCGTTCATCGCGGTCCGATAGAGGTAGCCCGACGGATCATCCATACGGCGAACCTGATCCCATCGCTCGAACACCCTGAGGAAGGCGTCCTGGGTGAGCTCCTCAGCCTCCGCCCGGTTCCGGGTCACCAGGCAAAGCGCCCTGAAGAGCGCAGACTTCTCGGTCTCGAAGAACGTTTCGAATGCCCGGTCATCGCCTTCGACGGGAGCGGAGGGGTCCGCTTCTTGGGACACGAGGTGAAGGGTCGGGTCAGACATATCGATCCATGAACGAACGGGCTTCGCTCAGCGCCTACGTCCACCAGCGTGTTCTTCTTCGGAAGGGCGGGCAAGTGGCCCGACGACCGAGACGCCGATCCTGCCCTGAAACCGATCGCAGGCATCGGAGTAGGGTGGTTGAACAGGCTCTGCGAGCGCGCGGGCGCGCTTGGCCCGCGGGGAGGAGGCAGCATCATGGCGGATCGGAGCAACCCGGACACGATCATCTTGATCCACGGACTGTGGATGACGCCTCGGAGCTGGGAGCACTGGATCTCGCACTACACGGAGCGCGGCTACAAGGTCTTCGCCCCGGCGTATCCGGGTCTCGGGGTCGAGGTCGAGGCGCTGCGTGAGGATCCGTCTCCGATCGAGGCACTGACGATCCCCGCAACCGTCGAGAGCCTCGAGACGTTGATCGGCGAGCTGGACTCGCCGCCGATCATCATGGGTCACTCCTTCGGCGGAGCGCTCACCCAGATCCTCCTGGACCACGGCTTCGGCGCCGCAGGCGTGGCGATCGACTCCGTGCCCGCCGAGGGCATCAAGGTCGTCCCACCCTCGCAGATCCGGGCGAGCTTCCCGGTGTTGAAGAACCCCGCGAACCGCCACCGCGCGGTGGGGTTCACGCCGAAGCAGTTCCATTACGCCTTCACCAACACGCTGAGCGAGGAGGAGTCTCTGGCGGCTTACGAGCGCTACCACGTCCCCGCGCCGGGCAGCTGGGTCTGGGGCGGCGTCCTCGCCAACTTCACGCCGGGGCACCAGGACGCGTACGTGGACTTCAAGAACGACGCGCGCGCTCCGCTGCTCTTCATCGCAGGCGGAGAGGACAACATCATGCCGCCGTCGGTCAACGAGTCCAACGTGCACCACTACCGCAAGTCCTCGGCCGTGACCGACTACAAGGAGTTCGAAGGTCGCTCTCACTTCACGGTCGGCCAGCCGGGCTGGGAGGAAGTCGCGGACTACGCCCTGGATTGGGCGAAGGAGCACGCGGCGATGGCGAGCGGACCAGCCGGCTAGGGGTCGACCGGGCGGTCACGCCGGCTTCGATCGAGGTTTCTGCGCCGGAGACCCGCGCGCCTAAGCTATGGCGTCACGCCACCAAGGAAGGAAGCTCGTGGCCGAGCGGACCGCCGGGATCGATCGAGCCCGCGATGCCGTCCGGCGCGAGTCGTGGGCGGAGGCGTACGCCGAGCTCGCAGCCGCCGACGCTCCGGATCTCGAACCCCAGGACCTGGAGGCCCTCGCCGATGCAGCATGGTGGCTGTCGAAGAACGACGAATCGATCGCCGCGCGTCAGCAGGCCTATGCCGCCTACGCCGCGGACAGTGACTGGCGACGAGCCGCATACAACGCCGGACGCTTGAGCATCGAGCACTTCCTCCGAGAAGAGCCGGCGGTGGGCGCTGGCTGGTTGATGCGCGCGCAGCGACACCTGCAGGACGAGGAGGAGTGCATCGAGCACGGGTTCCTCGCCATGCTCGAGGGGACGGTCGCGCGGTTCAGCGGGGACCTGGACGGCGCGATCGCCCACGCCGAGCGAGCCGCTGCGATCGGCCTGCGGTTCGAGGACCGGGACGTGTGGGCGCTCGGGATCCACATCCAGGGCCTCGTTCTCATCGATCGCGGCGAGATCGCCGACGGTCTGGCCCTGTTGGACGAAGCGATGACATCCGTCGTCGCCGGCGAACTGAGCAGCTTCTTCACCGGCGTCGTGTATTGCGATGTGATCGAGGCATGTCTCGAGCTCGCGGACCTGCGGCGTGCGGCGGAATGGAGCGAGGCAGCCAGGGCGTGGTGCGAGGGCCTTCCCGCCGGAGTCGCCCTATCCCGGGATCTGCCGGATCAATCGCGCGGAGGTCGAGACCCTTCGAGGGGCGTGGCCGGCGGCCGAAGCAGAGGCCTCACGCGCGTCGACGGAGCTGATGAGCTTCGATCCGATCGCCGCCGCGCAGGCCTTCTACGGCACCGGGGAGATCCGGCGTCGGATGGGCAACTTCGCGGGGGCGGAGGAGTCGTTCGCACGCGCGCACGAGATCGGGTTCGACCCGCAGCCGGGACTGGCGCTCCTCCGCCTTGCCCAGGGCAAGGCGGAGGCCGCGCGGACGGGGCTCCGTCTCGCCCTCTCGGGCGAGACGGGGAGCCGGATGCGGCGAGCCCGGCTCCTCGCGGCACAGGTGGACGTCGCGCTCGCCATGAGCGACGTCGAGACGGCGCGCACCGCGAGCGCCGAGCTCGATGCGATCGTCGCTGGGTACTCTTCGCCCGCCCTCGACGCGACCGCCGCCACGGCGCGCGGCGCCCTCCGCCTCGCCGAGGACGACGTCTCCGGGGCGCTGGACGGCCTTCGGCACGCGATCACGATCTGGCAGGAGCTCAGGATGCCGTACGAAGCCGCCGGGGCTCGCACCCGCTACGCCCTCGCGCTGCGGACGGGCAGACGCGAAGGAGGATGCCGTCCTGGAGCTCCGGGCTGCGGCCGCCGCCTTCGATCGGCTGGGTGCCGTGACCGATGCCCGAGCGACCGAAGAGCTTCTCGCGGGACCGGCCGACCTCCCGCGCGGCCTGACGCGCGCGGGAGGTCGAGGTGCTCCGGTTGGTCGCCGCCGGGAAGTCGAACCGCGAGATCGCCACCGAGCTCGTGATCAGCGAGCACACGGTCGCCCGTCATCTGCAGAACATGTTCGTGAAGCTCGACGTTTCCTCGCGATCGGGCGCCACCGCCTTCGCGTTCGAGCACGACCTCGCCTGAGATCTCGAGCTTCGGATCTCGCGATCCGTGGTGATTCCTCACCACTCCGGCCCTCGCCCTCATTGGCTGGTTCGGGCGATGCATCGCCGACCGTCGCCGGCCTACCGTCGCCTCATCGGATCGCGCCGAGCGGCCCGAACGGAAGAAGAGGTGAGCGATGGACACCCTGCACGGGACGGAGCGTGTCGAGACCGTGATCATCGGCGGCGGGCAGGCGGGCCTTGCGACCGCGTATCACCTGAAGGAGCGGGGGCGTCCGTCCGTGATCCTGGACGCCGGCGAACGCGTCGGAGACACCTGGCGCACCCGCTGGGAATCGCTCCGGCTGTTCACACCCGCGCGCTTCGATTCCCTTCCCGGCTTCCCGTTCCCCGGGCCGAACTGGTCGTTCCCGAGCAAGGACGAGATGGCCGACTACCTCGCGGCGTACGTCGAGCGCTTCGACCTCCCCGTGCGCACCGGCGTGAAGGTCGAACGGCTCGAGAGGGATGGGGATCGCTTCGTGATCTCCTCCTCACGTGGTCGATTCGAAGCCCAGAACGTCGTGGTGGCGACGGGCGCGTGCCAGGTCCCGAAGGTTCCCGGATTCGCCGACCAGCTCAGTCCGGACATCATGCAGCTGCATTCGAAGGACTATCAGAACCCATCCCAGCTGCGCGACGGAGACGTCCTCGTCGTGGGCGTCGGCAATTCCGGCGCCGAGATCTCGACGGAGCTGTCCAGGTCGCGGCGCACGATGCTCGCGGGGAAGGAGTCCGGCCACATCCCGACCCGACACGGAAGCCTGACCTACCGCCCCGGATTCCGCGTCTTCCGGTTCGCCGGTCATCGTGTGTTGACGCGAGGGACGCGCATCGGACGGAAGCTCGCGCCGAAGCTCCTCGCCCACGCCGATCCGTTGATCCGGATCAGGCCGAAGGATCTCGCCGCCGCCGGGATCGAGCGGGTCCCCCGGGTCGCCGGAGTCGCGGACGGTATGCCGTTGCTCGAGGACGGTCGGACGCTGGACGTGGCCAACGTCGTCTGGTGCACGGGGTTCCGAACCGACTTCGGATGGATCGATCTCCCGATCCTGGGAGACGATGGCGAACCCGCCCACGACCGCGGCGTCGTCGTATCCCAACCGGGTCTCTACTTCATCGGACTCGTGTTCCAATTCTCATTGTCGTCCGACGTCCTGCCCGGCATGTCGCGGGACCACGCCTTCATCGCGGATCACGTGGCATCCCGAGCATCGTCGATGTCCCAGGCATCGCCGGAGCTCGACGCGGTGAAGTGAGGGCGCGGACCCGACTCAGCGGCGCCTGGCCCGAGAGCTGGGCGGGATGCCGGGCGCCGGCAGACGACGGCCTCGAGCTCGCCTACGAGGTGCGTCCGAGGGAGATACGCACCTGGATCACCGTTCTGCATCGGACCGGTGAGGTCGAGACCCGGCGCGGTCACGGGATCGAGCTGCCCTTCGCGGATGACTCGTTCGGTCGCGTGCGATGCCGTCGTGGGCTCCAGCTGCTCCCCGATCGGGGTCGGGCTCTGGAGGAGATACACCGAGTCCTCGTGCAGGGCGGTGAGATCGACGTTTCGGTCCGAGGTTCGATCGAGCGGAGCCCGCCGTTCGCTCACCTCGCCGACTCGCTCGAGCGTCACGCGGGCCCGCGAGGCGCCGCTGCGGTTCGGTGGCTCTTCTGCATGCCGGAACCGGACGATCTTCGGGGTCTGCTCGCCGCGGCCGCGTTCGAGCAGATCCAGGTCGACGTCATTCGCACGACCGATCGGTCCCCCTCGATCAGAGCGTTCCTCTCTGGTTCAGGCTCCGAACCGGGGATCGTGCCGGTGGGTGTCGAAAGAGACGTGCTCGCGGACCTCGAGCATGTCCTTGGACCGTGGGTGGATCGAAGCGGGTTGCTGATCACCGCGGAAACGATCGTCGGTCGAGCGCGCCGAGCCTGAGCGCTTCGCGAACTAGACGGCTTGGAGCCGACGGGCGTCGGCGGGCAACTCGGTCACGTCGCCGGGAAGCGTGATCACGAAGCGGGCGCCACCGTGCTCGCCGTCCTCGACGTGCGCGGTGCCGCCGTGCAGCTCCGAGAACTTCTTCACGAGGGAGAGTCCGATGCCGACACCACGGCCTCCGGCTCCTGCGCCCTGACGGAAGGGCTCGAAGAGCACCTCCTTGAGCTCGTCCGGGATCCCCGGACCCTCGTCCTCGATCACGAGGACGACGCCGTTGGACCTGCCGTGCACGCGGATGTGCACCGCGGTGCCCGCCGGCGTGTGCCGTCGCGCGTTCACGAGCAGGTTCTCGATCACGCGCTCGACCTTGCCGGCGTCGACGTCGACGAGCACCGGGGAGGCCTCGACACGGATCGGGTGGGACTCCATGCCCGGGAGCTCGCGTGCGATCCGGCGCGCCAGCTCGCTCACGTCGGTCGGGGCGCGCTCGGGCTGGATGTGTCCACGGTCCAGACGGTCGAGATCCAGCAGGTCGTCGACCAGGCGATTCATCTTCTTGCCGCCCTGCTCGATCATGTCGAGCATCGTCGAGCGCTCTTCCTCCGTCAGGCCGATCTGCTCCGCGCGATGCAGTGTCTGGACCGAGCCGAGGATCCCGGCGAGCGGACCCTTGAGGTCGTGGGAGACGGCGTGCAGCAGCGTGTCCTTCACCTCGTTCAGCTCGCGGAGGCCCGGTCGTGACTTCGGCCTCGCGATCGAGGTGGTCCCACTGCGCCGCGATGATGCGGCGCAGGGTGCCGAGCAGAACGGCGACCGCGAGGAACGCGGCGAAGCGGAAGATCGCGTTCCACCAGGGAAGCAGGTCGAACTGCGGATACAGCAGGTCGCTCCAGAGGGCGGCGCCCGTCGACAGCGCGACGGTTGCCGCCCCCCATCGGAGACCGAGGTTCCACGTCACCAGCCCGATGGGCATCAGGTAGAAGAGCGCGACCGACAGCCGGGGACCGAGGAGGTAGTCCATCACCGCCACGACGGCGAGGAACGCGGCGCCGAGCAGCAGGGTGACACCCGGCGACTTGCCGTCGAAGAAGCCTTCGGTTTGCCTCAGGACACGGCGCTCTGCCAGCTGGTTGTCCGCCACGAGGAAAGCTTCGGCGGCCTTCGGCGTTACCTTGAGTCGGTATCCGAGGGGTCGCGCGTCTCAGACCGCCGCGTCAGCCGCCCTCCAGCTCTCCCGAGGGCCCGGAAGGCCCGTCCGCGATGGCTGATCCGGTCCTTCTCCTCGTCGGTGAGCTCCGCCATCGTGCTCGTCCCAGCCCGCGGGAACGAAGATCGGGTCGTAGCCGAAGCCGCGCGGTCCCGCGGGGCTTCGCCACGAGGGTCCCCTCGCAGATGCCCTCGGCGTGGAGCTCCCGGCCGTCGGGGAACGCGAGCACGGCCACGCACCGGTACCGGGCGGTGCGACCCGGACCCGGGAACCCCCTTCAGGGCGCGGATGAGCTCGTCGAGGTTGCGCTCGTCGGTCGCGTCCTCGCCGGCGAACCGGGCCGACCGCGGGCCGGGGCGGCCGCCGAGCGCATCCACCTCGATCCCGGAATCATCCGCGAGCGCCGGCTCGCCCAGGGCGGCCGCCCCGGCCCGCGCCTTCAGCAGGGCGTTCTCGAGGTAGGTGCTGCCGGTCTCCTCCACGTCGGGCCAGGGGCCCTCGTGGTTCTCGACCGTCAGCCACTCGACGGGCCAATCGGCGCAGATCCGTCCGATCTCCCGGAGCTTGTGGGTGTTGCGGGACGCGATCGCGATCCGGGCCGGGAACGCCACCTCAGCCGTCGATCGCGTCCCGCTGGACCTTCGTCAGCTCGACGACGCCGGCCGACGCCAGGTCGAGCAGCTCGTCGAGCTGCGCCCGGTCGAACGGCGCGCCCTCGGCGGTCCCCTGGACCTCGACGAGCGTGCCCGAACCGGTCATGACGACGTTGCAGTCGACCTCGGCGGCGGCGTCCTCTTCGTAACAGAGATCCAGCCGCGCCTCCCCGTCGATGACCCCGACCGAGACCGCGGCCACCGTGTCGAGCAGGAGGTCGTCCGGCACGAGGCGTTCGCTCGACAGTCCCCGCAGCGCGAGCGCGAGGGCGATGTAGCCGCCGGTGATCGCCGCGGTTCGGGTGCCGGCGTCGGCCTGCAGCACATCGCAATCGACCGTGATCGTCCGCTCCCCGAGCCTGCCGAGATCGGTCACCGCTCGGAGCGAGCGACCGATCAGGCGCTGGATCTCCTGGGTCCGGCCACCGGGGCGTCCGCGGTTCACCTCGCGCGGCGAGCGCTCGTTGGTCGATGCGGGCAGCATCGAGTACTCCCCCGTCACCCATCCCTTCCCGGTCCCGCGGAGCCAGCGAGGGGTCTCGCTCGAGACGGAGGCGGCGCAGAGCACGCGGGTCTTGCCCGTCGAGAACAGCACCGAGCCGGCGGCCCACTCCTGGTATCCGAGCTCGAACGCCACGGGCCGCAGCTGCCCGGGCGCGCGGCCGTCGGGGCGGGTCATCGACCCACCTCCAGGACCATCCCCGGGACCGCGATGTCGATCGGCCCGGTGAAGGTCTCGGCCGCCTCGCGGATCGAGATCCGATGGTCGAGCTCGGGCGTGAGGTGCGTGAGCACCAGATGATCGATGCCCGCCGCGGTGGCGACCCCGCCGGCCTGCGCCGCCGACAGATGGAACGGGTAGAGCTTCGAGGTGTTCTGATACGTCGCCTCGCACAGGAACAGATCCGCGTCGCGCCCCAGTGCGATGGCCGCGTCGCACGGTCCCGTGTCGCCCGTGTACGCGAGCACGACGCCCGCCCGCCTCGATCCGGTATCCGAGCGAGAAGACCCCGATGTGCTGCATCTCGAACGGCGTGATCCGGAACGGCCCGAGTTCGAAGACCTGCGCCGGGACCCGCCTCACGGAAATCGAAGGCCTCCGCCATCACGTTGCGCCCCTTCTCCGAGACGAGCGATGCCGCGAGGTCGGTGAAGCCCCCGGGAGACCAGAGCTGCAACCCGGGACGCCCGAGGCGCCCGTAGTGCCTCGCGTAGAACGTCGGGATGATGTCGACGAAGTGATCGGGGTGGCCGTGCGTGATGAGCATCGCACCCACGTCGTCGACGCCGACCACCTGCTGGAGACGGGCGAACGTCCCGGTCCCGGCATCCATCTGCAGGTGATAGCCGTCCTCGGTCAGCAGATAGCCGCAGTTCTCGCCGCCGGCGCCGGGCCACGTGCCCTGGGCGCCCAAGACCGTCAGCTCCACGCGCCCTCCAGCGTCACCTGTTGGACGCCGAGGTCCCGAACCTCCGGACCGAGGAACACCTCCGCCAGACGCTGGAACTGGTCGGGATCGCCCGTCGTGACGAACTCGTGGACGGGCCGACTTCCGGTGGGTGCCAGGAGCTCTCGCGACACGAGCTCACCGTACACGTCCTTGGCCGTCTCCTCCGCCGAGGAGACCAGCACGACGTCCGGACCGAGCTCGAGCTGCAGCAGCCCGGAGAGCAGCGGATAGTGGGTGCAGCCCAGCACGAGCGTGTCGATCCCGGCGTCCATGAGTGGCTCAAGATACCCGCGCGCGACGGCGCGAAGCTCCGAGGAGCTGGTGTCCCCTCGCTCGACGTGATCCACGAACGCGGGGCACGCCGCCGCGTGCAGGGTGGCCGCCGAACCGATCGCTCGCTGGTAGGCGCCCGTCGCGATCGTGGCCTCGGTGCCGATCACGCCGACGACCCCGTTCCGCGTCGCCCTGATCGCCGCTCTCGACCCGGGGTTCACCACGCCCACCACCGGGATGTCGGCCCCCACCGCGATGTCCCCGATCGCCGAGACCTCGATCGAGTTGCAGGCGATCACGAGCAGCTTCACGTCTCGTCGAACGAGGTACTCCGCGATCTCGAGTGCATAGCGACGGATCCGCTCGACCGGTTGCGACCCGTACGGGAACCGAGCCGAGTCCCCCACGTAGATCAGCGGCTCGTGCGGCAGCAGGTCGATGATCGCGCGCGCGACCGTGAGCCCGCCGACCCCGGAGTCGAACACACCGATCGGCCGCGGGTCGCTCACCACCACAGGGACTCGGAGACCTTCTTCTCCGCGGTCGCGAGATCGTCGGCCCATGCTTCCGTCGAGAGGTACTTCCAGCCGCCGTCGGCGAGGAGGCACACGACGTTGCCTCCGTCCAGCTCGGCCGCGATCCGTTGCGCCACGTGGACGACCGCGCCGGAGGAGATGCCGGCGAAGATGCCCTCCTTCGCGGTCAACTCCCGCGTCGCGCGGAGCGCGTCGTCGGAGTTGACCAAGAACTTCCGGTTCACCTCGGCGGGATCGAAGATCGGCGGGACGAACCCCTCCTCGAGCGAACGGAGGCCGTAGACCAGGTCGCCCAGCTCCGGCTCGGCCGCCACGACCTGGACGGACGGGTCGTGGGCGTGCAGGGCGCGGCCCACCCCGGTGAGGGTGCCGCCGGTGCCCATCCCGGCGACGAAGTGCGTGACGTCGGGAAGGTCGGCGACGATCTCCCGTGCGGTTCCCTCCTCGTGGGCTCGCGGGTTCGCCGCGTTCCCGTATTGGAACGGCATGTAGTAGGACGGGTCCTCGGCGAGGGCGCGCGCCACCTCGATCGAGCCGTTCGTCCCCTTGTCGCCGTCGGAGAAGACGATCTCCGCGCCGAACAGCCGGAGGAGTCCGAGTCGCTCCTGACTGGCGTTGTCGGGCAACACCACGGTGAGGTGATAGCCCTTCCGCTTGGCCACCATCGCGAGCGAGATCCCCGTGTTCCCCGACGTCGGCTCGAGGATCGTCTTGTCGGGCGTGAGCTCTCCGGATGCCTCGGCGGCCTCGACCATCGCGAGCGCGATCCGATCCTTGGTCGAGCCGGTCGGGTTGTTGCCTTCCAGCTTGGCCCACAGGCGAACACCGGGCGTCGGTGACATCGAGGGCAGGCCGACGAGCGGCGTGTTGCCGATCGCGTCGAGGATGTCGTCGTGGCGGGTCACGCGCCGATTATCCCAGCGCGTCATCCGGCCGATGAGGCCGCCGGCTCTGGCAGCGTGTGTTCCTCCGGTGCGGTCCGTCGCTTGACGATCCACGCGACGACCGAGAACGCGAGGAAGCCGAGCGCGGCGCCGGCGGTGTTCAGGATCACGTCATCGACGTCCGTGGTGTGACCGGGCAGGAGCGCCTGCGCGGTTTCGATCAGGACCGACATGCCTGCCGCCACCACGAGCGTCACCCACAGCCGACGACAGGCTCGCACCGCGGCGGGGAGGAGGAACCCGAGCGGGACGAACAGCGCCACGTTCCCGATCAGCTGTCGAGCCTCCGAGTGCCGGAGGCCGAACGCCAGCTGCGTCCGGATCGTTCGGAACGGGACGAGGGAGAGATCGCTGAAGCGCCGCTCGAAGTGCCAGAGGCCCAGCTCGATCGGGATGGGGAACAGGGTGAGCGCGAGGATCCAGGCGACGGCACCGGTCAGCGCGCAGCGAGCGACGATGGTCGCTCCCGACGTGCCGCGCGCACGCCCGAGGACGACGAGGCCGATCATGACCACGCCGCGCGGCGAGCATGATCGCGTTCGCGCTCAGCATCCCCGGAGCCTAGCCCGCCCCGTCCTTCGCTTCGGGAGTCAGCCCGAGGAGGGCCGACGCAACCCTCAGCCGACGCTGCGGACGAAGTGGTAGGCGAACGTGTGCCCGCCGTACGTGAGCGGGATCATGTCGGTCTCAGCCTGGAACGTCGAACCGTCCTTCCGCATGCCGCGGAACCGGAAGGTCGTCGGGAACGCGAGCGCCTGCACGCGGTTCCAGTAGTTCCACGAGAAGTGCTGCTGGTCGTCCTCGTGCACCATCCGCTGCAGGAAGCTCGGCGTGTCGTTGAGCTCGTCCGGCGAGTCGTAGCCGAGCAGGTCCGCGAACCGCTGGTTGCAGACCCAGTGCTCCTCGTCGAGCCAGACGTACACCCCGTCCGGGCTCGCGTCGAAGAGCGGCCGCAGGTGCTCGGCGAGCTCCTTCGTGGCGACCTCGTGCGCGACGGTCTGCATCTATGCCCCCTTCGCGTAGTTGCTCGCGCCGAACCAGTCGACGACCACGACCGGCTCGTCCCCGATCACCCAGGCGTCGTGTCCCTTGGGCAGCGACGTGACGTCGCCGGGCTTCGCGACGATCTCGGTGCCGTCGTCCATCGCGATCCCGAGCGTGCCGGCCACGTGGTACTGGAAGTGCGGCGCCTCGCAGCTCTCGGTCCCGGCGATCGCCTTCAGGTCCTTCGACCAGCGCCATCCCGGTTCGAACACGAGACGTCCGATCTCGCCGTCCCCGACCTTGAGGATGTCCGCGTGCCCGCTGGGGAACTCGCGGACCTCGTCGGCGTCTTCGAAGCTCCGGTGCTCCGTCTGTTGCATGATGTCCCTCCTCCGGTTCCGGGTTCTCGGGTGGAAGCCTGACTTACTAGTAGGTAGGATGTCAAGATGGCCAGGGCAAGAAGTTCGACAGAAGCGACCAGCACGGCGGCGCAGATCCTGGACGTCGCCGAGCGGCTCGTCCAGGAGCGCGGGTTCAACGGATTCAGCTACGCGGACGTCGCTCGTGAGCTCGGCGTCACGAAGGCCGCCCTCCACTATCACTTCGCCTCGAAGGCCGAGCTCGGCGACGCGCTGATCGAACGCTACGCGGAGCGCTTCTTCGACGCCCTCTCGAAGGTCGACGGCGTGCCGATCCGAGGCGCCGGTGAGCCTCCGCGCCTACGCCAAGCTCTACGCCGACGTCTTCCGCGACGACCGGATGTGCCTGTGCGGGATGCTGGCCGCCGACTACGCCACGCTGCCGGAGCCGATGCGCGAGCGCGTGGTCCGCTTCTTCGACGACAACGAGGTCTGGCTCTCGCGCGTCCTGGAGGACGGCCGGAAGGCGGGGACGATCACGTTCAACGGGCCCGCGCGCGCGGTCGCGCGGACGCTGATCGGCGGACTCGAGGGCGCGATGCTGGTCGCGAGGCCGTACCACGACCTCAAGCGGTTCCGCGATGCGGCGGAGCTGCTGATCGGCGGGCTCGAGGTGAGGGGCTAGCCGCCCGCGACCGCGGGAAGGATCGACACCGTGTCGCCCTCCCCCACCTCGGTCTCGAGCGACCCGAGGTAGCGCACGTCCTCGTCGTTCAGGTAGACGTTGATGAACCGATGGAGCCCGCCGTCCTCCGCCACGACGTTCTTCGTGATCCCCGGGTACCGCTTCTCGAGGTCGCCGAGCACGTCGCGGAGCGTGGCGCCGTCCGCGGAGACCTTCGGTTCTCCTCCGGCGTGCTTGCGGAGGATCGTGGGCAGCTTCACCTGAACGGGCATGTCGTGGGTACTCCTTACTGGGGTCGGGCGGGAACGCCGCAGAACTGCTCGTAGTCGATCAGCTCGGTGATCGTCGGCTCCTTGCCGCACACCGGGCAGTCGGCGTCCCAGCGGATCTTCACTTCCTGGAAGCTCATGTCGAGGGCGTCGTAGAGGAGCAGCCTGCCCTCGAGGGTCTCGCCCTCGCCGGTGAGCAGCTTGATCGCCTCGGTGGCCTGGATCGAGCCGATCACGCCGGGCAGGACGCCGAACACGCCGCCCTCGGCGCACGACGGCACCGTGCCGGGCGGCGGAGGGGTCGGGAAGAGGCACCGGTAGCAAGGTGTCTCCTGGCCGGGCATGAAGACCGTGGCCTGTCCCTCGAACTGATAGATCGAGCCGTAGACGAGCGGCTTGCCCAGGAACTGGGTGGCGTCGTTCA
Organism: uncultured Actinomycetota bacterium; assembly: GCA_963737525.1. Classification (GTDB taxonomy): domain Bacteria; phylum Actinomycetota; class UBA4738; order UBA4738; family HRBIN12; genus JAJNBA01. The sequence continues at coordinate 39,230 of CAVTTD010000026.1, forward strand.
CCAGGTAGCGGACGGGGAAATTGTCCGTGCCGTCGACGATCACGTCGTAGGGCTCCATCACGTCGAAGACGTTCGTCGAGAAGAGCAATTGATCGTGTCCGACGACCTCGATCGTCGGGTTGATCGCGCGCAGGTGCTCGAGGGCGGAGTCGACCTTGGAGCGACCGACGTCGGCGTTCGTGTGCAGGATCTGGCGCTGGAGGTTGGAGACGTCGACGGCGTCGAAATCCACGATGCCGATCTTGCCCACGCCGGCGGCTGCCAGGTACATCGCGATCGGCGACCCGAGTCCCCCGGCGCCGATGATCAGGGCGCTCGAGTCGAGCAACTTGCGCTGCCCCGCTCCCCCGACGTTCGGCAGGATGATGTGGCGCGCGTAGCGCTGGACCTCGTCCTCGGTGAACCTGCGGTCAGCTCATGTGACGGTCAGCTCCTCTTCGGTGACCTCGCCGTCGCGGATGAAGAAGGACCGGAGGATCGGCTGCTCGCGATCGGCGAGCGAAAGCAGGAGGTATCGGGAATCGGGGTAGAAGGCGAGCTTGATGTCGGTCTCCGACGGATAGGCCTCAGAATGCGTGTGCGAGTGGTAGATCGCCCAGATGTCCCAGCCGCGATCGTCGAGCTCATCGAACACCTCGAACTGCTCCTGCGCGTCGAACCGATAGGTGTCGGAGCTCGCGTTGGCATTCTTCATCGCGTAGACCTTGACGGGCACGCCCGCATCGCCCGCGATCACGCCGCAGCACTCGTTGGGGAACTCGCGGAGCGCCTGCTCCGCGATCTCCTTGTAGAAGACGCCGTCCAGTTCAGCCATGTCCTCTTCTTGGTTGCCGGCGGGACCGCGGGAGGCGAGTCCCCTCTTGCACCTGCAAATCCTACCAACGAGGTCGGATATTCCCGACGGTCAGGCGAGGAGCTCGGCGGAACGGGCCCAGAGCTCGCGGTCGTCGTCGCGGAAGGCCCGCACGGCGGCCATCGTCGTCGGGCCCAGCGCGAGGTTCGTCCCCGGCAGGCTGCGGCGGATCTCCTCGAGCTCGCGGCGCGTGAACTCGCAGGTCGAGGTGTTCGGCTCCACGTGGTACAGCGCGGCGCCGTTCAAGCCGAGGATCTTCGCCTTGAGCTCCTTCGTGAGCTTCGGGTAGCCGTAGCGCTCGCGGAACTCCGGGGAGATCTGGAAGGTCCGCATCGCCTGGATCAGCGGCTGCGGTGACCCGTAGAACAGGCAGTCGGTCCCCCACAGAACGTTGTCCTCGCCGACGTGCTTCAGGAGCTTGCCGAGGAAGTGCGCGGCCTGGTCCGGGTAGCGCAGGAGATACCACCAGGACGAGCCGATCTCCGCGTACACGTTCTCGTTCGGGCCGATGCCCTCGCGCTCCATCGACGCGAGCAGCCGGTTCGTGCCGAGATGGGCGGTCGCACGTGTGTACGGCCCCTCCGTCACGCCGGCTTCGAATCCGGAGTGGTATGCGACGAAGTTCACGTCGGGGTGACGCCTCGCGACGGGGCCGATGTCGTCGGGCGAGGCGTTCGGCGAGCCGAGGGAGAGTCCTTTATGGGTGCAGATCGTCGGGATGCCGAGGTCGACCGCCTTGCGGATGAACCGCTCGCCGAGGTCACCGCCGTCGCGGTCGTCCAGCCACCACACGTTCCCGTCGCCCTCGAACGCGCCGGGGAAGTGGGTGAACGTCTTCCACGCGGCGACCGGGTAGCGGCCGGCCGTGTGCTCCATCGCGTCGAGGGCAGCCCGCTGCGTGCCCACATTGGGGAGCGCTTGCGCATGGAGCAGGATCCGCTCGTCCCGGCAGAGTCCCTCGACGGTCTTGCGGGTCAGATCCATGATCTCGGGCGACAGCGGGCTGCCCTCGGGGAAGATCGGGAGCGACGAGAGCACCAGCATGTTGGTGTCCGAACGGAGGAACATCAGCTCGAGGAAGTGCTCGATCGAGTAGCACACGCGAGGGTCGTCCTCGCCGCACCCCTTCTGCGGGAAGCCCTGCCAGAAGTTCTGTCCGTTCAGGACCGGGTTCAGGTGGTACTCGAGCAGGTGACCCTGGATGTCGAACACGAACTCCTCGCCGCCGAGCGCCTCGTAGGCGCTCGGCGGCTCCACCGAGGCGCTCGGCGGGATCTCGTAGGAGCCGCCCGGTTCGCTCGTCGTCGCCGACGGGTTCGCGCGGTGCTCCTCCCGCGTGCAGGCGTTGAGGGCGAGGAACGTGGTGGCCGCGCCGCAGGCCGAGAGCAGGAACTCCCGGCGGCTCATCCCGAGCCGGCGGGCGTTCCGCTCGGCATCGTCGCGGGCGCGGCGGATCGTTTCCCGAAGGACCGGCGGGAGCACCGGCTCCGGGTCGTACTCGGCGTTGGACGCGGGCCCGAACTCGATCGGTAGCCCGGGGTCCTCCTCTTCCATGTTCGTTGGCCAGTCGCTCGGTGGCTGCTTCGGCCCGTCCACGTTGCCTCCTCCCGCAAGATAACGGGCGTGGCGCGGGCTCGGTTCCTCGGCTAGACCGCGAACGCGCCGGAGACGGTGATGTGGCCGGGCTCGCCGGCCACGACCGTGCCGATCCGCGCGAACGGCACGCCGTGGTCGCGCAGGGCCGTCTCCATCGAGGGCTTGTGCTTGGCCGCGATCAGCAGGCCACCGGAGGTCTGAGCATCGGCCAGGATCAGCCGCTCGGGCTCGGGGAGGTCGCCGAAGTCCGTGTGCGCGCGGACGTAGGCGAGGTTCCGCTTCGTGCCGCCGGGGACCACGTCGCGCCGAGCGAGGTCGAGGACCCGCGGGTCCATCAGCGGGATCGCCCCGGCGTCGAGCTCGGCCGCCGCACCGGATGCCTCGAGCATCCGGTGCAGGTGGCCGAGCAGCCCGAACCCGGTGACGTCGGTGGCCGCCTCGGCGTCCGCGTTGCGCATCGCCTCGGCGCCCGCCCGGTTGGTCGTCGTCATCAGGTCCACGGCGGCCGCGACGAGATCGTCGTCCGCCTGGCCTCGCTTGATCGCCGTCGAGACGATCCCGAGGCCGAGCGGCTTCGTGAGGAAGAGCCCGGCGCCCGCCGGTGCCGTCGAGTTGCGCACCACGTCGTCCGGATCCACCAAACCGAGCACCACCATGCCGTACTTCGGCTCCGGATCGGTGATCGAATGGCCGCCGGCGACGGTGACGCCCTCCGCCGTCGCGACGTCGACCCCGCCCTGGAGCACCCGGGCGAGCATCTCGAGCGGGAGGTCGTCCACGGGCCAGTTCACGATGTTGAGCGCGAGGAGCGGCCGGCCGCCCATCGCGTAGACGTCGGACAACGCGTTCGTCGCGGCGATCCGGCCCCAGTCGTAGGGGTCGTCGACGATCGGGGTGAAGAAGTCGAGCGTCGCGATCAATCCCTCTCCCGACGGGAGGCGATACACCGCGGCGTCGTCTCCGGTGTCGGCGGCGACGAGCACGTCCGCCCCCACGTCGGGGAGGGTCACGCCCCGGAGGACCGTCAGCAGATCGTCGGGGCCGAGCTTGCAGCCGCAGCCGGCGCCGTGACTGAAGCTCGTGAGACGTCGCTCCGCCGAGGAGACGGTCTCAGTCGCCATCGGGCGCCCGCGAGCCGGGCTCGGTCCCCATCGCGTGGAAGCCGCCGTCGACGTGGAGCAGCTCGCCGGTGATGCCGGCCGACAGGTCGGACAGGAGGAACGCCACGGCGCCGGCGACCGGCCGGGGGTCGGTCGTGTCCCAGCCGAGCGGCGCGCGGTCGGCCCAGCTCCCGGCGATCTGATCGAAGCCCGGGATCCCCTTGCCGGCCATCGTCTTCATCGGGCCCGCCGAGACCGTGTTCACCCTGATCTTCTTCGGGCCGAGGTCCCTCGCCAGGTATCGAGTGATCGATTCGAGACCGGCCTTCGCCACGCCCATCCAGTCGTAGATCGGCCACGCGACCCTCGCGTCGAAATCGAGGGAGACGATCGCGCCCCCGTTCGACTCCATCAACGGCAGCATGCCGGTCGCGAGCGAGGTCAAGGAGAACGCGCTCGTCTTGAACGCGGTCGCGACGCTCTCCCACGGCGTGTGCAGGAAGTTGCCGCCGAGCGCGTCCTGAGGAGCGAACGCGATCGCGTGCAGGAACCCGTCGAGCCGGCCCCACCGTCGCTCGAGCTCCTGGCGCACGGTCGCGATCTGCTCGGGCTCGTTCACGTCCATCTCGAGGACGTCGGGAGGATCGGGGAGCCGCCTCGCCGTCTTCTCGGTGAGGCTCACGGTCCGCCCGAAGTTCGTGAGGACGATCTCGGCCCCCTGCTCCTGCGCGACCTGCGCCGCCGAGAACGCGATCGACTGCGGCGTGAGGACCCCGGTGATCAGGAGCTTCTTGCCCTCGAGCAGCATCGGCCAACCTTACCCGGCGGCGCCCGCGATCTCCCAAGTGACGTGCCCGTCGTCGTCGAGCTGCGTGACGACGATCCGCAATCCGACGTCTTCGCCCGGGGCCCGGGCCGTGCACGCGAACGTCGCTCGCGTCGCGAACCTCGACGCCGTCCGGGACACGTGGCCACGATCCCGGAGACACCCAGCCGGTCCGAGAGCTGACGCCCGAGCCGTCGTTCGAGCTGGTCCGTGTTCAGTGTCCGGGGTGCGCAGCTCCCGGCGACGATCGACACGAGCAGGAGGAAGGCAAGCGTCGGGTGAGGGGGGATTCCCGATGACACCGCGCGGGAGCGTAGCATCGGACGCCATGGACCTCGGACTCGCGGGCAAGGTGGCACTCGTGACGGCGGCATCGAAGGGACTCGGGCGCGCGTCGGCGCAGGCGCTGGTGGACGAGGGCGCGTCGGTCGCGATCAACGCCCGCGATCCCGAGCGGCTGCGAGCGACGGCGGCCGAGCTGGGCGCCGAGGTGCTTGCTCTCCCGGCGGACGTGACCGAGCCCGACGCGCCGCGACGATTGGTCGAAGCGACCGTGGAACGCTTCGGAGCGCTGCACGTCGTGGTGGGGAACGCGGGCGGGCCTCCGAAGGGACGGGCGCTTGAGGTGGATGACGCCACGCTCCTGGCGGCGATCAACGCGAATCTCCTGACATCGGTCCGCCTCGTTCGCGCGGCCCTGCCGCACATGCGAGCGGCCGGCTGGGGTCGGATCTGCCTCATCGCGTCGAGCTCGGTGAAACAACCCATCCCCGACCTCGCGACATCGAACACGGCCCGGGCGGGGCTGTGGGGGTGGGCCAAGACCGCGGCGCAGGACCTGATCGGTGAGGGAATCACGCTCAACCTGGCCTGCCCCGGACTCCACGCCACCGATCGAGTGAAGGAGCTCGGCTTCGGCGGCCGGCTGGGAGACCCCGAGGACTTCGGGCGCGTGGTTGCGTTCCTGTGCTCGCAACACGCCGGCTTCCTCTCCGGCGTCGCGCTCCAGGTGGACGGCGCCGGTACGCTTGGCCTCCTGTGACTCCGGACGAGAGGCCAAAACAAGATGCCAGAAGAGATGATGGGACAACGACGTGAACGAAGCTGACCGTGCCCAGGGACTCGCCGACCGATTCTGGGAGGAGCTGCTCGAACGAGAGCCGGTCTTCGCCACCGCGATCGGCGACGAGCGCTACGACGACCGACTCCCCGACATCGGTGAGGAGGGCCGCGCGCGCGCGGAGACCCGCAACCGCGCCGCCCTCGACGAGCTCGCGACGATCGATCGCGCCGGTCTCGATCTCACGATGCGCACGACGATGGACGTGCTCGAGGCGATCGCGATCCAGACCCTCGCCGCGATCGAGCTCCGGACCGACCGGCTCTACGTGGCCAATCACTTCGTCGGGCCCGGCGTCCTGCTCGGCGACATCGCCTCGATCCAGCGGACCGACACCCCCGAGCACCTGGAACGCTACGAGCAGCGGCTCCGCGCTTTCCCGGAGTTCCTGGAGGCCTCCGCCGAGATCGCACGCGAGGGCATCGCGACCGGCGTGGTCTCGCCCCGAACGGTCGTCGAGCGTGCCCTCGCGCAGATCGAGCGGGTGATCGCGCTTCCGGCGGAAGAGGCGCCCCCCATCGCCGCGGTCGCGGAAGATGATGCCGCGGCGCGCGAGCGGGTCGCGGGTGTCTGGAAGGACGTCGTCGCACCGGCGTTCGCCCGCTTCCTCGACGTGCTGCGCGAGTACCTCCCGCACGCCGCGGAGAGCAACGCGGTGACCGACCTCCCCGGCGGGGACGCCATCTACGCGGCGGAGATCCGCTCGTGGACGACGCTCCCGCTCGATCCCGAGGAGGTGCACGATCTCGGCAACGAACGGTGGAAGACGATCCAGGCGGAACGCTTCGAGGTCGCCGGGCGGCTCGGCTACGACGACCCCGCCGACGCGATCGCGGATCGACAAGCGTCGGGGAAGGACACGCCCGCATCCGCGGAGGCATTGGTCGAGCTCGTCGAGGATCAGGTGCAGCGAAGCTGGGACATCGCACCGCAGTGGTTCGGCCGCCTCCCGAACGCCAACTGTCGCGTCCGCGAGATCGAGGCCTATCGGGCGGCAGACATGGCGGTCGCGTTCTACATGCCGCCGACGGCCGACGGCGAACGACCCGGGACCTACTACATCAACACCCACGATCTGGAGGGCATGGCGCTCCACCAGATCCCGGCGGTCACGTACCACGAGGCCAACCCGGGCCACCATTTCCAGATCGCACTCGAGATGGAGTTCGAGGATCGTCCCGCGCTCCGGCGCTTCGGCGGCCTCCTCGCCGGATCGTCGTTCGCGGAAGGCTGGGGTCTGTACAGCGAACGGCTCGCGGACGACATGGGCCTCTACACCGACGATTGGGAACGATTGGGGATGCTGGCCGCCCAGGCGCATCGGGCCGCCCGCTTGATCACGGACACCGGGCTCCACGCCTTCGGATGGACGCGGGAGGACGCGATCGCGAAGCTCGAGGCGGGCGGGTCACCGCACGGCGAGTCGGTGACCGAGGTCGACCGGTACATCGCGTTGCCGGCACAGGCGCTCGCCTACATGGTCGGGATGGTCGAGATCGAAGACGCGCGACGCCGGACCGAGGAGAAGGAGGGCTCGGCCTTCGATCTCCGGGGCTTCCACGATCGTCTGCTCGCGCTCGGACAACTGCCGCTCCCCGCGCTCCGGCGCGAGCTGGGCTGAATCCTTCAGCTGGCCTTGGCGGGCTTGCGGGCCCGGAGCAGCAGGTAGTCGAGGATCCCCCGCTCCCACAGCACGTCGGCTTGACCGAGCATCGTGCGGGCGGCGAGGGCGAGGGATCTCCCTTCGCCCTCGCCGCCCGCATCGAGGCGGTCCCGGACGAAGCGGAGGGCGGGAGCGATCACGCGGGTGCCGACGAGCTCCGACTCGACGTCGTCGAAGCCGGCGGTCGCGGCCGTATCGGCGATCAGCGCTCCCGAGGCGGCGGCGCCCGAGCGGAGCCCCCACACCCGCAGCATCGCCACGGCCGCGACCGCCTCGCGGAGTCCCTGAGGCCGCCGTAGCGTCGGCACGTCGGACATCGTGAGGACCCCGCCGGGCCGGAGCACCCGGAACGCCTCCCGGAAGAACCGCTCGCGCGAGGAGAAGTGGAACGCCGCCTCGACGCTGATCAGCCCGTCGAACGAGCCGTCGGCGAACGGGAGGCGACACGCGTCCGCGCACACGGCGCGGGCGCCTGCGTCCCGCAGGCGCCCGCGCCCCGCCTCCAGCTGGGACCAGGTGATGTTGACCGCCGTGAGCGACCGGGGGCGTGCGACCTCCGCGATCACGAGATCCTGGGCGGCGAGCCCGTTGGCGACGTCGAGGACGTCGCCACCGGCCGGCAGGTCGGCGGCCAGCCGCTCGACCAGCCGGCGGACCGCCACCGGCGCCTCCTCGGGGTCGCCGCCGTCGCCCTCCCAGAGTCCGAGGTTCAACCATCCCGGCGCGAGCGCCAGGAAGAAGTCGGGGCCGATCGAGTCGTAGACGGTGGCCGCGGGATTCGCGCCGTAGCGGAGCATCGCGATCGCGTGCCGGAGATTCTCACGGGTCCACTCGACGGACATCGTCCGCGCGCATCCTACGCGCGCAGCGGGCGCCCCCAGGAACCTCTCGTCATCGGTTCGAGCGCTGGAACGCCCCGTTCCCGCTGACGCCGGCGGTCGTTGCGGCCGGCACCGTCATGACCGGATCGGACGGCGCCGGCCGGAAACCGGGGATCGTGATGCGGAAGGAGGATCCGCGACCCGGGGGGCTTTCGACCCGTACCGAGCCGGAGTGCGCCTCGGCGACCGCACGCACGATCGCGAGCCCCAGGCCCGTCCCTCGAGGTCCCTGGGTCTGTCGACCGTTGCCTCGCGCGAATCGTTCGAACACCCTCGAGAGGTCCTCGGAGGTCGATCCCGACGCCCGTGTCGGCGACATCGATCGCGAGCCACGTGTCGTCGATCGCGGTCGCGCGGACGACGATCCCGTCCCCGTCCTCCGTGAACTTCACCGCGTTCTCGATCAGCGCATCCACGGCCATCGCGAGACGTTCCTGGTCGGCGAGCACCGAGCCACTCAGCCTGCGAGTCGAACACCCACAGCCGCGGTGCCGCCCTCCCCCATCGCTGACCGCACCCCCTGATGAACGAGGTGACGTCCACGGGAGCCGTCGACAGGAAGCTCGGGTGATCTGCCGCGGCGAGCACGAGCAGGCGCTCGGAGAGACGGGAGAGTCGATCGAGCTCGTCGATCAGGATGTCCATGTCGCGCGCCGTGTCCGGGTCGCTCTCCTCGCCGACGGCGAGGCGCATGAGCTCGGCGTGACCGCGCGCGATCGTGATCGGCGTCCGGAGCTGGTGCGACGCGTCGCGGACGAAGTCCCGTTGGCGTTCGAGGAGCACTCGCTGTGACTCGACCAGGTGCCCCACCTCGTTCAGCGCGACCTGCCGCCGGTGGGCGTGCCACACCATGCCGGCGAACATCGCCGCCATCAACGGCACCTCCGCCATCTCGTCCAGCCCCGGCCCCCCGGGTTTCTGGACGGCGATCAGGAGGGCCGCCCCGCTCGTGAGGGTGATGACGACGGCCGCGAGGATCGTGGCTCGGGTGGACCAGAGGCGCACGCCGAACAGGATCGTCAGGCTCACCCAGATGAAGTGGAACGGGATCGTCTCCCAGTCCGCGATGCGGGCGATGACGAGCAGGTTCGCCACGACGAACGCAGCCCAGAGGACCTCGGGCCCGTGCTTACGAAGCGACCTGATAGCCCACACCACGCACCGTCTCGATCGCGTCATCTCCGAGCTTCGCCCGCAAGCCGACCGATGCAGACATCGACGACGTTGGTCCCGGGATGGAACGAGAACCCCCATACCTCGGAGAGCAGCTGTTGCCGGGGAACCACGTCCCCTTCCCGGAGCATCAGGGTCTGCAACAAGAGGAACTCTCGCTGGGAAAGGGACACGGGCCCACGCCCGACATCCGCGACACGCCTCACGAGGTCGAGCTCGACCCCACCGACGCGCATGAATCGGTCGAGCGGTTGCGCGGCCGGATACCGGATACGGGCGCGCACGCGGGCGAGCAGCTCCGCGAGCGCGAAGGGCTTCGGCAGGTAGTCGGACGCGCCGAGCTCGAAGCACCGAACCTTGCTCTCGACGTCGCCGAGGGCGGAGAGGACGAGCACACGTTGCTCCGGATCGGACTCGATGATGCGTCCGAGCACCGAGAGGCCGCCGAGCCCGGGAAGCAGGAGATCGAGGATCACGAGCGCGAAGCGACCCGAGCGTGCGAGTTCCAGGCCCGAGATCCCGTCCCGCGCGGTCTCCACGCCGAAGCCGGCGGTCTGGAGAGCTCGCGAAACGAAGCTCCCGATCCGCGGTTCGTCTTCGATGACTAACACGTTCGGCATGTACGCTGCCGACCGTAAGGAGTGTGCCCTACACAGGCAATACGACGTTGGACCTAGTTTCTACACACGTTCATGACGCTTCGTTAGATGGAGATGACGGCGGCCTCATCGAGGCCGGCTCACCCTGTTCGGAAGCCTCAGAGCGTTCGACGTCCGCTTCGTTCGCGCCACCACGAGTCGACCGAAGAGCCGGCTGGCCCAGGCGCAGGAGATCGCGGCGATCCAGATCAGCGTCAGCTCGAACGCGCCGTCGCGCCCCTCGGCTCGAACGAAGGCGTGAGCGGACCACAGCGCTCTCGTCGATCACACCCGGTGAGTCCACCTCGTACCTCCGCCCAGCGACACGAGGGAGATCGGCGTGTCGATCGGCATCGACGGCGGAAGCGTCGCCTGAGGTACGGGCACCGGAGTGTCGCCGAACAGATCGCCGAGATCGCTCTCAGCCTCGCGCAACCACGACACGAGAGACCCCATCGGATCGATGGCTTCCCCGTCGGGACCGTAGTGGCCGAAGTGCACGTGGGGAACCGTCGCGTTCCCGGATTCCCCGCAATAGCCGATCACGTCGCCCGTGTGAACCCGATCGCCGTTCGAGAAGTCATCGAGGTTCCACTCGGACAGGTGCGCGTAGTACCAGAACCCCCCTCCGGGCCGGTGGAGCCGGGCATCCCTCCCGCCCAGGAGGCTGGTGCCGAACTCGATGGTGCCGTCCTCGGCGGCGAGCACTTCGGCGCCGTACGCACACAGCACGTCCTGACCCTCGTGCCTGCGCACGATCGAACCGGGTCCGAACCGCGGCGCACCCCACGAATCCGACCAGCTGGCGGCTCCGACCACGATGAACGGAGAGAACACCTGCCGCCTGATCTCCTCCTCGGACCAGCCCTCCTGACGGAGCACGTCCGCGGCTGCGACGAGCCTCTCCGTCGAGTAGGTGCCGCGGTACAGATCGCCGGTGCTCCCCCCGTGTGTGCCCGTGGTCGGCGAGGGGCTCACGTCCGGGCCGGGCGACGGATCCGGGTATGGCGTCGGCGAAAGGCTCGGAGGTCGGGCAGGCCACGGCCGAGCCGACGGACAGAGATCGGAAGTGGGTGAGGGACTCGGGTCCGGTGATGGCAGGGCTCGGGTCCGATGATGGACTCGGGTCCGGCGTGGGTCGAGGGACTCGGGTCCGGCGTCGGGTCGACGGGCTCGGGTCCGGCGCCGGCGACGGGCTCGGTTCCGGGTGAGGGACTCGGGTCCGGTGTCGAGCGAAGGACATGGTTCCGAGTCGGGCGGCGGGCGGGAGGCAGCCGCCCCGAAGGTCCGAGCGAGCGCATCGGTGGCCCCGAGCGAAAGAAGGGCGGTCAGCACGAGGAGGACGACGACCGGCGCCACTCGGCGAACGGCAGTCTTCGCGCTCACGCGTCCCTCCTCCCTCACAGTCAGGTCGATCCGGTATCCCGTCGACCACACCGTTTCGATCATCTCGTGTCCAAGCTTGGAACGAAGCCGCTCCACGCAACCGTCGAGCAGATCGCCCCTACCCTCGTGCGGCGATCCCCACACGTCCTCGAGCAGACGGTCGCGAGAGCACACACGCCCGGGCCGGGCCATCAGACGTTGTAGCAAGGCGAACTCGTCTCCGGCAAGGGACACGGCGCCACGCCCGACGTCGACGACCTTCCGGGCGAGGTCAAGGCTGATGGGACCGGCGCTGATCATCCGGCCGCCCGGGCCGGCGGCGGTGTGGACCCGTGCCTGGATCCTTTCGACCAGGTCTCTCACGCTGAAGGGTTTGGCGACGAAATCGGCGGCACCGAGCCCCAGGCATCGCACCTTCGTGTCCGCCTCGGAGAGTCCGGACACCACGACGACGGGCCGGCGTGGCTTCTCACCGACGAGCCGTGGAGGAGTTCGAAGCCGTCCGCATCGGGAAGGAGGAGGTCGAGCACAACGCCGTCGTGGTGGTTCGACCGGGATCGCTGGAGGCCGGTCCACGCCATCCGGTGTCGCGTCGACGGTGTAGCCCGCCCCGGCGAGTCCCCGCGCGATGAGGTCGGCGATGCGTCGTTCGTCTTCGATCACGAGGATGGAGCGTCGGGCGATCATGACGAACCCCTCATCCGGGGCACGCTCGAATATGAGGTTCGGCACACGATCAGATGACGGTTCTCTCATCGAAGCCCACCCGACGCCGGCTCCGCTCTACGTTTCGCCCCGACAGGACCGGGGGCGACACGACGGAGGGGTCATGGTTGCGAGGCAAGAAGCCCTGGCGGAGAACCGCCGGTTCCCCGATCGATCCGACCTCGTGCGAGCCCTCGTCCGCTACGGGGACGAAGCCGGACCGCGGACGGGATCCGTGATGTTCGTCGGCGGTGCACCTCCTCGATCGCGCGATCCGTTCCACCCCGGGGTCATCGCCGGACTGGAGGAACGCGCAGAGCTCGCCCGCCGGCTGCGCCGGATCAGCGACCGCGACCGACTGCTGGTGTTCCTGTGGTACGTCGAGGGGTGGCCGGTTCCCGACATCGCCGCTCATCTCGGCATCTCGCGGGTGCATTGCTACCGCGTGCGCGACCGGGCACTCGGCGCCATGCTCGACGAGCCGAAGGCGAAGCGCGGTCACCAGGCACCATCTCCGTCGATGTCCTGATCGCGGAGTCGCCTGGGACTCCGAGCGGAGTTGCGCCACGCGCCGGCGGTACCGAGATCCGCGTTCATCACCCGACCTCGACGGCATCGACGCCCAGACCACCGAGCCCCTTTGCGCTGCCGTCGAAGACGAGCGTCGGTGCGAAGGTGCAGGTCGTGGTCGACCCGAGCGATGAGGGCGAGCATCGAGACACGTCGTCCCCGTCCCCGGACGAGCCTGCGACCGCGAAAACCCCCGCCGTCGACAGGTTGATGGTGCCATCCGCCCCGACGGAGACGGCGTCGACATCCTCCGTGCTCGCGGTCAAGCCCACATCCGATCCGTCGAACCACATCGCGAACGAGCCGGCGGTGATCCCTCCCAGCGTCGTCGGCACGAACGCGAGGAGATCCTCGTCCGCGCCGGTGATCCCTCCGGCGACGGAAGCCGCGCCCCGTGTCGAGAGCAGCACCCTTCCATCGGCCAGGAGCTCGACGGCATCGACGTCCTCGCCATCGGTCGTGAGCCCGACATCGGAGCCGTCGATGTACATCGAGAGCGATCCCGCCGTCCTCGCTCCGAGTGACGTCGCGTCGAGTCGGAACACGTCCGAGTCATCGACCGCCCCGAGCCCTGCGATCGTGGCGGGGGCTGCCACGGACAGCAGGAACGAGTCGGCGTCCACGGCCGCGAACGCGTCCACCTGGCCGGTGATCCCCACGTCCGACGCGTCGATGCGCATCGTGAACGACGTCCCGTCGAAGTGGACGACGTCCTCGTTCCGGACGATCAGCGTTCCGATCGAAAGGGCTCCGGCCGCCGAGAGCGACAGGTCGATCGACACCGGAGGAGGTGGCGGCGGCTGCTGCGCCGCCAGCCACTCGGACGCCGCCGCCGCGTCCAGCCGCCCGTGCCCATAGACGTCGTCCGGGCCGAGGACGCCGAGGTCGACGGCGGTGGCTTCGATCGCCTCCTGTTGGTCCGCGGATGACGTCCCCGGGAATGCCTGCAACAGAAGGGCCAAGGCACCCGTGACGTGGGGCGCCGCGAGCGACGTGCCGGAAGCGTCGGTGTACTGACCGAACCGAGCGGTCGTGCGGATGCCGACGCCCGGCGCGACGACGTCGGGGTACACGTCGAGCGAGCCACCGCACGCAGCCGGACCGCGGCTGCTGAAGTCCGCGATCACGTCCGGGTCGTTCGTCGCCCCGACGGCGATCGCCTCCGGCAGGTTCGACGGGCTGTAGCCCGTACCGGTGCTCGGTCCCCCGTTCCCGGCCGCGAAGACCGGCAGGATGCCGGCGGCGCGCAGCGCCTGAAGGTCGGGCTGGAAGGTGACGTCGCATCCCGGGATGCCCGAGGTCCAGGAATCGTTCACGACGTCGGGGGCGTCGGCGGTGGCGGGGTTCCCGTCGGGATCGAGGAGCCATTGGAACGCGGCGTGGATCCCGCTCGTCGTGGCGGCGCCGCTGTCGTTGAAGATCTTGGCCGCGATCCATTTCGCGCCCGGCGCGACGCCGATCGCGGTGCCGCCCGCGCCGCCTCCGACGATCACGCCCATCGTCGACGTGCCGTGTCCGTTCAGGTCCGCCGGCGTGGTCGGATGCTGGCCGTAGGGATCGAACCAGCTGTTCGAGCCCCCACGCCAGGATCCGGCCAGGTCGGCGTGCGTGACGTCGACCCCCGTGTCGAGGGTCGCGACGACGACCCCTTCGCCCCGGAATCCGTCGTTCCAGAGCGAGGGCGCGTTCACGAGCGCCACGTTCGGCTCCGGGGTCGCGTCGGCGAGCGTCGCCTCGTACGCGTCGAGGGCGACCTTCGCCACCTCTGGTCGCGCGCCGATCGCCGTCGACGGCCGCCGGTGTCGCTTGGACCGCGATCCCGTTGAAGATCCAGAAGGGCGTGAAGCGTCGGACGAGGCCCGCCGCACGCCACGACCTGAGCTGTGACCTGAGCCCGGCCTGCGAGCGGTCCGCGACGCCCTGCAGTCGTGGCGACCTCCTGTCGGAGCCGGTGGCTCGGCTGGCGCGGGAGACCGGTGAGGTCCGCTCGCTCACGGAGGGACACGATGACCGAGAGGAGGCTCCGGGGGCGGCGTGCGAGATGCGCGCGACGCAGGCGCGGGGTCGAGCTTCGCTCCGGCCCCGGCAGGGTGCCGCGTGCGCGATCCCAGGCGTCGTGAGCACGAGCACGGAGAGGAGGCCGAGGAGGCGTGCACGGATCACCGGTCACCCTCCGATCGGCCGACCGAGAGGCGGGATTTCGACACGACCGACGCCGCCGTTGCTCCGACGGTGGCGACGCGCGAAGGTCACGACGGCGGCGAGCGTGATGAGGAGGGCGGCGCCGAGTGCCGTGGTCGCGACCTCGAGCGGGCGGGCGCCTTCCGGGATCCGCATCTTCGACGGTCCAGCCGGCCCGCATGACGGCGTCCGGGAGGTCGCCGCGGTGCACGGCGACCGAGGCGTGCCAGGCGCCGGGAGCCAGCTCGGCGTCTCCGCCTCGTAGCGGCCCGGCTCGACGGGCTCGAGCGGCACGTCGACGGCGTCCCGGCCGGGCCGACAAGCAGGACGTCGACCCCGTCGATCGGTGCCGGCTCCGGCTTGACCGTCGAGCGCGCCCGGACGATCAGCCGGATCTGGTCCGTCGCCGGCGGGGACCTCCTCGAAGGTGACGAAGAGGCCGTCGACGTTCGCGGACCGCGGGGAGGCGGCTCGGTCGCCACCATCCCGACCTCCCGTCGCGGTCGGAACCGAGGTGAGCACGGCGGCCGCGCGACCGCAACGATCAGGACCGAGCCTCGGCCGCCACGACGGTGGTGAAGCGGCGGAGCGAGACCGGCGCCCACCCGACCGGTCGACGCGAGGATCCGCCCGACCGGCGCGGCCAGCCGGGGATTGACGAGCAGCGTGTTGAGCCCGGCGAGGGTGAGCGCGACCGCGACCAGGATCACCTTGGCGGCGACGGCGCCGCCGTAGAGGGTCGACGACGAGCGAGTCGAGGTCGGGGAGGTGGCGGCCCGACTCGTAGAGGCCCGTCGCCAGCAGGACGACGGTCGCGACCGCGGCCATCGGGCTGAAGGCGCGCCACGCGGAGGCGAGGATCGGCCGCGGGCGTCCGGGTCGCGGCGCATCACCGGGATCAGGCAGAGCGCCAGCACGGCGAGCCCGCCGGCCCAGACGCCGGCGGCGACGAGATGGCACGGCCGAGGCGACGGCGCCGACGCCGGATCGGCGCGGGAGAGCGGCGGCGTGGCCCGCCCAGCGACTCGAGCCCGACCACGACGGCGATGGCGAGCACGGCGACCCGGTGCGCCCACGTCCGCCGGATCCGTCGCGGGCGCGGTCGCCCATGACCAGAGGGCGACGGCCACGACCACCAGCGCGGCCTCGCGGGCCAGCCACAGGTGACCCCACGGGGTCCCGGTCAGAGTGACCCACGTCGCGTCGAGCCAGGCCCCGAGCGAACTCCCGGCCTGCGGCGCGCGACGAACGGGGTGACTGCCCGACGACCACCGCGGCGGCCGCGGCCAGCGCTCCGATGTACCGCGCCCGGCCGAGCGGGCCGTCGCCGGCCGCGCCCATCGATCCGAGCACCCGGCCGGAGACCGCCAGCGCGCCGATCGCCAGCATGATCGCGGAGAGGTCGAGCCAGCGGAGGACGAGTCCGGGCGCTTCCGGGAAGACCGCTTCCTCGGTCGGAACCACGACCGGGCGCATCCCGACGCCGAACACCACCGAGCCGCTCGAGGGATGGCCGTCGTCGGAGAGACCACCGACCAGTCGAGCCCGTAGGTCGCCTCGACGAGCGGCGTCGTCGTCGAGCTCAACGACCCCCTGGCCGTCCGGCCTCGGACGCCGAGACGGTCGCGGCGACCTCGACCTCCGTCGAGCGTACGGAGGTCGAAGCGTGCTGGCCTCGCGCTGATCGGCTCGGCGAACCACAGGGTGAGCGTGACCTCCGCCGCGACCATCCCGCCGTTCGGGGGCTCGGAGCGCTCGAGCTGCTGTGGGCGGACGCCGGCGCGCCCCGACGAGCACGACGACGCGCCGCAGCGACCAGGATCGCCAACGCGGCTCCGGCGCCGGAGCCGGCCGCGTGTCATCCCTGGGCGACGACGTGCTCGAGCCGTGCGTCGCCGATCACGAGCGTGAGCGAGGCCCCGGGTGGACCGCGTTGTTGGCGTTCGGGAGAGGAAGAAGTACGTCCCGCCGAGTTCCAGCTCTCGTCCTGTGGCTGTGCGGCAGCGACCGCATGGCCAGCGTCTCCCCGGTGTCCTCGACGATAGCTGGGAAACAGGTCGAGGTCGTGGATGACCGCGTTCGCCTTGTCCGGGTCGACCACCTGGTAGCGGAGGTCGATCAGTCCACCGGCGGCGGTGACGCCGACCAGCTTGATGTCGATCCCGTAGCGGGCGGCCATGCCGTCGGCGGTGACCAGCGTGGTGCCGTCGCGGATGTCGGCCTTGCGCCCGACCACGAGCCCGCGCCGCGACAGCCGCCGACCAACAGGAGGACCACCAGCCCGATCGCGACCAGACCGCCGGCGGCGCGAACGCTTCTCCGACGGGTCGGCGGCCGGCCTCGGGTCGGGTGTCGGTCGATCACTGAGTTCCTTCCTTCCATCGGGACCTGCAGCCCCGGAGGGCTGCAGGCCGGTCGGCTACGGTCGAGGGCTACGGGAGATCGAAGGCATCCACGTCGAGGTTGCCGGAGGTCAGCCCGTGGGCGGTGCCGTCGAAGTACACCGACCACGTCGCCGCCGTTGTAGCGGACGACGTCCTCGTCCTGAACCGCTCCGATGCCCGGCACGGTGGTAGTCCGCGCTGTAGGAGAGGTAGACGTGGGTGGCGTCGACCCAGACGAGGCCGTCGACGTTGGCGCCGTCGGCCAGCCGAGCGCGCCGATGGCGTCGACCACCCGCGTGTACGAGTGGCGCCGTTCCAGCGGTAGATGTCGGCGTCGTCGCCGGCGCCGCCGGCACGCCGGGCGGCACGTCGTATCGTCGGTCGAGAAGTAGAGGAGCCGCCGACGACGCTGATCGCGTCGAGGTCGGTCGCCGCGACAGCCGTTGGCGCTGCCGTCGAAGTACAGCGACCACGTCCCGGCGTTGTAGAGGACGACGTCCTCGTCCTGGACCGTGTCCGATGCCCGGGCACGATGGTGACGTCGCCGTTGAACGACAGGTAGAACTGGGTCGCGCTGACACGGTCGAAGCCGTCGACGTTCGCGCCGGCCGGCAGCGGGTTCGTGATGGCGGTCACGTCGATCGACCGGCTGAACGCGCGTGCCGCTCCAGATGTAGATGTCGGCGTCGTCGGCGGTGCCGCCGACGCCCGGCGGGTTGGTGTTCCCGGCCGTCGAGAAGTACAGCGGCGGCGTCGGTTGGCGTGTACGCCTGACCGACGAACGGCAGGCCGGTCGCCGGGAGCCCGTTCGCGGCGGTATCCTTGATCCCCGTCGCTGAGGTCAGGTTGAGGCCGAAGGGTGCCACCGCCACCGGTTCCGGTCGTGGCGGTGACGGTACGGGTCGCGCCGCTACCGGTCACCGAGGTGATCGCCGCGCCGGTCAAGCCATTCCGCGCTGGCGAGAGCTGAAGGCCGCTCGTCACCCCGGTCACGGCTTCGGAGAAGGTGACCAGGAACTGAACGTCGCCGCGTGGTCGGGTTGGGGTCGAGCCTGTTGATGCTGAGGACGTCGGGGCGATCTTGTCGATGAGCAGGATCGTGCTGCCGGTCGCGCCCCAGTTGCCCGCCGCGTCCTTGGCGTGGACGTAGATGGTGTGGATGCCGTTGGTCAGCTGCCTGATGGTCGCCAGCGGGATGTCGGCGTAGCCGGCCTCCGACGGGCTCGTTGAACACGCCGTCGCTGGCCGCCAGCGGGAAGCCGGTGCCGTTGGCGCCGACCGTGTCGATGAAGGCCTCGCCCGCCGCCGATGTTGCTTGGACTCCGGCAGCGATCGGATCGGACACGCGTCGCCGTCACCCGGACCGCCGGCGTGCTCGCGTTGAACGGGACGGTGCCGTTGTTCGGGTTCGGGCGCCGCGGTGACGCCCGGAGGTGACTGGGCCGGTCTTGTCGACCACCAGGTTGACGGTGACCGGCAGCCCCAGTTGCCTGCCGCGTCCTGGCTGCGGATCGAGACGACGTGGGTGCCCTCCGTCAGCGCGTTCGACGGTCGCCGCCGGGATCGTGGCGTCCAGGCTGGCGATCGGTGCGGCCGGTGTGACGGTCATCGGCGTGCCGGCCCGCGGCGCCGTCGCGTCGATGGAGTACTCGGCCGCCGCGATGTTCGAGCCGCCGGTCGGCGGTGTCGTCGCCGGTCGCGTGCACCGCGACGCCGCGGACCGTGCCGTTGGTGACGTCCGGGCGTCAGCGTCGCGGACCTCGTGGTCGGGCCGACGGCGTCGCCGCCGCTCGACCAGCACCGAGCTGACGCGCCCCAGTTGCCGGCGGCGTCCTGGCCGCGCACGTAGAGGATGTGCTGCCCGGCGGGCACGGTCACCGTGGCCGTGACGGCCTCGCTCGGCGAGTCGAACGCGCCGTCGGCCGCGGCCATCGGGCGTGCCCGGCGCCCGCGATCGAGTCGAGGAAGTACTCGGCGGCCGGGATGGTCGCTGCCGCCGGTGGCGGCGTCGTCGACCGTCGCGGTCAGGCTCCCGCCGGCGTAGGCGACGTCGGTCGCGACGGGACCGACCGTGTCGGTCCGCCGCCGGTGCCCGGCGACGTCAGGAAGGTGAGCATCCCGCCGGAGCCGGCCATGTTGCTGTTGTGCAGCAGCAGGCTGCCGTCGTAGATCGCGAGGCTCTGCGTCGGACGTCGCGGTCGGGACGCGTGACGATGGCGTCGAGGGTCTGGCCGGGGCCGATCGTCTCGGCGACGTAGCGACGCGAGAAGTCGAGCGGGCTGCCGTCGAGCGCGATCACCGTCTGGTGGGCGCCCTGCACGCGCCATCGAGTGGTACTGGTTGCCGGCGTTGACGTAGCGCAGCAGCACCTCGTTGCCGGCGGCGGTCGGCGATCGGGTCGGTGTCGGGTAGCACCTTCCCGTTGATCAGGAAGTACCGAGGGGCGTACTTGCGCATGTCGAAGGTCGCCGGGTTCGGCCGGTTGTTCAGCGCCGGATCGATCTCGCTGAGGACCAGCACCGCCTCGTCGTCGAAGGCGGTGACGGCGTCGTCATAGGCCTGCCGGCGGTCGGCCGGGCGCACGATCGAGCGCTCCGTAGAGGCCCATCGCCACCTGATGCTGCGGCGTTGGGCAGGAGCCCGGCCTCGTACAGGTACGTGCCGGGCCGGCTCGGCGGTGAAGGTGTAGGACTTCGTGCCGCCGCCGGCGGCACGCCGGTCAGGTCGGGGACCATCGCCTGGCCCTGGAAGAGGAGCGCCGTCTGGCGTCCGGCACCGAGCTGGTTGTGCAGCGTGATCTGCACCGTGTCGCCCTGCGTCGACGACGCAGGGTCGGGACCGCCGGGCTCGGCGTCACCGGGCCGGCGTTGGTCGCGTGTAGCCCCAGACGTGCACGGTCTAGCCGCCCGGCAGGCAGCGTCGTCGTGCCGGTGACCGCGTACAGGTCGACCGTCACGTCGGTGTGCATGCGCCTGGGCGACGGCCGCCGCGACGGGTGCCAGCGCGGCGACCAGCACCGCCAGCACCACGCCTGCCCCGAGAGAGGAGGCTGCCTTCCGCATGGTCGGCGTCCGAGTCATCGTTCGTCTCCACCTCTCTCGTCACCGCACCGTTGGGTCAGGCGGGTCGATCCGCGTGTAGGTGATCGGGCCGGTCATGTTCGCGCCCCACGAGGTGATCTGGAACAGGGCGTGGTTGTGGGCGATGATGTAGTACTCACCGCACTGGTTGAGCGTCTGGATGCCGGGCGGCAGCGTCTCGGTCTCGCCCAGGTACGGGCTGCCGCTGTAGAACATCCCGATCTCCTGGTTGGCGAGCCCGGGCACGGTCACCGGGACCGGGTTGCGCCGGGCGTAGTCCTCGGCGTCGTACCAGTTGAAGAGCACGTCCCAGGTCTGCCCGGGCCGATGTTGATGGCGAACTTCTCGAACGACAGGTCCTGGCCGCCGGCGCCTTCCAGCGGGCGGCCGTCGCGGCCGATCACCAGGCCGTTGTTGCCGTGCGGGTGGAACGGGTAGTCCTCGGTGCCGACGTTCAGGTAGCGGGCGATGCCCGGGCAGCGGGTGCGTGGCGGCGTTGAACTCGGTCACCTCAGCCAGGGCGCCGTACGGCTGGGTCGGCAACCAGCTCGCGAAGTTGTCGGCGATGCTGTCGGGGAACCCGCGGCCGTTGATCAGCCAGTAGCGCGGGTGGTAGTTGTTCATGTTGAAGGTCCGGCCCTGCTCGACCGCCTGGTGCTGGTAGGGGTCGATCTCGGAGAGCAGCACCATGAACTCCTCGGACGTGGTGAACTCGCTGTCCGCCCGGTTGTAGGCGAAGTCGGCGCCCATCGTCGGGCGCACGATCAGCGCCCCGAACAGCCCCATCCGCACCTGCTTCTCGGGGTTGGTGCCCGACTCGTAGAGGAACGTGCCGGGGTCGGAGGCGACGAAGCTGTAGGTGACGGTTCCGCCGTTCGCGGCGGCCGTGTTGGTCAAGCGAGGTCATCGTCGCCGCCGCCGTTGAACTGGGGCTGCGCCGGCAACCCGTTGGCCAGCACGTTCTCCTGGCCGGGGAACACGATCGACGCGGCCTCGGGCAGGGTGTTGTGCAGGATCACGGTGACCGTGTCGCCTTGGTTGACGCAGAGCACCGGTCCGGGGTGCTGGAACCCGTCGAACCCGCTCGAGTACCCCCACATGAACGCGGTGTTCGCGTCGGGCAGGCTGATGTAGCCGGTCTTGGTGGTCAGGTTGAAGACCGGGCTGGTGCTCGTCGGGCTGGGCTTCGCGCCTTCGGTGCAGACGATGCCCACGCGCGGCAGGGGTCTGGGCGGTGGCGGCTGACGGGCCGAGGAGCGTGGCGACGCTCGTGAAGATCAGCGCCAGCGCGACGAGCAGCGCCGAACTCTGTCCGACCCGCTTGTGGGTGTTTCGATCTATGGCTCGGCCAGCTCTCCTCATGGCGCTCAGACTCCCCAGTCGTTCGGATAGGCTTGCGCGGCAACGCCGCCCGCGTACACGCGGATCTCGGTGGCCTGGCCACCGAAACCCCCGGGCGCCAGGTTGTTGGAACGCGTGTAGTTCCGGTTGTAGAGCATGTAGGTGTCGTAGGCTCCGGGACCCTCGTGCGCCGGCGCCGTGAAGATCACGTCGAAGCTCTCGCCGGGGCCGATGTTGATGGTGTCGGTCTCGTAGGACGTGTCGGTGCCGTCGCGTCCCCGCATCGGCGTGGCGTCTCGGCCGACCACCCGCATCTGGATCCCGGCCAACGTCATCGCCTGCTCTCGGAACCCGAGGTTGGCGAACCGCAGCGCCACCCGGTCCCCGGCGTTGCAGTTCACGAGCGAGGAGTGCGGCTGGTACTTCAGCTCCGGGTGTCCGGCGGGTGCGATCAGGTCGCCGTTGGCGTCGCGGACCGGGTTGAACGGGTCGATCGAGCGCGTTGGGGGCGATCGTGTCCGGGTAGACCCGGCCGTTGAGCAGGCTGAAGTCGGCTCGGTAGTCGCTCCACTCCGGCAGCTGGATGTGGGCGTCGGCCCAGTGCGACTCGGCCCACACCTCCACAGGAACATCGCGAACTCCCGATCGAACGCGGTCGAGCCGTTCTCGTCGTTGTACATGTAGCCCTGTACCGACGAACCGGAGTCGCCGCCGTTCCGTGAGATCGGGACACCAACCCGGCTCCGTACTTGTCCTGGAGTGGCCGGACGAACACCAGGCCGGTCATGCCCATGTGGACGTGCTCGGTGTCCTCGACGTGGCAGTGGTACATGTACGTGCCGGCGTCGCGTGGCCGGTACACGTAGGTGAAGTTCCGCCCGGTCGGCACCGCGACCGAGCCGGTCGGCTCGCCGTCGAAGAACGGGATCACGTTGCGGAACCCGTGCCAGTGGAGGCTGTGCGCGTCGAAGAGGTCGGGCCGCAGCGCCAGGCCGAGGTTGGTCAACTGGACCTTGAAGTCGACAGGGTTGTCCGGGTCGAACTGGTTCACCCAGAACAGCGGGGCGGAGTGCTGCGCCTTGTTCTTCTGGCTCGACCTCTGGGTGGCCGTCAGCCGGTGACGTTGCGGAACCCGAAGATGTAGGTCGTGAGCGGAGGCGGCGCCAGGACGTCCGGGTGGAACGGCGGGATCGCCGGCGTACGGTGGCAGGAAGATCCAGCCGTCGGTCCCTCCGAGGTAGAGGTCGTAGCCTGGCGAGCGCCTGCGCATTGGCAGCCACGGGGCTCAGGACCTTCCCCGCCCAGGCGCCGACACTCGTGACGACGACCGCGCCGCCCGAGATCTTCAGGAATTGACGTCGGTTGAGGTTCCTCTTCTCGATCATCCCCTCGTCTCCCTTGGGAACGTCCGCTGGGCTGGCTGATGGGTGTCTCATGAAGTCGATCCCCTCATCCCTTTCCGGGCCGGCGGTGAACAGGGCTACGGAACATCGAACGCGTCCACGTCGAGGTTGCCCGAGGTGAGACCGACGGCGGTTCCGTCGAAGTACACCGACCACGTGCCGGCGTTGTAGTACACGACGTCCTCGTCCTGGACCGCTCCGATGCCCGGCACCGATGCGTTCGGGCTGTAGGACAGGTAGACGTGCGTGGCGTCGACCCACACGAGGCCGTCGACGTTGGCGGTCGACCATCCCAGCGCCGAGGCGTCGCGCACACGCGTGTACGAGCTGCCGCCGTTCCAGCGGTAGATGTCGGCGTCGTCGCCGCTCCCACCTGCGCCGGGCGGCACGAGCGTGTTGTCGGTCGAGAAGTAGAGGGAGCCGCCGCGCGATGCTGATCGCGTCGAGATCCGTGCGTCCGACACCGTTGGCGCTGCCGTTGAAGTACAGCGACCAGGTGCCGGCGTTGTAGAGGACGACATCCTCGTCCTGAACCGTGCCGATGCCCGGGCACGCCGTCGCGTCGCTCGAAGGACATGTAGAACTGGGTGGCGCTGACCCGATCGAAGCCGTCGACGTTGGCGCCGGCTGGCAGCGGGTACGGCGCGAGAGCGGTGGCATCGACGAAGCGGCTGAACGGCGGTGCCGTTCCAGAAGTAGATGTCGGCGTCGTCGGCCGTGCCGCCCACACCCGGCGGGTTGGCGTTCCCGAACGTGGAGAAGTACAGCGGCGGCGGCCGGTGGTGGAGGTGCTGCTCCGCCGAACTCGTCGGCGCCGCTGTCGAAGCCGCCGAGAGCCGGGCGCACCTGGTCGTCGAAGTCGAGCCCGGGTGCGGCCACGTTCGTCGGCGGCTGCCATGCGAGGCGCCGTCTTGGAGGACGCTCCGAGGTTGCAGGCCGGCGACCCCGGGCACGCGGCCAGGTGGTAGTTGCCGAGCAGGTTCGGCGGCGCTTCCACCGCCACGAGCGTGGCGTCCACGAACGCAGGGTTCTGACGCCACGTGGCGAACGAAACGGAGAGGTCCCAGACCGAGACGACGGCCGGATCGGCCGAGCTGTTGGTCCCACTGGTCGTGTACGGGTGGCTCGCCGGCATCCTGTTGGATGACCGAGTTGGTCGGTGCCAGCAGCTCCGTCGGCGTGCCGTTCGCAACACCCAGATCCCATTGGTCGATCGGGGTGGCGTCGCCGTCGAGGCCGAGGCCGATGACCGTGGTGCCGGCTCGGGTGCCGGCCCGGTTGTCCCAGAAGATGTTGTTGAACAGCAGCGGGTTGCTGTAGCGGCGAGCCGGCCGGCAGCGTGGCTTGCAGTTGGTCGCTGTTGGCCGTCGTCGACAGCCCGGCCGGCGCCGGGCTCCCGTTGGACGTGACCGCGGTGGCCGTCGTCAGGTTCTTCATGATCGTGTTGTGGTAGACCCGCACGTTCGGGGCATCGTCGAGCGCGACGCCGCCACCCTCGTGGGTCGACACGTTGTTGACGATCATGTTGTTGTAGACGTTCATCGGGAAGTTCCCGGCCATCAGGAATCGCAGGCCACCGCCGTCGTCGTTGGCGATGTTGGCCTGGATCTGGTTGGCGTAATTCACCGTCTTGTCACTGGCGTGGATCGTGATGTTCGTGGAGGCTGTGCGCTCGTGAGCAAGAGCCGGCGCGCCGCCGAGCACGCCGACGAGCATCGTTGCGGCCAGGATCGACGTCAGGGTCTTCTTCACGTTGCGGCTCCTTGGCTCACTCGGTGGCATCGGCCGCGAGGACCGAAGCGCTGCTTTGACCCAGGGTATCGGCAGGAGAGTCGTGGTGCAACGACGAGCCATGCTGAGTACAGGGAGCGGGGTTCGCAGCCCACCTCACACGGCTCCCCTTCGATGATCGCCGGGTAGGTTGGCGACATGGTCGATGCACCTCGAGGTTCTCGGATGGGACGTCATGCCCAGCCGCGTCGGCGGTTCGAATGGATCGTGATCGGCGTCATCGCGATCCTGTTGGTCGCCGACGCCGCGTGGGCGGTGTGGTCGGCGAACGGCGCGCTCCGTTCGACGCGTGACGATCTGCGATGCGGTTCGGAGGCGCTGCTCGACGGCGCCATCGACGTGGCCCAGGAGTGCTTCGATCGCGCCCAGCGGCACGCGGCGACTGCCGGGACGTTCCGGATGCATCCATCGATGGTGCTCGCGGGCTTCCTTCCGTGGATCGGTGACGACGTCGACGCGGTCTCCTCGATGGCGGAGGCTGCTCGGGCCGCGGCAACTGGTGGCGCATCCCTGACGGTCGCCGCGCGAGCGGCCGGATGGGCGAACGAGGTCGTGCTCATGGGCCCGGAGGGGGCAGGTCGACCTCGAGGCGATCGACCGAGCGCTGCCCGGGCTGAACGCCGCCGCCGCCGATCTGCAGCAGGCGTCGAACGTGCTCGCGGCCATCGACGCCGGATCGCTCGTCGATCCCCTCTCGCGGCCGTGACCGAGGCCCGAACCGGCTGCGGCCGCAGACGGACCTGGTCGTCGAACGCGAGGGAGCTTGGCGACGTGCTGCCGGGCATGCTCGGAGCCGACGGACCGAAGCGCTATCTGCTCGCCTTCCAGAACCTGTCGGCGCCGCGGGCACCGGGGGGTACCTCGGGTTCCTCGGCGAGCTCGAGCGCGTCGACGGGCCAGCTCTCGCTCGAGTCGCTCGATCCGGTCGGAGACGTCGAGCCCGTGCCGCCGGTCGAGGTCCCGCCGGACGTCGCTCGCCGATACGGACCCTTCGGCGTCGCCACCACGATGTGGGCCGTCGAACTATCCTCCCGACGTGCGGAGTCCTCACGCATCGCCATGCAGATATGGGAGGCCTCGGGCGTCGGCCGGTCGACGGTGTGATGTGGGCCGACACGGTGTGGATGGCCGACATGCTCGCGGCGACCGGCCCGGTCGAGTCGGCGGCATGGCCGGAGCCGATCACCTCCGAGAACCTCGTCGAGGTCTTCAACCGCCGGCTGTTCGAGAGTCCTGACTCGGCTGACACCAACGCGGCGCAATCTCAGCTGGGGTCGATCTGTGGAGCGCATTGCTCAACCGCAACCCGATCCGACGGCCCTCGGTCGAGGCGATGGCCGAGGGGACACGAGAGGGCCATTTCGCGATGTTCACGGTCGACGACCGAACCGAGGCCACCCTGGAGCTTCTCGATGCGGCAGGGCGGTTCGATCTCGGAGAGAACCCGCTCGCCGTGGTGTGGCAGGACGCCTCCGCCAACGAGCCGGGTACTTCGCCGAGCACGAGGTCGCGTCGTCGGTGGCCCTGGACCCCGACGGCACGGCCACGGTGCAGACATCGGTCACGATGCGCAACGGCGCCCCGACGGCCCACCGTCGGACCTGTTGGGCGACGGGAAGGGCACGCCGGTCGGCTGGTGGGGGGTCGATGTCGAGATCTACATGCCCATCGAGGCAGAGGACCCCAAGATCCGCACGAGCTCACCGTCGGTGACCGACGTGGACGAGGCATACGGGCACCCGGTCGCCGACGCGTTCCTGTTCGCCGATGCGGGAGGGACATGTCGGCGACGGTGACCTACGAGGTCTCGGCTGCCGCGAGCGAACACGACGGGATCTGGACCTACTCGCCCCAGGTACGCCCCCAGCCGATGCTGCGCCCGGTCCCCTACTCGCTCGATCTTGCGCTCCCCGCGGGTGCCGAGGTCATCGAACTGCCGCTCGGGGCGACGGCCGATGCAGGGTCGATCACTGGACGGGCGAGCCGACCTCACCCCTGGAGCTGCGGTTCGTCTACAGGTTGGCGGCGTAGACGGAGCCCGCATCCGGAGCGGGGGTATTGCCCGCTTCGGCGGGCCCGGCGACGGACTCGATGCCGCCCAAGGACGGCCACGGTCACCTGGGGCGGCTCATCGACCAGGCCGACCACGTCGTTCCCCTTGCGGGTCGATCGTCCTGCGCTACGCGTGAGGACGGGC
>CAVTTD010000027.1:0-11694 GCA_963737525.1 uncultured Actinomycetota bacterium
AGGGCGTGAAGAGTTGAGGGACCTCCATGTCGGCCAAGTTCGCCCTGATCTCCGCGTTCGGCTCTCCCAGGAGCTCGCCGTGAACCACGGAAACGATCGAAAGGATCGCCTCACTGAGGTCGCCGAGGTTCGCGGCGTGCTCGATGAGCGCCTCGGAGTCCTTGAACCGCTCGAGGACGATGCACTCGGACTCGTCGTCGTTGAAGTAGATGTCGTACTGCAGGGTTCCCGGGTCCTTGGTCGCAACGATCTCCCTGGCTTCAGCCGACAGGCGCTTGAACTCGTCGAGCTTGCCGTCGTGGATCCTGAACCGAGCGATGCCCTGAAGCTCACTCATCCTCTGGCCTCCCGATCTTGCGTTGTTGGCTGGGGTCGACACCTCGAATCGCGCGGACGAGCGTCCTCCCGATCGTAGTACCCGCGCTCCACGACTAGCTGTAGTTCCTCGGTTCGACCCCGGAAGGGTGCGAACCTACACTCGCGAACATGCAGCGCCGCAGCGGAGGACGCGGTCTCGGAGCGGTCCTGTTCACCGATATCGTCGGCTCGACGGCGATCGCCGCGGAGATGGGAAACACCCGCTGGAGCGAGCTCGTCGAGCGGCACCATCGGATCGTGCGGCGCGCGGTCGGCCGCTTCGGCGGGCACGAGATCGACACGGCGGGCGACGGGTTCTTCGTCTCGTTCGAGCGACCGGCGGATGCGATCAAGGCCGCGGTCGCGGCGACCGAGGCGGTCCGAGAGCTCGGGATCGAGATCCGGTCGGGCGTCAGCTTCGGGGAGCTCGAGACGATCAGCGGGAAGCCCGGGGGCCTCGTCGTGAACGCGGCGGCGCGGGTGATGGCCGTGGCGGGGCCCGGCGAAGTCCTCGTGCCCGCCTCGCTCCGTGACCTCGTGCTCGGAGCGGGGATCGACGTTCGCCGAGCATGGTGTGCACCAGTTCAAGGGGATCGAGGGTGACTTCCATCTCTTCAAGGTCACGGGTGTCGACGGCGAGGGGCTCGCTTCGCCGCTGGAAGCGGACGAGGCGATCGAGCGGCGTCGCGAGATCTTCCCGACCGGGCGGCGGCGCGCCCCGCTCGTCGCGGGCCTGGCCGCCGGCGCACTCGCGGTGATCATCGGCGCATCGATCCTGCTCTTCGGGCCATCAGATGAGCCCCCGGGAGAGGTAGGTCCGTTGCAGAACGCCGTGGCTGCGGATCGATGCCGAGTCCGGCAAGATCTTGTCGACGATCGACCTCGATCGCGATGCCGCGTTCGACCAATTCGTCAACCATCCGCTTGCCGCGGGCGAAGGTGGCGTCTGGGTTCTCGAGCCACCGCAGCTGCTTCACTCGACCCGATCCACGAGGACGTGCGATCCGATCAGATCGCTGTCGGGGTGAGCGAACACGCAGATGTCGAGGCGGGACTCGGCGGCGTATGGGTGCTCGGAGGTCAGTACACCGTGTACCGAGTCGATCCCGCGACCGATGAGGTGGAACCCTTCCTGGACACGGGGGCATCGCAGAAGGCTGCCTCGAGCATCTCTGTCGCGGGGGCCGTATGGGCCGGCTTCCCGGATGGCACGGTGATCCGAGTTGACGCGAGTACCGGTGCGCGCGATCAGATCGACACCGCGCACCCCGTGGACCTGATCGCCGCAACGAAGGACACCGTCTGGTTGGTCGATCTCCTCGACAGCGCGGTGGTCCGCCTCGACGCGGCGTCGCTCCGGGTCATCGGCCGACCCATCCACATCGATGCACGGATCGATCAGGTGGTCGCCAGCGAGGAGGGGTTGTGGATCCTCGACCACCGCGCCGGCGCCGTGACGATGATCGACGTGACGTCAGGGGGACGTACAGGCCCGGTGCGAGTGGGCGACTCTCCGACGGACATGAACTTCGGACTCGATCGGCTCTGGGTTGGCGATCGCGACGGCTCCGTCTATCGGCTCAACCCTTCCACCCTCGAAGTGACGCCGATGCCGGTGGGAGCCGAGGTGCTGGGTGTTGCCGTGGACGAAGATGCCGAGTCGGTATGGGTCTACGTCGGCGAGCCCATCGCTCCGAACAACACGTGAGACCGATCCGTCAGCGATTAGCGCGGTCCGGGCACCCCGGCTAGGGTCCTTCCGCATGGGGGTGACCGAGGAGACCGTTCCCGGGCAACGAGCCGTCACCTTCGGCACGGTCGTCGCGGGGATCGTGATCGGAGCGGTCGAGGTCGTCTTCGCGGTCGCCTTCGCGTCGCTCGTGTTCGCCGGCTATTTCGAGTTCTACTTCCTCGACGACGGCGTCGGTCTGTACCTCGGGGCGGCGGCGCTGACGCTCGCGTTCATGGCCTGGCGGGGCGGCTCGCGAGGCATCGTCGGCGGCCTCCAGGGGACGGGCGCGGCCATGATGGCGATCGTCTCGGCGAGCGCCGTCGTGCACGGGGCCGGGAGCCCGCAGGACATCTTCTTCAGCGCGATCGCCGCGATCCTGGTGGCGACGGTCCTGTGCGGGGTCGTCTTCTGGCGGCTGGGGTCTCGGCGACGAGGCGATCTGATCCGGTTCGTGCCGTATCCGGTGGTCGGAGGGTTCCTCGCCGGCACGGGATGGCTGCTCCTCAAGGGTGGGATCTACGTCGCGTCGAGGGTGTCACCGCTCTTCACCCCGCTGGGCGACCTGTTGGAGAGCGACGCACTGCAGCGTTGGCTGCCGGCCCTCGCGTTCGGCGTGATCCTGCTGATCGCGGTGCGGGTGATCAAGCGCCCGCTCGTGATCCCGGTGGCGATCGTGATCGGCTTCGTGGCGTTCGGGATCGGGGTGGTCGCCACCGGCTCCTCGATCGAGGAGGTCCGCGCGGGGAAGGTGGCTGGTCGGCTCGTTCGACTCCGTGATCCTGTGGCAGGCGTGGACGCTCAAGGCGCTCGGCGGCGCCGACTGGCTCTCCGTGCTCGAATCGTGGGCCGGGATCATGGGCGCGGTGTTCGTCGCCACGATCGCGGTCCTGTTCAACATCTCCGGGACCGAGCTCGTCTTGGACCGGGACCTCGACACCAACCGAGAGCTCCGCGACGCCGGGCTCCTGAACGTCATCTCTGGCGCGCTCGGGGGGATCCCCGGCTATCACTCGCTTTCCTTCACGGCGCTCGCGGCACGGATGCGCGTGAACGCGCGGGCCGCGGGCCTGATCGCGGCGCTCGTTCCGCTCGCCGCCGTCGTGTTCGGTGCGAACGTCGTCGGGCTTGCTCCCGCGGATGATCGTCGGGGGCGTCCTGGTGTTCCTCGGGCTCGCCTTCATCGTCGAGTGGGTCTGGGACAAGCGGCGGTTGCTGCCGCCGCTCGAGTACGCCGTCGTGCTCGCGATCCTGGCGGGGGTCATCGTCTGGGGGTTCCTGATCGGGGTGGTGATCGGCATCGTGCTCGCCGCCGTGCTGTTCGCGGTCAGCTACGGCCGGATCGAGCTGGTCCGCGAGGTCGCCTTCGGCGAGACCTATCGCGAGCAACGTCGATCGGCCCGCGACGGAACGCGACGAGCTCCGCGGGCTTGCGGACCGCGTCCAGATCCTGCGGGTGAGCGGGTTCGTCTTCTTCGGATCGGCCAACCGCCTGCTGGAGCGGATCCGAGGTCGTGTGGAAGGGACCACCCCGCCGCGGTTCCTGGTGATCGATCTCCGGCGCGTAACGGGCGTGGACTCGTCGGCAGTCGTCTCGTTCGTGAAGGCGCTCAGCCTGGCGGAGGCCGCCGGATCGGAGGTCGTCTTCACGGCGGCTTCCGATCCCGTCCGCGCCCAGCTCGCACGGGGAGGTGTGGTCGAGGTCGAGGGACTCGTTTCCTTCGAGCCCGACCTGGACCGAGGGCTCCAGCGGTGCGAGGACGCGCTGCTTCCCGCTCCCGACCTGGCCGAGGCCCTGGCGGAGCACCCCGCCGCGAGCGGTCGTCTCGACGGTCTGCCCCCGGGCCTCGCCGCCCACCTCGAGCGCGTCTCGGTGCCCGAGGGGACGGTCCTGCTCCACCGGGACGAGCCGCCGGGCGACATCTACGTGCTCGAGTCCGGGCGCCTCGGCGTGGAGGCCGTCACGGCCGAGGGCTAGCAGGATCCGCCTCCGCACGCTCCGTCCGGGGGTCGTCGTCGGCGAGGTCGCGCTCTACACGGGCGGCGCTCGCACGGCCGATGTCGTGGCCGAGATCCCCAGCGTGGTCCTGCGCATCGGCCGCGAGGCGATCGAGCGGCTCGAGGCCGAGGAGCCGGAGCTCGCCGCGACGCTCCACCGGTGGCTCGCCACGACGCTGGCGGAGCGACTGACCGACACGATGCGAACGTTCGACGTGCTGCTGGACTGAGGGGAACGAGGGAGACACGGATGGTCGGAGAGCGACGGGCCACCACGTGGCTCGTCTCGGTCGCCACCGGGCTGATCATCGGCGCGGTCGAGTCGATGCTCGCGATCGCGTTCGCGGCCCTCGTCTTCGGCGGTTTGCTCGCGGCCCACCTTCCGGACGGCATCGGCCTCTACCTCGGAGCGGCGGCCCTGATCCTCGGGTTCCTCGCGTGGCGGGCCGGGTCCCGTGGCGTGGTGGGAAGCGTGCAGGACGCCCCCGCGGCCGTCCTCGCGCTCGTCGCCTCCGTCGCGGCGAAGAAGGCCGCCGACCTCGCGTACAACGCACGGATATCTGGTTTGAAGAACTACGAGCATCCCGACATCTTCCTGACCGTCATCGCCGCGACGATCGTGGTGACGCTCCTGTGCGGGGTGGTCTTCCTGGTGGTCGGGAGGTACCGGCTCGGTCGGCTGATCCGCTTCGTCCCGTATCCGGTGGTCGGGGGGTTCCTCGCCGGCACGGGGTGGCTGCTCTTCAAGAGTGGGATCAACGCCTCCACGGGAACGCTCCTGCATCTCCGCACGCTCCCCGCGATGATCCGCGAGTACCAGGTCGTTCACTGGGTCCCGGCCCTCGCGTTCGGCGCGATCCTGCTCGTCTCGGTCCGCGTGATCAAGCGCCCGCTCGTGATCCCGGCCGTGATCGCGATCGGGTTCGTGGTGTTCGTGGCGGGGATGGTCGCGACCGGCTCCTCGATCGAGGAGGTCCGTCAGGGAGGGTGGCTGCTGTTCGGACCGTCCGACACGCCGCAGCCGTGGCATCCGTGGACCCTCGAGGCGATCGCCGGCGCCGACTGGCTCTCCGTGCTCGGGTCGTGGTTCGGCATCGTGACCGCGGTCTTCGTGGCCACGATGGCGGCCTTGTTCAACATCAGCGGCTCGGAGCTCGTCTTGGACCGCGACCTCGACAACAACCAGGAGATGCGCGACGCCGGGGTCCTGAACGTCGTGTCCGGGGCGCTCGGGGGGATCCCCGGCTATCACGCGCTTTCCCTCACCGCGCTCGCGGAGCGCATGCGCGTCGACGCGCGAGCCGCGGGCCTGATCGCGGCGCTCGTCCCGCTGGCCGCCATCGTGTTCGGCGGCTCGGTCGTGGGTCTGATCCCGAAGATGATCGTCGGGGGCGTGCTGGTGTTCCTCGGGCTCTCCTTCATCGTCGAGTGGGTCTGGGACAAGCGGCGGTTGCTCCCGCCGCTCGAGTACGCCGTCGTGCTCGTGATCTTGGCGGGGATCATCGTCTGGGGGTTCCTGCCCGGTGTGGTCATCGGCCTGGTGCTCGCGGTCATGCTCTTCGTCATCAACTACGGCCGGATCGAGCTGGTCCGCGAGGTCGCCTTCGGCGAGACCTATCGCTCGAACGTCGATCGCCCGGCCGACGAGCGCGCCGAGCTCCGCGGGCTCTCCGACCGCGTCCAGATCCTGCGGGCGAGCGGGTTCGTCTTCTTCGGATCGACCAACCGCCTGCTGGAGCGGATACGGCATCGGATCGAAGACACCCCGCCCCGCTTCGTGGTGATCGATCTCCGGCGCGTGACGGGCGTGGACTCCTCGGCGGTCGTCTCGTTCGTGAAGGTGATGCGCCTGGCGGAGGCGGGTGGGTTCGAGGTGATCTTCACCGGCGCATCTGATCCGGTGCGCGCGCAGCTCGCGAGGGGAGGCGTGGTCGAGGTCGAAGGGCTCGTGTCCTTCGAGCCCGACCTGGATCGTGGACTTCAGCGGTGCGAGGACGCTCTGCTCAGCGCCCCCGGTTTGCCCGAGGCTGTAGCGGAGCATCCCGCGCGCGGTCGCCTCGACGGACTGCCACCCGGCCTCGTTGCCCACCTCGAGCGCGTCTCGGTGCCCGAGGGCACGGTCCTGCTCCATCAGGGCGAGCCGCCGGGCGACGTCTACGTGCTCGAGTCCGGCCGCTTGGGTGTGGAGACCGTCACGCCCGAGGGCTCGCGGATCCGACTGCGGACGCTCCGTCCGGGGGTCGTGGTCGGCGAGATCGCGCTCTACGCGGGGGGCGCCCGAACCGCCGACGTGGTGGCCGAGGCTCCCAGCGTGGTCCTTCGCATCTCCCGCGAGACGATCGAGCGGCTCGAGACCGAGGAGCCGGAGCTCGCCGCGACACTTCACCGGTGGCTCGCCACGACGCTCGCGGAGCGACTGAGCGACACGCGCGGAGCTCTGGACGCCCTGCTCGACTAGGACCGTTGACGGACGCCGCCGTCGCGTCGACCATGCAGGCATGGAGCCGGAGAACGTCGTCACGTACGAGTACCCGGCCGAGCCGTACTCGGAGGTGATCCCGGGGCTCTCCGCCGCGAGCGCCGCGCACTCGCCCGCCGAGATGCTCGCGATGTTCGACGTGCTGATCGACGTCGGCGGACGCGATCGGTGGGAAGGCGAACCCGATCCTCGGTACCACTTCCATCCACTCGACGACGTCCCGTTCGTCGCCGATGCGGAGATGATCCACACGGTGGGGGAGCGGATCGCCGCCCTCGTCAGGGAGGGGAAGCACGTCGCCGTGAACTGCCTGAGCGGCGTGAACCGGTCCGGGCTCCTGGTCGGACGTGCCCTCGTGGAGCTCGGCTACACACCCGAGGAGGCGATCGAGGCGGTGCGCCGCGCTCGAGGGCCGATGGCGCTCAGCAACCAACGCTTCGTCCGATTCCTCCTGGTCGACTGCACGCCCCGCGCCCTGGCACGACGCCGGCAGCTTTCACTGCCGCTCTGATCGATCACCCTGGTCCGAGACCTCGGCGGCGATCTCTTCGGCGCGCCGATAGCTGAGCTCGGCGCCGAGCCGGAGGAACTCCCGGATGCCGTCGAGCTGCTCGGGCGTGAAGCGGCTGCCCGATGCGAGCCAAGCGGCGGCCACGGGACCCCACGCGTGCTCGGCGAGCTCGCGGAAGCGCTCGGTGGTCTCGACCAGCACGCGGCGCCGGTCGGAGGGATCCGCGAGGCGCTGCACGTAGCCGGCTCGCTCGAGGCGGTCGAGCACCGCGGTGATCGCGCCGGTGGTCAGCCGGCTCTCCTCGGCCAGCCGGCCCGCGGGGACCGTGCCGAGCCGGGCCAGGATGTCGAGGCAGATCAGGTCGGTCCGATTCACCCCCAGCCACTCGGCGATCGCGGCGTCCATCGCGTCCGCGGCGTTCTGGTTGATCCGCATCTCCGTGATGACCTCGGCCATCACGTCACGGCGAGATGGCCGTGAGCGCCTTGACGTTTGAGTATCTTGAGAAGTAAGATTCTTAGACATCGTGGGGATGATACCCCAGCCGCGAGGAGAAGGGAAGGAGCCAGCGATGACCGGCACCGACACCGACATCCGCCCGTTCCGCATCGATATCCCGCAGGAGGACCTCGACGACCTCCAGGCTCGCCTGGACCGCACGCGCTGGCCCGACGAGCTGCCCGGCGTCGGCTGGGACTACGGGGTGCCGCTCGGCTACGTGAAGGGGCTCGCCGAGCACTGGCGCACGGGCTACGACTGGCGCGCGTGGGAGGCCAGGCTCAACGCCTACCCGCAGTTCACCACCACGATCGACGGGCAGAACATCCACTTCCTCCACGTCCGATCGCCCGAACCCGACGCGCTGCCGGTCATCCTCACGCACGGGTGGCCGGGCTCGATCGTGGAGTACCTCGACGTCATCGACCGGCTGAGCGATCCGAGGGCGCACGGTGGCGACCCGGCCGACGCCTTCCACCTGGTGATCCCGTCGCTCCCCGGGTACGGGTTCTCCGGCCCGACCCACGAGGCCGGCTGGACCAACGAGCGCATCGCGAAGGCCTGGGCGGTGCTGATGGGCCGGCTCGGCTACGACCGCTACGGCGCCGTCGGCAACGACGCGGGATCGATGATCAACCCCGAGCTGGGGCGGCACGACCCCGAGCACGTGATCGGCCTCCACGTCACGCAGATCTTCTCGTTCCCTTCGGGTGACCCGTCGGAGATGGCGGACCTCACCGAGGAGGAGCAACGCGAGATGGGAACGCTCCAGTGGTTCTACGAGAACAAGATGTCCTTCAACACGCTGATGGCCCAGCAGCCGCAGACGCTGTCGTTCGCCCTCCTCGACTCCCCGGCGGGCCTGCTCGCGTGGAACGCGCAGCTGCTCGGCGAGGAGCTGGATCGGGACTTCGTCCTCACGAACGTGATGCTGTACTGGCTGACCGGAACGGCGGGCTCCGCGGCTCGGCTGTACTACGAGAACGCCCACGCCACGCCGCCGACCGAACCGACCACCGTGCCGATCGGGCTGGCCGCGTTCGCGGGGGACTTCAGCGGCATCCGCCGCTTCGCCAACCGGGACCACACGAACATCGTTCGCTGGACGACGTTCGAGGGCGGCGGCGGACACTACGCGGCGCACAAGGTGCCCGATCTCCTCGTCGGCGACGTGCGGGAGTTCTTCCGGGACCTGCGCTGACGTGATCTCGGTCACGGTGATCGCGACAAGGGATGCGGAACCGCGTGACCCGGCTTTGACACTCCCTCATCGCGAGCACATGGTTGCCCCAGGTGGAGACCGGGGCTGGGGAGTAGAGGTGGGGAGCCCGATGCGGAACGCCCGAGGTTCCGCCTCGAGTCGACGTTGCTGCCGCCCTTGCGAACCGCCGAACCTTCATGCTCGTGATCATGGGGCTCGCGGTCGTGGCGATCGTCGCGATCGTGCTCTTCCCCGTCGGCGGGTCCGACGGGTCCTGCTCGGAGGAGGATCTGCAGCTGGCTCAGCAGATCCCTCCCTACGGTGGCGCGCAGCTCGAGTACTTCGACGATCCCGAGGGCCCCGGTTGCGCCGCACAGCTCGAGGTCGAAGCATCGGCGACCGAGGTGCTCGATCACTACGAAGCGGTCCTCGAGGACGACGGCTGGGACGTCTCGGTCCAGGAGGTCACCGTGGTGGAGGGTCCCGAAGGGGTGGCCGCGGCCGACCTCGTCGCCACACGCGGCGAGTCGGAGGTGACGATCGCCCTCGAAAGCATCGACGGTCAGGTGAGCGCCGCGATCCGGGTCGATGCCTGAAGCCGACGGAGGAGACTGCCCCCGACCCTCGGCTATCCCTTGTGATCAGGTGGCGCTTGCTTCGTCGGCCGCGGCGCTGATCGACTCCGCCAGTTCGCGAGCGTCATCCGCGCTCGTGTCGAAGGTGTAACGTCGCGTCCTGACCGCCTTCCGGATGCGGAAGCATCAGGACGACGCGGTCGCCGTGAACCTCGACCTTCCAGCTCATCTCATCCATGACGCAGACAGTAGTCCACGTCACGGCAGGATGGGTAGACGGATGTGAGGCGTCCTCACGTCCGGCCGACGATCTCCAGGATCTCTTCGGCGTATCGCTCGAGCTTGGCCGGTCCGACGCCGGAGATCGCGGCCAGATCGGCCGAGTCGCGTGGCTTCCGGTCGGCGATCTCGGCGAGCGTCCGGTCGTGGAACACGACGTAGGCCGGCACGTCATCCGCCTGCGCCCGCTTGCGGCGCCATTCCTTCAGCCGGTCGAACAGGGCGCCCCCTCCCACCGATCCGACGGATGTCGGTCTGGGCGCGCCTCCCTTCGGCCTCGACGAGGAGAGACCCATCTCGGCGAGGAAGGGGCTCGGCCGCGACCGACCCTCGACCGCCCATGTGAGGAACAGGTACCGGCGGGCGCGCGTGATGCCGACGTAGAGCAGCCGTCGCTCCTCCTGCGGGTCGGCCTTGGCCCGGCCCGAGCGGAACGGGAGCTCACCGTCGATCAGCCGCGGGAGGAACACGGCGTCGAACTCGAGTCCCTTCGCGCGGTGGTACGTGAGCAGGTTCACGCCGCGGCCGCTGTTCTCCGTCGAGAACCGGTTCGTCAGCTCCGCGAGGAACGTCGCGGGGTCGCCGTCCGGATGCGCCCGCTCGAACTCCGCGGCGAGCGAGCGCATCCGTGCGAGGTCGGACTGTCGCGTGACCTCCTCGTCGGAGTCCGGGGACGCTTCGGGGTCGTAGCCGAGCTCGGCGGTGATCGCTGTCGACCGCATGCACGAGCGAGTCGTCGTGGCGCAACCGCTTCAGTCGCTGCAGGACCGAGCGCGGCCCGGGCCGTCGCAGGAACGCCCCGTCGCGGACCTGGTACGGGATGCCGGCGGCGGCGAACGCCTCCTCGTACGGCTCCGACCGGGCGTTGATCCGGTAGAGCACGGCGATCTCCTCGAGCGGCACGGCCTCCTCGTCGTGGAGCCGCCGGGCGGCCTCGACGACGGCCGCGACCTCACCGTCCCCGTCGCGTGCTGCGCGCGCCACCGGCGACGGTCCCGAGGCCACGGTCGCCCGAAGCGTCTTCCGGAACCCGCCGAGATGCGGAGCGAGACGGTTCGCGAGGTCGAGGATCTCCGGCGTCGAGCGATAGTTCTCCTCGAGGCGCACGACCGTCGCGTTCGGGAATCGCTCCGTGAAGCCCAGCAGGTGCTCGGGGGACGCGCCGGTGAACGCGTAGATCGTCTGGTAGTCGTCGCCGACGACGCAGAGGTCGTCGCGCGAGCCGAGCCACCGGTCGAGCAGCCCCGCCTGGAGCGGGTTCACGTCCTGGTACTCGTCGACGGTGAAGGCGTGGAACCGCGACCGGACGATCTCTGCCGCGTCGGGGTGCTCGTCGAACAGCCGCAGGGCGAGACCGAGCATGTCCTCGAAGTCGAGGCGCCCCATCGCGCGTTTGCGTCGCTCGTACCCCTCGTAGATGCGGAGCATCAGCTCCACCGGGATCGGCGGCTCGTGATCGCCGAGCTCGGCGAGGTAGCGATCCGGCGGGATCATCCGGTTCTTCGCCCACTCGATCTCGCCCGCGAGCTCGCGCCGAGGCAGGAACTTGTGCGGCGGCGGCAGGGCGTTCGCCAGCGACGCGATCACCGGTGCCTTGTGGTCGAGCACCTCGGGGAGGGGCTCGCCGGTGTGGGACGACCAGAGCCGCGAGAGCTGCGACAGGGCCGCCGAGTGGAACGTGCGAGCCTCGACCCCGTCGACGTCGAGCGATCGGAGACGTCGCTTCAGCTCCCCGGCGGCCTTCTCCGTGAAGGTGACCGCGAGTATCTGCGAGGCCTCGAACGAGCCGCTTCGGACCTGGCACGCGATGCGATGCGTGATGGTGGTCGTCTTCCCCGTGCCGGCGCCTGCCAGGATCGCGACCGGGCCGCGGAGCGCGATGGCGGCCTCGCGCTGGGCGTCGTTCAGCCCCGCGAGAACGCTCTCGAGCTCCTGCGACATCGACGCCAGTATCGGTGCTCGAGAGCCGTCGATCGGGACGCCCGTTCGTTCTGAGAAGGACTGGCACAGGCTCCAGCGGTGTTGACCTGCGTGAACCGTGGGGGGGAATCTCCGGACGACTTCGCC
>CAVTTD010000028.1:0-22163 GCA_963737525.1 uncultured Actinomycetota bacterium
ATCACGTCGTGGCCGGCGCGCCGCAGCCGCTCGGACATGTTCGCGCCCATCCGCCCCAGGCCCACCATGCCCAGCTGCATCCAGTCCTCCGATCGACCCGACCCCTCCAGCTTTGCAGACGGATGGTCTAAGGACGACCGTCATGCTCCTCGGGTACCAGATCCATTCCGCACTTCGGGCAGGACCCCGGCGTCGACGATCGCACCTCGGGGTGCATCGGGCAGGTGTACATCGCAGCCGCCGGGGGCTCATGCTCGTCACCGGCCGAAGGAGCAGCATCCATCATCCGCAACATCGCGGGCCCCCCTGTTCGCAGGAACCGAGCCACCAGCATCGCCGCGATCACGAGGAACAGGATGTTCAGGAACGTCGTGTAGTTCCAGGAGACGCTCGCCTCCATCACCTTGGCATCGCGCTCGTCCGGGATGAGACCGAGGACTCCGAACAGCAGCTCGACGATCCATCCCGCGACGACCATCGAGAAATAGAAGGTCAGGAGGAGGTACCAGGTCATCTTCACGCCGTAGTACTTCCGGTAGATGTTGAGGATCGGCAGGATGATCAGGTCCGCGAAGATGAACGACGCCACGCCTCCGAAGCTGATCCCGCCGTTCCAGAGCACCGCGGCGAGCGGCACGTTGCCGATCGAGCACACGAACGAGAGCACCGACACCAGTGGCGCGATGAGCGGACCCCAGATCTTGGCGAGCAGCGGATGCTCGACGAGGAAGAAGCTCTGCCAGAACGACTCCGGGACCCACGCGGCGAGCGCGCCCGCGATCAGCAGGCCGATCACGATGTCCTTCCAGATCGCTACCCAGTCCATGACGAAGTAGTGGCTGATCGCGGTGAACCCGCGGTCCGACGCGATCCGCGACGCGAGCGATCCACCCCCGACCGACATGTCCATCGCGGCGTGACCCTCCATCACGCCGGCCAGCCCGCGGTCGGCCTGGGCTCGGGCCTCCTCCAGGAGCCGGGGCTTGAGAGTGAGTCGGAACGTGACGGCGAGGATCGCGATCATGATCGGCCCACCGACGAACTCGGCGAGCGTGAACTGCCAGCCGAGCAGCAGCCACGTGATGATGCCGAGCTCGATCACGAGGTTCGTCGACGCGAACTCGAACGCCATCGCGGCCGTGAAGTTGGCGCCCTTCCGGAAGAGGGAACGCGCCAGTGCGACGGCGGCGTACGAACAGGAGGACGAGGCCGCCCCGAGACCGCAGGCGATCGCGATCGAACGAGGTGAGTCGTCCGGAAGGAGTCGGGTGACCGACTCCCTCGAGACGACGGCTTGCACGACCGCCGACAGTGCGAACCCGAGCACCAGCGCCCACAGGATCTCCCAGGTCATGCCGAACGCGAAGCTGAGCGCCTCGGCGATCGCGGTCGTGACGGCGGCAGCGGTGAGGGTGCGGACGGAAGTGGTCTTCAACGGTCGCGGTGCTCCTCGGTCGAGAGCGCGACCGGGATTTGACTCGCTGACCCGTGAAGCGTCAACCAGGCGAGGGCGTGTCTAGACCGTCACTTGAGGATGTTCACCGCTCTGCCCGCCACCATCACGATGGTGGTGATCGAAGAGAGCGCCTCGATCAGCATGAGCAGCTTCGCGCGCACGGTGAGCGGCAAGGTGTCGGTCGGGCTGAACGCCGTCGCGTTGGTGAACGAGAGATACAGATAGTCCATGAATCCCGGGCATCCAATCCGACTGGCCGAGCTCGTGGGTCCCCATCTGTGGGAACAGGAAGTCGGGGGCGGCCTGGTCCTTCTCGCCGCGGATGCCGGGGCCGCCACGGTCCACCTCCCAGTACCAGAGGGAGAACACGAGGATCAGCGTGAGCCAGATCTGGATCCCCGAGAAGATGAGCTGGCGACCGGTCACCGCATCGCCCGACAACACCAGGTTGACCATGAGCACGAGCGACGCGACGACCGCCAAGCTCACGAGCGCGATCAGCAGGAGCGAGGCGAGCCGGATGAGGCGGACCTCCTCGCGATGCCGGTACGGCGCGCGCACCGTCAGAGGGATCAGCAACGCGGCCTCGAGGACCGGGATGACCCAGCCGGGCCCGATCGTGAGCGTCCCCGGAAGGGTCATGTAGAGCACGAGGGCGGCGGCCACGGCGAGCGACGCGGGCCACCGCGGCTCCATCGATCCCGGGCCAGATGGGTCCTCCCGAGCGCCGTCCTCCGAAGTCATGACGTCTGCCATTCTCCCGCACCCGCGTCGTTCACTTTTTCATCGGGGTCGGCACGTAGAATCGACGAAGACGTTCATGAGCGAACGACGCCATCTCCGCGACCTTCCCACGTTCTGCTTCGCCTTCGTGGGACTGATCGTCGGCCATCTCCTCTCCTACCTCATCGCGATCCCCGATCCCGCCAGGCGTGCTGTCGTCCTCGCGGAGTCGGGACACGCGTATCTGCATCTCGCCGGGGACGTCGCGGTCGTCCTCGCCTTCGCCGCCATCGTGACGGTCGGGCTTCGCGCCGCGGGGGGACGAGGCTCGACGGAGTTGCCATCCGGCGTCCGTCTCGCCTGGCGGCTCGGCGCGTTCCAGGCGGGTGCCTTCGTCGCGATGGAGGTGGGCGAACGACTCGTGAGCGGTGCGGGCCTCGGGGAGCTGTTCGCCGATCACCTGTTCGGCATCGGGATCGCCGTGCAGCTCGTGATCGCCGCGGTCGGCACGCTCCTCCTCCGGTGGCTCGGGCGGGTGGCCGTCCGGATCGCCGCGGTTCTGGCACGTGCCCCTCGCCTCCGGCCGGCCCGCACCATCTGGGTCCGGCCCGGCTCCGCCCGGACCCCGCGCGCCCGCCTTCGCCGGGAGCGTCTCCGCCCGGGCGCCGCCGCTCCCCTAGGTCCTCCCCCACACCGTCGCAACGCAGCGTGGGCTGCGTTGCATGTCTGCATGGAGGAACGACACATGGGAACTCGATCGATCCGTCTTGCCGTGACGGGCGGGCTGCTGCTCACGATGCTCGTCCTGCTCGCCGGTCCGGCCGCCGCGCACGAGGAACGCGAGGTCGGCGGCTTCGCACTGGTCGTCGGGCTTCGGCCAGGAACCCGCCTATGCCGGCCAGCCGAACAGCGTGGAGCTGCTCCTGTCCAAAGGCGGCAACCCCGTCACCGATCTCGGCGACACGCTTTCCGTTTCGGTCGGTTTCGGGGACCAGTCGAAGGATCTGCCTGTCGAGCCCTTCTTCGAGATCGGCGAGTTCGGCACGCCGGGCGACTATCGAGCATGGTTCATCCCGACCCGAGCCGGGCAGTATTCGTTCCACTTCACCGGGACGATCCACGGCACGAAGATCGACGAGACGTTCACGTCGGGACCCAAGACGTTCGATGACGTCGTGAACCCGGCCGACGCCGAGTTCCCCGTCCAGGATCCGACGAACGGCGAGCTCGCGGATCGGATCGACCGCGAGATCCCCCGTCTCGAGTCCTCGATCTCGGACGCGAAGG
The DNA here is from genome assembly GCA_963737525.1 of uncultured Actinomycetota bacterium. Classification (GTDB taxonomy): domain Bacteria; phylum Actinomycetota; class UBA4738; order UBA4738; family HRBIN12; genus JAJNBA01. Next base: position 3,467 of record CAVTTD010000028.1, read on the forward strand.
CGGCAGCCGATCAGGCGGTCGCATCGGCGGCGGACGACGCGAGCAGCGCGAGGAACCTCGCGCTGATCGGCGTCGTACTCGGAGCATTGGGGCTGATCGCAGCGATCGCGGCCATCGCGATGACGAGGAGGACATCAACGTAGCCATGGCGCTGCTCGCCCACGCCGGCACCCCCGACGAGCTCGTCACGGAGCTGCTCGTGGTCGCGGGTGGATTCATGGCCTGGACGGCATCGAAAGGGCTGCGGGACGGGGGATCCTCACGGCTCTCCCGACCCGCAGCCATGCTGCTCCTCGCCGGTGCCGTCGTCGTGGTCGCGAGCGCGCTCGTGATCCCCGCGAAGTTCATGAAGCCGCCGCGGCCGGCCGCGATCCGCCCGGCGTCGATCGCCTCGCTCGCGATCGATCGGCCGACCGCCGGTGAGCACATCTCGGGATCGGCCCTCGGCGTCACGATCGAGCTGCGAGACGGGAAGATCGTCCCGACCTCGAGCACGAAGCTCACACCCGATACCGGACACCTTCACCTGTATATCGACGGCCGGCTCGTCTCGATGGGATCCGACGGACTTCGAGAATCGGTGCCGATCGGCGACCTCGGAGCGGGCGCACACCAGCTACGTGTGGAGTTCGTGGCAGCAGACCACGGCCCGTTCGAACCTCGTGTGCAGGCGACCGTACCGTTCGTGAAGGATCCATGATGTCGCGACGCGTCGTGACCCTCGTGTTCGCCCTGTGCGCGATCTGGCTCGTGGCCTCAGCTCCTGTCGCGAGCGCACATGCCTCGCTGAGGTCGTCGGATCCGGCCGACGGCGCGATCGTGGACGTCGCGCCGTCGGCCGTGGTGCTCACGTTCACCGAGCCGCCCGATCCGAAGCTCACGGTCGTCCACGTCCTGGACTCCTCGGGGAAACAGGTGGAGACGGGACCGCCGCAGCCCGTACCCGGCCGACGGCTCCAGATCGGAGAGCCACTCGGCACGCTTCCCGGACGGCGTGTACACGGTGACCTGGCGGACGGTCTCCGAGACCGACGGTCACGTCACGGCCGGGGGATTCTCCTTCGGCGTGGGCGTGTCGCCGGCCGGTGCCCGGCCGCCGCCGGGCGGCGGCGCCGGCGAGACGCCGGCTCCCTCCCCATCGTCGGTCGCCGGCAAGTGGTCGCTCTACGTCGGCCTCTCGCTGCTCCTCGCGGCAGGCACCACCGGGATCGTCGCGTTCGGTGGCGTGTTGCCTCGACGCCGGCCGATCCTCATCGCCGCGTCGGCGCTCGCCGCCGGAGGTGTCGTCGTGATGATCGTCGCGGAGCGGTCCGCCGTCGGCGTCCCGCTCGGCGACCTCCTGACCTCGAGCGCCGGACACCGGCTCCTGTGGCTCGCCGCCGCCGTGGCGGCGGCGAGCCTCGCCGGGATCGTCTCGGCCTTCCGGAGCGATCGCGTCCCCGCGATCCTCATGTCCTGCGCCGCCGCGCTCGCGATGCTCGCGCGGGCGATCGGAGGACACGCGAGCGGCCGGGGTCTCGTCTGGTGGAACGTGGGTCTGCAGTGGATCCACCTCCTGGGGGTGGGGTTCTGGATCGGTGGTCTGGTCTGGTTGCTCCTGGTCGTGAACGGTGACGACGCGCGGGAACGCGGCGCTCAGGTTCGCCGCTTCTCTCTGATCGCGGGGATCGGGCTCGCCGCGGTCGCGGCGACGGGAGTGCTCCGCGCGGTCGACGAGCTCGGTGGATGGGGCAACGTGCTCGACGTCCTCGACTCGAGCTACGGGATCGCCCTCGCGATCAAGGTCGGGGTGGCGCTCGTCCTCATCGCGCTCGGCACCGTGAACCACTACATCAACGTGCCGAGATACGCGGCCGCAGGTCGAGCGGCCCTCCGCAAGACCGTCGGCGGCGAGCTCGTCCTGGCCGCCGGGATCTTCGCGCTCACGGGCGTGCTGACCGGGCTCCCTCCCGCCGGCGGGATGCACACCTCGATGATGGCGTCGGAGCCGGAGCGTCTCGTCGTGACCGGTCACGACTTCGCCACCACGACCCGCGTTCGGATGGAGATCTCGCCCGGGACCGTCGGTCCGAATCGGTTCGTCGCTCGGATCACCGACTACGACACCGGTGAGCCGGTCGCGGCGGACCGCGTCGTTCTCAACTTCGCGCTCGCGGCGGATCCCACCGTCGGGTCCCGACTTCCGCTCGAACACCTACCCGATGGGAGCTGGGCCGCGGAGAGCACGGCGATCGCGATCGTCGGCGATTGGGATGTGACGATGCTCGTGCAGGACGCGGCAGGGTCGATCCAGGTCCCCCTCCGGATCCGCCCGCGGGTCCCTCCGCCGCGGATCGACGTCTCGCGGCAGGCGGGGCAGCCGGACCTCTACACGATCACGTTCTCCTCCGGGGTGCAGATCCAGTCCTACGTCGATCCGGGCGCTCCCGGCATCAACCAGTTCCACGTCACCGCGTTCGATGCGTCGGGGCACGGGCTCCCGCTCTCGTCGGCGCGGGTCGACGCCATCGGCCCGAACGGGTCCACCCGACTGGATATGAAGCGCTTCGGTCGCGGGCATTTCATCGCCAACTTCGACGTCGTTCCGGGCACGTGGACCTTCGTGCTCGACGTGGAGGCCAAGGACGGGGCCGAGCTCTCCGCTAGGTTCAAGGAGACTTTCCAGGGATGAACCACGGAGGCACGGAGGAAGGCCGTGACCGAACGGCAGGGCTGGCATCGTGGGATCGGCGCTGATCACGTTCGTCCTCCTGGCCTCCGGGTGCGGCTCGGGGAGCTCACCATCGAACCCTCCGTCTTCCCCCTCCTCCTCGAGGCCGAGCAGCACCGCCAAGCTCTCGATCCTCTCGCCGAAGAACGGGTCGGCCGTGAAGGGACCCACCGTCCACCTGGAGCTCTCCCTGGAGGGAGCGCAGATCGTGAAGCAGACCTCGACCGATCTCTCACCCGACAAGGGGCATGTCCACGTGCTCCTCGATGGCGGCCTGATCTCGATGAACTACCGCCTCGGTGACGACATCCCCGACGTCGCACCAGGCCCGCATCGCATCGAGGTGGAATTCGTCGCCACCGACCACGCGCCGTTCGATCCCCGGGTGACCGCCGTCACGTCGTTCCAGGTGAAGCCGTGACCGCGCGGACGGTGATCCGTACGGGAGCACCCCCGGGAGAGCTCCCCGCCTGGCTGATCCTCGCGGGAGGCATCACCCTCCTGCTCGCACGGCCGGCGCTGACCGACGGGTCGGCCGCGCCGGCCCTGCTCGCCGCCTGCTACCTGGGGATCGGCGCCGCCGCGCTCTCGGTGCGGGAGGCGGCGGCGCATCCCGCACCGCTCGGCCCGGTTCCGGTCCTCCTGGTCGGGCTCGCGGGGATCGCGCTCGTCGCGTGGGTGGTCGGCCCGTGGCCACCGCTCCGACTGGGTTGGATGGGCGCCCCGGTGGGCGTGCTCGCCGCGATCGCCGAGGAAGCATTGTTCCGCCGACTCGCGTACGCCCGGCTCCTCCGCTACGGTGCCGGCGTCGCCATCATCGGCACCGCCGTCGGGTTCGCCCTCCTGCACGTCCCGTTCTATGGGATCGAGGTGTTGCCGGTCGATCTCGGGGCGGGCTTGTTGCTCTCGTGGCAGCGATGGGCATCCGGCACGTGGACCGTTCCCGCGGCGACGCATGCCGCGGCCGAGCTCCTGGCGGTGTTGCGATGAAGCGCCGAACGATCGCGCTCATGTGCCTGGCGTCGATCACGGCGGCCGGATGCTCGCAGCATGGAGGACCCGATCCGGGTGGGAGCCGTGTATCCGCTCACCGGTACGCAAGCGGAAGGCGGCGGGCTCGACGAGTTCCGCGGCGCCAAGCTCGCGGCCGCCCTCGTGAACGAGGACGGAGGGATCGAGGGCCGGCCGATCGAGCTGGTACCGATCGACGTCCCCGGCGCCGATGCGGCGCCGGGAGCGATCGGGACGCTTCACGACCGTGGCGTCGAACTCGTCCTCGGCAGCTACGGGAGCACGATCTCTCAGCCGGCTGCCGAGGGAGCGGCCCTCCGCGACATGTTCTTCTGGGAGACCGGAGCCGTTGGTGAGATGACCGGAACCGGCGCGGGCGAGCTCGTGTTCCGAGTGGCACCGACGGGGGGAACCCTCGGCCATGCGGCCGTCGCCTTCATCGCCCACGAGCTCGCGCCGATGCTGCATCGCCGGGCGCGCTCGTTGCGATTCGCGGTCGCCAACGTCGATGACGTCTACGGTCGGTCGGTCGCGCAGGGAGCCGTCGATGAGATCAGGAATCGCGGCCTCACCCTGACGGGTACGTTCCCGTACGACCCGTACGACGCGAACCTGAAGAAGCTCGCTCGTGCGATCGCGCGATCCGATCCAGACGTGCTCTTCGTCTCCGCGTACCTGGAGGACGGCGTCGCGCTTCGCCGCGCATACGTGCGGCAAGGGTTCGACCTCCTCGCGAGCATCGGAACGTCGTCCAGCTATTGCCATCCCCAGTTCGGCGAGGCCCTCGGGAAGGACGCCCTCGGGCTCTTCGCGTCGGACAAGCCCGACTCGGGCTCCCTGAACACCGAGGGACTCACACCGGGTGCGCGGAACCTGCTCGCCCGCGCGAGCGCGGCGTTCCGCGACCGCTTCGGCGAGGAGATGAGCGCGCCGGCCCTGAGCGGCTTCTCGGCGGCCTGGGCCTTGTTCCACGACGTCATCCCGCGCGCGACCTCCTTCGGAGCGGAGGACGTGGCCAGGGCCGCGCGCGGGATGCGGATCCCGCGCGGCGCCCTGCCCAACGGCAGCGGACTCTCCTTCGGCGCGCCGGGCACGCCGGACGCCGGCGCCAATACGCGGGCGGCGAGCGTCATCTGGGAATGGGTCGGGGTCGGAGAGCGAGCGGTGGTCTGGCCGCCGCAGTTCGCGACGACGAGCATCCGGCCGATCGACATCGCTCCGTGATCGTGCGGAAGCGGGCGCTCGGGTGGGGCATCGCGATCGTGGCCCTGTACGTGGCCGGCGGCATCGTGTCCGGTCACTTGAGCCCGCTCGCTCGGCGGCCGCTCCTGGACGGCTTCATCCCGCCCGCGCCCTACCGGTGGGTCACTCCCCCGCCGGAGCTCGCCGACTCGAATCTCCCGCCCGCATCCGGCAGCAGCCGCATCCCGATGGGACCGAAGGGCTCGCAGCCGGTATTCATGGCGACCGACGACGCGCAGGTGACGTTGAACGCTCCGAGGGGTGCGTTCCCGGCCCACCCAGGGAGCAAGGCAGTCGTGATCACGATCGAGCCGGTCGATCCCGCCTCGGTCGGACCGCTGCCGGGGCGGCTCACGGCCAAGGGCAACGTGTACCTCATCGCGGCGACCTATCAACCGGGCGGTGATCGGGTTCGACGCCTCGATGCGCCGATCGTCGCGATCCTCACGTACCCGGCACTGACGAACGATCTCGGGACCCACACGCTGGTGGTGTCACCGGACGGGGCGCGATGGACACGGATCAAGACGCACGATCAGCACGCCACCAAACAGGTCAACGGAGCTCTCCGGTCCTTGGGATACCTCGCGGTGGCGAGCGCTCCACTCTCCTCCACGGGGCCCGACGGCCTCACGCCTTCGGGCGAAGGCGGGATCCCGCTCGCGATCCTCGCCGTGGTGATCGGCGCGGTGCTGCTGTTCGCGGGCGTGTTCATCCTCGGTCGCGGCGCGGACGGTCGCGGCGGCGGACGCTGATCCGGTCAGTGGTCGTGCACCGGCGGCTTGGACGCCCGCGGGGGAACCGGCGGCGTGACCGATGCGTTGCCTGAACCCGCATGGCTCCGACCCTCACTTGCTTCATCGCCGGTGCTCGTGCCGGAGCCGCTCGCGCCGTTGCTGGCGGCGTCCGCGGTGCCGGTGCCCCCTCCGTTCGGCGTGTGCGCCGGCGGAGCGCCATGACCTCCTCCGGCGGTCCCCGCCGATCCGTGCTGCCCGGCCCGGCTCCTGCCGCCGCTCGCGACGGATGAGATCTCGGCACCCTTGTGGATCCCGCGCGCGTCGGTCGTGGTGGCGATCCCCGAGAGCTCCTCGCCGGAGCTCGCGGGACGGTCGCTCCCGGCGGGGACGGTGATCCCCACCTTGTCGAGCACGTGGGCGAAGGCGTCTTGCGCCGCGTCCGGAAGGACGCCGGCCGCGGCGAGCCCCGTCGATCCGACGAGGGCGCCGACGACGACCAGCGCTCCGATCTTCCCTCGGTGACTCCTCGACCTCGTGCCCGTCGATGCTCGGCGCGATCTCCGGTCGAGCGAGGAAGGAACAGGAGACCGCTGCTGCACCAGCTCCATCGCGAGGGCCACGTGCGCCGCCTCGTGCACCAGATCCCTGCCGTCCCCCACCTCGGCGACGGCGAGCAGTACACCCGCAACCTCCGAGTAGCCCGGAGGGGCGTCGTCGGGGTGGATCCCCCGGCGAGCATCCGGTCCAGCGTGTCCGTGTCCAGCCAGCCGCCGCGCAGCTCGTCCACGAGCTCGTTCCGGTCGGTCATCGGGTCACACCTTCCGTCTCGAGCACCCGCGCCAGCCGGCGAACGGCGCGATGCTGGAGCAGCCGGACGTTGCTCGGGCCCGAGCCCACGATCCCGGCGACCGCATCCACGTCGAGATCGCCGATGACGCGGAGGAGGACGACGTCGGCCTCTTCAGGGGTGAGGGAGGACGTGATCAGATCGATGGCCGATCCGTGCCGACCGGCGAGACGGCGCTCTCCTGGTGCCCGTTCGTCGGCCAGGCCTGCGCCCGCGATCCAGGAGTCCCCGGCGCTCGCCCGAGGGCGCGCCGGCGTCGGAGATCCAGCAGCCGCCGCCGGGCGACCGTGAAGGAGAGCGCCCGCAGGCCGGCCTCGTCCCCCTGGAAGCGTTCCAGTCCATCCACGACGTCCAGCCACGTATCGCAGGCGATGCCCTCCGCCTCGGCGGGCTCGACGGCTTCCAGGTATTGGAGGATGCGCGGGAAGAGGGATCGGTAGAGCTCGGAGAGGGCCCACCCCTGTCCGTCTCGGGCCGCCAGGAACACCGACTCGAACTCGTGATCCGACGGGTCGCGCCACGCCTGGAACGGGTCGGCAGCGAGAGGACCCGACCGCTTCCGACACCCGGCGCAGCGGATCGGGGCGCCAGAGTCGGCGCCAGACTCGGCGAAGGGGTTGCCGGAACGCTCCCGAGAGGGACTTCATCTGATGTGTTGTCGGCGAGCACGCGTGCGGGTCTGTAGCGCCGGACGCAGCTCTCAGGAACGGGCCGCAACCCAGGCAGGTGCGTCAAGCGCCGGTCGCGGCTCGTCGATGGGTTGAGATGCGAGACAACGGAACGCTCGCCTCCGCCGTCGACGCGTCCTAGGGCCCCCCGTTCAGGACCACCACGATCTTGCCGCGGACGTGGCCCGTCCCCACCGCCGCGAGCGCCTCGCCCGCGTCCGTGAGGGGGTACGTGCGGATCTCCGGTGCCACCAGCTCACCTGCCTCGAGCATCGTCGAGAGGACGTCGAGCGATGCCGTCGTCACGCGGCCCTGGACGTTCGTCCCCTCGATCCCACGCGCGCCGAGCGACTCTACGTCCGCGGCCCCGACCACCGACGCCACGCGGCCCCCGGACGGGATCTGCTCGGTGAGCCCGGCCAGTTGCTCCGCGTCACCGTGCATGTCCGCCACCGCGTCGATGCCGTTCGGGTACCGGGATCGGATCTCGGCGGCGAGGTCAGCCGCCGAGTAGTCGAACACGTCGGCCGCGCCGAGACCGCGGGCGTAGTCCGCGTTCTCGGCGCGGCAAACGGCCACGACCCGAGCGCCTCTCCGCGACGCCAGCTGTACGAAGTAGCTCCCCACCCCACCGGTCGCGCCGACGGCGACCACGGTCTGCCCCTCGGACAGCTCGAGGGCATCGGCCATGTTCAGGGCGGTGACCCCCGCGGTCGGGATCGCCGCGGCCACCGCGTGATCGATGGATGACGGCTTGTGTGTGACCGTCCCCGCCGAGACGGTGACGAACTCCGCCAACGTCCCCTCGCCGAGGACCATCTTGCCGACCGAGCCGAACACCTCATCACCGACAGCGAAACCGTCCACCCCGTCGCCCACCGCATCCACGGTTCCCGCGGCGTCCATGCCCGGAACGAGAGGGGATCGATGCTCCATGTGGTCCTTCATGTGGCCCTGGATCACGGCGACGTCGAACGGGTTCAGGCCCGCGGCGACGACGCGGAGCCGGATCTGACCTCCCTCGGGGTCCGGAACCGGAAGATCGCGCACCGAACCCTGCTCTCCGAAACCGTCGACCGCGAACGCTCTCATCCTCACCTCTCCCATTCTCGTCTCGTACGGACGAGGGACTCCGTTCTCGCGAACGAAGTCCCGACTCTCAGCGACGCATCAAGCGAGCGAGCAGAGCGACGCCGAGACCCACACCCGCGCCGACCGCGATCGCCTTCGGGGAATCGAGCAGCACTCGCCCGCCGTCCTCGATCGTGACCCTCGGCGAGGCGACGACGCCGACGAACGCGTTCCGGCCGATCGTGGCTCCCCCGGCCGCGATGATGGCCTGTGTGCCGCCCTTCTCGATCGACGCGTCCCCTTTCGCGATGACGGGGCCGCAGCCACCGTTCGTGATCGTGACGTTGCCGTTGGTCAGCACCGGACCGCAGCCGCCGTTCTGGATCGACAGGTTCCCCCCGGCGGCCACGAGTCCCGCGGCGGATCCGCTGAGGTGGACGTCACGTGCTTTCACGAGCCCGACGAGTCTCCTCGTGACGTCTGCATCGGACTCGGGTGCCGTGGCAGGACCACCGATCTGCTCGTCCATGTCGGTCCTCTCCTCTCCGTCAGTCCTCGTCGGTGGGATGGGGATCGTCGTGATCCGTGGCACCCGGCGCGTTGTCGCGCACCGACATCGCCGCTTCCTCGGGCGAGGCGAAGTCGTCCTGCTGGGTCACCGCTTCTCCGACCAGCTCGCTCTCCTCGTCGGAGAGGCCTTCGTCCACGACCGAGAGCGCCTCGTCGGTGGGCGGCCGTTCGGGCTGCTCCTCGGCGAGGCGTTGGTCGAGAGATTCGCCCTGGATCCCCTCCTCGGCGGTCGTGCCGACCGACTCGGCTCCGAACGCGTGGTCGGTCTGCATGATGGCCGCCTCAAGCTCGTCGCTCTCATCGGCGTCCCGCGGCTCCTGATCCTCCATGGTTGGGCCCTCCTCGCGGACAGTCTTGGCCTCAGACCACCCTATCCCGATGGACAGCAGCCACCCTCCGACCGGCGCCGCCATCGATCGAGGTTGATCGAGTGATGGGGGTGGTCCATGGGGCACTATGCCTCGTCGCTCCGGGCGAGGCGGAGGGTTACGCGGACTCAGGCGGAGCCGGCGGGCTGTCGTTCGCCGAGGTGGAACGCGAGATCCACGAGGAGCCCGACCACAACGCCGGCGATCGCTCCGAGCGACACGGCATGGTTATCCGCTCCGTGCGTGAGGAACCCCGCGACACCTGCCCCCAGAGCACCGAACGCCATCACGAGAAACAGCGGCCTCATCCAGACGACCGTAGCACCGCACGCGAAATCGCAGGTCAAGTCATCTGCCCCCGCAGGACCGCGGTGCTGTCGAGCCCAGCCTCGATCCTCGTGTCTTCTTAGGGAGAAGCTGCGCGGAGCAGGCGCGCGGCGTGATCCGGTACGTACGTGTAGATCTCGCGTGGAGGCCGAACGTACCCCTCGCCATGCTGACGCTCGGGCAACTCCAGCGGCTTGAGCATCTTCGGCACGTATGGGTGCCTGCTCAGCAGATGCGCGATGCAGTTGAGGCGGGCCCGGCGCTTGTCGTCGGCGGGAACGACGAACCACGGAGCCTCCGGGATATCCGTGTGCACGAACATCTCGTCCTTCGCCCTCGAGTAGTCGACCCACCGGCTCCGCGAGTTCAGATCCGTCGTCGACAGCTTCCAGCGGCGCATCGGGTCATCGGATCCGCGCCTCCAGCCGTCGCTCCTGCTCCGGGTCGCTGACGGAGAACCAGTACTTCGTCAGGTGGATGCCGTCGACGACGAGCAGTCTCTCGAAGATCGGACATTGCTGGAGGAACATCCGGTGTTCCTCGGGCGTGCAGAAGCCGAGCACTTTCTCGATCCCCGCGCGGTTGTACCAGCTGCGGTCGAAGAGGACGATCTCACCGCCGGCGGGGAGGTGCTCCACGTAGCGCTGGAAGTACCACTGGGTCGTTTGGCGCTCGGAGGGCACCGGAAGGGCGACCACTCGCGCGATCCGGGGGTTCAGGTGCTCGGTGATCCCTCTGATCGCACCGCCCTTCCCCGCTGCATCTCGCCCCTCGAAGATCACGACCACACGCTCGCCGGACGTCTTCACCCACTCGGCCATCTTCACGAGCTCCTCCTGGAGCCGAAGGAGCTCGGCCTCGTACACCTTCCTCGGGAACTTGGACGACGCGGCGGCGATGTTCGGGCCGTCGCGCTCGGCGGATGACTCATCGATGCGATCTCTTCCGGTCACCTTCGAGCCGCCCATCCGACGCCCTCCCGAGAACACCGTAGAGCATGGAGGGGTTCCTGACCCGGACGATGCCAGCTGCCCACGACGCCTCCTCAGACACCGTCGGTTTCTTCTGGATAGAGCTTGGTCACGCGGTGGTGGCGTCGAGGTGTTGAAGCAGCTTGTGAGCGGCCAGTTCAACGTCCTTGTGTCGCCACTCCGCCGCGCGGTACTGGCAGGCGATCAAGCCACTTCGATGGAGCCGACGGAAATCCCCGTAGACGAACGCATACCGCCCTTTGGTCATCTCGGTGGCACCGTCGGTGAGACCGAGGAACCACTCGGAATAGTCCTCCCATGAGTGCCCCTCGACGTACGCGTTCTCATCGTCCGCGCTCGGTTGGACGTCGCTCCAGGTGCTGTCCAGCACGTACTGATGGGAGTCGATGAGCTTCCGTGCGCGGGCGACGGCGCGCTTGTTCACCGTGTAGGAGGCCATGCGTTCATTCTGCCAGTGACAGCGACACGCCGTGGGGAGCGCCGAACCCGTGCTCTCGGGTCGAGTCGCTTGCCGTCTCCGACGGGAAGGGGTGAAGATGCGCCCGTGGAGGTGCTCGAGACCCGCCTGCGAGGACGACCGAAGGCGACGACTCGCATCCGGAACCATGATCGCGTCCCTGCTCGAGTTGCCCCGCTCATGACCGAGGAGACGAAGGCCCCGCCACCATCCGGTATCGGGGCCGGCACCGGTTGGATCGCGAGCGTGGCCGCACGGCTCGCGCGGCTCGGCGCGGATCCCCAGGACGACGAGGATCTGCGCCAGAAGAAGTCGCTCCTCGTGCTCATCGTGGTGCTGATCCTGCCGGTGTCCGTCGTGTGGGGCGGCCTCTACCTCGGCTTCGGTTCGTCGGCGGGCATCACCGCGTTCGTCTACTTCGCCGTCTCGCTCGGCTCCCTGGTGGTCTTCGCGCGGACCGGCAACTTCCGGCTTCTCCTCGTCACCCAGCTCCTCGACATCCTCCTCTCCCCGACGGCCGGGCAGATGTTCGTGGGCGGGTTCCTCCCGTCCGGAGGGGTCGCGCTGTGGGCGATCCTGGCTCCGCTCGGCGCCCTCGTCTTCCTCGAGGTGCGGCGCGCCATCCGCTGGTTCGTCGCCTTCGTGCTGGTCTTCCTCCTCACGGGGGTCGCGGGCGAGCTGTTCTTCCCCGACGCGGACTTCCCGACCTGGTTCCCCAGCACGATGTTGGCGTTGAACATCGTCGGTGCCGGGGCCATCTCCTTCACCCTGCTCGCCTCCTTCGCGAAGCAGCGCAATGAGGCGCTGGCGGCACTGCGAGCCGAGCAGGAACGGTCCGAGGCGCTCATCAAGAACGTCCTGCCGAGCTCGATCGCGGAGCGCCTGAAGGTCGCGACGGGGTCCATCGCCGACCACGTCGAGGCAGCCTCGATCCTGTTCGCCGACGTCGTGGACTTCACGCCGTTCGCACAACGCCTCTCGCCGGCCGAGGTCGTCGGCACCCTCGATCACCTGTTCTCCCACTTCGACACTCTTGTGGAGAGGCATGGGCTCGAGAAGATCAAGACGATCGGCGACTGCTACATGGCCGCAGCGGGCGTGCCGGATCCGTGCGCAGATCACGCGAGCAGGGCGGCGTTCCTGGCGCTCGACATCCAGGCCGCGGTCGCGTCGTCCGCGATCGCCGACCAAGACGGGCTCAGGCTGAGGATCGGCATCAACTCCGGCCCGGTCACCGCCGGCGTGATCGGAACGAAGCGCTTCCTCTACGACCTCTGGGGCGATGCCGTGAACACGGCGAGCCGCATGGAGTCGAACGGCTCGCCCGGTGAGATCCAGATCACGCGCGCGACCTACGAGCTACTGAAGGATGCGTTCGTCTGCACGCCGACGCGGAACGATCGAGGTCAAGGGCAAAGGCCAGATGGAGACCTGGTACCTGGTCGGCCCTCGTCTGGACGACGCCGGAAACGACCGGAGCCCCACACAGGAACGACTTGATCTCTCAGCCTGTCGCCGACTCGTCTCGGAAGGCCTGATAGAGATCCACTGGCTGCGCCAGACCCTTGAGGGCCACAGCCCCGACGGGCTCGAAGTGAACACCTTCTGAGGCTCTGCGCACCGTCTCCTCGCTCGCCAGCACCTCGCCTCCGGCTGCGTGAGACGCGATCCTGGATGCGAGGTTCACGGTCCTCCCGTAGACGTCGCCATCCTGGAAGATGACGGGGCCGGCGTGGATGCCGATGTGCATGGGTGGGAGTTCCGCACCCGGGCACTCTCCACCATGTCGAGGCCCGCGAGGACGGCGGCCTGCGGCTCCTTGAAATGGAACATGCCTCCGTCACCGAGCCAGCGGATGGGTCGTCCGCCGCGACGACGCGAGATGTCCTCGACGAGCGAGGCGAGGTGCGAAGCGAGTCGGCGGCGAACTCGTCTCCTCGCTCCTCCGTCAGTCGCGTGTAGCCGGTGAGATCGACGAAGCAGATCGCAGGCGGCTTCGGCACCTTCTCGAAGAGGCCGGCTCGTTCGAGCGCGATCTCCGCGTGGTTCGATCGAATGCTCGATCCAGATGTGCTCACGGTGGCGGCGATAGATGTCCAGGATGGCACGCTCCAGCTGAGCGTTGACGCTACTGCCGAACCTCGCTCCGAACTCGATCAACTCGCCTTCTGTTCGCCCCGAGGCGCCGAAGGGGCTCCTCGATCTCGCGACTCGAAGAGCTCCGCCTCCGCCTTCGCGATGCGGCGCAGACTGTCTGCATACACCCTGAGTAGCCGCAGCGTCGGTCCCTCCTCGGCTCCTGCAGCGAAGAACGCCTGGAGGAGTCCTACGAGTTCACGATCCCCGGCCCTGAGGCTGTCGGTCGGCCCCGGCGGAGCGAACCCCAGGGCTTCGTACAAGGAGGAGATCGTCGTCTGCGGCACCTCTGCCTCCGAGCAAAGCTGCTCGAACGTGACGTCGAGGCGAGCCACGCTCGTCATGACGGGGGCATCGAGCCACGAGATGGACAATTCTCTCGCCTTTACCAGCCCCATGATGTCTTCGGTCGAGAGACCGGCTTCCTGCCAGGCGTGGAGCATCGCGACGCGACCCACGTCGGACCTGGAGTACCTGTCATCTCCTTTCCCCTCGAGGGCGCCGAGCTCGACGAGACCGACAACGAACTTGAGGGGAACCTCCGCCTGGTTCGCCAGGTCCTCGGCCGAGAGAGGTCGGGCGGGGTCATCTGGAGAGAGGCTGGACATCAGGCGAGGATAGCCCGACATCACGATGGTCCGTGACCGATCCTCGCGCCGGTCTCAAGTAGTACCGGGGTGTGTATGACGCCGCATCGTCCTATGCGTCGCATCAGAGGTGACTGTGGGAATGCCTATGACCTCAGGAAGTGCCGCTAGAGTCCCCACATGTCGCCTGAGCCGGGCCGTCCGATACGCAAGGGCCATATCGGCCGGATCGTTGTCGCGAGCATGTTCGGTGGCTTGATCCTGGCGCTCGTCCTGACCATCCTCGTGTTCGGAGGAGCTACCGAACCGGTCATCAGCGGGGTCGCACTGCTCGCCTTCGCCCTCGGCTGGACGCTGCTCGCGTGGCTCTCCGAACGTCGGACCGATCAGCCCCAACGGTGGGCCTACGTGCCGGCGATCTTCATGGGCGTCCTTGGCCTGGCCCACCTGGTCTTCCGGCCGAGCGACGGGGTGCTCCGTGCGTTCGGCTGGGTGTGGCCGATCGCCGCCGCTGGGCTGGCGATCTGGATCATCATCCAGTCGCGCCGGTCACTTCACAACTGGTCGCGTCCAGTGATCCTCTATCCATTCCTGGCGGTTCTCCTCCTGGCAGCCTTCGGCGGCGGCTACGAGACGATCCGCGAAGCGATGGACAAGTCTGCGTACACCATGTCCGGCGAGCTGATCGACGTCGGCGGGCACAAGCTCCACATCAGTTGCACGGGCTCGGGCAGTCCAACGGTGATCCTCGAAGCCGGGCTCGGCCAGCCGGCCGCGATGATGTCCGGATGGATCCAGCCAGGCGTGGCCACGGCCACGAGGGTCTGCGTCTACGACCGAGCCGGCATGGGTTGGAGCGAACTCGCCGAGACTCCGCAGGATGGTGTCGCGATCGCGACCGACCTCCACACGCTCCTTCGCCGGGCCGAGATCGACGGCCCGTACGTCCTCGCCGGGCATTCATCCGGCGGTGTGTACGTGCAGGTCTTCGCCGCGCAGTATCCCGATGAGGTCGCCGGCCTCGTGTTGCTGGACTCCCAGCCACCGGATGCCATCGCCAACCTCCCGGGCTACGCGGGTGAGTACGACGGCATCCGCAGGTTCACCGCGCTCTTCCCATCCGTCGCGCGACTGGGCGTGGGGCGACTGGCCTACCCCTCGGCAGCTTCCGGCCTCCCGCCCGAGGCATGGGCGGAGGCGCGCGCGCTCTTGTCCACCGGCCGCCACAACCGCGGCTATCGCGACGACGCTGTCGGCCTCGAAGCCGCTCTCACCCAAGCGCAGGCTCTGACGAGCCTGGGTGACAAGCCGCTCATCGTCGTCACCGCGGTCGAGGACGCTCACGCCGGATGGCTGCCGCTGCAGGAGAAGATGGCCGGCTTGTCGACGAACAGCGTCCAACGTGTCATCCAGGACGCATCGCACGCCTCGCTGATCGAGGACGAGGGCGATTCTGCGAACGCGATCAACGCGATCCTCGATGTCGTTGCTGCCGTCCGCTCTAGCGGGGCGCAGCTCAAGTAACGGGAGGGTCCCCCCGCGCCCGCGAACTCGCTTGGGTCCCTTGATCGATGTCGACGCTGTTCGGGCCGATGGAGTCAGAGGATCAGAGCGACACCCATCCCGAGGAGCCAGAGCGACCACGCGACGTAGAGGATCGGGATCGCCGCTCCCGCAAGAGCCCAGCCGTCATCCTCATCTCGCCCCAGGAACTCTGCTGACCCCGCGATCAGTCCCCCACCGACGACGATTCCGACCCACCCCATCCAGGCTGGTACCAAGACGGTTCCTCCTGCGACGGCGATGCCGGTCAGGACCGACCAGATGCCTGTGAAGAGATACCCGAGATGCTCGCCGACCCCGACTCCGAGGTACTGGTGCATGGCTCGGAACACGACGAGAGTTGAGTCCCGCTGTCCGCTTTCAAGGCCGGCATCCGCATTCATGCGAGCGAGCAATGGGACGAGGTAGACCCACCGCAGGAGACCTAGCATCTGCACGAGCCCGGCGAGTACTCCGATCACCACGGCAAGCGGGACGATCCCGGTGAAGCCGAGGACCTGACCGAACAGGACGACGACCGGGATCAGCAGGAGTCCGGAGAGCATGAACATCCAGAACAGGAGGACGAGCGTCGATCCTCCCGCGTGGAACCGATCGAGGATCTCGGCGGCCGGCTTCCTGAGGATATTCGGGTAGTCGAACCGCTTTCCGAGCAGTGCGAAGCTCGCGTTGAACCAGAGTGGAGCAAGGATCAGGAATACGCCGGCAGTGACCCTGACGTTCACGCGGATGGGCCGTCACGCAGAGATGGGCACGAGAACCCGGAGCGCGCAGCCGCTCACTGAGGAACTGCAGCTGACGTCCCTCGGACCTCGGGAGCCCCTCGGAGGAGGATCGCGAGCAGGCGCCACGTCAGCAGTCCGAACACGATCGCCCCGCTCGCGCCGAAGATCGGGAACCGCTCATCGATGTTCCTCGAGATCACGTATGAGCTCACGAACCATCCGAGCGCCCACGCAGGCGGATTCGCAACAGCCCACCAGAACGCACCTGGGATCCGATGCCGTGCGAGGACCAGCGCCTGCATGACCCCCACCGCGAAGCCGTTCACCGCACCCATGAGGGCGAGGTCCCCTCGGTCGATCCCGTAGTCGACCAGTGCCGCTCCCGCGACCAGTCCCACCGCCATCCCGGCGATCGTCGCGGGGATCCACGCCCACGAGACCCAGTGACGCAACACGAACCACTCTGCCGTCCCGATGACCGCACCCACGATGAGACCTCCGGCGAGCGCTGCTCCCACGGAATCGACCCCGTCCACGACGATGTCCGCCAGGTAACCCCCGATCGGGAGGCTGACGAGGATCGCCACTGGCCAGAGCCAGATCCGACGCGCCACACCCCTCCGGTCACCAGGCCGATCCGTGGATCTGACTTCGTCGTGTGTGGGGACGGTCGTCGCGCTCATAGCACTCCCTCCGGTCGATGAACCTCCCTGCGAGGAGCGTTCCAGCTGGTCCTCGTCTACGAGCCTGTCGGCACGAGACCGGGGTCCGTCGGAACTCGTGCGGGAGCCGCCGTACGCGCCCCACGCACGGTTCAGGTGCTCTTGGATGTAGATACCGTTGCCGAACGAGAACAGGAGCATCAGCACGATCGTCAACGCAGGCTCCACGGTCTGAACGACTCCTCGTCGGGTCTCGAGCTCTTGCACGTGCTTCGAGGTGTTGTACATGGCGATGAATGGCGGCACGATTATCAGCCAGCCGAAGATCATCGCCATCAGCGAACGGGTCGGGCTGATGCTCTGATCGTCCAGGGCTCGCCGAAGCTCGTCGTTGATCTTGTAGTACCAGAAGAAGAAGTACACACCCAGCGTGAGGAACGAGAGCCCGAGGACTCCCAGCGGGTTGCGCTTGTTGTACTGCTGTCCTTCGATCGTGACCATCTCGGCCATCGCACGTCCCCCCTCTTGTCGAGGCCATTTCTCCTCGATGATTTCCCACCCTGATCGGCGGCCGTGACCGCGCCGTGACACCGAGGAGTTCACAAGGAGCGCAACAGCATGCCCGCCTCTGCAGCGCACCACGTCGTCGTCTGCGGGAAGAAGAGAACGACTAGGGTTGCGCTCGGGGGGAGGTCATCCTTGGATAGCCGAAGGGAGTCGGGGCCGGAGGCTGAGAGGGGATCGCGCGAAGGCGGCTCGGGCCTTCGGATCTCCCTCCTCGGTGGATTCCAGCTGACGGATGGACCCGCGATCATCCTTCCCGAGGGATCCCAGCGCCTGCTCGCCTTCCTCGCCCTGAAGGGGCGGTTGGTCCAACGACAAGCGGTGGCAGGGACTCTGTGGCCTGTTGCGACCGAGGTCCACGCGTCCTCGAGTCTCCGATCGGCTCTCGCGCGGCTACGAGGCGGAGCTCGATCCGCGGTGGCATCCACCGCTCGGGATCTCGGACTGTCCGGGGAGGTCACGGTCGACCTCTGGGACTCGCAGGAGCTCGCCCACGAGCTTCTCGCTCCGAAGGGGCCTTCACCGTCGCCGGAGCCGGGACCTGAGGCGATCCAGGCTCTTTCGGCGGAACTTCTGCCGGACTGGTACGACGACTGGGCGCTCGTTGAGGCAGAGGACTGGAGACAACTCCGCCTCCACGCCTTGGAGGCACTCGCCGACCGTCTCTCGGCTCAGGGGAAGTACGGCGACGCGGTGGCAGCAGCTCTCGCGGCCGTACGGGCCGAGCCACTGAGGGAAAGCCCTCGGGCTGCGTTGATCCGAGTGCACATCGCCGAGGGCAACCCCACCGAGGCCCTCCGGGAGTTCGCCAGCTACGGAGACCTGCTGATGCTCGAGCTCGGCGTCGAGCCGACCGAACGCCTTCGTGCGTTGGTGGCCGAGCTCTGGCCCGTCACGCAGCCGTGACGGGCGCCCGGCATCGTGGAGGCATGCTCGAATCCACCACAGGAGTCGCACTGCTGACGATCAGGGCTTGGTGCGAGGAAGGCTCGGAGCACCCCCTCCGAGCGGAGGTCCGGATCGCGGATGATGTCGCCTCCGGTTTCCGGTCAACCCTGACCTCCGTTCAGACAGACGCAGTGGTCGCGGCGGTCCGAGAATTCCTTGACAGCGTTCTCTGTCTTCCACTCCCCGTGATCCTGCCGTGACCCCCGTGGTGCATCCCCGTCACGGTCGATCGCGGAGCATGGCGCCCGCGGATCGCCTCGGGAGTGCCGTCGAGTACTGTCTGATTCGGTCGGCTCCTTGACCTGGTGTTGACCAACGAACGAGCCCGCTTGTGGCTTCACTCGGATCGGAGGAGGCTCGGTCGGTGACGGTGTCGGTCCTCGGAAGTCGCCGCAAACGTGTGATCCGCGTGATCCAGGCCGTCCTCTCCGGTTTGGTCATGGTCACGATCTTCGGGCTGATCCTGCCGAAGATCGCCAGCTACTCGGATGTATGGGAGACCATCAAGGCAC
>CAVTTD010000029.1:0-28515 GCA_963737525.1 uncultured Actinomycetota bacterium
CGCGCTCCACGTGAAGGAGCGCGAGGAAGTGGCGGCGGGAGCCGAGTAGGGGATCGTCGGTGAGGGTTCGCACGAGCAGAACCGTTCTCCTCTGGCTCGCCGTGGTCTTCCTCGGAGGGATGCTGCTCCTGGCGCTGGCCGGGGACGCCGAGGCACAGCGGGAGCTCCCCTCACAGGTCGCGGCGTGGAGCACCATCGGACTCATCCTGTTCGCGGGGTGGTGGTTCAAGGTGAGACCTCGCCGGGAGCTCCATCAGGAGCAAGCGCGATGGCTCAACCTCCGATCGGCCGCCGGGGACCCGCTCGGCTACTTCGAGCGTCCGTTCGCGCTCCTCGGTCACGCGTCCACCGCCAAGGACATCGAGAACACCTCCTGGGGGACGTGGCGAGGGATGGAGGTCGTCGTCATCGACTACTGGTTCGCGAGATCGAGCGACCCGAGTCGGAACGACTATCGGTACTACACATGCGCCGCCACGCCGGTGCCCTCGATGTGGCCGAACCTCTCGATCGTCCCGGAAGACGTCGGGTCCCGGCTCGCCACCGCCGTCGGTCGTCGCGACATCGAGTTCGAGCTCGAGAGCTTCAATCGCGCGTTCCAGGTCCGGTCGGAGGACCGACGGTTCGCGCACGCGCTCGTCGATGCACGGATGATCGACCTGGCTGAGGCGCTCCCACCGGACACGGGCTTCGAGATCTTGGACGGGCACGCTCCTGTGCCGGACGCCGCGACGGATCGATCACGACGTGACCTGGGCGCTGGAAACGATGACGACCTTCCTGGAGCGCGTGCCGCCGGTCATCGAGTCCCTCTTCGGCTCCGCTCGTTGACGGGCCGCTTGGTTCCCCGTGCCCGGCGGTCGATACTCACCGCATGAACGCGTGGGCGCCGATGCTGCTGTTCTTCGTGGGCCTCATCGTGGTCGCCGGCATCGCGTACTACGCGTATCAGCGGAAGCTCGAACGGCAACGGGAGCTGCGTTCCCTCGCGTTCGGCCAGCGCCTCGACTTCTCGATCGAGGATCCGTTCGACACCCTCGGCGAGCCGTTCTCGCTCCTCCGCAAAGGGGACGGCCGCGGGGTCGAGAACGTGATGTGGGGGTTCTGGCAGGGCCTGGAGATCCGCGCCTTCGACTACTGGTACTACGACGAGTCCTCGGACTCGAACGGCCATCGGTCCAAGAGCTACTACCGATTCGATTGCCTCATCACGACGGTGGATGCCCTCTGTCCCCAGCTCCAGATCAGCGAAGAGAACATCGTCACGCGTCTCGCGGACGCCCTCTCCTTCCGTGACATCGAGTTCGAGTCGGAGGAATTCAACCGGCGGTTCACGGTGAAGGGACCGGACGAGCGATTCGCGACCGCCTTCTGCGACGCCCGGATGATGGCCTGGCTCCTCCGGCACGGGGAGGGGTACGCCTTCGAGGTCTTGGGCAACCGGCTGCTGTGCTGGCGCAAGCCGG
Source organism: uncultured Actinomycetota bacterium (assembly GCA_963737525.1). GTDB lineage: Bacteria > Actinomycetota > UBA4738 > UBA4738 > HRBIN12 > JAJNBA01. The sequence continues at coordinate 1,467 of CAVTTD010000029.1, forward strand.
CCGCGCCGGCCGAGATGGTCCACCTGATGGGGACGGCCAAGACGTTCCGAGAGCAGATCCCGGCCGTGGTGAGCTCCCTGTACCCGAACGGGTAGGCTTCGGGTTCCGAACCGGACGAACGATCGGAAAGGAAGCGGACGTGGCCTTCGTCTGGGTGGTGCTCGGGATCGTCGTGGTGGTCGTCCTCGCGGGCGTGGTCGCCTACAACCGGTTCGTCTCGCAGAAGCAGCTGATCAAGGATGCGTGGGCGAACATCGACACGGAGCTCCGGCGCCGATACGACCTGATCCCGAACATCGTGGAGACCGTGAAGGGCTACGCCGCCCACGAGCGGGAGGTCCTCGAGAACGTCACACAGGCTCGCGCGATGGCCACCGGCGCCACCGGGTCGCCCGCGGCGCAGGCCGCGGCGGAGGGCCCGCTCGTCGCCGCCCTCCGGCAGCTGTTCGCCGTGGTCGAGAACTACCCCGACCTCAAGGCGAACCAGAACTTCCTCGCCCTCCAGGCCGAGCTCAGCAACACCGAGGATCGGCTCCAGACGGCTCGGCGCTTCTACAACGCGAACGTGCGCGAATACAACCGACGGGTCCAGTCCGTCCCGTCGAACGTCATCGCGAGCATGTTCCACTTCGAGCCGGAGGAGTTCTTCGAGGTGGAGGAGGCGCTGCGCGGCGACGAGGGCGTGCCGCGCGTGAGCTTCGAGCCCGGTGCGCCGGGTGTGTCGTTCGGCAGCCCGCCGGGGGCGTCGACGGCTCCGCCGGCGACGCCCCCGGCGGGGACGCCGCCGCCGCCGGAGCCGGGACGTCCCGACCAGCCGGCCGGCTGACCGTCAGCTGATCGCCGGGACGGGCTCCGATCCCGCGTCGGGATCGGGCTCCGCATACCCCTCCAGACCCGTCTTGCGTACGCCGCGGCTGAGGACGAGCCACACCCCCGCCCAGACGAGCGCGACGCCGCCGAGGATGCTCACCGTGATGGGGGCTCCGATGTGGTCGGCGACCGCAGAGGCCACCACCGCGGACACCGCGAGCGACAGGGTGACCAGCATGTAGTCGAAGCCGAAGATCCGGCCGCGGACGTGGTCGGGGACGAGGACCTGCAGGCCGTAGGTGGAGAGCATCCATTGGGATCCGCCTCCGAGGTGGGCGACGCAGATCGTGACCGCGGCGATCGCGAGCGAGGGCGCGGCCCCGAGCGCCATGTACCCCAGACCGAACACCGCGAGGGAGAGCCCGATCGCGGGGAAGAGCCGGCGGTGCCCCGGGCCCGCGATCCGGTGGCCCAGGAACGGCCCGATCAGGGCGCCCACCCCGCGAGCCGCCATCAGGATCCCGAACCCCACGTTGCCTGACTTGAAGACGTCCAGCGCCATCACCGGGATGAGCGCGAGCAGTCCGGCGGCCGCGCCGAACCCGAACTTGACGGCGAGCAGGGAAAGGACGCGATGGTCCTGCCGCGCGAAGCGCCACGTCTCCCGGGTGGCCTCGATCGCGCTCGGGTGCTCGCCGGCCTCCGTCCGCGCCTCGGAGAATCGCCGCCGGATCGAAGAGAGCAATGCGGCCGAGACCAGGAACGAGACGGCGTTGACGAGGAACGCCGTGTCCGCGCCGAACTTCGCGCTGACGAGTCCTCCGAGCCCCGCGCCGACCGCGAGCATCGTTCCCCAGAGCGACCCGTTCAGCGCGTTCGCAGCCGGGAGGTCCTCCGGTTCGACGACGTTGGGGGTCGCGGCCGAGAAGCGCGGGGTCGAACGGCGCGGCGAAGGAGGCGAGCAAGGGCAGCAGGACGTAGGCGAGCCAGAGCGTGTCCGGTCCGACCAGCAGGAACGCGACACAGACGACCGCGCGCGCGAGGTCGCAGACGATCATCAGCTTCCGCCGGTCGACCCGGTCGGCCAGCACGCCGCCGATCGGGGATGCAAGGAAGAAGGCGAACTCCTGTGCGAGGATCGCGAGCCCGACGTAGAGCGCCTTGCCGGTCGCTTCGTAGATCAGGCTGTTGATCGCCACCCACAGGAACCAGTCACCGCCGAGGGAGATCACCGAGGCGAAGAACAAGGCCCGGAAATCCCGGTTGCGGCGCAGCAACGACAGGCTCGCTCGCAGGCCGGCGCTCGCGCCCAGGGGCGGTCGTCTCGGTGTCCTCATCCACGGCGGCTCGGAAGGGTACAGGTGCGCGGGTCGTGCCTATTGGACGATCGGGCCGATCCAGAGTCCGGAGAGCAGGAACGACACCGGGAGCAGGAAGAGGATGGCCACGAACACGGCGAGCCGCCGGGTCGATCCCACGAAGTAGTCATCCAGGCGGATCACGCCCCGCTTCACCGGCTGGTACCAGAACGCGAGGATCGCCAGCGACACGATCGTGACCCCGATCGCTTCGGCGAGCACGATCTGCGCGGCCGCGGGATCGCGCTGGAGCATCGCGACGACCAGCGTGTCGGCGAGGGTCGTGATGTTCGCGCCCATGATGTAGGGGAGCGCCTCGTCGCGGCGAACGTAGCCCTTCACCGCGAGCGGGATCAGGACCGTCAGCGCCACCGACACCGAGAGCGTCAGCGTCGCCACGATGCAGCCCAGCGCGAACATCGTCCACGGGCCGTCGCATCCACGCGGCTCGTTTCGCGGTCGAATCGCTCGTGACCTGGGGAGGACGAGGTCGAGGACCTTGAACGAGGCCAGGATCACGAGCGAACCCGACGATGAACAGGAGCGCGGCAGGAACGACATCTCGATCGCATCGACGACGGGTCCCCAGATCACGGACAGCGCAGCCTCGAGCTCTCCGGATGCATGCAGGTTGAGCCCGTCGAGCAGCCCGCTGCGGATGATCGCGTAGCCGATCATCATGCCGGGCAGGTAGACGAGCGCCGTCATCGTCATCGCCTGGATCCCCATGCCGATCGGCTCGCCGCGGTTCGGGTCGTGCCGGTTCCGCGCCGCGTAGAGGAATCCCGTCAGCAAGACGATGAACGACGCGCCCAAGCGTGAACCGGAGAGCATCGTGAACGTCTGGAGCTTCGTCAGCGTGCCCGGCGCCGAAGAGGGTGATCGCGGTCGCGGCGACCGGCGACCCGGAGAGCACGAAGTAGGCGCCGAGCCAGCCGAAGCCCAAGGTCGAGATGCCGTTCGCGAACGGGAACTGTCCTTGGATGTCCGGGTCCGATCGCGACCGCGCCCGCCTTCATGATCTGCACCGCGAGGATGAACAGGTACATCGCCGGCAAGGAAGAGGAGGAACTTGTGGACGATGTACCAGGCGCTCCGGGGTGGCTCGAAGGGCCCCCAATCGACGACGTGGCGGGCTTCGTTCAGCTCGTGGGGAACGCAGTACTCCCCGTCGATCTCGACGAGCTTCTCGAGCTCCAGTTCGTCCTTGCTCTTGCTCATCAGCGCCCGTCCATCCGCGGACCCTACCCCCGATACACTCACCCCACATGCCGGCCACCATCGTGCTCGGGACCCAATGGGGGGACGAGGGCAAGGGCAAGGCCGTCGACTACCTCGCGGACGGGATGGACTACGTCGTCCGCTATCAGGGCGGCAACAACGCGGGGCACACGGTGATCGCGGAAGGGCGTCTGCTCAAGCTCCAGCTGATCCCGTCCGGCATCCTCTATCCCCACATCACCCCCGTGATCGCCGACGGCGTCGTCATCGATCCCCGCCATCTCCTCCGCGAGCTCGAGGATCTGCGAGGCACGGGGGTGGACGTGTCGCGGCTCCGGCTGTCCGGGAACTGCCACCTGATCATGCCGTACCACCTCGAGCTGGAGAAGGTGACGCAGCGGTTCCTCGGACACAACGCGCTCGGCACGACGAAGCGCGGTATCGGTCCGGCCTACGCGGACAAGGCCGCTCGCATCGGCCTGCGCGTCCAGGACCTGTTCGATCAGAAGATCTTCCGGGAGAAGCTCGAGATCGTCCTCCGCGAGAAGAACGCGATCCTCACGAAGCTGTACGGACGGCTGCCGCTGGACGGGGACGCGATCGTCGAGGAGTACATGGACCTCGCCGGCCGGCTCGAGCCCTACGTCGCCGACACGTCCATGCTCCTGCACGACGCGCTCCGCGAGGGGAAGTCCGTGATGCTCGAGGGCGCGCAGGGGACGCTGCTGGACCTGGACAAGGGGACGTATCCGTTCGTGACGTCGTCGAACCCGGTGGCCGGCTACGCGCTCGCGTCGGCCGGGTTCGGCCCGAAGGAGGTCGAGCGCGTCGTCGGCATCGTGAAGGCGTACGTGACGAGGGTCGGCGCGGGGCCGTTCCCGACGGAGGACGCTCGGCGACGACGGCGAGCGCCTCGGGGTTCGCGGCCAGGAGTTCGGCACCGTGACCGGACGGAAGCGTCGCTGCGGGTGGCTGGACGTCGCCCTCCTGCGCTACGCGACCCGCGTCAACGGGCTCACCGAGCTGTTCCTGACGAAGCTGGACGTGCTCTCGGGCTTCGAACACATCCGCATCGGCACCGGGTATCGCGTGGAGGGGAGCGAGTACCGAGGACTTCCCGCCCAACCAATCCCTGTTCCACAAGGCCGAGCCGATCTACGAAGAGGTGGACGGCTGGATGGAGGAGATCGACGAGGCGAAGACGTTCGAGGACCTTCCGAAGGCCGCGAGGGAGTACGTGCGCCGGATCGAGGAGCTCGTGGACGTGCCCGTCTCCGTCGTCTCGGTGGGTCCGGCCCGCGAGCAGAGCCTGCCGGCCGGCTCATGAGGACGAGCAGATGAGGGCGTGCCGATGAAGGTCCTCGTCGTCGGCGGCGGCGGCCGGGAGCACGCCCTCTGCTGGGGGTTGGCGCGGAGCCCGCTGGTCGAGCAGCTCCACGCCGCGCCGGGAAACGCGGGGATCGCGTCGGTCGCGACCTGCCATGCCGCCGCCGCCGACGACGTCGATGCGCAGCTCCGGCTGGCGGACGAGCTGGACGCCGACCTCGTCGTGATCGGTCCCGAGGCGCCGCTCGTCGCCGGGCTCGCCGACGAGCTCCGGGCGCGAGGGCGGCGGGCCTTCGGCCCGGGACGCGCAGCCGCCCGCCTCGAGGGATCGAAGGCCTTCGCGAAGGACCTGATGGTGCGCGCACGGATCCCGACGGCCCGGGCGGCGACGTTCTCCGCGGTGCGAGCGCCGCGCACGTCCGCCTTCGTGGACGAGCTCGGCGGGCGAGCCGTCGTCAAGGCCGATGGGCTGGCGGCCGGGAAGGGCGTGACCGTGGCGTCCGACCGGGACGGCGCGGTCGCGGCCATCGAGGAGTGCCTCGTGGCCGGCGCGTTCGGCGAGGCCGGCGCGCAGGTGGTCGTGGAGGAGGTGCCTCGAGGGGCCCGAGGTCTCGGCCTTCGCGCTGGTCGACGCACTCCTCGATGGTGCCGCTCGGCGCTCGCCCAGGACTTCAAGCGAGCCGGCGACGGCGACACGGGGCCGAACACCGGAGGGATGGGCGCGTACTCACCGCTCCCGTGGCTCGACCCGGCGACCGAGTCCCGGATCTGGGAGGTCGTGGCGTCGACGGTCGGTGCGCTCCACGACGACGGGATCGCGTACTCGGGACTCCTCTATACAGGCCTGATGCTCACCGCCGGAGGGCCCGAAGGTCCTCGAGTACAACTGCCGGTTCGGCGACCCGGAGACCCAGGTGGTGATCCCGCGGCTGCGCGGGGACCTCGCCGAGATGCTGGACGCCTGTGCGACGGACCGGCTCGCGGACCTGAAGGTCGACCTGTCGGAGGACGCCGCGGTGACCGTGGTGCTCGCGAGCGGTGGCTACCCGGGGCCGTACGAGACCGGCCGGCCGATCCGAGGGCTCGAGGCCGCCGCCGCCTCTCCCGATGCCGCCGTGTTCCATTCGGGGACCGCCGAGCGCGAAGGTAGAGTGGTCACGGACGGCGGTCGCGTGCTCGCGGCGACCGGATGGGGGAGGACCGTCGCGAGATGCGCGAAGTCGCGCCTACGAGGCGGCGTCGCACATCTCGTTCGACGGCATGATCCGCCGCGGCGACATCGCCGCGCGAGGCGGCTGAGCGAGCCAGTGGGCGAGGAAGGGGCCGGATGACCGAAGAGACGCCGATCGTCGGGGTGCTCGCCGCCTCGCCCACCGAGCTGCCGATCATGCGCCAGGCGGGCCTGATCCTGGAGAAGTTCGATATCCCGAACGAGGTCCAGATCATGTCCTCCTCGCGGACGCCCGATCTGGTCGACGAGTACGCGAGGACCGCGGTCGAGCGGGGTCTCCGCGTCGTGATCTGCTCGACCGGCATGTCGGGACACCTGGCCGCCGCCGTCGCCGCGCGCACGGTCATCCCGGTGATCGGCGTGCCGATCGCGTCGCCGCCGCAGATGGTCGGCAACGAGGCGCTCGCGATCACCGCCCAGATGCCCACCGGCGTCCCGATCGCGACCGTCGGCGTGGACGCGGCCGTGAACGCCGCGGTCCTCGCGGCGCAGATCGTCGGCATCGGCAACGAGACGATCCAGGCGACGCTCTGGAAGTTCAAGGACGACCTCGCGGAGGGTCTCAAGCTGTGATCCCGCGCTACCGCCTCCCCGAGATGGAGGCAGTGTGGTCGGACGAGGCTCGCCTCGCGAACTGGCTCGAGATCGAACTGCTCGCGGTGGAAGCGCTGGCCGAGCTCGGCGTGGTCCCGCCGGAGGACGCCGCGGCCTGTCGTGAGCGCGCAGCGCTCACGGTCGAGGCCGTGGCGGAGCGCGAGGCGGTGACCCGCCACGACGTCGCCGCCTTCGTCGACGTCGTGGCCGCCGCGATCGGGCCGGCGGGGCGATGGGTGCACTTCGGGCTCACGTCCTCCGACGTCATCGACACGGGCTTCGCGCTGCAACTCCGCGCCGCCGCCGACGTGCTGCTCGCGGAGCTCGAGCGACTGCTCGGCACGACCAAGCGACTCGCGCTCGCCCATCGGGACACCGTGATGGCCGGCCGTTCGCACGGCGTCGTCGCCGAGCCCACGAGCTTCGGGCACAAGCTCGCGGTGTGGGCGTTCGAGCTGGATCGCGACCGCGACCGGCTGCGCCGCGCCCGGGAGGTCGTGGCGGTGGGCGCGATCAGCGGCGCCGTCGGCACCTATGCGTCCGTGGACCCGAGGGTGGAGGAGCTCGTCTGCGCGCGACTGGGCCTGCGCGGCGTCGAGGCGTCGACCCAGGTGATCCAGCGCGACCGACACGCCGAGTTCATGACGGCTCTCGCCATCACCGCGTCGACCCTCGACAAGATGGCGACGGATATCCGCCACCTCGCCCGGACGGAGGTTCGCGAGGTCCAGGAGCCGTTCGCGGAGGGCCAGAAGGGCTCGTCCGCGATGCCGCACAAGCGGAACCCGGTCGTCTCGGAGCGTGTCTCCGGCCTCGCGCGCGTGATCCGCGGCTCCGCCCAGGTGGCCCTGGAGAACATGGTCCTGTGGCACGAGCGCGACATCTCGCACTCGTCCGCCGAGCGGATGATCTTCCCCGACGCGACCGGGCTGCTCGCGTTCATGCTCCGCGACCTGACATGGGTGCTCGACGGGCTGATCGTGTTCCCCGATCGGATGCGCGAGAACCTCGAGATCGGTGGTGGGCTCGTGTACTCGCAGGCGGTCCTCCTCGAGCTGGTGGGCGCCGGGCTCTCCCGTGATGAGGCCTACGTGTTGGTCCAGTCGGCGGCGGCCAGCGCCTGGGACGAGGGAACGAGTTTCCGAGACGTGTTGGAGGCCGACCCGGAGGTGGGCCGGCGGCTCGGCGCCCGCCACGCTCGACTCGCTGTTCGACCCGCGTCGATCCCTCATGAACCTCGGCGGCGTGTTCGACAAGCTCGAGAAGCTCCCGGTGGAGTCGCCGAGCGTGACGCCATGTCCGCCGCGGCTGCGGGCTCGCGGGAAGGTCCGCGACGTCTACGACGCCGGCGAGGACCGCCTCCTGCTCGTCGCCACCGATCGCATCAGCGCCTTCGACGTCGTGCTGCCCGACCCGATCCCCGACAAGGGGCGGGTGCTCACGGGCCTGTCGTCGTTCTGGTTCGATCGCACGGCCGACCTCGTCCCGCACCACGTCGTGTCGACGGACCCGTCGGCCTTCCCGCCGCCGTTCGCCGGCGTGCCGGCGCTCGTCGGTCGCGCGACGCTCGTCCGCAAGGCGAAGGTCGTGCCGATGGAGTGTGTGGCCCGCGGGTACCTCTCCGGCTCGGGCTGGACGCAGTACCGAGCGGACGGGCGCCGTGTGCGGCGTGCCGCTTCCCGGCGGGCTCGTCGAGTCCGACCGCCTCCCCGAGCCGATCTTCACGCCGACCAGCAAGGCGGACGACGGGCCACGACCTGCCGCTCACTCCCGGAGGAGGGCGTCGACCTCGTCGGCAAGGGTCTGTTCGAACGACTGAAGGAGCTCACGCTCGGGATCTACGACGCGTCTCGCGGACACCGCGGCCTCGCGCGGGATCATCCTCGCCGACACGAAGCTCGAGTTCGGGTTCGCGCGACGGCGAGCTGATCCTGATCGACGAGGTCGGCACGCCGGACTCCTCCCGCTTCTGGCCGGCCGACGGCTACGCGCCGGGCGGCGCCCAGCCTTCGTTCGACAAGCAGTTCGTGCGCGACTGGCTCGACGCGAGCGGCTGGGATCACGAGCCACCGGCGCCGCGGCTCCCGCCCGAGGTGGTCGACGGGCACGGCGAGCGCGCTACGCGAGGCGTACGAGCGCATCACCGGCGCGCCGTTCGACGTCCTACCCGGGAGCGGCATCGCGGCGACGACGACCCGGCGCTCGAGCGTCTCCGGGAGGAGCGCGGATGAGGTTCGCCGTCGAGGTCCTGGTGACGCTGAAGCCGGGGCTCGCGGACCCGCAGGGCAAGGCGGTCGAAGGTGCGCTTCCCGACGCTCGGCTGGACGAACGTGTCCGGCGTGCGGGTCGGCAAGCACGTGCGGCTCGAGCTGGAGGCCGGCTCCGAGTCGGAGGCGCGGACGCAGGTCGAGGAGATGGCCGGCCGGCTCCTCTCGAACCCCGTGATCGAGGACTCGCGGATCCTGGAGTCCGGGAGGCATGAGCGCTCGGATCGGCGTCGTCACGTTCCCCGGCTCGCTGGACGATCGCGACGCCCTCCGCGCCGTCGAGCTGATGGGCGGGGAGGGCGTCCCGCTCTGGCACGCCGATCCCGACCTCAAGGGGGTCGATGGCGTCGTCCTGCCGGGCGGCTTCAGCTACGGCGACTATCTGCGGTGCGGGGCGATCGCCCGGTTCGCGCCGGTGATGGAGGAGATCAGAGGCTTCGCGGCGCGGGGCGGCCCGGTCCTGGGCATCTGCAACGGCTTCCAGATCCTCTGCGAGTCGGGTTTGCTGCCCGGCGCGCTGATCCGGAACCGTTCGCTCCGATTCGTCTGCCGGATCGTGCACCTGCGGGTGGAGACCACCGCGACCCCGTCACCGCCGACGTGTTGCCCGGCGAGGTCCTCGAGATGCCGATCAAGCACGGTGAGGGACAGTTCGTCGCTGCCGAGGCCGACCTCGACCGGCTGGAGGACGACGGGACGGGTCGTGTTCCGCTACTGCGGTCCCGACGGCGTGGTGGCCGATGCCCACAACCCCAACGGCGCGCTCCGGGGGATCGCCGGGATCCGGAACGAGGCCGGCAACGTCGTGGGGCTGATGCCGCATCCCGGAGCACGCCGTGGATCCCGACGTCGGGCCGACCGGCGGCCAGGCGCTGTTCGCGTCGCTGTTGTCGTCGGTGATGGCGGGAGCGGGGCGGTGACGGACCCGCCTTCGAAGACCTCGCTCGTCAGCTCGGGTTGCGCGACGACGAGCTCGAGATGATCCGGGAGACGCTCGGCCGCGATCCCAACCGGACCGAGCTCGCGATGTTCGCGGCGATGTGGTCCGAGCACTGCTCGTACAAGTCCTCGAAGGTCCACCTCCGCACGTTGCCGACGGAAGGCCCCTCGGTCCTCGTCGGTCCCGGCCAGGACGCCGGCGCCGTCGACATCGGCGACGGCGCCGCCGCCGTGTTCAAGATCGAGTCGCACTCGCATCCGAGTGCGATCGAGCCGTATCAGGGCGCCGCCACCGGCGTCGGCGGGATCGTCCGCGACATCGTCTCGATGGGCGCTCGCCCGGTCGCCCTTCTCGACCCGCTGATGTTCGGCCCGCTTGAGGAGGAGCGGAACAGGTGGCTCCTCGAGGGTGTGGTGTCGGGGATCGGCGGCTACGGCAACTGCATCGGCGTTCCGACCGTCGGTGGTGAGGTTCGCTTCGCCGAGCCGCACTCGGCGAATCCGACCGTGAACGTGATGTGCGTCGGGATCGCGGAGGCAGGCCGGCTGATGACGGCGTCGTCGCACACCCCACGGCCGGGCTCTCTCATGGTCCTGTACGGCGCCACGACCGGGCGCGACGGTATCGGTGGCGTCTCCGTGCTCGCATCCGCGACGATCGAGGAGGGGAGCGAGGGCTCGCGCCCGTCCGTGCAGATCGGCGACCCGTTCGCCGAGAAGCTCCTGATCGAGGCCTCGCTCGAACTGATCGAGCAGGATCTGCTCGAGGGGCTGCAGGACCTCGGAGGAGCGGGGCTCACGTGCGCGGTGAGCGAGTCCGCGACCCATGCCGGGCTCGGCGCGCGGCTCGATCTGGACGAGGTCCCGCTCCGGGAGCCCGGCATGGAGGCGTTCGAGATCCTCACATCCGAATCGCAGGAGCGCATGCTGGCGATCGTCGATCCCTCGAAGCTCGATCGGGTGCGCGAGGTGTGCGCGAGGTGGGGGCTCGCGACGGCGGTGGTGGCGACCCTCGAGGCCGGCGGTGACCTGGACGTGCGGATGACCGGCGAGACGGTCGCGAAGGTGCCGGCGCTCTCGCTCACCGAGAAGGCACCTGTGTACGAACGACCGATGAGACCGATCCCGGCCGATCACGACGACCCGACGTTCGCGCCCTTCGACGGGGATCTCGGTGAGGCGCTCCGCTCGCTCCTCGCCGCGCCCAACGTGGCGTCCAAGCGGTGGGTCTTCGAGCAGTACGACCGGATGGTCCAGGGCCAGACCGTCGCGGGGCCGGGTTCCGACGCCGCCGTGGTCAGGGTGCCGGGCACGATGAAGGGACTCGCGCTCTCCGTCGACGGGAACGGCCGCTATGGAACGCTCGATCCGTACCTCGGTGGTGCCCATGCCGTTGCCGAGGCGACGCGAAACGTCGCGGTCACCGGCGCGACGCCCCTCGCGATCACGAACTGCCTGAACTTCGGGGATCCGGAACGGCCCGAGGTCATGTGGCAGTTCTCCGAGGCCGTTCGCGGGATGCGGGACGCCTGCCTTGCGCTTGACACCCCCGTCACGGGCGGCAACGTCAGCCTGTACAACGAGTCCGGAGGCTCGGCGATCTGGCCGACGCCCGTGGTGGGTGCGCTCGGCTCGCTCGCCGACTACCGGCTCCGGCTGCCGTCGGGGTTCCCGATGCCGGCGCTCGCCGTCTACCTGTTGGGGGAGTCGTTCGCGGAGCTCGGTGGATCCGAGTTCGCGGAGACCGTGCTGGGGGCGGTGGCCGGCGCGCCGCCGGCGCTCGACCTCCAGGCCGAGCGCCGGCTCCAAGACCTGCTGCAGGAAGCCGCGGCCGCCGACCTGCTGGCCTCGGCGCACGACTGCTCCGACGGCGGCGTGGCCGTCGCGCTGGCGGAGTGCGCGATCCTCGGCGGACACGGCTTCGCGGTCACGCTCGCGGGGGACCTTCCTCCGCACGTCCTGCTCTTCGGCGAGTCGGCCTCGCGGGTCGTGGTGTCCGTGGCTCCCGAGCGCGAGGGCTCGCTTCGAGGCCTCGCTGCGACGCGGGGCGTACCGTTCGAGCGCCTCGGGGAGACCGGGGGCCCCCGGGCCGTGATCGACGGCATGGTGGACGCGACCGTGTTGGAGCTGGCCGACGTCTGGGAAGGGGCGATCCCGAGCCTCCTCGGCGAGACGGCCTGAGGTCTCCTCCGAGGGAGGGTGTTCGATGGCTGCATGGAAGGACGAAGAACTGGCCGATATCGGCGTGGCGGACGAACTTCGGATCGCGCCTCGCCGACGTGATGGCACACTCCAGCGCCCGCGGATCATCTGGGCCATCCGGCATGGCGACGACATCTACGTCCGTTCCGTGAATGGCCCCGATGGGGCCTGGTTCCGTGGTGTCCAGGAGACGCACAAGGGTCACGCCTCGGCGGGGGGCGTCGACACCGACGTGGTCCTCGAGGATGCGGATCACGCCCTCGATGATGAGATCGATGAGGAGTACCGACGCAAGTACGGCCGATCCTCCACGGCCGTCGACCGCATCACGAGCCCGAGCGCGCGATCCACCACGATCAGGCTCGTGCCGAGTGAGGTGGAAGGATGAAGACACGAAGACTCGGCACCGAGGGCCCGGAGGTCTCGGCGATCGGACTCGGCTGCATGGGGATGACCTCCTCTCTCGGTCCGGCTCCGGATCGCGCAGAGATGAGCAAGCTCCTGCGCTCAGCGGTCGAGCTTGGCGTGACGCTCTTCGACACGGCGGAGGTGTACGGCCCGTTCGTGAACGAAGAGCTCGTCGGCGAGGCGTTGACTCCGCTCCGGGACCGCGTCGTGATCGCCACGAAGTTCGGGTTCGCCCTCGACCCAGCCGGCGGTACCGCTTGGGTCGGGGTCGACAGCCGGCCGGAACACATCAGGGAGGTCGCGGACGGCTCGCTGAAGCGGCTCCACATGGACGTGATCGATCTCTTCTACCAACACCGCGTCGACCCCGATGTGCCGATCGAGGAGGTGGCCGGTGCGGTGCGGGACCTGATCCAGGAGGGCAAGGTCAAGCACTTCGGCCTATCGGAAGCGGCGGCGGGCACGATCCGTCGCGCGCACGCGGTCCAGCCTGTCGCCGCGGTACAGAGCGAGTACTCACTGTGGACGCGAGGCCCTGAAGCGGAGGTGTTGCCGACGCTCGAGGAGCTCGGGATCGGCTTCGTGCCCTTCAGTCCTCTCGGGAGGGGATTCCTCACGGGGAAGATCAGCGAGGACGCGACCTTCGCCAGCGACGACATCCGATCCTCGCTCCCGCGGTTCACCCCCGAGGCGCGCAAGGCGAATCGGGCGCTCGTGGATCTGCTCCGCACGATCGGGCAACGCAAGAACGCGACGCCGGCGCAGATCGCGCTCGCCTGGCTGCTCGCCCAGAAGCCGTGGATCGTCCCGATCCCGGGAACGACGAAGCGACACCGCCTGGAGGAGAACATCGGCGCGGCCGAGATCGAGCTGACGCCGGACGATCTCGCGGAGATCGACCTCGCCGCTTCGGAGATCGAGGTGGAAGGCGCCCGGTATCCCGAGAACCTCGAGCGGTTGATCGATCGCTGATGTACGTGATCCCGTCGGGTGTCCATTCAACGGAGGTTCCGGACGCCTCGTCCATCCAGAAGGATCCGGTGTCGTCCGTTCGAAGGTGAGACCGGGGGGCCACGAGCAATGATCGACGGCATGGTGGACGACGGCCGTGACTGAGCTGGCCGACGTCTGGGAGGGCGCGATCCCGAGGCTTCTGGGGGAATCAGCGGAGCTCAGGTAGCGACACGCGATCGGAGACCACGATGCATCGGTTCAGCCCGTGGCCGAGCCGGGCTGCGCCCCGACCTTGCTCTGGAGCGCACGGATCGCCCGGTTGAAGTCCCCGGTGCGTTCGCGGAGCGTCTGCGTCGCGAGCTCCCGTGACGCCTGGTCCCCAACTTCGGCGGAACGCTGGAGCAACACTGCGGATCGCAGGCCGTCGAGTGAGGCCGACACATCTCGGATCACCAACCGGTCCGGTTCCGTGGTGGCGGTCGCCCCGAGCTGGTTCACGTCCGTCGCGAGTCGATCGATCGCTGACTCGACGTCGGTCCATCGGGCCGATGACATGGTCGCCGGAGTTCCCATCGCCAGCTCCGCGGCCACTCGGTCGTGCAATGCCAACCCCTGGGAGCTCGCGGCCAGGGCTCGGGAACGCCAGGCACGAGCCTCACGGCGACGGGAGGCCATCCGGGCCAAGATCACCGCGAGCACGATCACGGCGAGCGCCACGAGTACCCAGATCCACGGCGAGGTCGTATCGGATTGCGCCGTTGACTCCCCCGCACTGGCGGACGCGGCAGCCGCCTCGGTCGGCGCTTCCGTCGGCGCCTCGGTCGGCGCTTCGGTCGGCTCCTGGGTCGGCGCTTCGGTCGGCTCCGGGGTCGGCGCTTCGGTCGGCTCCTCGGTCGGCTCCGGAGCGCGGAGGAAACCGAGGGGAGCGAGGGCGGCGAAACGGAGACCGAGGAGAGTGCGTCCGAGGCGCTCGACCGGATCTCGTCGCGGGTCGCCTCGGAACACGAGGCCAGGAGCAGAACCGCGGAGGCGCAGAGCGCGATGGCGGCCGTGCGGGAGGTGAAGCCGGCTCGGTTCATCCGCACCAGTATGGCGAAGGAGCGGTGCCGCAGGGAAGATGATGATCGAGTGGATCGACACTCGAGTCGGTGACTACCCGATGACCGGTGTCGAGGTGCTGGGCCAGATCGGACCGGATGGTCCGCGCCTGTTCGTGCTGTACACCGGCGGCACATTCGGCATGGGTCCTGGAGACGATGGCTCTCTCGTCCCGCTTGACTTGCGTGAGATCGGAGTCCACGTCCCGTTCATCCGTCGGCTGCCGCTCGCGCTCACCGTGGCGACGTTCCTCGATCCCATCGACTCGTCCGCCATGGGTACATCAGACTGGCTCGACATCGCCGATGCGATCGTGGACCATGCGCCCGGGCACGCAGGAGTGGTCGTGCTCCACGGCACCGACACCATGGCCTACACGGCGTCCGCCCTCAGCTTCCTGCTCGAGGGCATCGACATCCCGATCGTGTTGACGGGTGCGCAACGCCCGGTCACCGAGCTGCGTTCGGACGGCCGCGAGAACCTGGTGACCGCGCTGGCGATCGCTGCCGGGCATCTGCGCGGTGCTCGCACTCGTGCCGGAGGTGACGATCTTCTTCGCCGACCTCCTCATCCGCGGCAATCGTGCGGTGAAGGTGCACGCCGACAGCTACCGCGGCTTCGCGTCACCGAACCACCCGCCGCTCGCGACCGCCGGCGTCTCGATCGACTTCGAGTCGACCTTGATCCGGGCCCCGGGGGTGGGCCCGATCCGGCGCAGCGGCGGGATCAACGACGCGGTGACCGGGTTGCGGCTCCATCCCGGCATGGACGGGTACGTCCTCGATGCGGTCCTCGCTCGGCCCGGCCTTCGCGGTGTCGTGCTCGAGGCGTACGGAGCAGGGAACGGCCCGAGCGACGGTTGGTTCCTCGATCCGTTGGGAGCCGCCGTCGATCGCGGCGTCACCGTCGTCGTCACCACCCAGTGCCGCGCCGGCAGTGTGGTCGGTGGTCTCTACGCCACCGGTTCTGCACTCCTCGCCACCGGTGCGATCTCAGGAGGCGACATGACCTTCGAGGCCGCGCTCACCAAGCTCATGGTCCTCACGGACCGGCACGGTCCAGACGACGTGCGCCGACTGATGCAGGAGGACCTGGCCGGCGAGCTGACCGTCTGAATCGCTGGCTCTGCATACCGGGCTGTCAGGTCGACACCGAACGGCTCGCGACGCGTTCTTCGAGGAAGCGGCAGGGGATGTCCTCCTCGACGATCGCGCCATCGAGGGCGTAGACCTTGAGTGCGCGTCCGCCCGGCTCCGATGTGACGGCCTCGACGACCTCGCCCTCAGGGGTGAACCGGATAGCGACACGGTTCCAGGAGGCATAGCCCATCTCGAGCGAGCCATCCAGGAGCGCCGCGTGGAAGATCGGGCGACGCTGGTCCTCGGCGTCGTAGTGCGGGCAGTAGCTGCCCTTGATCATCCCGAGTCCCTCGTGGAGCAGCTGAAGGGTGGGGCCGTAGGAGTCGGTGGTGCCGCCCTCGAACCAGCACAGCCCTCCTGCGCTGCCCCCGGTGAGCACGGCGCCTCGCTCGAGTGCTTGGAACAGCAGCCGATCGACGCCCTGTCGCTTCCACACGTCGAGCATGTTCGCGGTGTTGCCGCCGCCGACGTGGATGACGTCCGCGCCGAGCACGATATCGGTGAGGTCGTCCTCGTTGCGGTGGAACAGCTTGAGGTGACGGGGGCGGCATCGTCCGGAGTGGAAGGCCTCGTAGAACGAGACGATGTAGCTGGCGTCGTCTCCCGTCGCGGTGGGCAGGAAGAGCACCACGGGATCGTCCTTGCCGGTGAGCTCCAGAACGTAGTCGTGCAAGGGGTCGTTGCGTCGGTCCATCACGGCCCTCCCTGCGCCCATAGGGACGATGTGTCCAGTCATGCTGTTCGAACCTCCTTGCGATGATCGTCCGTTCCACGTCGGCGGCGGACGGCGCGAAGAGAAGGATCCTCCCAGTCTCCACGAACTGCTTTGCGTCCGGTGCCGCGAAGGTATGTCAGACCCGGCAGCCTAACGAGATAACGAACACGGGGCCGATCCAGAGGCTCGACCTTCTCCAGCCGACTTCACGTCGCCCCCTGAATAGGGCGCCTGTTATGGAGCCCGGGGCGGAAGAGGGCCACCCCTGCCCGCGAGGTTCCGCCCGGACGCCGCGCGGGCGCTAATCAGTGTCGACGTTCGGCCGCGTCAGCGGACCCATACCTGAGAGATGATCAGTCGGAACTGCGGGCTGAACTCGACGTTGCTCACCCGTTTCGAGACGAACCACAGATCCACGGCGGCGGCGTATGGGATCAATGCTGCCCGATCGACGAGGTCGTGGTCGATCTCTTCGAACGCGCGAGCCGACGCATACGGGTCGGTCTGTTCGAGCTCCAAAGCTCGGCGCATCCGCCGGTCGATCTTCGGGTCGCAGAAATAGGAGAGGTTGTATGAATAGTCCCCGGTACCCGTCACGGCGGGCACGCCCTCGAAGGGGGGCGACCCTTTCGGCAGCACGCACGAGAGGAGGGGCACCAGGAACTGCGCAGGAGAGGGGTAGTCCCAGAACCAGCCCTGGATGGAGACGTCCGCGTCCAACGAAAGGGCGATGAAGGAGCAATCCTCGTCGGTAAGCATGTTGTCGGTTTCCACGTCCACGCGATATCCCAGGCCTTCGAGCGTGTCCTTGACCGACGCAGCAGTCGACCGCAGGCACGGTGACATGCCGATCGTCACCTTCGCACCCGCTGTCCCAGAGCGCTGGACCAGCCGGCGGGCCCGTGAGGATCCGGCCCTGCCCATGCCCCGTCCACCTGCGCGCCCGATCCGAGTAGGGACAGTAGGGGGCATACCCCGGGGTGCTCGGCGGGAGGATCTGACAGTTCACCGCGGGCTCTTCGGCCGTTACATCGCCTCCCTTGATCGCCGAGGTCTCAGTGAGGGCGCGGACCAGCTCACTTCGTTCGAGCGCGAACGCGACGGCCCGTCGCGCGTTTACGTTGTCGAATGGTGGCTTTGCCGTGTTGAGCCCGAGCGCCATGATCGAGGGCCACGGTGACCTCACCAGCTGATCGGAGGCCCGTCGATCGAGCTCCTCGACGAGATCGAAGGGGACGCCGCCGAATGCGAAATCTGCCTCTTCCTGCTCGACCATCCTCACTTGCTCGGAAGGGTCGATGCCGGTCACGACCTCGATGCGATCCGCGAAGCCGTCGGGCTGTGCATCGGCGGACCACTCCCTGAACGTCGGATTGCGCTCCAAGACCACCGATCCGTCCTGGCCGGCATCGTCGATCAGATAGGGACCGGTCGCGGGGATAGGTTCGCCCTTCAGATGGATCGGTGTGCCGGCCGGCACGATCGCGAAGACCGACGTCGCGAGGATCTTGAGGAAACTCGGCGCCGGCCGGACGAGATGGAACGTCACGGTTCCCGCCTCCTCGTCGGGCACGACGCCTCGAGACAGGTCGCACGCCGCCGGATCTTCTGGACTACAGGTGGACCAGCCGACGAGTTCGCTCATGTAGCCGCGGCCGTACTTGTTCCCGACCAGCACGCGTTCGAAGGTCGCAACGACGTCCTGCGGCCCGAGCGTGTGCCCGTTCGAGAACCGGATCCCATCGCGGAGCGTGAATGTGTACGTGAGACCCCCGTCGGTCGGCACCGGGAGTGACACGGCGAGATCCGGAACCACCGTCAGACCGGCGGCACCCCCCGCACGCCGATACGTCACGAGGCCGTCGTACGTCGATGCGAGCACGGCGGTCGAAACGAATTCGCCCACGTGCGGATCGATTTCCACCGGCCGCTCCGCCACGAGCCGAAGCGTCCCACCCCGATGGACGGTCGGTGACGCCTCGACGCCGACCCACAGCCCGCCCTCGACCCCCGTGAGGGCTCGGGGTTCGTTCCCGACTTCGAACGAGTCGGTCTCCTTGGTCGCCGGATCGATCCTGACGATGGTTCCTTCGCGAGCGCTCGCCACCCAGATGCTGCTTCCGGCGGAGGCGATCGCGTCCGCGCCTTCGCCGAATCGCTCGGTCGTCGTGGACCCGGTTGCGTGATCGATGGTCGTCACCGTGCCGTCCTCCGCGTTCGCGACCCATAGCGACCCGAAGGCGGAAGCGATCGCGGCCGGTCCACGTCCCACGGGTGTCGTTCCCGTCTCCCCGTCGCCCGAGACGACTCGGCTCACCGTTCCGTCCGAGGCATTCGCGACCCAGACGGCGCCGTCGGCGGCGGCCAGGGCGACGGGTCGCTCCCCGACGGGGTGGGTGTCCACCACCCTTCCGTCGGTGGCGTCGATCTCGGTCACGGTCGCATCGACGCTGTTCGCAACCCAGACGCGCTCGCCGTCGGCGACGATCCCGGCGGGCCCGTTGCCGACGACAACTGTCTGGACGACCCGGAGCGCCTGCGGGTCGACCATCGAGACCGTTCGTTCATCGGTGTTGGTGACCCACACGAGGCCTGAAGCGATCGCGACCCCGGTCGGCCCGGCGCCTACCTGGATCCGCTCCTCTACCTCGAAGGTCGACGGATCAACCTGGAACAGCCGGCTGCTTTCATGATCGGCCACCCAGAGCGACCCGGCGCCCGAAGCGAGCCCCCGTGGGAACTCACCGACGTCCACGGTGCCTTCGAGGCCTCCCGATGGGTTGAGCAAGCCCACTGCACCGGCTGCGATCGTCGGCTGGGCATCGCCCGGGAGCAGGACGATCGTCGCGGCGACCGCGATCGCGAGAGCGACCGCAGCCGCGATCATGATCTTCGCGCGCGAACGGCGACTCGCTCGGCCGGGCGGCGGCAGTGCCGTCCGGAGGCGCTCGGCCGGATCGACACCCTCGGGAACGATCCGAACCACCTCGACCGGGTCGGTCAGGTTCTTCAGTTGCACCTTCCCCCGGTCGACATAGCGGACGCCCTCGACCCGGCGCGCGAGGTGCGTGACGCTGCGGCTCGCGAGGATCTCGCCCGGGCCCGCCTGCCCGCACAACCGAGCCGCGAGATTGAGCGCACCGCCCCTGTACCCGCCCTCGAGGGGAACTCCCTCGCCCGCGTCCAGCCCGACACCGGCCGGCATGGGAAGCTCGGGATCGTCGATCGTCTCATCCACGAGCCGCTCCTGGAGATCGATCGCTGCTGCGACGGCCTGCCGAGCGGAGGGGAAAACCGCGAGCGCCTCGTCCCCCCGGAGTTCGATCACGCTGCCGCCGCGCGCCTGGACCGCCTCGCGCGCCGATCCTGGCGAACTTAGCGGCGAGCTTCGCGGCCGCCTCGTCACCACGCTGCTGCGTGAACAGGGTATAGCCGCGGACGTCGGCGATCAGGAAGGTCTGGATCCGAGCCTCTGTGATTACCGGCTCGAGGCTGCCAGTCTCCTCGTCCACGATGCCTCCACGGGCAACACGTGCTGGATGAGCGTACCCGGCCCGTTCCCGGGCCGCTCGATGCCCCAGCGCTCGGAAACGGTCCTACGGAGCGGGGTTCGGCCGGACCGTATCTCCTTCCCCGCAGGATGCGTCGATCCCTCCTCACGTTCAAGATGCGACTCGGTCGGTCCCGTTTCACGTGATGGGTCAGTCTGTCGTTGTTCAGGGTGTGGTTGCATCTCAGATCGTGGAGCTCCCGCCGTTCAACGAATTCCTGGAGGAGCATCGTGGGACCGTCTATCGCTTCCTCATGGCGGCCGTCGGTCCACATGAGGCCGACGACTGCTTCCAGGACACGTTCGTGGCGGCGCTCCGGGCATATCCGCGGCTCACGGATGCATCGAGGCTCGATCGGTGGATCCTGCGGATCGCCTCGCGGAAGGCGATCGACCACCATCGGGCTGCCGGCCGCCGGGCGATCCCGTCCGACGAGCTGCCGGAGCGGCCGGCCACGCCGATCGGTCAGCCGGAGTTCGACGGCGATCTGCGGGCGGCCGTGTCGAGTCTGCCGCCGAAGCAGCGCGTGGCGGTGGTCCACCGCCACGTGCTGGATCGGAGCTACGCCGACGTCGCGGAGGCCCTCGGGATCTCCGAGGAAGCGGCTCGAGCGAACGTGTACCAGGGCATGAAGAAGCTGAGGGAGCTGATGGGATGAAGACGACGCCGATGAGCACGAAGGCGCTGAAGGCGCTTGCGGGGAAAAAGGACGCCGACCGCCGCGCGGCGGCGGCGGCCGCGGACCTGTCCGCGGCCGCGGCCGATCGCGGTCTCCTCGACGTGGCCCTCGGTGTCTTCGAGAGCCCGGTCGGTGAGCTCCTCCTCGCGGTCACGCCCCGCGGCCTCGCGTACGTGGCGTTCGAGGAAGAGGAGCGCGGCGAGCTCCTGGGCCGGTTCTCGCGCCAGCTCTCGCCTCGGATCCTCGAGCACCCGGCCGCGACCGACGAGGTCCGGCGGCAGCTCGAGGAGTACTTCGAGGGCGAACGGACCCGTTTCCAGCTCAAACTCGACCGGAGGCTGATGCGCGGGATCGCTCGCGACGTCCTCTCGGCGACCGCCCGGGTCCCCTTCGGGCGGACGACCACGTACGGAGCCCTCGCGGAGCGGATCGGCCGACCGCGCGCTTCGCGCGCGGTCGGGAACGCCCTCGGATCCAACCCCATCCCGATCGTGGTGCCGTGCCACCGGGTGCTCCGCACCGGTGGCGACGTCGGCGGCTACGCCGGAGGACCGTCCCGGAAGCGGCGCCTCCTCGCCCTGGAAGGGTCGCTGCCGGCGCGGTGAGTCCTGCGCGGCGTTTGACGTCCGCTGTAGCAGCGTCGAATATCCCGCCGAGTCCGAACCCCCCAAGGAGGAACCGGCATGATCGATGCGGACCAGCAGCGCGACGAGCTCGTGGAACGGCTGTTCTCGGCGGGTCTCGCGATGGGGGAACTGATGACGGTCTACCTCGGGGACACGCTCGGGCTCTATGGGGCGCTCGAGCGAGCCGGGTCGATGACGGCCTCGGAGCTCGCCAAGGACACGGGGACCTTCGAGCGGTATGCGCGGGAGTGGCTCGAGCAGCAGGCCACGGCCGGCATCCTCACGGTGGACGACGCCTCGGCGGGTCCTGACGAACGCCGGTACGTGCTCCCGCCGGGTCACATCGAGCCCCTCCTCGATCTCGAGAGCCCGTACTCGATCGCACCCTTCTGCAAGTCGTTCGTCGCTCTTTCCGGCGCCATGCCGGAGCTGGTCGACGCCTTCCGCTCTGGAGGGTTGGTCCCCTGGAGCGCCTACGGCCGCGACATGATCGAGGCGCAGGGAGACTTCAACCGGCCGTGGCTCGTCGCTTCCCTCGGCACCGAGTACCTGCCGTCGATCCCGGATCTTCATGCTCGGTTGAGCGAGCCCGGGGCCAAGGTCGCCGATGTCGCGTGCGGCGTCGGCTGGGCAGGCATCTCGCTCGCCAAGGCCTATCCGAACATCACCGTCGACGGCTTCGACCTCGATGAGCCGTCGCTCGAGCTCGCCTCGAAGAACGCGGAGGAAGCTGGCGTCGCGGATCGTGTCCGATTCGAGGCCAAGGACGGCGCGGCCCTCGCGGAGCTGGGAAGCTATGACCTCGCGATCGTGGTCGAGGCGATCCACGATCTCTCGCAACCGGTCGCCGTCCTGAGCGGGATCCGAGGGATGCTCAAGCCCGGCGGGACGTTGATCGTCGCCGACGAGCGGACCGAGGACGCGTTCACGGCACCGGCGAGCGAGATCGAGCGGCTCTTCTACACCTACAGCGTGCTGTGTTGCCTGCCATCGGCGATGGAGGACGAGACCTCGGCGGGGACGGGCACCGTCATGCGGAGGTCGACGTTCGAGAAGTACGCGAAGGACGCAGGCTTCGACGACGTATCGGTCCTGCCGATCGAGCACGACTTCCTTCGCTTCTATCGCCTCGATCGCTGAGCCCTCCCGGAGGGGATGACACCCGCCGGTAGACTGGCCCTCGAGTGGGAGCGGAGAGTCCCAAAGACGAATGCGGATTGTTCGGGGTCTGGGCCCCGGGTGAGGACGTCGCTCGTCTGACGTACTTCGGGCTCTTCGCCCAGCAGCACCGCGGCCAGGAATCGGCGGGTATCGCGGTCTCCGACGGCCATAACATCCTGATCTACAAGGACCTCGGGCTGGTCGCGCAGGTCTTCAACGAGGCCACGCTGGCGACCCTCCAAGGGGACCTCGCCGTGGGGCACACCCGCTACTCGACCACCGGCTCCACCACCTGGGACAACGCGCAGCCGGTCTTCAAGAACGATGGCGTCCGAGCACTCGCCTTGGGGCACAACGGGAATCTGGTGAACACGCAGGAGTTGGTGTCCCGCCTGGGTCGCTCTTCCGCCGCCACGACCGACTCCGACCTCGTCGCGACGATGCTCGCGTCTGAGATGGCCCACCACGACCTCGAGGGGGCGGCGATGCGGGTCCTCCCCGAACTCGAAGGCGCCTTCTGCTTCGTGATGGCCGACGAGCGTTCGGTCTTCGCAGCTCGGGACCCCCACGGCCTGCGGCCGCTCGCGGTCGGCAAGCTCCCGAAGGGCTTCGTCGTCGCCTCGGAGACCTGCGCCCTGGACATCGTCGGCGCCGCGTTCATCCGGGAGGTCGAGCCGGGGGAGCTGATCCGGATCGACGATCGAGGCCTGCACTCGGCCCGCTTCGCCCGGAGCCCACGGGCGGCGCTCTGCATCTTCGAGTTCGTCTACCTGTCGAGGGCGGACTCACGGATGAAGGGCGTTTCGGTGCACGAGGCGCGGCGCGAGATGGGCAGGGTCCTCGCTGCCGAGCACCCCATCGATGCCGACCTCGTGATCGCCGTGCCGAACACGGGTCATTCGGCCGCGCAGGGGTTCTCGGAGGTTTCGGGGATCCCCTACGGGGACGGGCTGCACAAGAACCAGTACGTCGGCCGGACGTTCATCCAGCCCTCCCAGTCGCTGCGGGAGCGCGGCGTGAAGCTGAAGCTGAACCCGCTGCCGGACACCATCCGGGGGAAGCGGCTCATCGTCGTCGACGATTCGATCGTCCGGGGCACGACCACGAGGCAGATCGTGTCGATGCTCCGGGAGGCCGGCGCGACCGAGGTGCACATCCGGATCACGGCGCCCCCGATCCGCTGGCCATGCTTCTACGGGATCGACATGAGCACGCGCGCGGAGCTCGTCGCGGCCGATCTCGCCGTCGAGAGATCCGCGCGTTCGTGGGCGCCGACTCCCTCGGTTACCTCTCGCTCGACGGGTTGGTCCGCGCGACCGGGGAGCCGGCCGAGGACTTCTGTCGCGCGTGCTTCGACGGCGAGTACCCGATCGCGGTCCCCGAGCACGCCGGCAAGTTCGTGCTGGAGGATCAGCTCCGGCTGCCGACGGCGTGAGCCCCGCGTACCGGGACGCGGGCGTCGACACCGAGGCCGCGGCCAAGGCGGTCGCCCTGATCGCCGACCTCGCCGCGAGCGTCCGGCGCCCGGAGGTCGCCGATCAGGTGGGTGGCTTCGCCGGCCTCTACCGGATCGGCGAGGGCCGGCTCCTCGCCGCGGCCACCGACGGGGTGGGGACCAAGCTCGAGATCGCGCGTCAGACGGGCCGGCTGAACACCGTCGGCATCGACCTCGTCGCGATGTGCGCCGACGACGTCGCCTGCACCGGCGCCGAGCCGTTGTTCTTCCTCGACTACCTGGCCGTCGGCCGGGTGGAGCCCACGCGGGTCGCCTCGATCGTCGAAGGTGTGGTGGAAGGATGTCGCCGGGCCGGGTGCGCTCTGCTCGGAGGCGAGACCGCCGAGCACCCCGGCGTGATGGAGGATGACGTCTTCGATCTGGCAGGCTTCTGCGTCGGGATCGTGGAAGAAGCCGCCCTCCTCGGCCCGCACCGGGTCGCCGAGGGCGACATCGTCGTCGGGTTGGCCTCGAGCGGCCTTCACGCGAACGGCTACTCGTTGGTGCGCTCGGCGCTCCTCCAGCGGTTCGATCTCGACCACACCCCCCCGGGACTCGACCGGACGCTCGCCGACGAGCTGCTCGAGCCCTGCGCGATCTACGCGCCGGGGGTGGTTTCGCTCGCGCGCGACGGCCTGCTCCATGCGGCCGCCCACGTGACCGGCGGCGGCATGTTCGAGAACCTCCCCAGGGTCCTTCCGGAGGACCTCGGGGCCACGATCCACCGGGTACCTGGCCCGAGCACCCGATCTTCGGTCTGCTCCAGGAGGCGTCGGGAGCTTCCGACGACGATATGTTCGCGACGTTCAACATGGGCGTCGGCATGGCCCTGGTCGTGGCGCCCGAGGCGGTCGAGGACGTGCTCACTCGCAGCGGCCACGGGGCATCCCGGATCGGCGAGGTCTCGAGCCAGTCCGGCATCCGACTGATGTGACGATGTCGTTGCGCTTCGTTCCTGCTCCCTCATGATGACTACGTGTCTGTCACCCGTGCTGAGAGCATCGGTCGGACGGTGGAGGCCAGGCGGCCCAGGGGGAAAAGCCCGTTGGACGTATCCAGCGTGGGGCGCCGGAGGCCGTAGGGATAGATGACATGAGCGAACAGGGTCATGGGAGCGTGCTCGTCGTCGACGACGAGCCGCAGGTTGCCTGGGTGCTTCGGTTCAGCCTGGAGCACGAGGGCTACCAGACCTACACGGCCAGCAACGGCATCGAGGCGCTCGAGGAGCTCGAGAAGCACCACCCGAAGCTGATGGTGCTCGACCTCATGATGCCGGAGATGGACGGTGGGCCGTCCTCCACGAGCTGGTCAAGCTGCCGGTCGAGGAGCGGCCTCGTATCGTCATCGTGAGCGCCCTCACCGGGCCGGACGACAAAGCCAAGGCCACGGCGCTCGGCGCCGACGCCTTCGTCCCGAAGCCCTTCGACGTCGAAGAGTTGATCGGCGTCCTCGGCGGACTCGCCAAGGCCTCCTAGCTCACTCCACGACCTTGCCGTGGCGCACGCCGCGCGCCGGCACGCGCACCTCGGTCCCGTCCCGCTTCCGGACGAAGTAGGTCTCCGCGTCCTCGTCCCAGCGTTCGAACATGCCGACCGCCTCGCCGACGTAGCCGTTGGGGAGCTCGAACTGGAACGACACGCGCTTGCCCAGGTCCTCGGGCGTGACGAGGTTCTGTCCGGCCATCGCCCGCGAGCCTAGCCGACGCGGGAGATGCGGCCGGGCGGGGGCTCCGGGTAGGCGTCGGGATGCAGAGCCCAGGCGAGGATCTCCAGTCCGTCCACGATCCGAGGCCCGGGACGGGAGAAGTACGATGTCGCGTCCACCGCGAAGACGTTGCCGTTCCGCACGGCGGGCGTCTCACGGAGCTCCGCGTGCTCGAACACCCATCCCCCTTCCTCCTCGGCCTCCTCGAGGTAGTAGCCGCACGGCATGAACACGATCACCTCGGGGTTCGCGTCACGGATCTCGCGGTGCGTGACGACGCGAGAGGGACCGCCCTTCTCCGAGAGCAGGTTGACGCCGGCCGCCGCCCCCACCATGTCCGGCACCCAATGGCCGGCCGCGAACGGCGGGTCGGACCATTCGAGGCAGAAGACGTTCAGGGTCGGGAGACGGGATCCCGACCTCCTTCACCTTGGCCACGCGCATCCGAAGCGACTCGGTCAGGCTCGCGGCCTCCTCGACTCGGTCCAACTGCTTGCCGACCACGTCGATCTGCGCGATGACCTCCTCCAGCGTGTTCGGGTCGAGCGACACCACCTTCGCGTCGGGCAGGCCGAGCGAATCGAGCGCCTCCTGGACCTGCCCCGAGGGCACGGCGCAGACCCGGCAGAGGTCCTGGGTGAGCACTACGTCCGGCTGCTCGCGCCGGAGGAGATCGGTGTCCAAGACGTACAACGGCTGCTTCGCGTCCAGCTTCCCCCGCACCGCCTGGTCGATCTCGCGGGCGGACAGCGGGCGGCCCTGGGGCAGGGCGCTACGCGAGACGACCGGCTTCGTGACGGCCTCGGGCGGGAAATCGCACTCGTCGGTGACGCCGACCAGCGAGTCCCCGAGGCCGAGCGCGAACACGATCTCGGTCGCCGACGGCAGGAGGGACACGAGCTTCATGGCGGGCAACGTTATCGCGGCAGCGCGCGAAGAGCGTCGGCGTCCTCGAGGAGATCGACGAGGTCGGTGAGCGCGCGGCCGGCGGCGGCGCCGTCGAGGACGCGATGGTCGAACGTCAGGCTGATCGTGCACGCAGGTCGCGCCTCGACGGCGCCGCCGCTCGTGACGAGGGCGCGCGGTCGGATCACGCCGAGGGCGATCGTGACGGCGTTCGGTGGGTTGAGCAGGGGGGTCCCCGCCTCGCTGCCGTAGCTCCCGGTGTTGCTGACCGAGATCGTGGCGCCTGTCGCCTCGTCGGGCGACAGGGTCCCGGCGCGCGCGGCCTCGGCCAGGCGTCTGATCTCCGCGCTGAGGTCGCCCACCTCCCGCGAGCCGGCATCCGGATCACGGGGACGAGCAGACCCCGTTCGGTGTCGACCGCGACGCCGGCGTGCACGTCCGTATGGACGATGATGGCGTCGTCGGCCCAGGCCGCATTGAGGGTCGGATGCGTCGCGATCGTCCGGCAGAGCGCGGCGATGAACACCGGCAGGGGAGAGACGTCGAGCTCCCCGCGGACCTCCTCGAGCGAGGTCGCGTCCACGGTCCGGAACGTGGTCACCTGCGGGATCGCGGCGGCCTGCGCCATCCCGGGCGATCGTTCGCCGGATCGGCAGCGGCGATCC
>CAVTTD010000030.1:0-16763 GCA_963737525.1 uncultured Actinomycetota bacterium
GTTGCCCACCCGACAGTTCGGCGGGGAGGTGCGTCAGGCGGTCGCGGGTCCCGATCGTGTCGACGACCTCGTCGAAGCGTGCCCGGTCCACGTCGCGGCCGGCGATGTCGTTGGGCAGCGTGATGTTCTCGCCCGCCGTGAGCGTCGGCACCAGGTTGTACGCCTGGAAGACGAAGCCCACACGATCGCGCCGGATCTCGGTGAGGTCCCGGTCCTTGAGATGCGTCAAGTCCTGATCGCCGATCCAGATCGTGCCCGAGGTGGGCTTGTCCAGACCCGCCATGCAGTGGAGCAGGGTTGACTTGCCCGAGCCCGAAGCGCCCATGATGGCCGTGAACTCGCCGGCCGCGAACTCGATGGACACGCCGCGGAGCGCTTCTACGGCCGCAGAGCCCTCGCCGAAGACCTTCCAAAGGTCGACCGCGCGTGCAGCTGCGGTCCGCGTTCCCGTGAGCATGGTGATTCCCCCTCCGACAGACGTAGCCGGGGAGCTTACGTCACGGATGTGAACGCGTTGTGTCGGGGGTCATTCCTTCACGGATCGGGGCGATCGGGAGCTCCATCGATCTAGGAGGCCGCCGAGTCCTTGAGTGCGACGTTCAGGACGTGATCGAACAGCCCGAGATCGCTGGGCTCGACCGAGATGGACTCGGTCCTCCCGTCTGCGCCAAAGCGGAACCGGATCAGGAGCGTCATCGCGACCTGATGCTTCGGGCCGTGGACCATGATGTCGTGTCGCACGATCATCTGGTCCCCTTCGTGGAGGAAGGAGATGTGGTCCTCACTCGAGTCGAGAACGTGCCTCAATCCGAGGACACAGCGCCCAACTTCGTCGAGACCTCGATACGTGCCCGCGAGCCAGGACGAGCCGGGGAGGTGCATGACGACGTCCGAGCGCATCTTCCGTTCGATCGCCTCGAAATCCCGGCGCACGAAGGCACCGACGTCCTGGACGAACTGAGCCTCCCGCTGGGCCTGGAGGTCGCTCTTGGGTTGGGCGTCCATTCCGGGAGGAATCGGCCGGGAGCCCTTCTCACTTGAATCCCCTGGCGCTGCTAACTCGGCCTCGCGCGATCGGACCCCCTACGCGCGATGCTCAATCGTGAGCACCCGAGTTCCCTACGCCCGACGCTGACTGGTACGCCTAAGTGGGAACTGAAAGCAGTGAGTCGACCGCGTCTGCCACGTCTTGCGGGTCGAACGGCTTGGTGATCACTGCGTCAGCTCCTTCCGAGAGGCAGCGTTCGCGAGCCCGTGAAACCGTGACTGCGGTCAAGACGAGGACGGGCACTTCATCCAGTTCGGCAGATTGCTGAAATGCGCCCAGCACGTCGAAACCGTTCACGCCCGGCATCATCAAGTCGAGCACGATCGCGTCCGGGCGCTCGGCCCTCGCCATCTCGATGCCTGTCTTCCCATCCTCGGCCACGACGGTTTCATGGCCTTTCGCATCAAGCGCGAGGCGAAGGACCACGCCGACTATCGACTCATCATCGATCACGAGGACGCGGGACATGCTGTACCCCTCTCAGGTTCCCCCGGTGGTATCGGCCTGTGTGGTCAAGAACCTGAAAGCGCAGAACGAAGGGAACTCAGGACCGGAGGCCCGCTCGAGGCCCGAGCCACTCGAGCCACGCTAGGCGGCGACGGCCTCGATCTGGTGTGCTTGATCTGTGGGCGCGGGAGGTTTTGAACCTCCGACCTCTTGCGTGTGAAGCAAGCGCTCTCCCGCTGAGCTACGCGCCCTTCTCTACCTGCGGAAACGCTCCGAGATCGCCGGGCGCTCCACGACGGAGAGGATATTCGACGCCGAGCAGATGGTCACGTCGTCCGCCGGACCGGAACGGACCGGCGGACGACGACCGCCCTTCGATCTCTCAGCAGCGGATGAATCTCGTGGAATGGCTCGGTCCGTGACCGGCGTCTCCCCGGAACCTGGCCACGATCCGGCATCGGCCGGGACTCGGTCGAGCGAATCGCGTGGAGAAGCGACTGTCGCGGAAGCCGTCGCCGTTCAGGTCGGTCCTGCCGATGAGCAACGGTCGCTTCAAGGCCACGCGCACCCACACACCGTTCCTCCGGCGGGACAGGGTGACCACCATCTTCTTCCCCGGATGGGCGGGGGTGAGCCGACCACGGACGCGGATCTGCCCGTTGACCTTGCTCGTGGTGAACCTCGTCCGCGTGTCATCGTCGCGGATGAAACCGCGCGCCTGTCCGTGCTCGATCGCTGCTCCGAGGGAGGGGTTGAGGAGGCTCAGGAAGAACCGTTCGCGGTGTTCGAGCCGACGGTCACCGTTGATCTGGACATCGACCGTCGCCGTCGTCACCGTCGCGGCGAACGACACGTTGCCGGAGTTGCTCACGTAGTCCGAGGGCGCGAGAGCGGTGCCGTTCGTCGTCAGGAAATCGACGTTCACCGGCGTCGTCGTTTCGCCCGACCGGGTGACGGTGAACGTCAGCGTCGTTGTCCCCGTGTTGCCCTCTCGGACGGTTGCACCGGTCACGTTCAGGACCGCCGAGCCCGGTGGGATCGGATCGTTGTCCTGGATCGTGACCACGGTCGGGTGTGTCCCGAGCGTGGCGTTCACCGGGTTGGAGATATCGACGTCGAAGGTCTCGTCGCCCTCGGTCGCATCGTCACCGAGGACCGTGACCTCGATCGAACCGATGGTCTGTCCGGGAGCGAACTCGAGCGTGCCGGCGGCGAACTCGTAGTCGCTGCCCTCGGCCGCGGATCCGCCGACCGTCGTGTAGTCGACCGAGACCATCCGCCCGCTCGGCGCGGACAGCGTGACGTCGGCCGAGGCGGAAGGGGTGTCTCCGCTGTTGCCTTCGGGGACGGCCACGGTGGCAACCGACGACACCGATGGCGGCGCGTCGTTGTCGGTGATCGTCCCTTTGCCCTCTCCATCGGAGAGCGTCGCGCCGACCGGGCTGCTCAAACGGAAGAAGAAGGTCTCGTTCGACTCGTCGAGCGTGTCGCCGACCACGGTGATCGCGACCTTGCTCGTCCGATGACCTCCCGCGAACTTCAGCCTGCCGGTCCTCGAGAGGAAGTCGTCCGGGCTCGTGGCGGTTCCGCTCGCGGTCGAGTACCTGACGGAGGACTTGCCTCGGATGTCCTGGGTAACGGTGAACGTGGCTGTCACCGTCCCGGCGTTGCCTTCGGTGACCGTGACGTCGTTGACGGAGAGCGAGGGCATCGGAGCCGCGAGCGAGACCGATGGTATGGAGATGAGGCCCGGGAGAGCCGCGGCGAGCAGGATCGCCAACGGCGAGAGTCGGTGGACCGTTCGAGGGCGGCGCGAGGACTTCATCTCTGTCGTTCTCCTGTCGTGTTCGAGGGCGTCGGGATCCATAGGCGAGCCCGCTCACCGCCGCGAACGATAACCCGTTCGCTCCGCGTGATCGGGACCAACTGGGATTTCTATCGGTAGGAATCACCGGCTGCTGTAGTCCTTCGCCGTGGGTTTCCATGGCCCAGATGGAGGACATGGCAGCGAACGCTCTGCGTCGCGGGCGGGTCGTGCTGGAAGGGCCTACTCGACGATGAGTGGGCCGGACATATCCCTAGGGTGGATGTCGCACTGGAACAGGTACTGGCCGGGCTCGAGCGCGGGGACCTTGTAGTGGAACGTCTCTCCCCCGTACGAGATGTCGCCCGTGAACTCGCTCTTGAAATCGAGGGTGTAAACCGAGAAGTTGTGGTTGAAGCTGTCCTTGTTCTTGAGCGTGACGGTCAGAGGTTCACCTGCGGGAGCCACGAGGCATTTCACGTCGAAGTGTGCGCTGCTCGCCACGAGCTCGATCTTGGTCTGGGAGGGCTCGTCGCAGGTCGCTGCAGGGCTCTCCGTGGGGGTGGGTGACACCGTCGGACTCTCGGTGGAGCCGACTCCCACGCTGTTGTCGTCCTTCGCGCAGGAGGTCAGTGCCAGCAACAGCAGCAGGCCGATCGAGACGCGACGACTCGCCCCCCCGTCACCGGTCATGTCAGCAGCATGACGTGGCGAAGGACGAATGGGCAACTCAGCGGGGGGCTTCTTCGAGGCGTCCGTCCGCCATGGTGAGCACCCGGTCGAGGTGACGGATCACCTCCGGGTTGTGGGTGGCGACGACGACGGCCGTGCCGGCGTCGGCGGCGCGGCGGAGCGCGGCGAAGACGCGCTCGGCCGACGCCGTGTCCTGATGCGCGGTGGGCTCGTCGGCGAGCAGCACGCTCGTCGGGACCGACAGCGCGCGAGCGATCGCGGTCCGCTGCTGCTCCCCCACCGAGGCCTCGCGGGGATACCGGGACCGGAGCTCTCCGAGACCGAGCCCGTCGATCAGCTCCTCGATGTCATCCGATCGCTCCTCGAGGGTGCCCGCGAGTCGGGCGGGATACTGGATGTTCTCCTCGACCGTGAGCTCCTCCATCAGCCCGAGCTTCTGCGGCATGACCGCGACGGCGGACCATGCGGGCGAGGACGCATCCACCTCCTCGCGCCACCGCACCTCGCCGGCGCTCGGCCGCTCCCAGCCGGCGATCACGTTGAGCAGCGTCGTCTTGCCCGGAGCCCGAACGGCCGACGAGCCCCACGAGCTCACCGGGTCGCGCATCCAGGCTCACCGACTCCAGCGCGTGCACGACGTCCCCACCGTGGTGGTGGAACACCTTGCTGAGGTCTCGCACCGACACCGCCGCATCCGTCGGATCCACGGGGAGCCGCGCGCTCCCGTAGAAGCGCGCAGCCGCGGTGGGGCCACTCGGCCCCTCGGGATGCGTCCCCTTCACCCGACCGTGATCGAGCTCCATGACCTCGTCCGCGAGCCGACGGACGGCGCGATCGTGGGTCGCCACCACGAACGTCACGCCGGCATCGACCAGGGTGCGTACGCCGTCCATCACCAGCCGTCCGGACTCGGAATCGAGCTCGGCGGTCGGCTCGTCGGCGACCACGACCGCGGAGCCCGCGACCACCGCCTGGGCGAACGCCGCTCGCTGTTGCTCTCCGCCGGAGAGCTCGTCGGGCAGGTGGTCGATGCGGTGACCGATGCCGAGCCGCTCGAGGATCTCGACGTCCCCCGCGTCGCCGGATCGGCCGGAGGCGAGCCGCAGATGCTCACCGATCGTGAGGTTCGGCAGGAAGTTGTCCGAGGGTCGCTGGAAGACGTAGCCGACCACGTCGCGGCGGAGTCGGCGAAGCCCCCGCGTGGACATCCGTCCGACGTTCCGATCCCCGACCCAAACGCCTCCGGAGGTCGCCCGGTCGATGCCGGTCAGCACTCGAAGGAGCGACGACTTCCCGCTCCCGGACGGACCGACGACCGCGGTCAACGCGGCGGGTCGGAAGGTGAGCGTGACCCCGCGGAGGGCGTGCACCGCGCCGGTCGGCGTTCGATACGTCTTCACGAGGTCGACGCAGCGCGCCGGGACGGGCTCATTCGGCAACTCGGAGCACCTCCCCCAGGTCGACGGCGGATGCGCGCCGATGCACGAGCCATCCTCCGGCGACGGCGACGACGGCCAGCCCGGCGAGGGTCCACCCGACGACGGCGAGCGGGGCGTCGAACAGCGGCGCCGGCGGGATCGTCTGGAGCGGATCGAGCAGCGGGGAGACCAGCCGGCCTGCCACCATCCCGAGCGACGCGCCGAGGACGAAGGCGACCAGGAGCATCGCCGCGAGCTCGAGGATCAGGGCGGCCCTCGCCTGCCGGTCGCGCATCCCCATCCGTATCGACAGCACGTTCGAGACCGTCCTCGCCCGCTGACGGGCCTGCAGGTAGACGACGAGCACACCGATCACGAGCAGCGCTGCGGCGAGGCCCAGCACGTTCAGCATCGAGAACGTCTCGATCGCCGCCTGGATGAACGGCACGTCCTCCACGTCCTGGGCGGTGAGCGTGCCGAGGGGGAACGCGTCGAGCCGGCTGATCGCCGCGAGCGCCTGATCCGTATCCCCCGCGATCCAGAGCTCGGTCCGCGCGCCCGGGCGTCGGAGCGGGTCGTGCTGGCCGCCCAGCCGCTCCTCGAGCCCGGCCGCATCCACGACGAGCATCGGGTCGTCGGAGTAGACACCCGGGAACGCCCGCGCGCGGCCGACCACCTCGATGCGGGGTCTCGGCGTTCGACACCTCGATCGCCGTCGGGGTCCCCTGACCCTGCACGAGCAGGACGGGGAGCGGCCCGCTCCGCCGGCTGAGCCGAGACACCATGTCGCCGAGCGGTTCGTCGGCGAACGAGTCGTCCCAGAACGCGGCGCCGACGATCGTCGTCGGATCGATCCCGACCATGTCGAAGCGCTGCCCGCCCGGCAGGAGCGAACCGGCGTACTTCAAGCGGGTGGCTCGGGTGATCGGCAGCGGGAAGTCCCCCGGTGGTGGGGCGTCGTGGTCCACCCAGACCTGGACGTCGCTCCCGACGAAGACGCCGGCTTTCGCGTCGACCGTGGCTCGGAGCGAGCGGACCATCGTCTGCGCGTTCACGAAAACCCCGAGACAGAGCGCCGCGGCCGAGACGAGGAGAACGGTGAGCCGCGGGAGTCCGGTCATCCGATGGACGGCGAGGTACGCGACCGGCGAGTTGCGACCGAGCTTCGGTCCCGTCCGACGGAGCGCCTCGACGGCGAGCCGGGCGCCGAGCGCCGCGAACCCCGCGACGAACAGGACCGGGAACGCGAGCAGGAGCGCGCTCGGCCGCGTGATGTCCAGTCGCGTGTCCTTGATGAGCGCGCCTCCTGCGTGAAGCCGGGTGAGCACCCAGAGCGCCCCCGCGATCGCGAACACCTCCCAGGGCACCCACGCGAGCCGGCGCTTGAGCGAATGCACCTCGAAGGTCCGGAGGAACGACACGCCCGGAGACGACGCCGAGGACGAACAGGCCGGCGGCGCCGGCGGCCGCCGCCGCGGTGAGCGACGCGGTCCGGGCCGACGCGGCCGTCGGCGCCGCCGGCCCGAACGCCGAGATGAGCCACCACCCAAGAGCCAAGCCGCCGGCGGCTCCCAGCGCGACCGGGATCGCGGCCTCCAGCGTGGACTTGACCGCGAACCGCACGGGGCCCCACCCGCGCGCGTGGAGGAGCGCAGCCTCGGTGCGGCGGCCGGCCACCGCGAAGGCCGCGGCGGCCGCAACCACGGCCGCCGCCACCCCCAACCCGGCGATGAGGAGGAGCCGCAGCGGTCCCTCGACGGTCGCGGCGCGACGTTCCACCTCGCGCATCACGAGCGGCATCGCCGAGCGGAACTCCGTATCTCGCCGACCCAAGAAGGGCCCGAGGATGAAGTCCCTCCCGCAGCACCGGAACAGTCGGCCGACTGCGGTCCGCCGATCGGTCACCTCGCGTATGAGCGCGTGCGTGTAGAGATTGACCTGGCGAGCCTCGTCCAGGGAGAGCGGGAGCCCGTCCACCGGTGCCACCCAGCCGAGATCGGCGTCGCGTTCGCCGACCTCCTTCGTCAGATCGACCAGCTCCTTCGGACCGACGAGGATGAACTGCGGCGGCGCGGAACAGTCAAAGCATTGCGGGAAGATCTGCTCGCTCCAGGGCAGCCAATAGTCCCGCCGTGGCTGCGAGTACAGGCTCCGGTAGATACCCCCGACCTTCAGGCTCACCGTCCGCCGGCCGCCGGTGATGTCGATCGTGTCACCGGGCTCGAGGTCGAACGCGTCCGCGATGAGGTCGGGAACCATCGCGCCGCCGGCCTCGCTCCCGCTGACGACGTCGACGTTCCGCGCGGCGTCGGTACCCGAGAACAGCCACCCGGCCACGGGGCCGGTCTCGGCCTGGATGCCGCCGGGAAGCGTCACGGCAACCTGGGATCCCAACGCGTAGCGAACCGGGCGTGCGAGATGCGGCCCGGCGGCCGCGAGCCGCGTGAACGCCTGGTCCAATCGGTCCGCGAGCTCCACGTCGCTTCCGCGTCGCACCTTCTCCCCGAACCGGACGTTCGTCACGCTGTAGAACATCCCGGCGCCGTAGGGAGTGATCGTGGGGTTCGCGATCGCCGACTCGAGCAGCTCGCCCTCGGACCTCGACAGGAAGAGCGGGTATGCGGCCGCCACCAACGACAGCAGCAATGCACCGACCATCACCGCCGCGAGCAGGCCCGGGTAGCGGACGAGCGCAAGCGGCGCCTTCTTCCAGAGCGGGCTGGCCACACTCCGGCGTCGTTTCCCATCTCGGCCCGTCAGTGGAAGTCCTCCTCCCGGTTGCCCCATACATACGCCCGCCGGGAGTCGATCGGTTCCCCTCGGCTGCGCCTCGTCGGCCGACGGTCAGCTCCCGAAGCGCTCCTCGTGCCGCAGCTCGCTCAGGCGCTTCCGCCCTCCCCGGGACCCGGGCGGCGCGAGGGAGGACGGATCGGCCGGGTATCCGAACGAAACGACGAGGTCGCACGTCATCTCGGGTGGGTACGCCAGGAGCTCGCGGACCCGGGGCTCGTCATACACCGAACCGTGGCAGCTGCCGATCCCCAGCTCCCACGCGGTGAGCATCGCGTTCTCCACGGCTTGCCCGAGGTCGAACGCGATGCTCTCTCGCTCGGCGACGTCGTCCGCTCGAGGGGTGAGGAACGCGATCGCGGCGGCGGCCCTCGCGACGTGATCCGCGTAGTCGCCCGCGTGCGAGAGCTCATCGAGGTTGGCCTTCTCGCGGCACACGACGAACGCCCAGCGCTGTTCGTTCATCGAGCTCGGCGCGAGGGCCGCCGCCGCCACGATCCGGTCGAGGTCCTCTGCGGGGATCGGGCGGTCATCGAACTCACGGACGTTTCGCCGGGTCCTGATCGCGTCCCAGGTGTCCATCAGGGGGTCGCGGTTTCCCGATCATCCACCCGCTGGAGTCGTTCGAGCCACGGCCGAGCCTCCAAACGCTCGAAGATCTCCCGCGCCTCGGTGAGTGATGCGGAGGCTTCATCCACGCGGTCTTGACCTGCAAGCCACTCCGCGTACTCGAGCATCGTGACCGCCATCCAGAACGGGATCCCCATCTCCCGGAAGAGGCCGACGGCTCCCTTGAACGCCGATGCCACGTCACCACCCGAGCCTCGATCGGCCGACAACCGCGCGCCCAACCTCGATGAGTGGGCCGCGAGGAATGGCGTCCGACGGCCCGGCGGGAGCGACCGAACCGTGTCGAGAAGCTCCTCGACCTTGGCCAGATCCCCCATCGCGAAGGCGGCCTCGACGGCCGTGACGAATGATTCCTTCACCCGATGATCGATCGTCGAGAGCGATCGCTGGCCCGAGATCCCTTCTTCGGCGTTTCGGAGAGCCCCGTCCGCATCCCCTTCCGCCAATAACAGACACGCCTTCCCACACGCGAACTCGGTCAGGTCCTGGACGTCGGCCGAGGACTCCAGCTCGGCGAACCGCTTGAGGTGCATGGCTGCCGCATCGAGATCGCCCCGATGGACGTGCACCGCGACGCCGAACGCCACGAAGCCCTGGTTGAACGCGGCCCTCGTATGAGAGAACCACTCGGGTTGCAGCTCGCTCATCATCCTGACGGTCTCGTCCCATCTCCCGAGCGCGAAGTTCGGGTAGGCGAAGCCGAGGAAGATCGTTTCCCAATAGCGGTTCCCGACGCGGCGGGCGAGGGCGAGGCCATCCTCGAGGAACTGCCTCGCCTCGGCGTACCGGTCCGCGTTCTGGGTGAGATCCGCGAGGTTGTTGTACGCGCGAAGAGCCGCCGATGGCTTGTCGTGTTCGAGGGCCACGGCGAGGGCGGTTCGAACCAGCGCCAGGCTCTCCCTGGTACGGCTGAGGGAGAACAGGATCAGGCTCTTCGTGTTCAGAGCCATGGACAGGACCTCCGGCAGGTCGAGGACCTCGGCCATGTCGAGCGCTCGTTCGATCCGCTCGCTCGCCCGCGGGAGGTCTCCGGCGAAGAAGAGGAAGCGGCCGAGCTGCGCCGCGAGCGCCGCCAGATCCGCGTCCTGCGCTTCGGTCGCGAGGACATCGAAGGCGCGATCCATCACATCGAGCGCCTCCTGGAGCCGCCCTCCATCCCAGATGCGCTCGGCCAGCCGGGCCGACACGCGCGCCGCCGGATGCGTCGCCCCCTGCGACTCGAAGATCTCGATCGAGCGTTCGAAGTGTTCCGCCGCGACGGTGTCCACTCTCGCGGCCGCGAGTGCACCGGCGCGCTCGTGGAGCTCCGCGGTCGTGATGGGGTCGTCGCTCAGCTCGATGGCCCGCTCTGCGTAGCGCTGCGCTTCCTCGTTGGCCCCCAGCGACGCAGCTCGCTCGCTCGCCTTCACGAGGGTCTCGAGCGCGTCGGCCTTGATCGTCCCCGCATCCTCGTCGTCGGGGGCCGACAGGTAGGCATCGAGGTAATGGGACGCGACGACCTCGACGATCTCGTCCTCGTCGACGACGGACCGGAGATACGAGGCGGCCGCGAGATGCCGGGATTTCCGTTCGCGCTTCGACATCGTGTCGTAGGCGACCTTCTTGACCAGGTCCTGGAGGAACCCGTACTGACCCCGGTCGGACAGGAGTGGGTCGATCGAGATCGAGAGCACCTCCTTGCGGACGAGCGCGGCGAGGAGG
Source organism: uncultured Actinomycetota bacterium (assembly GCA_963737525.1). Lineage (GTDB taxonomy): Bacteria > Actinomycetota > UBA4738 > UBA4738 > HRBIN12 > JAJNBA01. Next base: position 10,532 of record CAVTTD010000030.1, read on the forward strand.
CCTGTCACCTCCTCTTCCGGGAGTCCCGTGATCGCCGTGAGCCCCTGCAGGGTGAAGGTCCGTCCGAGCACGGCGGCGTCCTGCAGGAGTCGCCGTTCCTCGGGTGCGAGGCCGTCAAGCCGGGCGGCGATCAACGCTTGGAGCGTTTCGGGCACCTCGAGGGTGTCCGCCGATCCCTCGAGCCGGTACGCCCCGTTCTCCCGGACCAGGATGCCTCGGTCGATCAGCATCCGCACCGTCTCGACCGCGTAGAACGGGATCCCCTCGGCCCGCTCCAGGATGCGGGTGCGGAGCTCGTCGGGGAGCCCCGGGATGGGCTCCCGCAGGAGGGAGTCCATCTGATCTGCGGGAAGTGGCTCCAGGAAGATCGAGGTGAAGCTCCTCGTGCCGCCACCCCAGGCGGGCCGTCGCTCGGCCAGCTCCGGCCGCGCGAGCGTCACGACGAAGATCGGACGATCGCGCGACCATTCGACGAGGTATTCGATGAAGTCCAGGAGCGCGCTGTCGGCCCAGTGGATGTCTTCGAACACCATCACCGATGGTCCTTTCTCGGCGAGACGTTCGAAGAAGATCCGGCAGGCTGCGAACAGGTTCTCCTGGTCTCCGGATCCTCTCTCTTCCAGCCCGAGCAGATGCGCGAGCCGAGGCCCCACGAAACGCCGTTCAGCTTCATCGGCGACGTGCAGCTCGACCGACGCGAGCAGCTTGGGCAACGCAGAGGAGGAATCTTCGTCCTCGAGGATCCCGGCGCGGCTGCGGACCATCTCCGCGAGTGCCCAGAACGCGACGCCCTCCCCGTACGCCAGACAGCGGCCCTGGTGCCACCAGATGTCGTCCACCAGCCCGTCGATGTACTTGTTCAGCTCCCAGACGAGACGGGATTTCCCGATGCCGCCGACCCCTTGCACGGACACCAGATGGACCTTTCCGTTGTCGGCCGACATCGTGGAAGAGCTCCTTGATGAGGCGGAACTCTCGATCGCGACCCGTGAAGGGCGGCTCGAGCACCGTCGATCGCCCGGTCGCCCGCCGCAGACCGACGACCGCCACCGCTCGCCAGAGCTCGACAGGCTCGGCCTTGCCTTTCAGCTCGAAGATCCCGCTGCTCTCGTAGGCGATCACGTCGTCCGTCGACCGCATCGTCGCTTCGCCGACCAGGACGGAACCCGGGTCCGCCACCGACTGGATGCGCGACGCGGTGTTCACGAGGTCGCCGGCGACCATCCCCTGCCCCTCCGCGTCGAGCGCCACCGCCGCCTCGCCGGTCAAGACACCGGCGCGGGCGCGGAGGTTCGCCGCGCCGACCTCTTCACCGAGCGCTCTCACGACGGCCGTCAGCTCGAGGGAAGCCCGTACCGCACGCTCGGCATCGTCCTCATGCGCGATCGGCGTCCCCCACACCGCCATGACCGCGTCGCCGATGAACTTCTCCACGATCCCTCCGTAGCGGCCGACGATCTGGCGGCTCGCATCGAAATAGCGAGACAGGAGATCCCGGACCTCCTCGGGATCGCGCGATTCCGAGAAGGTCGTGAACCCCACGAGGTCGGCGAACAGCACCGAGACCAGACGCCGCTCGGTCGTGGGAACGGCGCGAGGAACCGCCGCGGCGGGAGCTCGGCATCGTCCCGGATCCCGTGAGCTGCGTTCCGCAGGTGCCGCAATATCTCTGTGAAGGCTGGTTCGGGGCGCCGCAGGAGGAGCAGATCAGCGTGAGAGCGGCGCCGCAATGACCGCAGAACCTTTGCCCTGTCGGATTCTCGGTGCCACAGCTCTCACAGCGCATGCCGCTCCTCGTGGCGAACTCGGGGGCCGAGGCTACCCCACCTGCTGTATCCCCGTCAGTCATCGGTTTGCGGTATCGGACGAATCATGCCTACAGTCGGACACAGTGCCGAACCCACGAAGGATCGCCGGAGCTTCTGTGTTGCGAACGCGCAGCGCGTTCTCCGTCGCAGGCGTTGCCATCCTCCTGTCGATGCTGGCGGCGTCGCCGGCGTTCGCCCAGGCGGGGGATGCAGCGGACGGAAACTCCGACCAGATCGTGATGACCGGCCGTCTCGTCGTCACGGCCGACGAGACGGTGGACACCGCCGTCATCTTCAACGGTCCCGCCCTCATCGAGGGAACGGTCCGCGACACGCTGGTCGTCTTGAACGGTGACGCGGAGGTGACCGGGACCGTGCGACAGGATGTGGTCGTGCTGAACGGCGACCTGGTGGTCCGCTCCGGCGCCAAGGTCGGGGGTGACCTCGTCACGCGATCCGCACCGACGGTCGAGGAGGGCGCGACGGTCCGCGGTGTGCGGAAGAGCGTCGCGACCGAGTTCAAGATCGACGAGATCGGTTTCGGGGGACGCTTCGTGTGGTGGGTCGCCTACTCGGTCTCGGTCCTGATCCTCGGGCTGCTCTTGCTGGTATTCGCCCCGCAGCTCTTCCCATCCGTGCGCGAAGCCGCCCGTACCCGGTTGGGCTCGTCGATCGGATGGGGCGCGGGCTTCTTCTTCCTGCTGCCGATCGCGTCGGTGCTCCTGCTGATCACCGTCGTCGGCCTGCCGCTCGGGATCTTCCGTTGCTGGCGCTCGCGTTCATCTACACCCTCGGCTACGCCGTGGTGACGATCGGCGGTGGGGAACATGATCATGCGGTCCTCGTCGTCGCGGTTCGTGGTGTTCCTGGTCGGCTGGGTCGTCCTCCGCGCTGCTGGCGTTGATCCCGTTCGTCGGCGGCTGGCTCTGGTTCCTCGGGTGCATCTGGGGACTCGGGCTGCTCGCGGTCGCGATCCACGGCCGTCCGTCCGCGGCGCCGGCACCGGCGATGCCGCCGATGCCGCCCGCGCCGGTCGGCGCGGCCTAGGCTCCCCGGCTCCGCGGCACCGGCACGACCGCAGCTCGCCCGGTCCGGTCGAGATGCGACCGACCCGTCGCGAAAGCGAGCGCGTAGAAGCGCGGCCACGACGATGAGCAGCGCCCGGTAGCCGATGACGAGCGCGCCGTACTCCACCACGCCGCCGACGATCGCGCCGAGGAGGTTCGTGCCGAAGGCGACCCCCGATGAGCCCACGTCGCGGAACCGGTCGGCGAACACCAGGTTGGCGATGAAGACGGGCGTGAACCCGAGCCCCACCGCCGCCGCGAACCTCGGCACGAAGCCGAGTCCGAGGAGCGACTCCAGCGGGACCGCCCAGGCGAGAGCGAGCGCCGCGAACAGCGGCGCATAGAGCACGGCCGGCCGTTGGAACCGCACGCGCCGAGCCACCTCGATCGCGAGGTACACGGACACGAGGATGCCGGCGAACACCAGCGCGTTCACGAACCACGTCGTGCCGAACAGCAGGGCGAATCGGACCACGTTCGAGGTCTCGAGCAACAGGAACGCCGCGCCCATGAAGAACAGGTCGACGTAGGGCCGCATCTGCCCGAACGGTCCCGCCGCGAGCCGGATCGCGGCCAGGGAGCCGAGGACGATCGCGAGCAGCGTGGCCAGGTAGAAGTTCGGGATCCCGTGTCCGACGAGGTACGCGAACGGATGGTCGTCGGTCACCGGCGCGGGAAGCTCGGAAGGCCGCGACCAGCGGTCCCGACAGAGAGATCGTCGGGCCGCATGCTCGCGGTGAGGACCGTCCGAGGTCTCGGCCCGGCGCCGGCGGTCAGCTCGAGGCACGGCGGTTCGCCGAAGACCCGGGTCAGCGCGTCCGCGTATCGATCCACGACGACCGGCAGGTAGTAGTGGTACATCGAGATGACTCCGTCCGGCTTCAGGTGCGTCGCGGACCTCCTGCATCGCCTCGCGCGTCAGCAGGTAGCTCTCGAGGCGGAGCGACGACTGCCCGGCGAGGACCGTGAGCGAGTCGGGGATCGCGTAGAGGACGAGGTCGTATCGCTGCTCGGTGTCGTGCAGGAACGACCGGCCGTCCTCGATGTGCACGGAGACCCGCGGGTCCTGGTACGGGTGGTCCGGATGGAGGTCGCGCCCCAGTCCGATACAGCAGGGGATCGATCTCGACGGCGTCGACGTGCCCCGCGCCTCGCGAGAGCGCGATCGCGACGTCGTTCCCGCTCCCCGACCCGATGATCAGGACATCGGTCAGCGGGTTGTCCGGTGCATGCCGGTACGGCTCGAACCGGAACGTCTGGGTCGCCTCCATGAAGGCGAGCGGCATGATCCGCTGGTGCGGCCGCCCGTTCACGCTGATCGCCACGCTCCCGTCCTCCGAGGCGGCGCGCGTGGTCACCCGGTAGTAGGGCGACCATCTGGTGTTCGGGGCGAACGAGAGGATCCCGAGGACGACGAGCGCTGCCGCCAGCGGCACGAGCTGCGGATGCGGCCGGTCGCACCACGGCGGCGAAGATCGCCGCGGCGATCACGCCCCAGACGAGCGGCGATGCTTCGAGGAACGAGAGGACGGAGAACGCGGCGATCCCGAGGATGCTGCCGAGGATGTCCCACCGATACGCCTCGAGCGGTTCGAACCGCACGAAGATCCGACCCACGCCCTCCGCGATCGCGGCCATGATCAGGAACGCGAGGAGGAAGACGACGCCGAGCGAGAGCCACTTGGGCAGGGCCGGCCACCCGAAGGCTCCGACGAACTGCAGCCGACCCGCGACGCGACCTCCCTCGACCGGGAAGACGGCGAGGAACAGGACGAGCGCCACGAGCAACACCGGGAAGATACCGGAAGAGATCACCTCGTGCCCGGGCGCGGAGGAACCCGACCCCGACGCCGAGGAAGCTCGCGAGCAACACGAAGTTCGTGAAGAACGCGAGGTAGACGACGTAGGCGCCGCTCCAGCGGATCAGGCCGAGCTCGACGAACAGCATCAGGAAGCTCAGGAGGATCAGACGAGCGGGAGACGGCCGGTCGGTGGATGAGCCGGGCTGCGGTTCTCGGCGCTCGAGCTCGACCATCGAGGGGCGGATGCTAGCAGCGGGCTCGAGCGTGGATCGCGGCGCACGACTCGCCCGTCCCTAGACTCCGGCGGATGGCGAAGGGTCTGCGCATCGGCGTCCAGCTTCCCGAGGTCGAACGAGAGGTGCGGTGGCCCGAGTACGCCTCGATGGCGCGCGCCGCGGAGGAGGTCGGGTTCGACTCGATCTGGGTCGGCGACCACTACCTCTATCGCGGGGACGACCGGCCGGAGCGAGGGCCGTGGGAAGCGTGGACGTCCTCGCGGGACTCGCCGCGATCACGGAGCGGGTGCGGCTCGGGCCCCTCGTGGCCTGCTTGAACTTCCACAACCCCGCGGTGCTCGCGAAGAAGGCGGCCGCGGTCGACGAGCTGAGCGGTGGACGGCTGAGGTTCGGCGTGGGCGCCGGGATGGAACCGAACCGAGTTCGACGCGTTCGGGATCCCGTACGACCACCGCGCGTCTCGGTTCGAGGAGTCGTTCGAGATCGTGCGACGCCTGCTCGACGGTGAGCGGGTGACGTTCGAGGGCCGGTTCCACCGCGTGGACGACGCCGTGCTCCTCCCCGCCCCGCGCGGCGCCCGCCGCTGATGGTCGGTTCGACGGGCGAGCGTGTCCTCGCCGCGACGCTGCCCCACGTGGAGACCTGGAACACCTGGTTCGACTGGTACGGCAACACGGCCGAGGGATTCGCGCGAAGCAGCGCGAGATCGACGAGGCGTGCGAACGCGCCGGCCGCGACCCCGCCTCGATCGAGCGGAGCGCGTGTGTCCTCGTCCGACTGGGGAGCGAGCGCGAGGCGCCGGACTGGAAGGAGTCACCCCGCTCGAAGGGTCGCCGGACGAGATCGGCGAAGGCCTCCGCGCGATGGCCGAGGCCGGCGCCGATGAGCTGATCCTCGTGCTCGACCCCATCACCGAAGCGTCGATCAGCACGCTCGGGGACGTCGTCCGGACCCTTGGGAGCGTGAGCGCAGACATGGGCTCATCGCCTGAGGGCGTTCGCTCCACGGAGGGGGGGGAGCCGATGCTAAGGTCGCTCGCCGGTTGGGGAGGTGACGACACGGGAGAAGATCCTCGGATGAGGAACGGCGGACGAAGTCGTGGCGGAGCGCTGCACCGAGCACGGATGCTGCATCCGCGTGCCGCGGGTCGAGTCGTCGCCCGAACTCCCTCACTTGGCCGGCGAATGGCGCTTGCGGTGGTTCCCGGGCGACAACGCATGGTTCTTGGTCCCGCCGCAAGGGAACGTGCGCGAGGTCCTGGTCGCGGAGGATGCTGATGCGACCGACGAGCCTCGGTGGATGGCGTGCGGCGTTCGACG